>CAZYDW010000007.1:0-50761 GCA_964646445.1 uncultured Bacteroides sp.
GGCAGAGCTCTGCAAAAGCTTTATGCCCCAGTTCAAATCTGGGTGGTGCCTCCAATAACTCCGTGATCTTATGATTACGGAGTTTTTTTATTTGCATTTGTTAAAAGTATCGTTAATTAAGGTTCGGTTAAAATTGAAAAAATGGAGGGCTTATTGGCATGAACGGCATATCATAAGTGCAGGCAATGTATGCATTGAATTTTTATGTAACAAATTTGTAATATATTAACTATTGAAATATATATATTTATATTATAAAATAAAATAAATAATTATATTTTTTGCGAGGTATATATGTCTGATTTAAAGGATTCTAATTTTTATTCTCTCGGAGTTGAATTCGGTTCAACAAGAATAAAAGCTGTTTTGATTGACAAAAACTGCAATCCTGTCGCTAACGGGAGCTTTGACTGGGAAAATAAGCTTGTTGACGGTATATGGACTTATTCACTTGATGATGTTTGGAAAGGGCTTCAGTCGGCTTACGCAAGTCTTAAATGTGATTTTTATGATAAGTTCAATATCAAGCTTACATCACTTGCTTCAATCGGATTTTCGGCAATGATGCACGGCTATCTGCCTTTTGATAAAAACGGCAGGCAGCTTGCTGAATTTCGCACCTGGCGTAATACAATAACAGCAGATGCTGCAAGTGAGCTTTCCTCACTGTTTGATTTTAACATACCTCAAAGGTGGAGCGTTGCGCATCTTTATCAGGCAATTTTAAATAATGAAAGTCATGTTGCGGAAATTGATTTTTTAACTACGCTTGCAGGCTATGTTCACTGGCAGCTTACGGGGGAAAGGGTGCTTGGTATCGGCGAGGCATCAGGTATGTTCCCGATTGACAGCACAGTTAACTGCTATGACAAGTCAATGCTAAAAAAATTTTCTGCGCTTGAAAAAGTAAAAAAATATCCGTGGAATATTGAGAATATACTGCCTAAGGTTCTGCTCGCAGGGGATAACGCGGGCTGCCTTACTGAAAAGGGCGCGTTGCTGCTTGACCCGAGCGGAGAGCTTGAGGCAGGTATTCCTGTTTGTCCGCCGGAGGGAGATGCGGGTACGGGTATGACCGCAACAAACAGCGTGAGAGTTAAAACAGGCAATATTTCGGCAGGCACCTCGATTTTCTCAATGGTGGTTCTTGATAAGCCGCTATCAAAACGATATGATAAAATTGATATGGTTACGACCCCGACGGGCAAGCCCGTTGCTATGGTTCACTGCAATAATTGCTGTACCGATCTTGATTATTGGGTTAAGCTTTTTATAAGCTTTTCCAGTCTTTCCGGCTGTTCTCTTACAAAAGCGCAGATTTATGATTTGCTTTATAATTCTGCTCTTGAGGCTGACAGCGATGCAGGCGGTCTTGTTAATTTTAATTATTTCTCAGGCGAGCCTGTTACAGAGATTGAATACGGCAGGCCTTTGTTTGTCAGAAGTGAGAATTGTTCCTTTAATCTTCCCAATTTTATGAGAGCGCAGATTTATTCCGCAATGGCTTCTCTTAAAATCGGTATGGAAATACTTGAAAACGAAAATGTTCAAATTGATTCACTTACAGGTCACGGAGGCCTTTTTAAAACGGAATATGTGGGTCAGTGCCTTATGGCAGGAGCAATGAATACTCCCGTTTCGGTTATGGAAACTGCCGGTGAAGGCGGCGCATGGGGAATTGCCATTCTTGCAGGATTTGCATTTGATAATCAGGGAATGTGCCTTGAGGATTATCTTGATAAAATTGTTTTCAGCAAATATAAAAGCTCTGTTGTTGAGCCTGATGCAAATGATGTTGAGGGCTTTAAGAAATATATGTCGCTTTATAAAAAAGCACTTGCGGTTGAAAAATCGGCAGCTTTGAATATTTGATGAGGAGTATAGTGTGAAAAATCACACTAATCCGATTGAACAGTTACAGTACATAAAATCTCGCTCGGGCAAAGTATTGCTTTTTGTTATTTTGACCGCTGCCGGTTCTTTTTGCTCAATTTATCTCACACTTCAAGCGCTCGAAAAAAACCCTCAAAATTTGCCTGCGACATAATTTTGAGATGGTTAAATTTTCATTATACTATACGCCTTGTCCGGCTGCAATGAGGCGAATAGGTGATTTTTAATAAACATTTGCAGCCGGAAAGGCTATGGAAATTATTATGTCAATTAAGGATTATGAATTTTGGTTTTTAGTCGGTACACAGCATCTTTACGGTGAGGAAATTTTCAACGATATCAATTCTCACGCAAGTGAGATTTGCAGTGAATGGTCGCAAAAATTACCGTGCAGAGTTGTTGCCAAGCCCTGCGTTAAAACATCTGCTGAAATTCTTGACGCTGTAAGGCAGGCAAATAATTGCGAAAATTGCGCCGGTGTGATTACCTGGATGCACACTTTTTCTCCGTCAAAAATGTGGATAGCAGGTCTTAATGAGCTTAACAAGCCGTATCTTCATGTTAATACACAATATAACCGTGATATCCCGTGGTCGGATATTGATATGGATTTTATGAATCTCAATCAGTCGGCGCACGGTGACAGAGAGCATGGTTATATTCATGCCCGTATGCGCAAAAAGGTTAAGGTTGCCGCCGGCTACTGGAAGGATGAAGAACTTCAAAATAAAATCGGTGTTTGGATGAGAGCTGCTGTCGGCGCCGCTGAATCAAGAAAGCTTCGTGTTCTGCGTATTTCTGATAATATGCGCAATGTTGCTGTAACGGACGGTGATAAAATAGAGGCTCAGATAAAGCTCGGCTGGCAGGTTGACCATTACGGCGTCGGTGATATTATTAAGCTTGTCAATGCTGTAAGTGATGATGAAATTGATGCTCAGATGGCTGAATACGAAAAATATTATGATATGGACACGGATAATATTGAAGCTGTAAGGTACCAGGCAAGGGAAGAGGCCGCGATTAAAAAATTCCTTGATGAAAACGGTTTTGGTGCTTTTCATACAAATTTTGAGGATTTGCAGGAATTAAGGCAGCTTCCCGGTCTTGCATCACAGGATTTAATGCGTCAGGGCTACGGCTTTGGAGCAGAGGGTGACTGGAAGGTTGCAGCTATGACAAGAGTTATGAAGCTTATGTCTGAAGGTATGACAAACGGCGGTACGGCGTTTATGGAGGATTATACTTATCATTTTGAACCCGGAAATGAGATGCTTTTAGGTTCACATATGCTTGAGGTTTGCCCGACTGTCGCTGCCGACAGACCAAAAATACAGGTCCATCCGCTTGGCATCGGCGACAGAGAAGACCCTGCAAGGCTTGTGTTTAAAGCACAAACAGGCAGCGCTATTGTTGTAACGCTTGTAGATATGGGTGACAGGCTGCGTATGATTGTCAATGATGTTGAGTGTATGGAGCAGGCTAATGATATGCCAAAGCTCCCTGTTGCCGGCGTTTTGTGGAAGCCTATGCCTTGCCTTCAAACCTCTGCTGAGGCATGGATTTATGCCGGAGGTGCTCATCATTCTGTTCTTTCTTACAGTCTTAATGCCGAGCATATGAGAGATTTTGCGGAAATTATGGGAATTGAATTTTTGCATATTAATAAAGATACCGAAATTGACGCTTTTAAAAAAGAGTTATTTTATAATGATGTTGCTTATAAGCTCGGAATGTAGGTGATGATGTGCTTGAAAATTTAAAGGAAAAGGTGTATAAAGCGAATCTTCAGCTTGTTGAGTATGGACTTGTTGTTCTGACATGGGGCAATGTTTCGGAAATTGACAGAGATAAAGGTCTTTTTGTCATAAAGCCGTCAGGTGTGCCATATGATACAATGAAGGCTGATGATATGGTGGTTATGGATTTAAACGGTAATAAGGTTGAGGGAAGGCTTAATCCTTCATCTGATACACCAACACATCTTGAGCTGTACAGAAATTTCAAAAATATAGGCGGTATTGTGCATACCCATTCGTCACGAGCGTGTTCGTGGGCACAGGCAGGCAGAGATATTCCGCCGTACGGAACTACTCATGCCGATTTTGCACACGGCAGTATTCCCTGTGCAAGGGGACTTACAGAAGATGAAGTAAACGGCGATTATGAGCTTAATACGGGTAAGGTTATTGTTGAGGAGTTTGCTAAACGCTCAATAAGTCCTGATGAATGTCCTGCTGTTTTGGTTCACCGTCACGGTCCGTTTGCCTGGGGTAAGGATGCTTTTAAAGCAGTTGAAAATGCGCTTATACTTGAAGAGGTTTCAAAGATGGCAAGCAGAACCGAGCAAATAGCTGCCAACGGTAATTCAAATATAGGTATTGAGCAGTATTTACTTGACAAGCATTATTTAAGGAAGCATGGTGCCAATGCTTATTACGGTCAGAAATGAGGGAATAAAATTGAAAAAGAAAATTTCGCTATTAATTGCTTTTATGGCATTTGCCATATGCTCTTTATTTGCTGTAAATGCTTTTGCCGATGAAACAGCGATAATAGATAATTCTTCATATACGCTGGGGATTAATACAACCGCATATACATATGACGGTCTTGAAAAAAAGCCGGCTGTTTCATTAACCTTTACCGATGAAAACGGTGATGTCACTGTTTTGAGAAAAGATATTGATTATAAGGTCAGCTACACAAATAATGTAAATGCCGGTACGGCTACGGTTACTGCTTGCGGTACAGGTAATTATTCAGGTACAATTTCAAGGAATTTTACCATTAATCCCGTTAATATTAAAAATAACGGCAATGTTGATTTGACGCTCGGCTATACCTCAACGGTTTATTCGGGCAATGCCAAAACACCTACGCCTTATCTTTATTTTACAAATTCATCCGGTAAGGTACTTCTTACAAAAAATACCGATTATACCGTTAAATTTGTTAATAATGTAAATATGGGCAAGGCTACAGTTTACATTTACGGTACCAAAAACTTTACCGGCACAATATCAAAAAATTTCAAGATACTGCCAAAGCAGGTAACAAGCCTGAAATCAAAGGTCAACGGTACTGCGACAACCAATTCAATAACACTTTCCTGGAAAAAGCAAAGCGGCGTTTCGGGTTATCAGATCTATAAATATGATGATTCATCAAAAACATACAAATACCTTATAAGAATATCACCGAGCGATACGAGCTATACTGTTAAAAATCTTAATCCTGCAACAAGGTATTATTTTAAAGTAAGGGCATATAAAACAGTTTCAAGCGGTGTTTATTATTACGGAAGCTTCAGCGATTATACAACCAATGTTACAATACCTAACAGAGTGACTCTGAATTCGGTTTATAAATCCGGCGCAAATTCAATTAAAGTCAGCTGGAATAAGGTAAGATGCACGGGCTACGAAATTTATTACAGCTCCGACCCTACATTCAAAACCGATAATCACTGCAAAAAAATTACCGGCGCTTCCACTACCTCATATACAATAAAAGGTATCAGCAAATACAGAACATATTATGTCAGAGTTCGCGCTTACTGCACAAGCCGCAATGTCCAGTACAGCGGATATATGAGTTATTATTTAAGCACAAAATACGCGTATCGCTATGCAACATATTCTTCAAGCTATGTTAATAATGCAAACAGAACAAATAATTTAATTATTGCCTCAAGAGCTATTTCGGGTACTGTTGTAATGCCTGGCGAAACATTTTCCTTCAATGATGTGGTCGGACCGAGAACAGCAGCCAAGGGATATAAAAAAGCTCCCGTCTTTGTAGGCTCAACAAGCGTTGAAAATGAAGTGGGCGGCGGTATTTGTCAGGTTGCGTCAACAATGTTTAACTGTGCGTTAAATGCAAATGTCGGCATTGTTGAAAGACATCAGCACAGCCAGCGGGTTTCATATGTTCCGCTTGGCAGAGATGCTGCAATATACAGCACTTCTGAAGATTTTAAATGGAAGAATACCACATCATATCCTATTGAGATTTATATGAGCGTAAGCGGCGGAAAAATCACTTGCAGCTTTTATACTGCTACCAATGTTAAGCCTAAATCCGTCAGCATTAAGGTATCACAGAGCGGAAAATCATTTACTCTGCGCAGATATGTAGGCAAAAATGTCAACTATTCCTGTTCATCATACTATTAATAAAGGGCATAACTAAAACAAAGCCTCTACAGCAGTTTGTGTATCTGCTGTAGAGGTTTTACTTTATGTATTCAATAATGTGCATTGCACCGTTATTTAATGTTTCGGTGGGAGATTGTACTTCCGTTTAGTTATATACGGATAATTTATCTTTTAATGTCATCCCATTTAACACCGTCAACCTGGAACAAGTCATCAAAATTATATACATTACATTCGTCCTTGGTGTGGCTCGGATACCAAACCTGTGCAAAGAATGGATTCGTTTTTGCAATGTTGTCATAATCCCATTTCTTTTGAGGAATGTAACATTCGGGACACCAGTGACCGCCTAAAAGGATAAGAGCGGGGGACGCTTCAAATTCTGCACCGCAATAGCCGCATTTCCATTTAAGCTTTGTTGCCATATCGCCCTTCTTCATTTCATTGCTCAGGCATTCACCGCCGCGGAATTTTGCAGCCTGCTTCATATCCTCAATGTCAAGCTCGGATTCGGGCTTAGTTTCATCATAGCCGTGGTCAAGCTTAAACTTGTCGGCAGCAGATGTGTCTTTATCAAAGTTGATGATTTCAAAATCCTCCCACTTTGAAGGAATTTTTTCCCAATCCTCATATGAGCCGTAATATGCCGAAAGCCTAACCTGATTTTTGGTTTTAACCCAGTCAATTGTGCCGAAGTCCTTTGTAGAAGCAATCTTCTTCATAAACGGCTTTGCACAGGCAGCAACAGCATTTTTGGGAAGATATCTCGGTATTTTAAAATAAAATTCAACCTGTGTGGCAAGTCTGTTAAAATAGTCCTGAACAGGGAGATTTTCACGGAAATGAAGAAATTCCTCAAGCTTGTCGCCGTCAGCATAGAACTGACCGTGGAAATTCTTTGTAATAAACCAGTTGGGGTCAAACAGCTTTTCAGGACCTGCAAGACCGAGTGTACCGAGAAGCAGACATTCAAATTCATAGTTTGATATTCTGTATTCCTTACCTGAACCAATGTTAAAGAAATGATTCCAGAAATCGGAACCGAGATGACCTGCCTTATCCTCAAGAACAAGGTTGCACATAAGCCTTCCCGAATCCTCAACAGTGCACCACTCAAGTACGCCGTTTACCGGTACATGGAACATAATTGGATCCATATTCTTTAAAATGTTGGGATAAAGAATACCGGACTGGCGCATAACAACCCAGTTTTTGATACCGCTTTCTACAAATGTGCGTTCAGCAACTGTTTTTGAAACAGCATAGTGGTCGTAAATTGAAATTTTAATCGGATCACCGCAGCGGCCCCAGTGAATAGGATAGTTCCTGCCGCCGGTTTCGGCAACCGTTCCGATATAGCAAACCTTAACAGCGTCAGGGTCAGGCTGTGCAAGAACAGCTTTGCATATATTTTGTGCCGCGCCGATGTTAGTAGCCTGCGTTCTGTATGGTTTCCAGTCAGCGGCAGGGGATACCATTCCTCCGACATGAAGCACATAGTCAGAACCTGTTACACCCTCAAGAATTGAATCGTAGTCATTGAGGTCGCCCCAAACGATTTTAACATTCGGTTTAGCCATAAGACCCTTAAGCTTTTCCTCGTTCTTAGGGCTTTTTCTTGCGAGCATTTTGATATTGATGTCGTTAGGATGCTTAACCATTTCGGAAACAGCAGCCCAGCCCATATTACCTGTACCGCCGGTAATAAATACGGTTTTTTTTGCCATAAATCTTCCTCCTTATTTAATGGAATATAATATTTATATCCAAAATAATTATAAACTAATTATAAAGTAATTGCAACAGAATATCTAAAAAATATAATGTTAAAATAACAATATTTGTTCAAATTCAAAAATTTAATATTTATATTGACATTGTGTATGCTTTGATGTATTATAGACAAGAAGTAAATATTGCTTATCAAGAGTGGTCGAGGGACTGGCCTTATGACGCCACAGCAACCTGCTTATGTAAGGTGCTAATACCTGCTTACCGAGTGATGAGGTTATTTTAACACATACCTTAATCGGTATGTGTTTTTGTTTAAGGAGATGTCAGTATGTCTAAATTTTTATTTACAAGTGAATCGGTTACAAAGGGTCATCCGGATAAAATATGCGACAGTATATCAGACGCAATTCTTGACGCAATGCTTGCTCAGGATCCTATGAGCCGTGTTGCCTGCGAAACCACCTGCACAACCGGACAAGTCCTTGTTATGGGAGAGATTACAACAAAGGCGCAGGTTGATATTCCGTCAATAGTGCGTAAAACTATCTGTGAAATTGGCTATGACGATGACAAAAAGGGCTTTAACGGCAACACCTGTGCTGTTCTTACCGCACTTGACAAACAGTCAAGCGATATTGCTATGGGTGTTGACAAATCATTCGAGCTGAAAAATAATGAGGATGACGAGAATAATCTTAACGGTGCAGGCGATCAGGGTATGATGTTCGGTTACGCCTGCAATGAAACAAAGGAACTAATGCCGCTTCCGATAAGTCTTGCACATAAGCTTGCTGTTAAATTAACAAAGGTCAGGGAGGACGGCACGCTTAATTACCTCTATGCCGACGGTAAAACACAGGTTACGGTAGAATATGTTGACGGAAAGCCAAACCGTGTAACGGCTGTTGTTGTTTCAAGTCAGCACAGCGCAGATGTTGAGCTTTCACAGCTTCGTAAAGATATTATCAACGAGGTAATCAAAAAAACAATTCCAAGTGAACTTATTGATGAAGAAACAAAGTATTTTGTTAATCCGACCGGCAGATTTGTTATCGGCGGACCTAACGGCGATTCAGGCTTAACAGGCAGAAAAATTATAGTTGATACATACGGAGGCTATGCCCGTCACGGCGGCGGCGCTTTCAGCGGCAAAGATCCAACAAAGGTTGACAGGAGCGCTTCCTACGCCGCACGCTGGGTAGCTAAAAACATTGTTGCGTCAGGTGCCGCCGATAGGTGCGAGGTTGAGCTTGCATATGCAATCGGTGTAGCAAAGCCGATTTCGGTAATGGTTGATACATTCGGTACAGGCATTGTCGATGATGAAAAGCTGAGTGACATAGTTAAAACTGTATTTGATTTAAGACCTTCGGCAATTATTAAACAGCTTGATTTAAGAAAGCCGATTTATAAGAACCTTTCATCATATGGTCATATGGGCAGAGAAGATCTCGGCGTAAGCTGGGAGCAGACAAATAAGGTTGATGAAATTAAAAAGTATTTATAATTGAAATCCGCATAAAAAAAGAGTGACTGAACATAAAGTCACTCTTTTTTATATGTGCTTATAATCTGTTGTCTTTATCAAGCGCTTTGTCAACAGCGTTATGCACAGCCTTTTCAAAGCCGTCGGACTGCAGTGACGCTATACCCTCGATTGTTGTGCCTCCGGGGGAGCAGACATTGTCAATAAGCTGCCACGGATGCTCATCGCTTTCAAGAATCATTTTTGCACTGCCGTAAACTGTTTGTGCGGCAATTTTAATTGCATCGCATTTTTTCATTCCGTTTTTAACGCCGGCTCTTGCAAGCGCGTCAATAAACATATATGAATATGCAGGCGCGCATCCTCCCAAAACGCCAAACAAAGCAAAACTGCTTTCAGGAAGCTCAATTAAATTGCCGATACTGTTAAGCATTTCGCATACAAGCATTTTGTCATCGTCAGTTGCATATGCATTTGCGCAGTATGCGCTCATTGATTCACATACCTGTGCATTTATGTTAGGCATAACCCTAATAATCCTGTGGTTGTTCTCAAGGCAGCTTTCAAGATAATTAATTGTTTTGCCGGCTGCTATTGAGATTACAAGCGGATTTTTTTCATCAAGCGCAGATGAAATTTGCGAAAGTACACCTGCAATCACATTGGGCTTAACGGCAAGAACAACAGTGTCACAGCAATTTACAACAGCTTTTTGTGTTAAACATATGTTAATGCCGTATTTTTCGTTAGCGGATTTAAGAGCCGCTTCTTGAATATCATAAGCGTAAATGCACTCTGAGGATATAAATTTATTTTTGATAATGCCTTTGATTATGGCGCTTGCCATATTACCGCAGCCTATAAAACCTATTTTCATCTTTAAACATCCTTTATTGGTTTTGTTTATTTTATCACGCTTACAAGCAAAAATCAATCCGTTTTCATTTTGCTGTATTTTTCTTTTGTGGCAAGCCCGCCTCTTATGTGGCGCTGTGCTTTATTTTCTTCAAGAACTTCTTTTACCTCACTGCAAAGAAGCGGATTAATTTGTGATAAACGCTTTGTGACATCATTATGTACAGTCGATTTGCTTATGCCGAACACACTTGCCGCCTTGCGAACAGTGGCTTTTGTTTCAACAATATAATGACCTAAATCAATGCATCTTTTTTCAACATTACCAACCAAGGCTTTCACCGTCCTTGGTAATGTATATGATTAACGGATAATAATAATTACAGTTTTGTTTTCAAGCTGAATATATTTTTAAGCACCGTTTAAATCAAAAAACAGCAGACGCAACAAAATTGTTAATCCGGCTGTTTTTTAATATACATATACTGAATTATCTATTCAGCTTGAGTTGTTTCTTCGGCATTGTCCTTCAGTTCACCGATTAAATCGGCAATTGATTTCTGGTTAAGCTCGTCAACACGGTCATATTTGCTGACCTCCTGTTCTTCGGGTTCAGCTCCGTCCTCTTCAATAAGAGTTAAAGAAAGCTCTTTTTCGGTGACGGAAAATTTAAATACAATTTCCTTACTTGTGGACGGATTTATAAGTGAAACCTTGTTGCCGTCAATTATATATCTGCCTGAAAAATTAGCAGTTGACAGATATGAATCATATGTACCGTCATCATAAAAAATATATGCCTGAAGTCCGGGATTTGATTGGCTCTGCCATTTGCCGACAATCTGCTCCTCGTTATCGGTAAAAACAGTTTTCACCGCCTCAATAGGGGACTGCTTTGTGGAAATGCAGTAAACACCGCCCGCAATAACAATCAGCAGTATTACTGCCGCAACTATTGAAATTATTTTTTGAACTTTATTAAGCTTTACTTTTGCCATAATTATGACTCCTTTAAGCCTTTCTTAATAAGTAAATTATTTATTCTTTCAGACGAATCAAGAAGTGATGATACTGACATATCGTGGTTTAGAGTATCAATAAAATAAGCAGTATATTTTGAAAGCTCAACGCTTACATACCACTCCCTTTCAAGCAGTTCCTTAGGCTGGTAAACACCGTTTGTTGTGAACACCTTATCAAATACGCAATTATTGTATGCGTTATCAAATACCTCAAGACCGTTACAGAAAAGGCCGAAAGTTGTGCAGACAAAAATTCTTGCGCAGCCAAGAAGCTTGAGCTTGCTCGCAACCTCAAGCATTGACTCACCGGATGAAATCATATCATCAACAATAATTATGTCCTTTCCGTTGACGGAATCACCGAGATACTGGTGCTCAACAATAGGGTTTCTGCCGTTTACAATTTTAGTATAATCTCTCCTTTTATAAAACATACCGAGATTAACACCAAGCTGTGTTGCAAAATAAATGCATCTATGCATAGCTCCCTCGTCAGGCGAAATAATCATAAGATGATCCTTGTCAACAACCAAATCGTCAACATTATTGACAAGAGCTTTAATCATCTGATAGGTGGGCATTACATTTTCAAATGACTGATCAGGTATTGAGTTTTGAACTCTTTGATCGTGAGCGTCGAAGGTGATGATATTATCAATGCCCAGATTTACGAGCTCCTGCAAAGCCATGGCACAATCAAGAGATTCACGCGAGCTTCTTTTATGCTGCCTGCCTTCATAAAGCATAGGCATAATTACCGATACCCTTCTCGGCTTTGACGAAAGTGCATGAATAACTCTTTTTAAATCCGCAAAATGATCATCAGGGGATTTAGGCACGGTCATACCGTACATTTTGTATTCGCAGCTGTAATTGAATACATCGGCAATAATGTAAATATCATATCCGCGTACGCTTTCCTCAATAACACCTTTGCCTTCACCGCTGCCGAATCTCGGTACCGATATGTTGATTTTATATGTATCACGCTGATAGCCGTAAAAAGCTATTGTTTCAGCGTGTTCCTTTGCCTGCGTTTTTCGCCACTTAACAAGGTATTCATCAATTTTGTCGGTCAATTCCTCGCAACCCGGCATACCGATAATACCAAGCGGACCGATTGGGATAGAGTTAATGTTGATTTCTGTTTGTCTTGCCATAGCTTTTAAAACTCCTCTCAAATTTTACACGCATATTCTACAACAAATAAAGAATAAAGTAAATATCATAAATATACAAAATTAATTTTTTTCAGACAGAAGATTTGTTATTTGCAACAATATCTTCAATTCGCTTTTTTCTTATAATTGTTGTGTATGCAATATATCCGCAAACAGCCGCAAAGGTTGCCGCTGTTACAGCAATACCGTAGTTAAGTCCCTTTGGCTTATAGTTAAATTCAACAGTGTGTTCGCCCTTTTTAAGAGCAGTACAAAGCATTGACGCGCAGTCATCATTGCCGATTGAAAATGTTTCGCATTCCTGACCGTCAATTTTGACCGTCCAACCGTCGTCGTAGGGGATAGATGTATAAAGATAACAGTCCTCATATGCGTTTACGGTTGCGTAAATTGATGTGTCGCTGTGGCTTTCAATTTTTGCAGCGCCCTCATTTAGTTTATTATAGCCGTGTTCAAAAACCTCGTTATTAAGTGTGTAGGCATAAATATCGGCATATGTTTCGGTTGTTTCGATATCTTGGCAGTCAAGTGTAATATATGCTGCCTCGCCCTCCTCAAAATAGCCGAGATCAAGTATATAAGGCTCGTCAATTTCCTGTGTAATAGTTGAAAATTTATCGCTGTCGATATCAACGGTTTCTATGTCTGATGAGCTGATATACAGATAAAGATTGCCGCTTTGCTTAGGCGTTATTGTAAATGTGACTTTGCCGTAATCATCCTCACTTGATTTATAAAACCAGTAGTTGCCGTTTGAGGTTATTTTGTCGCCGCTCATTTCATCGAAATCGGTATTAAGATAATCTACATTTACAAATACATCGGAATATCCTGTCGCAAGCTCAAAATAATCAGACTGTGCCTTAAAGGGGTCGTCCTCATTGACATACCAGTTTTCAAGATTATTGCTTGCGCAGTAGGCGATTGGCAGACTGAATTTGTTTTCATATACATTTGTCTGCTCGCTGCTTGTTGTAAATGAGTAACTGAAAAGGTGCTCGTCAGGTTCAATGGTATCGCTTGTATCAATCAGATACTTGATGTTGAACATCATATTATATACGGCGGTCTGCCCGTTATAAGTGTAGCTGTTAATTCTGTTGCCGTACATACCGAGACACTTTTGAAGCTGTGAATAATTTTCGTATGCCATTGATGAGAATGTCGATATTCCGTTGTAGCCGTAATAGCACGGATCCATCCTTAAATTAAGGCTTGTCATTTCAACACGGTAAAAGCCGTCGTCATTCCTGTTTATTGTATTAATTGCCTCTGTATAATCATTATAATTCTCTTTGTAGCCCTCATTAGTTTGACCGATTTCAAATGCACTTATATCGCATACAACAATTTCGGTAAATATAAGCACTACAGAAAGAAAATACATAAAAGCCTTTTCAAGCTTATTAACTCTGAAAAGATATAAAAATCCGCACCAGATTATAACAAAGGCAATGCTTGCATAAATTGTCGCCTCCGACATTTTTTCTGTTGCCATTTTCTGCGCAATGCATATAAAAAATATCCACGACATACCTACAAGACATATATCCTTTGTTGAAATTGCCTTGATATTGATAAGACATTTATATGCCGCAACAAGAATAATGAATGAGTACATATATGAAAATCTGAACGGCAGGTCATTTGGAAAATGCATGGCGTGCCAGAGGTAATTCATAATGTTATTATCAAAGCTGAAAAGCATAAACAGCATTAAAACAATATATACAAATTTTTCCTTAAAGCGAATGTTTTTATTAAGAATAAACAGCGGTATCAGCAAAAGCACAATCGTACCCGAATATACATTGGGCAGCACATCCTCACCGCTGCTTCTTATGGTGGTTTCAAGCGCGGGAAGATGAGATGTTATAAAATCAAATATGTCAAAGCTTGATTCAAAGGTAGACGGGAAGGTACCGGATGTTGCCGAGCTTGATTTTAGTATAAAGAATACCGGAACAAGCATAAAGGCGCAAAGGCCGCCGACGGCAAGACTGCTTAATGCAAATTTAACACTTCTGTTAAAAAAGCGTGCCTTCATTAAATTTTTAAATGAATACCTTTCTTTCACAGATACATTTTTAAGACTTTTTTTATTAGTCCTTTTTGATGTAATAATGATATAAGCAAGAAAATATATAACGGAAAAGATGCAGCACATAAATCCCATATAATAGTTGGAGAGTAATGCAAGCACCAGCGCGGCTATATAAAGGGAGGCTTTGCCGCTGTTTATAAGCCTTTCAATTCCGAGAGCAATAATCGGCAAAAGAAACATTGCATCAAGCCACATAACATTCCAGTAATATGCGAGAAAATATGCGCTGAATGCATAAAGCACGCCGAATGATGAGGAAAAGTAATTGCTGCTGTTAAGCGACTTCCTGATATAGTAGCTGAAGGTAAGTGAGCTTAAAATACATTTAACCGTAACAATCGCAGATATTGCAACAGATATATCCGCCTTATCAAAAAGAAAAATTATTGCTGTAAGCGGACTTGACAAATAGTTGAAATAATTGCCTAAAAAACTGCTGCCGCCACCTGATACCCAGGAATATAATAAGCTCTGATGATTAATAACCCTGTCATAAAGCTCCGCGAACAGGGGACCGTACTGATGGTATAAATCCATTCGCATAACAGTATAATCGCCAAACGGAAAAGCCGTATATCCGATATAAACTGCACAAATGCAAATTGCTGTTATTACGCCCGAAAGAACAACATATCTGTTATTGTAAAAGGCTATATAGCTTCTTGAATACTTGATTTCTTCGGCCTTGTAAGCGCAGTCAAAAAGAATAAGCCTGTCAAAGAAATAATTGAAGAAAAAGCAAATTGATATTGCGACGCTCCATACAAAATAAATGCTCATATCAAGCATATCGCCGAATATAAACTGCGAAAGCTTATAAAAGCCGAAATCAACACATGCTCTGAAAATAAAAAAGCAGATCTGTTTAACAGAGGACGACAATACCTTTTTTCTGAAAACAAATCTTTTTTCAAGAATATATGAAATAATTTCAGCAGAAATGAACGCAATAAAAACACACATAGCGGTGTTTGCAGGGGTAAAAAGCTTTAAAAGCTGTTTAAATGCAAAAAGCAAAATAAGTGAAACAAAGCTGGCAGCGGTATAGCTTACGGTTTCGCCGTTGATTAATTGATTGGTTTTTATTTCGTTTTTAAATTTTGCAATATCCATATTTACACCAACTGTATTTATTAATAACAATTATATAATAACATAACATTTTAATTAGTTCAACAAATAATTTGTAATAATGCATTTTGCGTGAACATAATCATTATTGAGGTGATTGGTTGGACAATTTATCTTTTTTTCTTTCAGTTATGCCGCAGCATATTTCAGATTGCTTTGGCGAGCTTGATGATATAACTCTTATGAACATAAGCGAGATAAGAATCAGATTAAATAAACCTTTAATCATATATGTTCACAAAAAAATGTATTTTCTGACCGGGAATGCTTTAACTGAAGGACTTACGCCGAAATGTATTACCGTATCAGAAAGTGATATTAAATATATAACAGACAGGCTTTGCAACAATTCGTATCATACAAAAATGAACAGTATGATTAACGGTTATATAACTACCGAGGGCGGTTCGAGAATCGGTATCGGTGCATCTGCGGTTTATAAAAACGGCAAGGTTTCGTCGGTAAAGGATATAACATCACTATCTGTAAGAATATCGCACAGCTGCAAAAACTGCTCAAGAAAAATTCTCGATTTATTGTATCGGGATTTTACACCGAGTATTATTGTTGCAGGCGAGCCTTCAAGCGGAAAAACCACCTGCTTAAAGGATATGGCAAGACTTCTTTCGGGAGGATATAACTCTTTTTATAAAAGAGTAAGCGTTGTTGACGAACGCTATGAGCTTTCAGCCGGCAGATACGGAATTAACATTGATTATATAACGGGCTATGAAAAAGCAAAGGGTATTGAAATTGCTACAAGAACCTTGTCCCCTGAAATAATTATTTGTGATGAAATAGGCAATATTGATGAGCTTAATGCAATAAAATACGGCTTTTCAACGGGAGTCAGATTTATTGTTTCTGCACATATGAAATCATATAATCAGATTTTTGACAATAAAATCATAGATGGATTGATTGATACAAACGAATTTGATTATATAGTAATATTAAAAAACTATACCGACAGCTTTGATATTATTGATTTAAGGGCTGATAGCAGTGAAAACAGCAGGAATATTAATGATAATTATTTTTTCAACTTCCCTTGGGATAATGACGGCAATGTATAAAAAGAGGCAGATTGAGTATTTGGGAGACCTTATATACATATGTGAAAAAATCAATCTGATGTTAAAAAGCACAACTCCCGAAACACAGCAGATAATGCGTGAGCTTAAAACAGATTCAAGGCTTGAATTTTTCGATTTTACACTTGAAAAATCAGTATTGCCTCTACCCGAAAACGAAACGGCAAGGGTTGAATCATTATTTGACTTAATAGGCAAATATGACACTGAAAGTCAAATTAAAATGATAAGCGAATATTCCGGGCATTTTAAAATGCTTGAGGATGAATATAAAGCACATTACAGCAGTCACTGCAGGCTTTATCTTGCAGCAGGATTATTATCAGGTGTATTTGTTGCGGTTCTGACTGCGTAGGAGGATAAATGGAAGTTGATTTTATTTTCAAGATTGCGGCGATAGGTATAATTGTTGCGGTTTTAAATGCCGTTCTTGTGAGAAGCGGGCGGGAGGAGCAGGCAATGTTTACGACTCTTGCGGGAGTAATTGTTGTTTTAATGATGCTCGTACCTGAAATAAGTGAGCTGTTTTCAACAGTCAAGTCGTTGTTTGACCTATGATAAAGCTTGCGGGAATAATAATAATCTCCTTAATACTTATTGTATTTGTAAGAGAAACAAAAAAGGAGTTTTCAATATTACTTACACTTGCCGCGGCTGTCGGAATATTTTTAATTATAGCTGATGAGTTTTCCGATGTTACGGCAACGCTTAAATCGCTTACAACGCAAAGCGGCGAGCTAAACTCATACATCAGCCTTATGGTTAAAATTCTCGGCATTTCGCTGCTTGGTCAGTTTGTTATTGATTTATGCAAGGACAGCGGTGAGGGCGCGCTTGCCACTCAAACCGAAATAGCAACTAAAATAATTATTTTATCTATGACGCTGCCGCTTTTTGAAACGGTAATTAAAATTGTAACAGGACTGCTCAAATGAAAAGATTTTTATTTTTTATATCGGTATTTATTATTATCCTTATTCTGCCGATAAGTGCATATTCCGCTGAGGACAATGAATATTATTCATATCTTGAGAGCTTTGATTTGTCAGCGTTTGACGAGCTTGACGAGGATACTCGAAAGCTGCTTGAAGAACTCGGTATTGATGATTTCAATTATGAAAGTATTTCAAATATTTCAATTTCAGATACCTTAAAGCATATATGGCAGATTGTAACCCTTAAAGCCGATATGCCCGTAAAATCGGCAATGATTATCATTGCATACATAATTTTGTCGTCATTTTTTTCTTCGGTCAGCAGTGAACTTGAAAGCGGCATAAATTCCACCTATTCGGTAACGGCGGCACTGATTATTTCAATTTTTCTGTCATATAAGCTTACTGACTGTATTTCGCTTGCCTGTTCAACGATAACTCTATGCTCTGATTTTGCGTATGCATTCTTTCCGGCATTCTGCGTGATTGCCGCAACATCGGGCAGCGCAATGACGGCATTTTCCGTTAATACAACGCTGCTTATATTGGCGCAGGCGCTTAACTATACGGCAAAGCTGTTCTTTGTGCCGATTACAAATTGTTTTCTTGCACTGGGCATCTGCTCCGGCATAAGAAGCGAGCTTAATTTATCGGGTACAATTTCAATGCTGAAAAAAGTAATTACAAGTGCCATCTCAACACTGTCGGCAATCTTTGTATCAATATTATCATTGAAAACCGCTGTGGCTTCAAAAGCAGATGCTCTCGGCATTCGTTCAATTCGTTTTGCAATTAATTCAGTGGTACCGGTGATAGGCAGCTCTATAAGCGAGGGACTGCTGTCAATCCAAAGCTATTCAAGTCTTGTAAAAACAAGCGTTGGCGTTGTGGGCATAATTGCGGTTTTCGCAGTGTTTTTGCCTGCTCTTATCGAGGTTAATATGTGGCGGCTTGTACTCTCACTTACATCTGTGTGCGCCGAAATTTTCAGTGACAGCTCGTCATACAAGGCTGTATCCGCATTTAAAGATACTCTGCTGATTATTGATGTTTTGCTGATTTTAACAATGGTTACCACAATTATTTCCATTGGTATTCTTATTGCGGCAAGGACGGTGTCGTAATGGATTTTATCAGGGAATGGTCGCTGTGCGTATGCACCACTCTTATTATTTCGGTTATATTTTCAATACTGACGCCAAAGGGCAACATGGGAAAAATCTATAAAATGATTTTATCAATGTTTATTTTTA
The DNA here is from genome assembly GCA_964646445.1 of uncultured Bacteroides sp. Taxonomy (GTDB): domain Bacteria; phylum Bacillota; class Clostridia; order Oscillospirales; family Acutalibacteraceae; genus Eubacterium_R. The sequence goes on from CAZYDW010000007.1 coordinate 18,849, forward strand.
TATCGTTTTTACTGCCTTTTAAAAACGGAAATATTGATTTTACTCTGCCTGAAACGGATTTTGAAAGTGTGATAAACGAAAGTCAAAGCAGTGAAGAACTTGTTAAAGCCAATGTCAATGGAACATTGTGTGCGGGAGGTTATGATGCCTGCATAATAAATTGTGACAGTGAATATATTAATGAGGAGATATATATCAACAGCCTTGAGATAATTATTCCGCGCGAATATGATTTGAACGAGGTTAAAGAATATATTTACGAAAAATCGGGAATGGTTGCAGAGGTGTATTATCTTGGCGATTAAAGTTAAGGAATTTTTAAACGGTATTTCGGGCGGTAATGACAAAAAGCTCAAAGCGGTTGTCGCCATAGGGCTTATAGGTATAATACTGATTTTTTCATCGGAGCTTTTTAATTCGTCTGATAATTCAAACAGCAGCAAGGAGGATGAAAGCTTTGATTATGCTGAATATACTCAAACGCTTGAATCAAAGCTTGAAAACATAATATCCTCAATCGACGGAGCAGGCAGCTGTAAAATTATGATTACACTTGAAAATACAACCGAAAGCGTATATGCAAAGGATAATGAGGTTAAAAGCGACGAAAGCTCATTAAATCAGAAGGATGAATATGTTTTGTATGATACGGAAAACGGAGAAACGCCTGTGTTTATTATGGAATATATGCCAAAGGTACAGGGTGTTACCGTGTTATGTGATGGTGGTGATAACATTCAGACAAAGGAAAAAATAATTAATACGGTTACTGCACTCTTCAACATTTCATCAAGCAGAGTCAGTGTGTCCAAAATAAAAGAGTAACAGTGCAAAGGCTCATGTTATTTAACTTAAATCGCTGTTAAAATCCGATTGAGGCAATATTTATGCCGACTCAATTCATATTGTACGCTTTGTCCGGCTACAACAAGGTGTATATAATTTTAATCAAATATTTGTAGTCGGAAAGGCTATGGAATTTTATATGAAAAACAAAGAAAAAAATACTAAGCTTAATGAAAATGAACTGCCCGAAATAACTGTAAATGACCTGAAAAAGAAAAAATCAAAAAAAACCAAAGCGGCAATATCCTGCTTTGTTTTGCTGCTTGCCGTCGGAGTTATGGGCAACTGGTACTGGGAAAACAGTGATATTTCAAGCAAGGTAAGCACTATCTCAAGTGCAAAAGAAAAAATACTCGGCGAAGCTACATATGTTGATGCAACAACGCAGCAGACTACTGAAAGCGAATATTTTTCATCTGCAAGGATTGACAGGCAGACTGCCCGTGACGAAAGCATTGAAAAGCTGCAGGCAGTAGTTGATTCGTCAGATGAGGATAATGACGCCAAAAAAGAAGCGGCGGCAAAAATTGCCGAGATAAGCGATATGATAAATAATGAAAATAAAATTGAAACACTTGTTATGGCAAAGGGCGTTGCAAACTGTATCGCCGTTATAAGTGAAAACGGTGAAAAAGTGGATATAATAGTTGATGCAGAGGATTTAACGGATACATTGATACTTCAGATTAAAGAAATCGCAACAAGCCAGATTAGCTGCTCGTTTGAAGATGTTACAATTATTCAGTCAAATTAATCTTGTATATTTATTCACTGTATGTTATAATAGTTAAAAATTAAGGAGGCTTATGTATGGAGATTTATTCTAAAAGTTCAATGGGTGACCTTGTGATTTCAAACGAGGTTATATCTTCAATAGCCATAAATGCAGCGAAGGATGTTGACGGTGTGTCCTCCTTTTATAACGGTCCTGCCGATGTGGTTAGTACCATTAAACAGGGCAGCCTGCATGTTATGAGTCCTGTAAGACTTATTCAGGAGGGCGATGATTTATCAATCAGTATTTATATTAACATTGCGCCCGGTAAGAAATGCCGCTCAGTTGCCTGCAAGGTACAGACTGCCGTTAAAGAATCTGTACAAAATATGACCGGCAAAAGAGTCAGCAAAGTTAATGCAATAGTAGCCGGTATTGATTTTGAGGGGCCTGCGGAATCTAAAGAACCTTGTGAAACTGAAGATTAATGAAATCTGCCGGCAAATTAATATTTTGTCGGCATTTATTTTTGGGAGTTTTTATGAAAAGAAATGAAATGAGAGAGCAGGCTTTCTTTCTGATATTTGAAACCTTGTTTGATAATATTCCACAGCTTGACGAGCTTATCGAGCTTTACAGTGAAAATGTTGAACCTGTCTGTGATTATGCTAAAGAGGTTTGTATCGGAGTGAGCGACAATATTGAAAGATTCAATGAAATAATAAATAAATATTCAAAGGGCTGGAAAGCATCAAGGCTTCCCAAAACAACACTTGCAATTTTATATGTTGCACTTTTTGAAATGGAGTTTGCTGACAGTGTGCCCGAAAGCGTTGCAATAAACGAGGCGGTCGAGCTTGCAAAAAAATATTCAAGCTCAGATGATGCGTCATATATAAACGGTGTACTCGGCACTGTGACAAGGAGCAGATAAGGTGTATCTCGGTATTGATACAAGTAACTATACAACCTCTGTCTGTATAATTGATAATGACAGGGTTTATCACCAAAAAAAGCTTTTGACCGTTAAGCCCGGCAGTAAGGGCTTGAGGCAGAGCGAGGCGGTATTTCAGCACACTGTAAATATGCCTGTGCTTATTGATGCATTAATTCAAAATATTGATTTTTCAAATAATATTGACGCTGTAGGCGTAAGCGCAAGGCCGCGAAATGTTGACGGCAGCTATATGCCTTGCTTTTTAACAGGTCTTGCTAATGCACACAGTATATCCGCTTCCTGCGGCGTACCGTTATTTGAAACCTCACATCAGGCAGGTCATATACTTGCTGCTCTTTACAGCACAAATAATCTTAAACTGATTGAGAGAGAATTTATCGCGCTGCATTTATCCGGCGGAACAACGGAAGTGCTTCTTGTTAAGCCTGACAAGGACGAAATTATCAAGGCGAATATAATTGCTCAAAGCCTTGACCTTAAAGCAGGACAGGCTGTTGACCGCGCCGGTGTAATGCTCGGACTTGATTTTCCCTGCGGTAAGGAGCTTGACCGGCTGTCACTTTCAAGTAAATGTGAATTTAATCACAAACCTTCACTAAAAGATAATAATATTTCGTTGTCCGGCGTTGAGAATAAAGCATTGAATATGTTCAAAAATAATGCATCAAGCGAGGACATTGCAAAATTTGTATTGACTTATATTGCCCAAAGCGTTACTGCCATGCTTGAAAAGCTGCTTAATGAATACGGTGAAATGCCCGTTGTGTTTTCAGGCGGTGTGTCGGGTAATACGATATTAAGGAAAACAGTAATCCGAAAAATAAATGCTATATTCTGTGAGCCGCAGTACAGCAGTGACAATGCACTCGGCAGTGCAGTATATGCATTGCTGAAAGATTCAAAATGAAAAGTATAATTACAGTTACACAATTAAACAGATATATTAAAGATATTATTGACGCTGAAGAAATTTTAAAAAATATTTTCATCGTCGGTGAAATAAGCAATTTCAGATTATATAATCAAAGCGGTCATATGTATTTTACTCTGAAGGATGAAAAAAGTCAGCTGAAGGCTGTGATGTTTTCGTCATATGCAGCAAGGCTTAAATTTATGCCTGAAAACGGTATGAAGGTTATTTGCCGCGGCAAAATTTCTACCTATGAGCGTGACGGCGTTTATCAGCTTTGTGCCGAGGATATGCAGCCTGACGGCTTGGGCTCGCTGAATCTTGCATTTGAGCAGCTTAAGGAAAAGCTTTTAAAAGAAGGTCTTTTTGACGATGTTCATAAAAAGCCTATTCCAAAGTACCCGACAAAAATAGGAGTTGCAACATCAAACAGCGGCGCTGCTGTCGAGGATATAAAAAACATCACAAAACGCCGCTATCCGCTTGCCGAAATTGTTATTGCTCCCACAATCGTTCAGGGTGAGCTTGCGGTAAACGACATTGTTAATTCGCTTAAAATACTTGATTCAATGGAAGATATTGATGTCATCATTTTAGGCAGAGGCGGCGGCTCAATGGAAGATTTATGGGCATTTAATTCGCAAACCGTTGCAAGAGCAATATTTGAATGCAAAACACCGGTTATATCGGCAGTGGGTCACGAAACCGATTTTACTATCAGTGATTTTGTTGCTGATTTGAGAGCGCCTACTCCGAGTGCTGCTGCCGAATTTTGTGTTCCCGATTCATCAGAGCTTGTCAAAAAGCTGCAATACCTTAAAGCATCGCTCAAAAACAGCCTTATAAATAAGGTTCAAAACGAAAATCAGCGTCTTGACAACCTGATAAATAACAGTTTGCTTGCAAATCCGTCAGAATATTATGCCTCTTATGAGGATGATATAAAAGCGTATATAAGCGATTTACTTCTGCTTATAAACGAAAAGACAGATAATTGCAGTATGATATTTTCATCATTATGCGCAAAGCTTGATGCTTTAAGTCCTCTTGCGGTGTTGGGCAGGGGATACTGTATTGCAAAAAGCAATAATGACAATATTATAAGACGCGTTAAAAATATCACTGAAAATGACAATATAAAATTACAATTCAGTGACGGCTATGCCGACTGTACAGTTAAAGAGGTAAGATATGAACAATGATATCAGCTTTGAAAAAGCAATTAAAAGACTCGAAGAAATAGTTAATGCCCTTGAAAAAAATGAAGCTTCGCTTGATGAAAGCATAAAGCTTTTTGAAGAAGGCACCAAATTAGCGGCGCTTTGTACAAATAAGCTTAAATCAGCCGAACAAAAAATAACAGAGCTTACCAAGGAGTAATCAGTGTGATAAATCACACTAAATCGGCGAATAGGTTATACGCCTTGCCCGGCTGCAGCAAGTCGTATAGATAATTTTTAATAAACTGTTTGCAGCCGGAAAGGCTATGGAAATTATAATGACCGAATTTGAATTTAATAATATTTTTCAAAATGATGTAAGAAAGGTTGAAAATTCATTATTATCGTTTTTACCGGACGCAAGCGACGGACAGGCAGAGGTCGTTGAGGCAATGAAATACAGCCTTTTAAACGGCGGCAAAAGGATAAGACCTGTGCTTGCACTTGAATTTTCGCGCCTGTGCGGAGGCACAAGGGACGCCTGCCTGCCGCTTGCCTGTGCGCTTGAGTTTGTGCATACATACAGTCTTATTCATGATGACCTGCCCTCAATGGATAATGATGATTTAAGGCGGGGCAAGCCAAGCTGCCACAAACAATTTGACGAAGCGACCGCATTACTTGCAGGCGACGCATTATTAACACATTCATTTGAAATTATCGCAAACTGTGACCTTTCAAGCGAGCAGAAAATAACTGCAATAAGTCTTCTCTCTCAAAATTCCGGCGTCGCGGGAATGATAGGCGGTCAGGTGATTGATTTGTTATATGAAAAAGGCAGACCTGTTATCAAAGAGCTTTTAACCGTTTACAAGCTGAAAACGGGCGCGCTTATATCGGCTGCCTGCTTAATGGGATGTATATGTGCCGGTGCAAACAGCCAACAGATTAGTGCTGCTTCAAAATTTGCTTATTCACTTGGTATCGCGTTTCAGATTAAGGATGATATTCTTGATGTTATCGGTGATCAGGCTAAATTGGGTAAGCCTGTCGGTTCAGATGCCGAAAACAATAAAACAACCTATGTAACACTTGTCGGAATTGAAAAGGCAAAGCAGGATGTCAAAAGCTTGACTGACAATGCAGTTGAGCAGTTAAAATATTTTGAAAATACGGATTTCCTTGAAATGCTTGCTTTAAGCCTGATTAACAGGAATAAGTGATTGCGTGTATTGAAAAGAGATTAAACCATGTCAGTTCTTGAAAATATTAATTCTCCCGGTGATTTGAAAAAATTGAATATAAGCGAGCTTGAAGAGCTGTGTGAGGATATACGAAACGAGCTTATAACAACCGTGTCCTCCACCGGCGGACATCTTGCTTCCAATCTCGGCGTTGTTGAATTGAGTGTTGCGCTTCACAAGGTATTCAACAGTCCGGTCGACCAAATAGTTTTTGATGTCGGGCATCAGTGCTACACGCATAAGCTTCTTACAGGCAGAAAAGATAAATTCTCAACTTTAAGGCAGGAAAACGGAATTGCCGGGTTTACAAGACCTGCTGAAAGCGAGCATGATATTTTTTCATCAGGTCACAGTTCAACTTCTATTTCAGCGGCGCTTGGTCTGGCAAGAGCAAAACAAATCAAAGGGGAAAAGGGTAAGGTTATAGCCGTTATCGGCGATGGTGCGTTAACAGGCGGTCTTGCCTATGAAGCACTTAATAACTCCGGCAATGACAACAGCAATTTAATTGTTATACTTAATGACAACAATATGTCAATCAGCCGCAATGTAGGCTCAATGGCAAAAAACCTTACGACAATCAGAACATCGCCGAGATATGTAACCTTCAAGTCAAAAATCCAAAGAGGTCTTGCAAGAATACCTAAGATTGGTCTTCAAATCAGCAGAACATTTACTTTGATAAATACAAAAATAAGGAAGAAAGTTTATAATTCAACATTTTTTGAAGATCTCGGCTTCAGATATTACGGGCCCATTGACGGTCATGACCTTGAAGCTTTAATTGATGTTTTAAATGTTGCCAAGGCACATAACCATTCGGTGCTCATTCATATCAATACAGTCAAAGGCAAGGGCTATGACCCTGCTGAAAAAAATCCTACACGCTTTCACGGCATAGGTAAATTTGACATTAATACGGGTGAACCGTTAAGCAGCGGCAACAGCTTTTCAGCGCAGTTTGGCAAAACGATTACCTCCTTTGCCGCCAATGACGGCAGAATATGCTGCGTAACAGCCGCTATGACCGAAGGAACGGGCCTTTGTGATTTTGCAAAAAAATTTCCGAAAAGATTTTTTGATGTCGGCATTGCAGAGCAGCACGCCGTTACTTTTTCAAGCGGTCTTGCACGAAACGGACTTGTGCCGGTTTTTGCAGTTTATTCAACATTTTTACAGCGTTCATATGACCAGCTTATTCACGATGTCGCAATGCAGGGTCTTAAAGTGATTTTTGCCGTTGACCGCGCAGGCTTTGTAGGTGAGGACGGTGAAAGCCATCAGGGTACATTTGATACATCTTATTTAAACTCTGTTACAGGTCTTACGATTTTTGCACCGTCATATTATGATGAACTCGATTCAATGCTGTATGAAAGCATATATAAAGTTCACGGTGCAGCGGCAATCAGATATCCGAGAGGCTCACAGGGTTATCTTCCGGATAACTATTTTTTTAACCATAAGCCTTATTCTGCTTTGGGCGACATTAACGCAAAGAAGGTTATTGTAACCTACGGCAGGTTATTTTGTGAATGTGCAAAAGCCTATGAAGAGCTTGACGATACCTGTGTTATTAAGCTTAACAGAATTAAGCCTATTGAAATTGAATTGTTTTCTCATATTAATAATGCCGAAAAAATATTCTTTTACGAGGAAGCTGTAATATCAGGCTCAATCGGCGAGACTTTTGCACAGCTGCTTCTGTCAAATAATATCAAAGCCGAATTTAAGCTTATTGCCGTTGACAATGAATTTGTAAAGCAGGCAAGTGTTCAAAGGCAGCTTGAAATATATAAGATGGATTATAAATCAATAATTGATGAGGTTAAAAATGCCTAAAAACAAGAAAAGACTTGATATTGCTCTTTTTGAAAAAGGTCTTGCGCCGAGCAGAGAAAAGGCAAAAGCAATAATAATGTCGGGTATCGTATATGTCAATAATCAAAAATCCGATAAGGCCGGCAGTGAGATTTCGGCTGATGATGTGATTGAAATCAGAGGCAGCACTCTTAAATATGTAAGCCGCGGAGGTCTTAAACTTGAAAAGGCTATACAGTGCTTCCCGATAAATCTTGATGGCTGCATTTGTATGGATGTCGGTGCCTCCACCGGCGGTTTTACCGACTGTATGCTTATGAACGGAGCTTTAAAGGTTTTTTCAATAGATGTCGGCTACGGTCAGCTTGCCTGGAAGCTTCGCACGGACGAGCGTGTTATAAATCTTGAACGGACCAATTTCAGATACATAACAAACGAGCAGGTCAATGAGCCGATTGATTTTGCATCGGTTGATGTTTCTTTTATATCGCTCAAACATATTTTCCCCAATCTTAAAAAGCTTATTAAAGCAGGCGGCAGCGCTGTATGCCTGATTAAGCCGCAGTTTGAAGCCGGAAGGGAGAAGGTCGGCAAAAAGGGCGTTGTGAGTGATATTAACACTCACATAGAGGTTTGTGAAAATGTTATTAAAATGGCAGGCGAAAACGGATTTTCCGTTAGAGGGCTTGAGTTTTCCCCTGTCAAAGGGCCTGAAGGCAATATAGAATATTTGCTTTATATAATTAACGATAGCAAAGCAATCGTTGATGACAGGGTTGATGCAAGCTTGCTTGTCAATCAATCGCATGAGGAGCTGTTATGATTATTTCCGTATTTCCGAATTTAAACAATAAAGGCGTCAGAGAGCTGACGGAAAAGGTTATTTCCGTTTTTTTATCGCTGAATACAGATATTTGCCTGAATACCGAATTTGCCGATATTTTTGATAGCTTTAAAAATAATGTAAGCTTTGTTGATGATAATACCCTTATAAGCAAATGTGATGTTGCAGTTGCCATAGGCGGTGACGGCACAACGCTTAACATTGCAAAAAAAGCTGCAATTAATGACAAAATGGTGCTTGCCGTAAATGCCGGCAGACTCGGCTTTATGAGCGGTGTTGAAAAAAATGAACTTGAGCTTTTGAAAAATGTTGTTTTGGGCAGATTTGATATTGATGAAAGACTTATGCTTGAAGCACTGGTTATTGATGCAGATAACAATATTGTATCAAAGCACCTTTGTCTTAATGATGCTGTTATATCGCGCGGTAATTTTGCAAGACTTATTGATATTGAAATTACAGCTGACGGCAGAAATGTAAGCAAAATGCGTGCCGATGGAGTTATAATTTCGACGCCTACCGGCTCAACTGCATATTCAATGGCAGCGGGTGGTCCGGTTGTCAGCCCTGAAGCAAGCTGTATTCTCGCAACTCCAATATGTCCGCACTCTCTTACTGACAGGACGATTATTTTTTCAACAGACTCCTGCATCAATATCAGAGCAGGCAACGACAAAAGTGAGTGTCCCGTTTTAAATATCGACGGTCAGGAAATGCTTGAGCTTAAAGCAGGGCAGACTGTTATGCTTAAAACATCAAACATCAAAGCAAAGCTTATTAAGCTTAAGCCTGAAAATTTTTATGAAATTCTTAATAAAAAGCTTATTGAAAGGAGAGCCTGATGAAAAAAAGGAGACATGCAAAAATATTAGAGCTTGTAAATGCAAAGGATATCGAAACGCAGGAGGAGTTGCAGTCATATCTGCTTAAATGCGGCTTTGAGGTAACACAGGCAACTATTTCAAGGGATATTAAAGAGCTTCGCCTTGTTAAAGAGCTTTCCGACAGAGGCCGCTATGTTTACTCCACGGGTCAGAAATCGTCTAATAATGCGGTTAAGCGCACCGGCGGAATTTTTTCGGATTCTATTATCAGCGTTGAACATGCACTTAACATCGTTTGTATAAAGTGCTTTTCGGGTATGGCGGTTGCTGTTTGCACAGCTATCGATTCTATGGAATGGACAGGCGTTGTCGGTACAATTTCGGGCGATGATACAATATTTGTTTTGTGCAAAACAGAAGATTTTGCAAAGATTTTCACTATGAATATGGAGAAGATTTTGAATGTTAAAAACTCTTGAAATCGAGAATATCGCAGTTATTGAAAAAACAAGCGTTGATTTTTCATATGGACTTAATGTTCTTACCGGCGAAACAGGCGCAGGCAAATCAATTGTTGTTGATTCAATTAATGCCGTCCTCGGGGAGCGGACCTCACGGGAGCTTGTAAGGCATGGTGCCGATAATGCCTATGTAAGCGCATTATTTGAGGATATTTCGGATACCGTCTGCAATAAATTAATCGAGCTTGGCTATGATTATTCACAGGACAGGTCGCTGCTCATAACAAGGAAAATCAGTGCAGGCGGCAAATCAAGCTGTAAAATCAACGGTAAAAGCGCAACTGTATCAATACTAAAAGAGCTTGGCGGCACACTTGTGAATATTCACGGTCAGCATGACAGTCAGGCACTTCTTAATCCTGATTATCAGTACAGGTATATTGATATGCTTTTATCTGACAAAGACTGTATATCGGAATACAAAAAATCGTTTAAAGAGCTTATTTCCGTCAGGAGAAAATTAAAAGCATTGAGCATAAACGAGGAAAACAAGGACAGTGCACTTGAGCTGCTTGATTATCAAATTAAAGAGCTTGAGGATGCCGATATAAAACCCGGCGAACGCAGTGAGCTGCTCAAAAGAAAATCCCTTATTGATAAAAGCGAAGCCTTGACAGCGGCTCTTAATAATACACTTCTTGATATTGACGGCGATGAGGAATTTAACGGCGCACAGTCATTAATTAGTGACTGTATAAATAATTTGATTAAGCTGGAGGAGGCAAAGGAAATAACCGATTTGCTTTTATCCGTCACAGACAGTGTTGAATTGATTAAGGATAAAATTAACGAGCTGTTTGCCCGGATTGATTTTGACAGGAATGAGCTTGAACAAATTGAGGAAAGGCTTGACCTTTTATATAAATTTTCAAATAAGTATGGCGCAAACGAGGAAGATATGCTAAAATATCTTAACACAGCGAGGGAAAAGCGAAATTCAATTAAATACAGTGATGAGGAGCTTGAAAGGCTTAATCTTGAGTATGACCGGTTGTTTGAGCAAACCGTTATGCTTGCTCAGCGTCTTTCGGATGAAAGGCACCGGGCTGCCGAAAAGTTTGAAAACAGTGTTAAAGATGAGCTTGAATTTCTTGATATGCCGAACCTCGAATTTGTAACTGATTTCTCAAAGGGCAATCTTAATTCAACGGGATTTGATAAAATAGAATTTCTTATTTCAACAAATCCGGGCGAACCGCCTAAGCCGTTATCGAAGATTGCGTCAGGCGGCGAACTTTCGCGAATAATGCTTGCAATCAAAAATATTTTATCAAGGCACGACACTGTCGGCACACTTATTTTTGATGAGATTGATACGGGCATCAGCGGCAGAGCAAGTCATAAAATAGGCTTAAAATTAAAATCTGTTTCCGAAAACACGCAGGTAATCTGTGTTACACATTCCGCACAAATTGCATCAAATGCGAATGAGCATTTTCTGATAAGCAAAAGTGTTTCAAACGGCAGAACCTATACTAATGTCAGGGCGCTTGATTTTAACGGCAGAAAATATGAGCTTGCCCGTATTATGGGCGGTCTTGATATTACGGACACATTGCTTAAAAGTGCAGAGGAGCTTTTAAATCAATAGCAGTTTGATAATCTGTTAAAACATATTATTTTGGATATAAATTTGGAGGACTGAAATGGGAGTATATGAGGAATTAACCGCACGCGGACTTATTGCGCAGGTTACGAATGAGAATGAAATCCGGGAAATGGTCAATAACGGCAAGGCAGTATTTTATATTGGCTTTGACTGTACTGCAAACAGTCTTACCGCAGGTCACTTTATGGCGCTTACGCTGATGAAGCGTCTGCAAATGGCAGGCAATAAGCCGATAGCTCTTATCGGCGGAGGTACTACTATGATTGGAGATCCTTCCGGCAGAACGGATATGAGAAAAATGCTGACCCGTGAGGATATAGACCACAATGCAGCCTGCTTTAAAAGGCAGATGGAGCGTTTTATTGATTTTTCCGACGGCAAGGCTATGATTATAAATAATGCAGACTGGCTTCTTAATCTTAATTATGTTGAGCTTTTGCGCGAGGTCGGCGCCTGCTTTTCCGTTAATAATATGCTGCGTGCCGAATGCTATAAGCAGAGAATGGAAAAAGGGCTTTCCTTCCTTGAATTTAATTACATGATTATGCAGTCTTACGATTTTTACCATCTCTTTAAGCATTATGACTGTAATATGCAGTTCGGAGGCGATGATCAGTGGAGCAATATGCTCGGAGGTACTGAGCTTATCAGGAAAAAGCTGGGTAAGGACGCCCACGCGATGACCATAACTCTCCTTACCGACGCGCAGGGTAATAAAATGGGAAAGACCGCAGGCAACGCCATATGGCTTGATCCTGACAAAACCTCACCGTTTGAATTTTATCAGTATTGGCGCAATGTTGCGGATGCTGATGTTTTGAAGTGCATAAGGATGCTCACCTTCTTACCTCTTGAGGAAATTGAAAAAATGGACGCATGGGAGGGCAGTCAGCTTAATACCGCAAAAGAAATACTCGCATTTGAGCTTACAAAGCTGGTTCACGGCGAGGATGAGGCAGTTAAAGCACAGAATGCGGCAAGAGCTTTATTTGCCGGCGGAGCAGACAATTCAAATATGCCCACGACCAAGCTTTGCGATGATGATTTTAACAGCGGCGAAATTTTAATACTTGATATGATGTTAAAGGCAGGTATGATTAAATCAAAGGGCGAGGGCAGACGGCTTATAGATCAGGGCGGTGTAAGCGTTAATGATGATAAAATCAGCGGCGCACTTTCTGTACTTAAGATATCAGATTTTGAAAATGAAGTTATAATAAAAAAAGGTAAAAAAATATTTCATAAATTCATCAAATAACACAATAATTTATGATTAAAAAATTGCGGCAGTGCAATAAAGAGAGCTTGATATTTCAGATTTTGGCTTAAGTCTTACCCCCGGCACTTCAGCAGTAAATAAAGGCAGGATTGTTCCTGCCTTTTTTCTATAATTTGTTGATTAATTACAACATATGTGATAAACTAAAATGAATAATTTTTTGTGGTGATAGTGTGAAAAATCACACTACACCGATTATATCACCCTCAAAATTTGCCTGTGGTATAATTTTGAGATGGTTTTCCATTATACGCCTTGTCCGGCTACGACGAGGTGAACAGGTGATTTATAATGTACTATTTGTAGCCGGAAAGGCTATGGAAATTAATATGTCAGATATTGAAAAAAGAATAACGGAGCTTCGCAAGACGCTGCGCTATCATTCAGACCGCTACTATAATGACGATGCACCCGAAATAGAGGATTATGAATATGATATGATGATGCGCTCACTTAAAGAGCTTGAGGAGAAGTATCCTCAATACGATGCCCCTGACAGCCCGACAAAAAAGGTAGGTGGCAGGGCTGATAACTCATTTGAAAGCGTTATTCATAATGTCCGTATGGAAAGCCTTCAGGACGCCTTCAGCAACGATGAAATATATGATTTTGAAAAAAGAGTTACCGATGTAACAGATAATCCAAGCTATGTGGTTGAGCCTAAAATTGACGGATTATCCGTCAGCCTTGAATACCGTTACGGATTATTTGTCAGAGGTTCAACAAGGGGCGACGGCGATGTCGGCGAAGATGTCAGCGGAAACCTTCGGGTAATTCATAATATCCCGCTTAAGCTTAACGAACCTGTACCTTATATTGAAGTCAGGGGCGAGGTCTATATGCCCAAAAAAAGCTTTATTCGTGTTGTTGACCGACAGCTTTTAAATGATGAAAAGCCGTTTAAAAATCCCCGAAATGCCGCTGCTGGTTCATTAAGGCAGAAGGACAGTGAAGTTACGGCAGGGCGGGGTCTTGATATATTTGTCTTTAATATTCAGAGAATTGAGGGCGTTGAGCTTACCTCACACAAGCAGTCGCTTGATTACCTTAAAAAGCTCGGCTTTAACACAGTGCCGTTTTATACAAAGGTTTACAGTATTGATGACGCTTTAAAGGAAATCAACCGTATAGGTGAGGAAAGGGGAAGCCTTGAATTTGACATTGACGGTGCAGTTATAAAGGTTGATGATTTTGACCAAAGGGAAATTCTCGGCTCAACCTCAAAATACCCAAAATGGGCGGTTGCATTCAAATATCCGCCTGAAGAAAAGCAAACTCGGCTTACCGATATTGAAATTGCCGTAGGCAGAACAGGGGTTCTGACACCCACAGCAGTGCTTGAAAGCGTGCATCTTGCCGGAACAACTGTCAGCAGGGCAACGCTGCACAATCAGGATTTTATAAAAGAAAAGGGTATTGCAATCGGCGACATTGTAACTGTCAGAAAGGCCGGTGATATCATTCCGGAGGTTGTGTGTGTTAATGAGCATAACAGCGACAGCGTTTATACTTTCCCCGAATATTGTCCCTCCTGCGGCGAGCCTGTCATCAGAGAGCAGGGAGAGGCTGCAATCAGATGTATTAATCCGAAATGCCCCGCGCAGCTTTTGAGAAATCTTATTCATTTTTGTTCAAGAGATGCCATGGATATTGAGGGGCTCGGTCCCGCAATTATTGAAGCCTTTGTCGATAATGGTCTGATAAAAAGCACAATTGATATTTATAACCTCGATTATGATAAAATCTCCGTCCTTGACGGTTTTGGAATAACAAGCGCAAACAATATTAAAGCTTCTGTTGAAAAATCAAAATCCAATGATTTATCGCGTCTTTTGTTTGCTCTCGGTATAAGGCATATCGGTGCGAAGGCTGCAAAGCTTTTATCTGATTACTTTAAAAATATTGAAGATATTATTTCAGCGGATGCAGATGATATCCTTGAAATTGAAGGCTTTGGCCGTGTTATGGCTGAAAGCGTAGTTTCATTCTTTTCGGGGGAATCGGCAAAGGAGCTTGTTTCATCTTTGCAAAAATGCGGTGTGAACACCAAGTCAACCAATATTACGGTTGATAATCGTTTTGCAGGTATGACATTTGTTTTGACGGGTACACTGCCGACATTAAAAAGAAACGAAGCGTCAAAAATTATAGAAAGCTTTGCAGGCAAAACCTCATCGTCAGTATCAAAGAAAACCACATATGTACTTGCAGGTGAGGAGGCAGGGTCAAAGCTTGACAAGGCAAGAGCACTCGGAATTACGGTTATTGATGAAAAAGAATTTATGGGTATGATTAAATGAATAAATTGAGAAAAAAGCAAAAAAAACTTTATAGGATTATGAAATTTTCCGTAATATTCACAGCTGTATTCATATTCATTTATATAGGTGTGCAGCCCTATGTCAGCAGTTTCAATAACACTGCCGCCGTTATACTGAATTATTTTTGTGATTTATTGATTATCGCAGTTCTCATTTTACTTTTTATGTATTATTCAAAATACGGAAAATGCGATTCGTTTTTAACCGCAGCTGAAAATGAAATAAATGACGCCGGGTATTATATTACATCACGCAAAATTGAAAGTGTAAACGATTACTGCAATACAATATCCGATGATTTAATGAGCTGCGGCTTTTCGTTAAACAGAAATATTGAAATAAATGAGCTTGATTTTAACACCAAGGCACTGAAAGGAAAAGAATATTTTTATATTGTCGATGTTGAAAATACCGACAGAAACGATATTCTTGCATACCTTGACGCCGTTATATTCGACATAACCGCAAGAATGGTAAAAAGAAGCGGCAGCGCCGTTTTATGCTTTGTTTGTGAAAATGCCGATGAAACGGCTGTTGCACTTTCAAAAATGGTAACGCCTGTAGGAAAAAAGGAACAGCTTAAAATTGCAGTTGCTATTGCCGAGGTATCAACTCAAAGGGTTTATTTTCTCGGTAATGTTGATACCAAGTGCAAAAGGCTTATCGCAAATTTTGTTATGAACTGCGAGATACCCATTAAAGAGCAGTACATAGCTGACGAGCGTTTACCTTTTCAATTTGAGCTTGAGGAAAAGATGAAAAAGTTTAACCTTAAGGATTTTAAAAACGGCAAGTTTTATATACATTGAGGAGTTAATATATGGATGATAATGCAAAAAAGTATTTTGATGCCTTAAAAGGCAAAAGGGTTGCCTTTGTCGGAATGGGAGTTGCAAATGTTCCCTGTGCCGAATTTCTTGCAAAAATGGGTATTGAAGTGTATGCCTGCGATAAAAATGGCAGAGAATATATCGGCACGCAAATATGTGAACGCCTTGAAAAGCTCGGAGTTAAATTTTCTCTCGGTGACGGGTATCTTGACATACTGCCTGAAATGGATTTGGTTTTCAGGTCACACGGTATTCTCCCTTTTCAAAACAAGTGGATTAGCGAATGTATTGAAAGAGGACAGACGGTTACAACGGAGATGGAGGTTTTCTTTAAGCTCTGCCCGTCAAAAATAATTGCCGTCACAGGTTCAAACGGCAAAACCACTACAACTACACTTATTGCAAAAATGCTTGCCGCGCAGGGATACAAGGTTTATCTCGGCGGCAATATAGGCAAGGCGCTGATGCCGGAGCTTGAAGCAATCGGCAAAAACGATATTGCGGTTGTCGAACTTTCATCATTCCAGCTTTTAACGATGGGCAATATGATAAACAAGCCTGACATTGCGGTTGTTACCAATATAGAATGTACACATCAGGACCATCACATCAGCCTTGATGAATATGTTGACGCAAAAAGAAATATTCTCATTTATCAAAGCTCAGCTGCAAAAACAATTTTAAATGCAGATTGTGATTATTCAATAGGAAACAGAGTTTATCACGATATGAGATATGATGTCAGGGGAGAGCTTCTTGAATTTTCAATTAAGCATCCCGTTAAAAAAGGCGTTTATATGAAGGAAAACGGTGATATAGTTTTTAGCAGCGGTTATAGTGAAACATATGTTTTGAATAAATCCGATATAATTATACCCGGCAGTCATAATATTGAAAATTACTGTACTGCAATAAGCGCTGTATGGGGGCTTGTAGACATTGAAAGCATTAATAAAATTGCAAAAACATTCGGTGGTGTTGAACACAGAATTGAATTTGTGCGAGAATTAAACGGTGTAAAATATTACAACGATTCAATAGCAACCTCTCCATCAAGGGTAATCAGCGGCCTTCGTGCTTTCGGCAGAAAGATTATTGTGATTATGGGCGGCTCAGATAAAGGCAACGATATGAGTGAAATGGTACCCGATATATTTAAATACTGCAAGGCTCTTGTTTTAAACGGTGCAACTGCCGATAAAATATATAATACTGTCGTTTCGTATGACGGCTTCGATAATTCCGGACTTAAAATATATAAAACAGATAACCTTGAAAATGCGCTTTATAAAGCAAAAAATATTGCAGAAAAAGGCGATATTGTTTCCCTTTGCCCGGCGTGCCCTGCATTTGACCAGTTTAAAACCTTTGAGTACAGGGGCAGAAAATTTAAAGAAATTGTAAACGGATTTGAGGACTAATGAAAAACACATTTGAATTATTAAAAGATTTAACATCAATACCTGCCGTTTCGGGCAGCGAAAAAAATTTGAATTTCTATTTGACAGATTTACTTTCGGCATACGGAAATGTTACAACTGATAATATGAACAATGTTTTTTGCACATTCGGCGAGGGGTATCATTTTTTGCTTGACGCGCATATTGATGAAATCGGGTTTGTCGTAACCGAAATTACGGATGACGGATTTATCAAATTTGATAAGGTCGGAGGCATTGACACAAAAATGCTGCCTGCATTTGAGGTAAGCATATGGGGCAGCAAAAAAATTGACGGTATTATTTCGACATTGCCGCCTCATTTGCAAAATGCCGATGATGAAAAGAACGCGCCTGATTTAAACGACCTTGCAATAGATACGGGACTGACGGTTAAGGAGCTTAAAACAGATGTTGCATTAGGAGATAAAATTACACTCAAGCGCAATTTCACTCCACTTATAAATGACCGCATTTCTGCCTCCTGTCTTGATGACAGGTCAGGCGTATGCGCAATACTGTCAGCACTTGACGAGATTAAAGCTTTGCCCTGCAAAATTACGGTTATGCTTTCTTCGCAGGAGGAGGTCGGAACAAGAGGGGCAAAAATCGGACCTTTTTCAAAAAATGTTGACGAAGCAATATCGGTTGATGTATCATTTGCATATACGCCGGAATGTGAAAAAAACGAGTGCGGCGAGATTTCCAAGGGTGCAATGATAGGTTATTCACCGATACTTGACAGGTCAATTTCCGATAAGCTTGCAGACATCGCCGAGAAAAACCATATTGCATATCAGAAAGAAATTATGCCCGGTAAAACGGGAACTGATGCCGATGTTATTTCCGTTTGCGAAAGCGGTATAAAAACAGCTCTTATTTCGATACCTGAAAAATATATGCATCAAAATACGGAGGTTGTGGATATTAACGATATTAAAGCTGTTGCAAATCTTATAGCCGCGTATATTACCGAAAGGAGCCGTGAGATAAATGCTTGAAAAGCTTTGTGAGATTAATTGCACATCGGGCGATGAAAAGCTTATCAGGGATTTTATTATAAATGAAATCAGTGATTACTGCGAATATTCAATTGACGCTCTCGGCTCAATCATTGCTTTTAAAAAAGGAAAAATCAAACCTGAAAAAAGAGTTATGATTTGTGCTCATATGGACGAAGTCGGATTTATTATAACCGGGATTACGGATGACGGTTATCTTGAATTTTCACCGGTAGGCGGTATTAACCCGAATGTTGCAATCAACAGAGTAATAACCGTCAACGGCATTAACGGTGTAACAGGCTTGAAGCCGATACATCTGCAAAGTGCTGAAGAAAAGAAAAGCATACCGAAATTCAGCGAGCTTAAAATTGACATAGGCGCAAGGGATAAGGCTGATGCCGAAAAGTATGTGAGCATCGGCGATTACGGATATTTTAAATCGGATTATTGTGAGCTTGGAAACGGTTATATAAAATCTAAAGCCCTTGATGACAGAATAGGCTGTATGCTTTTAATCGAGCTCATTAAATCGGATTTGAAATATGACGCTTATTTCTGCTTTAATGTTCAGGAGGAGGTCGGGCTTCGAGGTGCAGAGTGCACGGCATACACGGTAAAACCCGATACAGCAATAATTTTAGAGGCTACAACCGCAGCGGATTTGTGCGGTGTTAAGGGCAGCAAGCGTGTCTGCGTTCTCGGCGGCGGACCTGTTATATCCTTTATGGACGGCAGAACTGTTTATGACAGCTCTCTTTATAAACTTGCTTTTAAAACTGCCGAGAATAACAATATTACCGCGCAAGCAAAAACAGCTGTTGCGGGCGGTAATGACGCAGGTGCAGTGCAGACTGCCGCGGGCGGCGCAAAGGTGCTTGCCATATCGCTTCCATGCAGATATATACACTCTGCCGCAAGCGTAGTTAAAAAATCAGATATTGAAGAAACACGAAAATTATTGTTCTCATTATTACCAAAGCTTTATGATTAAAAGAATTACCGATAAAAACATTATATTAATGTACGAAAAAAATGATTTGTTTTCTCTGCGAATAAAGTCTCTTGCAAACGCCTATGGCACTCAATATGATTTTGCTGCCTTTTATGCACAGCTTGACAGCGACAATAAATGCACCGCTGTCCTTTCATCACTTGACAGGGATTTTACCGTATCTCATAATATAAAAAATATTTCACAGTTTGATGAAATAAGTGAATTTATATGTGCTGTCGGCTATTCCTCCGTTTTGACCGATGACAGCTTTGTTTTTAAAAATACGCAATATAATTCACACGGTGTGATAATGACGGCTGCCAAAAAGCCTGAATACAGTATTGAATATGCAGTTATTGATGAATACCCGAAACTAATGGATATTTTTAATCTTGATAATTATGAAAGCTGGGATTTTGAAGCGTGGTATGTTGATTTAAGCCACAGAATACGCCACGGTACTGCAAAAGCATATTCGCTTAATATTAATAATCAAATTGTAACAAGTGCAGTATTTTCATCAATATATGACGGGGATGCCATACTTTCGTCTGTATATACAGAGCCTGCTTTTCGTAAAAAGGGATATGGTAAAATGCTTGTTTCATATATGCTTTGCGATATAAAAGGCAGGGTACATTTAATGCGTGAGGCTGACAAAAATGAAAATTTTTATAAAAGCCTCGGCTTTGTAAATAACGGAATTTGGAGAATCTATAAATGACACCTTTTTTTAATATAAGCGATAAAATCAGCAACGCGTCTGAAATAGCCCTTGAAAAGTGTAAAAAACAGTTTTCTTATATTGACGAAATAACAGAATACAATCAGCTCAAGGTGCTTAATGCATTTATTGAATCAGGTGTGAGTGAAACTCACTTTACCTCAAGCACCGGCTATGGATATGATGACAGGGGCAGAGATACGCTTGATAAAATATGGGCAAAGGTATTCGGCGCTGAAAGCGCACTTGTGCGCCACAGCTTTACCTGCGGAACTCACACTCTTGCTACAGCGCTTTTCGGCGTTTTAAGACCGGGCGACAATTTGCTTTGCGTTACCGGCACGCCTTACGACACAATACATAATGTTATCGGTATCAGGGGCAGCGGTATGGGCTCTCTTAAAGATTTTAATATTAATTACAGTGAGGTTGCCTTAAAAGATGAAAAGCTTGATTTTGACGCTATTACAAGTGCCGTAAATGACAAAACGACAATGGTTTATATTCAGCGCAGCCGAGGTTATGAGCTGCGTGCGAGCCTTTCGGTTGATGAAATTGAAAAGGTTTGTAAAGCGGTAAAGGCTGTCAACCCAAGGGTTATAGTTATGGTTGATAACTGTTACGGCGAATTTGTTGAAAAAAAAGAACCATGTGAGTCGGGAGCTGATTTAATTGCAGGCTCGCTTATTAAAAATCCGGGCGGCGGAATTGCTACTACTGGCGGTTATATTGCCGGCAGAGCTGACCTTGTTGAAAAATGTGCATATAGGCTTACAACACCCGGCTTAGGCAGGGAGGTCGGAGCAACTCTCGGTATGAACCGTGAGCTTTATATGGGGCTTTTTTATGCACCGCATACTGTTGGTGAAGCACTGAAAAGCGCTGTATATATATCTGCACTTTTTGCGGGCTTCGGCTATGATGTTATACCTGAATATGATGAAATACGGCATGATATTGTACAGTCACTCGGTCTTGAAAATCCTGAAAGCCTTATTGCTTTTTGTCAGGGTATTCAAAGCGGCAGTCCTGTTGACAGCTTCGTTTCGCCCGAGCCGTGGGATATGCCCGGCTATGACAGTAAGGTTGTTATGGCTGCAGGCGCCTTTACACTTGGCTCGTCAATCGAGCTTTCGGCAGACGCGCCGATAAGACCCCCGTATTATGCATGGATTCAGGGCGGACTTAATTTTCACAGTGCAAAAATGTGTGCAATGCTTGCGGCACAGAGAATGGAAGACAAAGGATTACTTAAATGAGTGAATATAATTTTAAAGGCATAAGCGGCGAGAGTATTCAGCTTCTTTGTGAGAACCGATTTAATGACAGCAAAGCTTTTTATGAAATGCATAAGGAGCAACTGAAGCAGGGGATAACCGTTCCAATGCGTCAGATTATGCTTGACTTAAGCGAGCTTATGCTTGATATTGACGATATGATGATGACCGACCCGATTAAGTCTGTGTCAAGAATTTATCGCGATACAAGGGGCAACAGGTCAAAAATCAAGTACAGGGAAAATATGTGGATGTTTTTCAGAAGATATAAGAATGAGTATCCGGGCGCACCGTTTTATTATTTTGAATTTTATCCTGATTCATTCGGATACGGCTTAGTCTTCTGGCTTTACAGACCGTCATATTTTCGTGAGGTCCATAAGCTTATAATAAAGCATCCCGACAGATGGCTTGATGCCGTAAAGGCTTGTGAACAGGCAGGCTTTAAATTTGAGTGCAGGGATTATTATAAAAAAGATATTTATCCCGACGCGCCGACGGAGCTTAAACCGTATTTGCTTGCGAAAAATATGTCGTTTTCATACAGCTCGGCTGATTTATCGAGAATTAATACGCCTGCTCTAATCGACGAGCTTAAGCTTGCATTTGATATATCAAGACCTATGTATGAATTTTTTATTGAAGCATATGAAATAATGATGAATGAAGGTCTTATCAGACCTGATGATTATATAAGAAAATGAGGAATTATTTTGCTTGAATTAGTATTTGGCAGATCCGGCTTCGGCAAAACTGAATATGTGTTTAACAGTATTAAAAGCCTCGTTCAAAATAACAGCGGCAATATTATGCTGATATGCCCCGAACAGTTTTCATATGCTGCGGAAAGAAGGCTGTTGTCTGATTTAAAAGAACAGGGCAGCGCATTGGTGAACAACACATCATTTACACGCCTTTCAAATGATGTTAAAAGGGAATACGGCAGTGTCAATTTGCCTGTACTCACTAAGGGCGCAAAGCTTATTTTAATGGCTCAGGCAGTTGAAATGTCAAAAAGTTCGCTTTTGCTTTTCAGTAAAAAGCTTGACAGTCTGTCATTTGTTACGGCAATGGTTAAAATCAGTGATGAAATGAAATCCTGCAACCTAACATCAATGCAGGTTAAGACTCTGTCAAGCGATATCGAAAACGAAACCCTTAAATGCAAAATGAATGACATTTCGCTTATTATGTCAAATTATGAAAAACTGATATCCGACAGGTATCTTGACAGCGCGGATGACCTTACAAGGCTTTATAATGTGTTAAAAGACAAGGATTACTTTAAAAATAAAAATGTTTTTATTGACGGCTTCAACGGCTTCGTCGCACAAGAATATAAGCTGCTTGAACTCATTATCGGTCAGGCTGATAAGGTAACAATTACTCTTTGTACCGACAGCTTTGATAAAAACGATAATTATAATTTGTTCGCCTATGTTAATAACTCGGCAGGGATAATTAAAAAGATTGCAGATAAAGCAGGCGTTGATACAAAAATTTTGAATTTACAAAATAATTACCGCGCAAAAAATTCCACGCTTAAATCCCTTGAAAAGGGATTGTTTTCAGACAATTTTGAAATATCTTCAGCTGACAAGAATGAATTATCCGTATATTTTGCAAAGAGTATCAGCGATGAATGTAATGAGGCTGCAAGACAGATAAGGCATCTTTTAAGAAAGGGATATAAAGCATCCGAAATTGCAGTTATTACACGAGATTTAAATAAATACAGGGACGAGCTTTCATCCGCTTTTAAACGCTTTGATATTCCTTTTTTCAATGATGAACGCCAGCCGATAAAAAATCAGCCTCTTGTTGTTTTTATCGAATATCTTATGAGATGCATTAATTATTCTTTCAGAAGCGAAGATATATTGAGCCTTGCAAAAACAGGTATGACTTATATTGATATTGAAAAAATCAACGAGCTTGAAAACTATGTTTATTTGTGGAACATCAGCGCGGGTAAATGGAAAAAGCCGTTTACAAATTCAACAAAGGGCTTCGTTTGCGAAATTACGGAAAGTGACAGAAAGCTGCTTGATTCAATCAATGACACAAGGAAAAAACTTATTGAGCCGTTATTATCTTTCCAAAGGCATATCAAAGGTGCAAACGCACAGGATATTTGTAGATATATTTACCTTGCGCTGGTTGATTATAAAACAGATAAACAGGTTTGTTCATATGCAGTAGCACTCTGCAGTCAACGCAAATCGGCTTTGTCTAAGCAACAGGGCGAGGTTTGGGACCTTGTAATGAATATTCTTTCGCAAATGCCGCAGGCGCTTGGCGATGAGAAAATTTCACTTAAGGATTTTGCAAGGCTTTTTTCAATGATTATCTCAAATGAGGATTTGGGAACACTTCCGCCGGGTATTGACAATGTTCAGACAGGACAGGCTGACCGAATAAGATGCGATAATCCGAGAGCCGTTTTTGTGCTCGGTGCAAATGAAGGCGAATTTCCCCAAGCTGTTTCAGGCGGCGGAATTTTAAGTGAAGCCGACAGACAGCAGCTTTTAAAAAGTGACTTTAAGCTTTATTCATATGGTGAGATACTTAACCTTCAGGAGCGCTATTTTGCATATATGGCTTGCTGCGCCGCAAGTGAAAAGGTTTTTATCTCATATCTCGGCAATGCGGGCAGGGAGACATCACCATCTGAAATAATCACCTGTGTTAAATCAATATTTAATAATGCTTATGAATATAATTCATCTGACATTGATGATGTTGATTTAATTGAAACAAGGCAGAACGCGTTTGAGCTTATGAGCAAAGGCTTCTTGATTAATAACCGATTTTATTCATCACTTAAAAAATTTTTTGAAAATGACAGCAGGTATAAAAGTATTGAGGCGCTCTCGTTTTCACATCAGCCGGAGATAAGCGACAAAGCTGTCGCAGCTAAGCTTTTCGGATATAATATGTATATTTCCGCCTCAAGGGTTGAGGATTACTATAACTGTGCCTACAGATATTTCTGCAAATTCGGTCTTCGCGCACATCCGCGCAGCAAGGCGGAGATTGATCCAATGCAGCGCGGAACGCTTATTCATTATGTGCTTGAAAAAATACTTTCGCTTTATCCTGCAAAATCACTTTCAAATATGACTGATAACCAAATAATATGCGCTGTTGACAGTCTTGTATCAGAATATTTTGTATCGCAGATGGGAAATGCCGATAATCTTTCAATCAGATTTAAATACAGCTTTAAACGCCTTTCAAAGCTTATCTACGGCGTTGTTATCCATCTTGCAAATGAGTTTAAGGAATGTGATTTTGAAGCAAAGGCTTTTGAGCTTGATATTGATAAGGACGGCGAGGTTAAGCCTGAAATTCTGAGCCTTGATGACGGAGGAACAATTCAGATAAGAGGCTCTATTGACCGTGTTGATACATATGAAAAGGATAATCAAAGGTATATAAGAGTTATTGACTATAAATCAGGCGATAAGCAGTTTAACCTTTCGGATATAATGTTCGGCCTTAATCTGCAAATGTTTCTTTACCTCTTTTCACTTTCGCAGGATAAAAGCGCAAAGCTCAGCGGAATACCTGCCGGTGTGCTTTATATGCATTCATCAAGAAATGTTTTCAGCTTTGATTCAAAAAAAGAAGCGCTATGTAAGATTAATTCACAGGAAAACAGTTCATTTAAGATGAAGGGCATTATTATTGACGCTGATGACGGAGAGATTGCGGTTGCAATGGAGCATAATCTTGAGGGCAAGTATATACCGGTAAAGAGAAACAGCAACGGCGAAATCACAGGTCAGCTTGCAAGCCTTGAGGAGCTTGGTCAGCTTCATAAGAAAATCAATGCTCTTGTAATGCAGATGGGGATTAATTTACATTCCGGCAATATAAGCCGAAATCCCGTAATGAATAAAACCCATAAACAGACCTGTGACTATTGCGATTACAGAGATGTATGTGCAAATACAAAGGAAATTAAAAACAGGATTTGCTCTGACCTTACAGACAGCGAGGTTAAAAATTTACTTAATAAGGAGTTTGGTAGTGATGCCGCAGTGGACGCCACAACAGAATAACGCAATAACCGCAAGCGGCAGAAACATACTCGTAAGTGCCGCTGCCGGCTCCGGCAAAACAGCAGTTCTTGTTGAAAGGGTTAAAAGACTTATTACGGATTTGAGCATACCTGCCGGTATTGATAATCTGCTTATTGTTACCTTTACAAACGCCGCAGCAGCCGAAATTAAATCAAGAATTTCAAAAGCGCTTAAGGAGTCGATTAATGCTAACCCCGAAATTGATTATTATAAAAAGCAGCTGTCAATGCTGCCGAGTGCAAAAATTTGCACCATTGACGCTTTTTGTACAAACCTTGTAAGAGAAAACTTTTATGCTCTTTCAATCAATCAGGATTTTACAATTCTTGATGAAAGCGAGCTTCTGCTTATAGAGGACAGTGTGATAAGTGAAGTGCTTGACGATTTTTTTGAAAAAAGCGACAAAAACTTTATTTCATTAATTGAAGCTTTTACTTCGCCCGATAATGAGAAACCTTTTTTTGATGCCGTAAAAAAGCTTTTAAGATTTATATATTCACAGCCGTTTGCCTACAAATGGCTTGATGACGCGATTGAATATTATAATCCGAAAACACCGTTGTCCAAAACAATATGGTTTAAATATGTTGACGAGCAGGTTAAATACCTTTTTGAGCTTGGCACATCGCTCGTTAATAAAAATATAAGTCTTGTTAATTTCGCCGATGAAAAGTTAAATCAAAAATTTATTGATGTTTTTAATGATGATTTAACCGAATATTCAAGATTTTATAATGCATACAAAAAATCAATTAAAGATGTACATAATGAAAGGAAGGCAGAATTTATCCGCTTTCCTACAGCAAAAAGTGCCGATAAAAGCATTATAGCAGAGCTTAAAGCCAACAGAGATATTTATAAAAAGCTTCTGACTGAGGATATAATGCAGTTCTTATCTGACGACGATGCGGATTATGCAGATGATGCAAAAATGCTTTATTCACAGCTTAACACCCTTAAGGCATTTGTTAAAGAGGTTGATAAAAGGCTGATGAAAGAAAAGCGTGACAGAAACTCCTTTTCATTTTCGGATATTGAGCATTTTGCAATTTCACTGCTCTTTGAACCTGACGATGACGGAATTATTAAAAAAACACCGCTTGCAGATTCCTTGTCCGCCGGCTTTTATGAAATACTTGTTGACGAGTATCAGGACACCAATGAAGCACAGGATTTAATTTTTACATACCTTTCAAACGGCAAAAATATGTTTACGGTCGGCGATATTAAGCAAAGTATTTATCGCTTCAGGCTCGCCATGCCGCATATATTCAATGAAAAAAAGAAAAAGTGCCTGCCGTATAATGCCGATGATAATTCCCGAAATTCAAAAATAATACTTGATAAAAATTTCAGAAGCAGAAACGAAATATGCTCCTATGTTAATTTTGTATTTTCAAATCTGATGAGTGAAAGGCTTGGGGAGCTTGATTACAGTGAAGAAGAATATCTTAACTGCGGCGCAAATTATCGTGACAGCAATGTAAGCTCTGCCGGTATATATATTCTTGAAAATGTTAAGGGCGGGGACAGCGATACAATGGAAGCTATGCTGATTGCCGATACCATTAATAAAAAAGTTAAATCAAGGGAGCTTATTAAAGACGGCGATACCTACAGACCTGTCAGATACGGCGATTTCGTTATTTTAATGCGAAGCCTTAAAAACCATATAGGTAACTATTCAAAGGTTTTTTCGGATATGGCTGTACCTGTTATCTGCGACAATTCAACAAATCTTTTTGAAAACAGTGAAATAAAAATGATACTTTCACTATTGAGAATTATTGATAATCCCATGCAGGATATACCGCTTATTGCGGCAATGATTTCTCCGTTTTATTCATTCAGTGAGGAGGAGCTTGCAAGAATTCGCCTTGATAAGCAGTCAGGCTCTTTCTATTCTTGCGTTTTTTCAAGCAAAAACGAAAAGGTCATTGCTTTTAAAAAAGATATTTCCTTATTGCGTGATATCAGCGTAACTATGTCGGTTTCATCGTTTATAAGATATATTGTTGATGAAAGGGGTATGCTTTCTTTTGTTAATGCAATGGGCAATGCAGAGCAGCGCTATCAGAATATAATAAAGCTCATCTCTTTTGCCGAGAGCTTTGACAGCGGAATAAATGTCGGACTTACGGCTTTTATCAGATATATTGATAAAATCTCAGCATCTGATAAAAGCGTTGATTCTGCATCATTGAATTCGGGTTATGACAATGCGGTAACAATTATGTCCGTTCATCATTCAAAAGGGCTTGAATTTCCGATATGCATACTTGCAGGTGCAAACAGGCAGTATAATAAAAATGATTTAAACGACAGAATTTTGCTTAATTCAAAACTCGGGCTTTCAGTTAAATGTCATAATGAAAAACAGCTTTACCAGTATAAACCGCTGCCATATACAGTAATCAGGGATAAAACGATTACAGAACTTATGAGTGAAAATTTGAGGGTGCTCTATGTTGCGATGACAAGGGCAAAGGAGCAATTTCTGACCTTCATCACCTGCGACAAGCTTGAAAGTAAAATAAAAAGGCTTTCATCAATAATTATTGATAGCACCGTTAATCCGTATCTTGCACGAAAAATTAATTGCGATGCCGACTTTTTCCTGCTGTGCGCTCTGCTTCACAGCGACGGTCAAAGCTTAAGAGAGCTTGCCGATAAGTCAATTAAATTTAAAAATACAAATTTCAGGCTTGATATTGTAAGAACTGATGAAATTTTCAGGTTTGATGGTTCTGAGACGCCTGACTTTGCTGAGCCTGACGAAAATATAATCGCCATGATTAACGACAGGATTTCTTACAAGTATGAACGAAGCGAGCTTCAATGCCTTTCATCAAAAATCAATGCATCCGAGCTTGACGGCATTGATTTAGGCTTTGAATATATAGCGTCATCAAAGCCCGCTTTTATGAATAAGCAGGGTATGAGCGGCGCAGAGCGCGGAACTGCAATGCACGCGTTTATGCAGTTTTGTGAATATTCGAGTGCGAAAAATAATCTTGAAAATGAAATAAACCGTCTTGTTCTTAATGGCTGTATATCACAGGAGCAGGCAGACTCACTTGACAGGGATAGGCTTGCCGTATTTTTCCGCAGTGAATTTGCCGAAAGAATTTTCAGCGCTGATAAGGTTTACCGTGAAATCAAAGTGTCATCATTTATTAATGCGAGTGAAATATATGAAACCGACTGCAATGATAAAATTTTGGTTCAGGGTATTGCCGACTGCGTAATAGAAGAAAACGGCATTTTGACAATAATCGATTATAAAACCGACAGGGTAAGTAACGCCGATGAGCTTTTAGACAGATATAAAAGGCAGATTTCATTTTATAAGAACGCGGTAAGCAAAACTCTCGGTAAAGAAGTTGGCAGCAGTATTTTATACAGCTTTCATCTTCAAAAATGCTGCTGTTATAAATAATTAAAAAAAATGCTTGCAATTTATATAATGTTATGGTAATATATCAAAGCGTAATCAGATTAATTACAAAGAGGTGAAAGTAATGAAAGACGGAATTCATCCGAATTATGATACCTGCACCGTCAAGTGTGCCTGTGGTGCGACATTTGAAACAAAGAGCACTAAAAAAGAATTAAAGGTTGATATCTGTTCAAAGTGTCATCCATTTTTTACCGGTAAGCAAAAGCTTGTTGATACCGGCGGACGAGTTGACAGATTCAATAAGAGGTATGCAAGAAAAGGCTAATCTTTTTTATCGGGCAGCGGTTTGATTATCGTTGCCCTTGTTTTTTTGGTGAGATTATGAAGGAATATAAAACAGTAGAATTTGAAGCAAATGATGTGTTTATTGAAAAAAAATCACGCTTCATAGGCAGCGTTAAACCGGTTAAAACAGTTGATGAAGCGCTTAACTTTATCAACACTGTGAAATCTGAGCACAGAGATGCGTCGCACAATGTTTCGGCATATGTTCTTAAAGATAATAATATTCAGCATTCAAGTGATGACGGAGAACCGAGCGGTACCGCCGGTATGCCTGTACTTGATGTACTTCTCAAAGAGGGGCTTGTTGATGTCTGTGTTGTTGTAACACGCTATTTCGGCGGAACACTTCTTGGTGCAGGCGGTCTGATAAGAGCTTATTCACATTCATCAAAAATTGCTGTTGATGCCGGAAATATTATTACTATGGCACCGTGTGATATTTTAGAGCTTTCGGTTGATTACTCATTTTATGACATTCTCATATCAATTCTTTCTGATTATAGTGCGAATACAGAAAATACTGATTTTGCAAATAATATCACTGTTACTTTTACTGTTAAAACAGATTATACGCAAAGTATTGCTGCAAAATTATCCGAATGCAGTAACGGAAAATATAAAGTAAAAAAGCTCGGTATAAAATATGCTAAAGTATAAAATAGGTAAAACCTGCCAATCATATTAATGAAAGGCAGGTTTAAATTATGAAATTTATAAAAATATATTTACCTATATTTATGGCGTTTACTTTAATTTTTTCAGCATTATCCGCAACAATAAAAACAAGTGAAAGCATATCAAATAAGGTGTTAAGACTGCATATTCTTGCAAATTCCGATTCAAGTGAGGATCAGAATGTCAAGCTTATGCTGAAAAATTACCTCCTTGATGAAACCTCTGAATTATTTAACGGAAATAATCTTGAGGAAAACATTAACATTGCAATAGATAATACAGAATTTATAAGGCAGATTTGCGATGAATTCCTTGAAAAGCTCGGTATTGATTATAATACAACCGTCAGCGTGGCTAATGAATATTTTGAAACAAGGGTATATGATGATTTTACCTTACCTGCGGGAAATTACGAAGCACTGAAAATTCAGCTCGGGGAAGGGGAGGGGCACAACTGGTGGTGCATAATATTCCCGTCAGTCTGTCTGTCCGCCTGTTCAACATCTCTTGACGATTATTTATCAGATGAGGAAATGGAGCTTGTAACAAGCGAATACACGCCCAAATTTAAAATTGTGGAAATATATGAAAGAATAAAAAACAAAACAGGCTTCTGATTAGCTGAGGTGCCGTAACGAAGGTTTTGAAATTAAGTAAAAACAATCGTTACGGCATTTTGCATTTTACAACAATAAAATAAAGATAATTTTAATATTGGAGGAAAATGCAATGAAATCATTATATGAAGAATTAAACGGAAGTTATGTTGAGGTTGGGGATGTTCAAATTCCTGCATTAGTATCAACTGATACGAATTATGAAATAGGTTTTTGGGGACAAAGACATAAAGAGTATTTGAAAGAACATCATAGAGTTATCTATTACAATTTGCTAACACAATGCAAACTTAATTCATATCTGCGCAAGATTGATATTAGAGCAACAAAAATGTACGATATGCTTGTCAAACAACTTGCTGAAAGTCAAGGCATAACAGAACAACTTAAAGCTAACGATATGATGGCTTGGATTGGTGCTATGAACAATATCGCAAATCAAGCAAGAGAAATTATATATAATGATATAATTCATAAGTGTTGATTATTTTAAGGCAGGAGTTTCCTGCCTTATTTTTCTGCATTTTGTCACTTTCTATTGACAAGTTCAAAAATAAAGTATTAAATAAATTTATAAAAGTTTTTGTAACATAAATTTAATTTCAAAGTGTTGTATAGAGTAGGAGAACTTATGTTAGCATTATATATGTCATTCATTGATGATGAGGATGACCGAGCAAAATTTGAAATAATATATCACACATACAGAAAAAGAATGGTAATGACTGCTGATTCTGTTCTTGCGTTGGTAGAAATGTCATATGATTCTTGGGGACAATTAACCTTAAATAGTATTCCGAATCCAAACAAATTAGGTTATAACTCTTTTATGCTAACAGCTTTATTTAATCCGTGTACTTATAAAGGATATTTATATGATTATGAGAGTGGAATGTATTATGCTAAGAGCGAATGCTATTCACCAACATGGGCAAGAAATATATCTACTGATGGTGATTACTCGGGTATGATGCGTGCTTCGTCAAATCCACTTGATTCAAATCCTTATTTGTTCTGTAATAATAATTTAATAAGCAATAATGATATTTATGCATCTTGGTCAACAATGAAAAATGATTTCAATTTGTTCGACAATGGGTTTAGTGTTGATATGAGCAAAGCATTTTTATCAAGACCATTCTGTACACTGTATGCAGCACAAATTATTAAGGAAAATGGTAGTTGGAATTATCAATACGGTAATAATTTATATAATATGGATATTGAACGAATTTCAACCAATCTTTTTGCACGAGCATTAGGTTACTATTCTCCAAATGCAATTAATAAAGTTAATGCGAATTGGGGGCTTGGTTGGTTGACAAACGATTCATATTCGGATAATTCTATTTGTGTAAAAAATAATGAGGATGACCGCATTATCAAAAATTATATAAACATATGGCGTGCTGCTCCATCAATAAAGAATTATGCTTGGAGTAGTGGCATATTTATAACAGTTTAATAT
>CAZYDW010000007.1:50771-57782 GCA_964646445.1 uncultured Bacteroides sp.
AAAAAAATAATAAGTATACTACTTTCAATATTAATAATATTGGGTACAGTATCAATTGAAATTGTATCAATGGCAGAAGGGGCTGATAGTTCCTCTGATTTTATCACTGAAGAAAGCATACGGGAAGTATCTGAAATGATTTCAGAATATGATGCTGAAAATGATTATGTATCCTATTCTAAATATTGTGAAGAAAGTCAAGAAGCTGCTTCTATTGAAGCTTATGAAGAAAAATATCAATTCCAAACAGCAAGGCTTATTGTCAGGACAGACGGTGAATTAGAATTATTGAATTCTGTTGACTATTCGATGTATGACAATAACACATATATAATTCAATTTGACACTGAAGCAGATACAGAAAATGCATATAATTATTATTCATCTTTAAGCAGTGTTGAATTTGTAGAGCCGGATGTTATTGCAGAAAGCTTAGAATATAATCCTGACAATTCAGACTTTGATACATACGATGTTAACAATACTATGTCTGAGGCAGCAGCAACACGCACTAATCTTGTTGAGGCTAAACAATATCTTCTTGATAATGCTGCCGATTTTAAAAATGTTTATGTTGCAGTGATTGACACGGGTATCAACAAGGAGCACGAGGCTTTAAAAGGCAGATTTGCAGGCGGTAAAAATTTTGTTGACACAAAAAACAATGTTGATGGTGGTTATGATTCTTTCGGTCACGGAACAAGTGTTGCAGGCGTAATTGTTGAAAATACACTGCCTAATGTTAAATTGATTTCCTATAAAATTACGGAAGATGGAAATGCATCGACTGCTAAATTATCATTGGCTGTTGAACAAGCAATAATAGATGATATAGATGTAATAAACATCAGTATGGGCGGAGAAAACAGTAATGTAACCATATTAAATGAAGCAATCAATAAAGCATATGACCAAAATATTACCATTGTTGCAGCTGCAGGAAATGAGAGTATAAATTTAAATAATGAAACTCAATATCCTGCTTGTTATGATAAAGTTATTGCTGTCGGTGCAACCGATATAATACAAATTCAGAGGGATTATTACTCAAACTATGGAAGAATGGTTAAAATATATGCGCCCGGAGTATTTAATACAACAAATATGGATGGCGGTTATTCTGTTTGTATAGGAACTTCATTTGCTGCACCCTGCATCAGTGCACAATGCGCTAATATAAAAACATTATATCCTGATGACAGTAATGAATACATCCGACAGAGATTGCTGGATGGTTCGGTTGAGATGACAACACAAGATGTTGAAAAAACATATTTTATAGATATGTATAATACTCTTGTAATCGACAAGCCTGAAATTTTATATACAGCAAACCCAACATCATCTGTAGTTACTAATAGTGACAAAACAAAAACTGTAACATTATTTTGTGATGATGAAGATGCTGTGATTTATTACAGTAAAAAATTGAAAATATCAAATGAAGTTCAATATTATGAAGATACATCAGGCTCATATGAGATTTATACTGAACCTATTGTGTGTAATGATGCGTACGATATTGTGTTTTTTGCACAGGCAAAAACAAAAAAAGAAAGTGATGTTATTTGTGAAAGAATTATATTGGGACATAGTGAAAATGGATTTTATTGTAATGATGAAGGAAAGATAATTTACTATAGACCTGATGAGTATAATGGTGATCCTGCAAATTTAGTTGTACCTGAAACAATTGATGGCATTACTGTTACCGGTTTTGATTTGTGGGGAATTGATACAGGTATACATTCAGACGGATTTTTTAATAAGGACGTAATATCAGTTGTTATTCCTGAAACTATCAGTGAATTGCCTGATGATTTATTTGCATTTTGCCAAAATCTTATTACAGTAACCGCTCCATCGGTAATAAAAATAGGAAGCTATGCTTTTAACTCTTGCTCGTTGCTCAGCGATATTAAAGTCGGTATGTTAGAGGAAATTGGTGAATCTGCATTTTATAACTGTACTTCTTTAACTGAAATACCTTATCTTGAAAATATAAAAGAAATTCCGAATAGTGCGTTTGAAACATCCGGTATAAAAAATGTTTATGCTCCGAATTGTGTAATTGTCGGTAATAATGCATTTACATATAGTGATTTGGAAACCGCTTATTTACCGAATGCACAAGTAATAGGTTCTTTGGCATTTTCCTCTACATCGAATTTAAGAAATGTCAATATTCAATCGGCAGATAGTGATTTATGCGGAGAAAAACTGTTTTGGAATTCCGGTATAAAATCAATTGAAATTTTTTCAAAGGATATTAAGGATTGGTTTTATAAATGCAATCTCGATTACATTTATTTACCAAATGTTAAAAGAATAGAATCTTTAACATTTCATGAATTATCCGGAGAAAATTCAGCATATCTTGTTGAACTTGAAAATGCTGACTATGTTTACTTGAGATTTGGCGACACAGTTAGTTTGATTAGTATACCAAGTACTGTTACTGAAATAAAAATGACACGAAAAGTATATGACGGTATTGTTTACGGAACAAAATCCGATAGCAATTATGTCTATAAATGGTGCACAGAAAATAATGTCGAGTTCAAGGATATTTCGCAGGAAACGGCATTGATGAATGATGTTCCTATGGAAATAACAGACCTTAACACTGTTCTAACAGCAGATGTAATCGGCTTTAACAGAACATATCAGTGGTATTCTAATACAGAGCCTGACAATACTACGGGAACAGCTATTGAAGGTGCTGCTTCAAAGTATTTCGCACCATCTGATTATCCAAGTGCTGATTATTATTACTGCGTTGTAACCAGCAAAGACGGCGATTACGATGCTGTAACAATCCGAACGGGTGTTACAAAAAACAGCTATGTTGACGAACCTGTGACAGAACCGACAACACAACCAACAACAGAACCGACAACAGAGCCGACAACGGAGCTGACAACAGAGCCGAGCACGGATGTAACAGCGCCGATAAATTCAGCAACGGAAACTACAGTTCAGCAAAGTACAAAGCCGGCAGTGACTGTTAATGAAACAACATCAGAAGTTGCCGCTACAGATAATCAGACATCTCATAAACAATCACAAAACAAATTAACATCTTCTCAAAATATAAAGAAAAACAATAGCGAAATTTCACCAAGCACTGGTCTTGAAAACGACAGTGTAGTTGTATTTTGCAGTTGCATAATTGTTTTGTTAGGAGTAATTCTTATAAAAAGAATGAAAAGAAAGCCTGATTAAATTAAAGGGAATAGAGATATGAAAAATAGTACAATTATTATTTTATGTATAATTCTTAGTCTTTTAATTCTCTGCTCTTGCACTGTCCAAAAGAACACTGAAACTTCTAATACACAAACAAACAGTATTCTATACTCGACAAATCAGAGCGAAGAACAAACGACAAAATCAATATCTGAATTGGTTGAAGATACAGGTATTTCAAAAATTTTATTTAATATTCACAATGTTAAAACTGAATTTGATACAACAGAAGAATTAATTGGATATATCAAGGATGCTGAGAACACAAAAGATATTAAACTTGATGATTCCCTAATAGAAATCGGAGAATGCTATCTAATTTATTCAAATGGAGATAAAGAAGAAAAATTTGGAGCAGTCTATACAGACGTATCAAATCATCTTTATTTATCAGCAAAATCAAATAAAAAATATATTGTGAGGATTGATGCTGACAATAATGATGCAGTCAGCGGATACGATAAATTAAAAAGTACCTATGAAAAATATGAGGCATTAAAAAGCAATCAATAATAAGTAATGAGCTGTGTATTTTCATGGCTCATTACTTTTATTATGCTTAATTTTTGATAGAAATATTGTAAATATAAATTATGAACTCACACAAGCCCATATGAACTTAATGCCAAAATATTTTGTTTTCTGTATTGACATAATCAAAAGTATTTGTTAATATTTGGACATAAATTGAATATGTGTTTATGTTTTAGCTGGTGCAGATAGCATCGTACATATAATTAATATAGACTAAATTTAAGTCGTTTACATAGTGATAAACACGCTATGCAAGTGGAGTTAAGAGCTCTGCTTGTTCGTGTTATTCACTAATGTAAACGGCTTTTTCTTTTTGCCCTCTGCAAGAGCCCACTGACATCTTTGCAAATGTAAATTTGAAAGTGTCATAGTGGGTTAGATACTTTGAAAAAGTATCTAACAGGAACATTGCTGTTTCAAAAAAATTAAAGTTGAAGGAGGTGTTGGATGTCCAAACAAAACTATACTGTTGCAAGAGTCGTAACGCATAACAGAGATAATATCAGAAAATTTGAAAGGCATATTGGACGCAAGAATGATAACTATGCAAATATGAATGTTGACATTTCTCAATCTCATAGAAACATACAGTTTAAGAAATGTGATTGTACCTATAACGATAAATTGAATGAGATGGTAGAAAGTAAACAGGTATCACTGCGTGGATTAAAGGCTGACGCAAAGGTCTATGACGAAATGATATTTGATGTCAATACAGAATATTTTGAATCACACGGTGGATATGATTTTGCAAAGAAATTTTATGAAGCTGCTTTTCACTTTGCCGAAAAGGAAATGGGCAGTGAATATATTTTATCTGCCGTTATGCACGCAGATGAAATCAATTTTGTCGCAAGCGATAAATATGGTTATCCTGTTTATCATTATCATTTGCATATAGTTGCACTGCCTGTTGTGCAGAAGGAAATTAAATGGTCAAAGCGTTGTAAAGATAAGGCATTAGTCGGAACTGTCAAAGAGGTTGTCAATCAGGTCAGCCATTCGAAGAAATGGAAATCTGAATCTATGGTTGATGAAAACGGAAAAACTGTTCTTGTTCTCTCATACAGTCTGTTACAGGACAAATTCTTTGAGTATATGCAGAATGCAGGCTTTACTGATTTTGTTCGTGGTGAGCGAGGCAGCACAAAAGAAAATCTGTCTGTCCTACAATATCAAATCCGCAAAGATAAAGAGCGGCTGAAAGATATTCAGAAAAAGATAGAAATTATTGAGCCTGCAGAGATTGAATATAAAAAGATTGATGAAATCGGAAAGAAAACTTTTACGGGCAAGGTACAGATGTCAAATGATGATTATAATAAGCTGACCACACTTGCAAAAGAAGCAATATTAAGCCGAACTGATATTCAATATTACAAAGACTTGGTTTACAGTATGCAAAGACGGATTGACGATTTGGAGTATAAATTCAACAAATTAAAACAGTTATGCAGACCATATGCAGAGGCAATTAGAATTGCACCTGAAAAGGTAAAAAAGTTTATTGATGATATTTTAGTCAAAGCAAGAGAAAAAGCCAAGGAGGAAATACCTTATCCTCCGATAAGAAGAAAACCGAAAAAGAAATCAAGGGAGGATTTTGAGAGATGATTAAACTTGAATTGACGAAAACAGAATATAGTTTTCTGACCGATTTATTAAATAGGCAAATAGAAAAGTTATGTCAAATGACATCTGCCGAAAGAATTGCTTGGTATAGCAATGCTCTGTATCGTGAGCCTATAAATTTTAAAAGGCAAATAGATAACACGATTTATACAGTAAATACGCATTTTAATGTCAATAGCAATGAGAGTATTAAGGATAAGATAGTCCGTATTTTAGAACAAAACAGTAAATAATTTCAAAATTACGCTTTAAAGCGTTGAAGTACAATAAAGAATATGTTATTATGTAGTTAACCTACAATCAAACATATTCGGCTGTAGAAAGGAGACAAATTGAAAAAACAAACAGACCGAATAACTGCTTTGTATTGCCGTCTATCTCGTGATGATGAACAAGACGGATTATCAGGCAGTATTAAAAATCAACAATCCATATTAGAAAAATATGCAAAGGAAAACGGCTTTCACAATACAAAGGTATTTATTGATGACGGCTGGAGTGGTACAAATTTTGCAAGACCTGCATTTATGGAAATCATGGAGCTTGCAGAGCAAGGCAGAATTGAAAACCTGATTGTCAAAGACCATTCAAGACTTGGAAGAAACAGACTTGTAGTCGGTCAGTTGCTTGAAGAAGATTTTGACAGACTTGGTGTAAGATACATTGCCATAATGGATAACATAGATACCGCAAAAGGTATCAGTGATTTAGTACCTATGCAAGACTTGTTCAATGAATGGCACGCAAAGAATACAAGTCAGAAAGTTAGAAATGTATTCAAGAACAAAGGCAATTCTGGAGTACCATTAACCACAAATCCACCATTTGGATATACGCGAGAATGGGAAATTGATGAGCCTGCGGCAGAGGTTGTCAGAAAGATATTTAACTTGTGTATCAAAGGCTATGGTCCTACACAGATTGCAAAGCAATTAAGTGCATCTGAAATTATGACGCCTTGTGAGTATTGGATTAGTATAGGCAGAACTTGCGGTAAACCACCTACAAAACCATTTAATTGGTGTGGTGATTCTGTTGCAAGAATACTTGAAAAACAAGAATATATTGGTGATACTATAAACTTTAGAACTACGAGAAAATCTTTTAAGAGCAAGAAAACTTTAGATAATCCAAAGGATAAATGGAAAGTGTTTAAGGATACACATCCCTCTATTATCACTGAGGAGGATTTTAATCTTGTACAGGAATTGCGAAAAAACAAGCGCAGACCTAACCGTACAGGAATAATCAGTATGTTTTCAGGAGTAGTTTGTTGTGCAGACTGTGGCAAGAAAATGTACTATTCTGCTACGAATAACTACAAGCACGAGCAAGCCAACTTCTTTTGTTCAAGTTTCAGAAAAGATACCGATACTTGTTCAATGCATTACATTAGAGAAAAGGTAATATATGATCTTGTTCTTGAGGATATGAAAAGAGTGTTTTTCTTTGTAACTGCTTTTGAAAAAGAATTTGCACAAATGCAGCTTGATAATTTCTCTATTGAAAAAGAGAAAGAATTATCTTTAAGAAAACGAGAACTTGAGAAATCAAAAAAGCGTATCAAAGAAATTGATACACTGATTCAAAAGTTAT
>CAZYDW010000008.1:0-54639 GCA_964646445.1 uncultured Bacteroides sp.
GACAACACAGGTGCTAAAGAGCTTCTTTGCATCAGAGTTCTCGGCGGTTCAGGCAGAAGATATGCAAATATCGGCGATGTAATCGTTGCGTCAGTAAAGAAGGCAGCGCCCGGCGGAATTGTAAAAAAGGGCGAAGTTGTTAAAGCAGTCATCGTTCGTACAACTAAAGGTGTGCGTCGTGACGATGGGCAGTATATTCGTTTTGATGAAAATGCTGCCGTAATTATCAGAGAGGATAAAACCCCTCGTGGCACTCGTATTTTTGGACCGGTAGCTCGTGAGCTTCGTGAGAAGGATTATATGAAAATACTTTCTCTCGCTCCCGAAGTGCTTTAATGGAGGTGCAATGGTATGAGTAAAATGTTTGTTAAAACCGGCGATACCGTTATGGTGCGCAGCGGTAAATCAAAGGGTGTAAAAGGTGAGGTTATCGCCGTAAGCCCTAAAGAAAATAAGGTTATCGTAAAAAAAGTTAATGTTGTTACAAAGCATGTTAAGCCTCGTAAGATGGGCGACCAGGGCGGTCTTATTCAGGTTGAATCCGCACTTTATGCATCAAAGGTTCAGCTTGTTTGCCCGAAATGCGGCGAAGCCACCCGTGTGGGTCGTAACAACGGCAAGCGTGTTTGCAAAAAATGCGGTAACGAATTTTAAGTAAGGGAGGAACATAACAATGGCAGCAATGTTAAAAGAAACTTATAAAAATGAAATTGCGCCGGCATTGATGAAGAAATTCGGTTACAAATCTGTTATGCAAATCCCAAAGCTTGACAAGATTCTTATCAATGTTGGTTGCGGTGAAGCCAGAGAAAATTCAAAGGTTGTTGACGCAATTATAAATGACCTTCAGACAATTACAGGTCAAAGACCGGTTGTATGCCGAGCAAAGAAGTCTGTTGCAAATTTTAAGCTTCGTGAAGGTATGCCAATCGGCGTTAAGGTTACACTTCGTGGTGACAGAATGTATGAATTCCTTGAGAGATTTTTCAATCTCGCTCTTCCGAGAGTTCGTGACTTCAGGGGCATTAACCCTAACTCATTTGACGGCAGAGGCAACTATGCCATGGGCGTTAAAGAGCAGTTGATTTTCCCTGAAATTGATTACGACAAGATTGATGCTGTTCGTGGTATGGACATCATTATGGTAACAACTGCAAATACAGACGAAGAGGCTCGTGAGCTTTTAAAACTTATGGGCGCTCCGTTTTCAGCGTAAGGAGGGATTATCGTGGCAAAAACATCTATGAAAGTTAAAGCAGCTAAGCCTGCTAAATATTCAACAAGACAGTATAACAGATGCAAAATCTGCGGTAGACCTCATTCGTATCTTCGCAAGTACGGCGTATGCAGAATTTGTTTCAGGGAGCTTGCTCACAAGGGCGAAATTCCCGGTGTAAAAAAATCATCTTGGTAAGAAGTGAGAATTGCTAATCTAATAAGGAGGAATTATCAATGCATATTACAGATCCAATCGCTGATATGCTTACAAGAATTCGTAATGCAAATTCAGCAAAGCACGATACGGTAGATATTCCTGCGTCTAACATGAAGAAGGCAATTGCTCAGATTCTTGTTGATGAAGGTTATATCAAAAACTATAAGGTTACAGAGGACGGTAAACAGGGTGTTATCCATATAACACTCAAGTACGGCGAGGGCAAGAGCCAGGTTATCACAGGGCTTCGCAGAGTGTCAAAGCCGGGTCTTCGTATTTATTCAAATGTTGAGGAAATGCCCAAAGTTATGAAGGGACTCGGTGTTGCAATCGTTTCAACCTCAAAGGGCGTTATGACAGACAGAGAAGCTCGCAGGCAGAATGTTGGCGGCGAGGTTTTAGCATTCATTTGGTAAGGAGGAACAATCAGGATGTCGCGTATTGGTTTAAAGCCTATTACAATTCCTGCCGGTGTTGATATTAATATCGACAACAACATTGTTACCGTTAAGGGACCGAATGGTACTCTTTCAATGGATGCTCATCCTAATATGGCTATCAATGTTGAGGGCAGCGAGATTATCGTTAGCAGACCTAACGACGAAAAAGAAAACAGAGCTCTTCACGGTCTTACCCGTTCACTTATTGCCAATATGGTAACAGGTGTAACAGAAGGCTTTAAGAAGAATCTTGAGGTAAACGGTGTAGGTTATCGTGTTCAGATGCAGGGCAGTAAGCTTGTTATGAATCTCGGTTATTCACATCAGGTTATTATGGAGGCTCCGCAGGGCATTAAAATCGAATGTCCGTCAGCAAACGCTATTGTAATCAGCGGTGCTGATAAGCAGAGGGTTGGTCAGTTTGCAGCGCAGATTCGTGAAAAAAGACCGCCTGAACCTTATAAGGGCAAGGGTATTAAATATGCCGACGAGCATATTCGCCGCAAAGAGGGCAAAGCAGGTAAGAAATAAGGGAAGGAGTGAAATACAATGGTTTCAAGACAGGATGCCAATAAGGCAAGGCAAAAGCGCCACAAAAGAGTTCGTGGCAGAATCAGCGGTACTGCTGAATGTCCAAGACTTAATGTATATCGCTCTCTCAGCAATATACGAGTTCAATTGATTGATGATGCAGCAGGCAATACACTTGTTTCTGCCTCAACAGTTGAAAAGGACTTTGCACAGTACGGCGGAAATGTAGAGGCAGCAAAGGCTGTCGGTAAGACATTAGCACAAAGAGCTAAGGCAAAGGGCATTGAAAAATGTGTATTTGACCGAGGCGGTTACGTATATCACGGTCGTGTGGCAGCTGTTGCTGACGGCGCTCGTGAAGGCGGACTTAAGTTCTAACGAAGGAGGTAAATTTTTATGGCAAAGATTGACGTATCTTCAATGGAGCTTGAAGAAAGAGTAGTTACCATTAATCGTGTATCAAAAACCGTAAAGGGCGGCAGAATTTTTAAATTTTCCGCACTTGTTGTGGTTGGCGACGGAAATGGACTTGTAGGCTTCGGTATCGGCAAGTCGGGCGAGGTTCCCGACGCTATTCGCAAGGGTATCGAGGACGCAAAGAAAAATGTTATCAAGGTTGCTCTTAAAGGAACAACAATTCCTCACGAAATTAAGGGTAAGTACGGCGCAGGCGAAGTTTTGCTTATGCCGGCTCCAAAAGGTACCGGTGTTATTGCGGGCGGTCCTGTTCGTGCCGTTGTTGAAACGGTGGGCATCAAGGACATAAGAACAAAGGCTATC
Organism: uncultured Bacteroides sp.; assembly: GCA_964646445.1. Taxonomy (GTDB): domain Bacteria; phylum Bacillota; class Clostridia; order Oscillospirales; family Acutalibacteraceae; genus Eubacterium_R. The sequence continues at coordinate 3,187 of CAZYDW010000008.1, forward strand.
CGTTCAAATAACCCATGCAATGTTGTAAGAGCAACAATAAACGGTTTAAGTCAGCTTCGTACGGCTGATGAGGTTGCTGCAATCCGCGGCAAATCAACCAAGCAAATATTAGGTTAAGGAGGGTGGAATTATGGCAGATATTAAAATCAAGCTTACAAAAAGCTTAATTGGTAGCAAAGCTGACCAGATTGCCACCGCCCACTCACTTGGTCTTCGTAAAATCGGCAATGTAACAGTTCAGCCGGATAACGCACAGACACAGGGTAAAATCGCAAAGATTTCGCACCTTGTAACTGTTGTTGAAGAATAAGGGGAGGTGCAGAGATGAAATTACACGAACTTTCTCCTGCTGAAGGCTCAAAAAAGAGCGTGAAGAGAATAGGCAGAGGTACTGCTTCAGGACAGGGCAAAACAGCCGGCAGGGGTCAGAAGGGCCAAAAATCCCGTTCCGGCTACAGCAGGCGCCCCGGATTTGAAGGCGGTCAGATGCCGCTTCAAAGGCGTGTTCCGAAGAGAGGCTTTAATAATATTTTTGCTACTGAGTATGCAATAGTAAATCTTTCTTCTTTAAATGATAAATTTGAAGACGGCGCAACTGTTGATGCACAGAGCCTTATCAAAGCAGGTCTTATTAAAAAGACACTTGACGGTGTTAAAATTCTTGGCAAAGGCGAAATCTCAAAGGCACTTACCGTTAAGGTTAATGCCGTAAGTGAGGCTGCCAAGCAAAAGATTGAAGCTGCAGGCGGTAAGGTGGAGGTGCTCTAAATGATTAAAACCATCGTAAATGCGTGGAAGGTTGCAGAAATCCGTAAAAAGATTCTCTTTACTGCATTTATTATCCTCGTTTTCAGAATAGGTTCAGTCATTCCGGTGCCGTTCCTTAATATCGTTGATGAAATCAATGTTGGTAAAGGAAACACAATACTCACATATTTGAGCTTGATGACAGGCAGTGCATTTAACTATGGTACTATTTTTGCTATGTCAATCACTCCGTACATCAACTCTTCAATTATTATGCAGCTTCTTGCAGTTGCAATTCCTGCACTTGAAAGATTGCAGAAAGAGGGCGAAGAGGGCAGAAAGAAGATTGCTTCAATTACCCGTTTCGTTACCGTAGCGCTTGGCATTTTGCAGTCACTTGCTTATTTCTTCTATCTTCGTGCAAACAACTATTTAATGACAGATGTAAACGGTGATGCTTTTACAGGCTTTGACGCTGTGTTCCAGGCGCTTGTTATTATACTTGTGCTCACCGCAGGTACAGCAGTTATTATGTGGCTTGGCGAACAAATTACAATCAGCGGTATAGGCAACGGTATTTCAATCATACTTTTTGCCGGTATCGTATCCCGTTTTCCAACGCTTATCAAACAGCTGTTCCAGTATCTTGATACAGGCAGACTTGTTTACAGAATACTTGTTCCCGTTGTATGCGTAATATTCATTCTTATGATTGCTTATATCGTATTTATGGATAATTCGGAAAGAAGGCTTCCGATTTCATACGCAAAGCGCGTTGTCGGCAGAAAGATGATGGGCGGACAGTCAACTCATATGCCTATAAAGGTTAATATGAGCGGCGTACTTCCCGTAATCTTTGCTTCATCTATACTTTCACTTCCGGGAACAGTTCAGATGTTTATTTCAAGCAGTAAATATGAAGGCACCTTTTGGGAAAAATTCTTTAATGCCTTTCAGGGTGACTCCTGGTGGTATGCATTAATGTATTTCCTGCTTATCATATTCTTTGCTTATTTCTACAGTACCATTCAATATAATCCTATTGAAATGGCAAATAATCTTCGTAAAAACAACGGCGCAATTCCCGGTATCCGCCCGGGCAAGCCCACATCGGATTACATCCTGAGAGTTCTTTCAAGGCTCACGCTTATCGGTGCGTTAATGCTTTCGGTAATTGCATTGTTCCCGATAGTTTATTCTCTTATCTGTGATATGGCAATCAAGCCTCTTACAGAAAGCGGCAGCGACGGCGGAATGACGATTTCACTCGGCGGTACATCGCTTATCATTATGTGCGGTGTTGCTCTTGAAACCGTTCGTCAGCTTGAATCGCAGATGATGATGCGCCACTACAAGGGCTTCCTTGATTAATTATAAGGAGATATTTATATGAAGCTTATTCTTCTCGGAGCTCCCGGTGCCGGTAAAGGTACACAGGCAGAAAAGATTGTTGAAAAATATAATATCCCTGCAATATCAACAGGCAATATAATTCGCGCCGCTCTTAAAGAAGGCACCGAAATGGGGCTGAAAGCCAAATCTTATATGGAGGCGGGTCAGCTCGTTCCCGACGAGGTTGTTATTGGTATTATTAAGGACAGACTTAAAGAAAAGGATTGCGAAAACGGATTTATACTTGACGGTTTCCCAAGGACCATTCCTCAGGCACAGGCTCTTGAGAATATGGGTATTGAGATTGATAAGGTTCTCGATATTGAGGTTTCCGACGAGGCTATAACAAAAAGAATGAGCGGTCGCCGTGTTTGTTCAAAATGTGCAAACTCATATCACCTTGAGTATAAAAAGCCCAAGGCTGACGGCATTTGCGATGCCTGCGGCGGCGAGCTTATACAGCGAAAAGACGATGCTCCCGAAACTGTGCAGGCAAGACTTGCAGAGTACCACGAAATGACAGAGCCGCTCAAGGATTTTTATAAAAATCTCGGCAAGCTTGTTATTGTTGAAGGTCAGGAGGAGGTTGCACAAACAACCGCACTCGTCTTTGACGCATTGGAGGATTAACATGATTGTGCTTAAAAGCAGCCGTGAGCTTGAGCTTATGAAGGAAGCTTGTCAAATTTCGGCTGAAGCATTAATGGTGGCAGGTGAAGCCGTAAAGCCGGGCGTTTCTACAAAGCAAATTGATGAAACAGCCTATAAATTTATTATAAAGCACGGTGCAAAGCCTAACTTTCTTAATTATGGCGGATTTCCCGCCACCGCATGTATATCTGTAAATGATGAGGTTATCCACGGTATCCCCAAGGCTGACAGAATTCTTAAAGAAGGCGATATAGTCAGTATTGATCTTGGGGCTGCGAAGAACGGTTATAACGGCGACAATGCTGCCACATTTGCCGTAGGGACTTGCTCTCCCGAGGCAAAGCGGCTGATGGATACAACCCGTGAAAGCCTTTATGCAGGCATTGAGCAGGCTGTTCCCGGCAACAGAATCGGCGATATAGGCAGCGCAGTTCAGACCTATTGCGAGGAGCGTGGATTCGGTGTTGTCCGTGACTTTGTCGGTCACGGCGTAGGCACCAGGCTTCATGAAGAACCAAGCGTACCAAACTTCGGTCACGCAGGTCGCGGTATCAGACTGTTACCCGGAATGACATTGGCAATTGAACCAATGATAAACATGGGAACCTATAAGGTTAAACAATTATCAGACGGGTGGACGGTTAAAACGGCCGACGGCAAGCTATCTGCTCACTTTGAGCATACTATTGCTATAACGCCGAACGGTCCGATTATTTTAACAAAAGTCTAAGTAAATCAATTGTTGGCGATTACGCTGTAATGTGATTCCAGTTAAATTAATACATCAATCGTAATTAAACATATTAGCGAGGTATAAGATGTCAAAGTCAGATATGATAGAAGTTGAGGGTACAGTGGTTGAGGTTTTGCCTAACACAACTTTTAAGGTAACACTTCAAAATAACCACATCATTATTGCCCACATCAGCGGAAAACTCAGAATGAATAACATTCGTATTCTCCCTGGTGATAAGGTAACAATTGAGATGTCACCATACGATCTCACCAAGGGTCGTATCATTTGGCGCTCAAAGTAATTATTTAGGAGGATATTCAAAATGAAAGTCAGACCTTCTGTAAAGAAAATTTGCGAAAAGTGCAAAGTAATTAAGCGCAATGGAAAAGTAATGGTAATCTGTGAAAATCCAAAGCATAAACAGCGTCAGGGCTAAACCTGAACTATTATTCGGAGGTAAATTGTAAAATGGCACGTATTTCAGGTGTTGACTTACCTAATGACAAAAGAGTAGAAATCGGCCTTACCTATATTTACGGTATTGGTCTTACTACATCTAAAAAAGTTATTGCTGCAACAGGCATTAATCCTGATACCCGTTGCAGAGATTTAACAGAAGATGATGTCAAAAAGCTCAGCGATTATATTACAAACAACCTTACGGTTGAGGGTGATCTTCGCCGCGATACTGCTTTTGACATCAAAAGGCTTATCGAAATTGGCTGCTATCGTGGCGTAAGGCACAGAAAGGGCCTTCCTGTAAGGGGACAGACCTCAAAAAACAATGCCCGCACACGCAAGGGTCCCAAAAAGACTATAGCTAATAAGAAGAAATAAGTAGGAGGATACAAACAGTATGGCTACTAAAAAGACCACAGGCTCACGCAAACGCCGTGAGAAGAAAAACATTGAGCGTGGTGCTGCCCATATTCAATCAACCTTCAACAATACAATCGTTACCATTACCGATGTAAACGGTAATGCGGTTTCATGGGCTTCAGCCGGTGAAATGGGCTTTCGCGGTTCAAGAAAATCCACACCGTTTGCTGCCGCAACCGCTGCTGAGGCAGCTGCAAAAACTGCTGTAGATTGTGGTATGAAGAGCGTTGATGTTTATGTTAAGGGTCCGGGCTCCGGACGCGAATCAGCTATCAGAGCTTTGCAGACCGCAGGCTTGGAAGTAAGTCTTATTAAAGATGTTACTCCTATTCCGCACAATGGCTGTCGTCCACCAAAAAGACGCCGCGTATAGTTTAAACTTGGAGGTTACTTGATATGGCAAGATATACAGGACCTGCTTGTAAGCTTTGTCGCCGTGAGGGCAAAAAGCTTTTCCTTAAAGGTGACAGATGTTATACAAGCAAATGTGCAGTTGAGCGCCGCTCATATGCACCTGGCCAGCACGGCCAGAACAGAAAGAAGACTTCGGAATACGGTCTTCAGCTTCGTGCAAAACAGACGGCTCGCCGTTATTATGGTATTGCTGAAGGGCAGTTCCACAAATATTTCCTTATGGCTGAACGCAAGGCAGGCGTAACAGGTTCAAACCTTCTTCAGCTTTGTGAAAGCCGCTTGGACAATGTTGTTTACACCGCAGGCTTTGCAAGCTCGAGAGCGCAGGCTCGTCAGCTTGTAAACCACGCTCATTTTACCGTAAACGGTTCAAAGGTTGATATCCCTTCATATCTCCTTAAAGCAGGCGATGTTGTTGCAGTTAAGGAAACAAGCAAGACCACCGACGAATTCAAGTCACTTGTTGAAGCAAATGCATCTCGTCCCGTTCCTCAATGGGTTGATGTAAATAAGGATGCTATGGAAGCAAAGGTTGTTAAACTCCCTGAAAGAGATGAAATAGCAACACCTGTTGAAGAGCATTTAATCGTTGAGTTCTACTCTAAGTAACAGTGTTTATATGCTGTTATTTTGCGAAAACAAAATACAACTTTTTTTAGGAGGCTTTTAGATGATAGAAATTGATAAGCCTAAAATCGAGATTGTAGATGTATCTACTATCGGAAGCAGAAGCACAGGCAGGTTCATAGTTGAACCTCTTGAAAGAGGCTTTGGCACAACGCTCGGCAACAGTATGAGAAGGGTCCTTCTTTCATCACTTCCGGGTTATGCAATCACTTCCGTAAAGATTGATGGTGTTTTACACGAATTTTCAACTATCCCTCATGTTAAGGAAGATGTTACCGAGATTGTTCTTAATCTTAAAAATGTTATCCTTAAAATACATGACGAAAATCCCAAAACCATGTATATTGAGGTTTCAGGCGAGGGAGAATTGACCGCAGGTGACATCAAGCACGATGCAGATGTTGAAATTCTTAATCCCGACCTTCATATCGCTTATCTTGATGAAGGTGCGCATGTGGTTATGGAGCTGACTGCCGACAACGGCAGGGGTTATGTTACCTGTGACCGTAACAAGCAGTTAATGGAATTACCTATCGGCACTATTGCCATTGATTCCATCTATACACCTGTGCTCAAGGTTAATTATACTGTTGAAAACACCCGTGTAGGTCAGCAGACTGACCTTGACAAGCTTATTCTCGATATTGAAACAGATGGTACAATTCCTGCGGATGAAGCAGCATCACTTGCAGCAAAAATTCTGAATGACCATCTTATGCTCTTTGTTGACCTTTCAGAGGAAATCGGCAATCAGGACATTATGGTTGAAAAGGATGATGACAACAAGGAAAAGGTTCTCGAAATGACTATTGAGGAGCTTGACCTTTCTGTTCGTTCCTTTAACTGCCTGAAGAGAGCGGGTATTAATACAGTAGAAGATTTAATCGGAAAAACGGAAGACGATATGATGAAAGTCAGAAATCTCGGACGCAAGTCGCTTGATGAAGTGGTTTCAAAGCTTGCTTCACTGGGTTTAGGACTTAGTCAGGAAGAGGACTAAAGGAGGGAATTTCAATGCCAGGCAGCAGAAAACTGGGCCGTCCTACAGATCAAAGAAGGGCTATGCTCAGAGGTATGGTTACTTATCTTTTAGAAAACGGCAAGATTGAAACAACCGTTACAAGAGCAAAGGAAGTTCAGCCTATGGCTGAAAGGATGATTACCAAGGCAAAGAATAATGACCTTGCATCAAAAAGATATGTTCTTGCTTATGTTACTAAAGAGGATGTTGTTAAAAAGCTTTTTGACGAAATCGCTCCTAAGTATGCAGAAGTAAACGGTGGTTATACTCGAATCATTAAAACAGGACCACGCCGTGGTGATGCAGCTGAAATGTGCATCATTGAGCTTGTGTAAAGATAAAATATTTTATAACCGCAATTATGCCCCTGCCTGAAAAGGCGGGGGCATATCAGCTTTATTTTCGACAATAGACCTTAAAAATAAAACTTTTTTCTAAATGATAAGATATTTATTGCTAAAATACTTGACATTTTATTTTAATTTGTATATAATCTTGCACAGATATTGAAAGTATCAAATACCCCCGAAGCGGTCGGAGGGAGGGAATAGAATGAGTCAGGTAAAAGTTAAAGAAAATGAATCTTTAGACAGTGCACTTCGCAGGTTTAAGCGTCAGACTTCCCGCGACGGTATTATACAAGAAGTTCGTAAAAGAGAGCATTATGAGAAGCCATCTGTTGCTCGAAAAAAGAAGAGCGAGGCTGCTCGTAAGAGAAAGTACAAATAAGGTACTTGAGGGAGTGCAAGCACTCCCTTTTTTTGTTGACTTATAAATATTTTTAGTTTAATATATTATTAAACATAATAACGCTTGAAAAGGTCAGTGGCCCCTGTGAGCGTCGGGGATTAGCCTTTTCTTTCAGGGCAGCTGTAATACCCGCCGAAACGGCGCGCGCCTTTGACAAATGTGTCGGGTATTGTCCTTAATTTATGAAAGGTTTTTGCAATGAAAAAGATACTTGTTTTAAACGGTCCCAATCTTAATATGACGGGTATAAGAAAGAAAAATGTATACGGCGCAGAAACATTAAAGCAAATCAATGATGAGCTTAAATTGTACGGCAAGGCAAATGGCGCAAAAATGTCCTTTTTTCAATCAAATCACGAGGGAGATATAATTGATGTTATCCACGAAAGCAAGGATGAATTTGACGGCGTTGTTATCAATGCCGGCGCATACACGCATTATTCCTATGCAATTCGTGACGCCATTGAAGCGGTGAGGGATTATACACCGTTTGTTGAGGTGCATATGTCGGATATACATAAAAGAGAGGATTTCAGGAAAATATCTGTCATTACGGATGTCTGTATTAAACAGATTTGCGGCTTTGGCAAAGACAGCTATAAAATGGGTATTGATTTATTGCTCGAAATAATATAGAATATATGAGTAAATATATTACAAATCAGTTATAACATCTCGGAGGTATAAATTATGGTAACAGCAGGTGATTTCAGAAACGGCGTTACATTTGAGGAGGACGGCAATGTTTTGCAGGTTATAGAATTTCAGCATGTTAAGCCGGGCAAGGGCGCAGCATTTGTAAGAACAAAAACGAAAAATGTTATTACAGGTGCGGTTACCGAAAAAAGCTATAACCCGTCAGCAAAGTTCCCGACCGCATATATAGAAAGAAAGGAAATGTCTTATTCATATAACGATGACGGTCTTTACTATTTTATGGACAATGAAACATTTGAAATGATTCCCGTATCAGAGGCTGACCTTTCGGAAAATTTCAAGTTTGTCAAGGAAAATGAAATTTGCCGTATTCTTTCATACAAGGGCAAGGTTTTCGGCGTTGAGCCTCCAACCTTCGTAACTCTTGAGGTTACCGAAACAGAACCCGGTCTTAAAGGAAATACAGCTACAAACACTCTTAAGCCTGCAAAGGTTGAAACAGGTGCTGAAATCCGCGTTCCCCTTTTTATTAACGAGGGCGATATGATAAGGATTGACACAAGGACCTGTGAGTATATGGAAAGAGCTTAATTAAAAGGAGAGTTATCGCTATGGAAACAACAGAAAGCTTAGGCTATCTTAAAGGTCTGCTTGACGGGCTTGATTTAGACAGCAATAAAAAGGAAACAAAGATTTTCAAAGCAATTATTGATGTCCTTGAAAACCTTACGGAAGATGTCGGTGATATGACCGAGGGCATGGAGCTTCTCGCAGAGCAGATTGATGCCGTTGACGAGGACCTTGCCGAGGTTGAGGATTATCTTATGGACTGCGACGATTTTTGCGATTGCGATGATTGCGGCGATTGTGATGAGTTTGAGATTGAATGTCCTGTTTGCAAAGAATCATTTGTTGTTGATGAGGATACCGTTCTTGAGGGTTCAATCCCTTGCCCGAACTGCGGCGAAATGCTTGAGTTTGAGGTCGATTGTGATTGTGAGGATTCAGAGGACGAGGATTAATCACTTCGTTTAATGCGTGCTTAAGGCCGACTGCATTTTTGCGCAACTGTTATAAGAAAGTAGAAATTAGTGTGAAAATTCACACTAATCCGATTGCATTATCCGGTTGCGGTACCCAAAATTTTGTTCGGGCAAAGTATTGCCCTCCAACATTTTGACCGCTGCCGGTTCTTCTTGCTCCCTTTATCTCGCACCGCGAGCGCTCGCAAACGAACCCCTCAAAATTTGCCTGCGGAAATAATTTTGAGATGCTTAAATCTCCATTATACGCCTTGTCAGGCTGCAATGAGGCGAACAGGTGATTTTTAATGAACTATTTTATTTGCAGCCGGAAAGGCTATATGGAAATTATTATAAAAAAACTATTTATTTTAATGCTTTCTGCATTTATGCTTTTAACTGTGTTTGCTGCCTGCTCAAAGGCGGAAAATGATGCCGACGCAAGCACTACTGCACAAATTCCCACAGCAGAGGCTGTTATCAAAGAGGCAAATGCCGTTGACTTCATTGAGACAAGCTATACAAAAGAGGAGCTTGGTCTTGATAAGGTTGAAAAAGAATATTCATTTATGGTTGCATCTAACGGCGTAGAAATTGACGGCACAAACTATATAAAGGTTGTTGCCAATGTTATTGTAAGAAATGATGTTACAAATGCTGACGGTCAGGAAACATTTTCAATGGAAACCATGGGGGAATATTTCATCTCCTTTGACGCGCAGACAGTTTTAATGAAGGATCGAAGCAGCGGAGAATATGTTCAGCTTGAAAACAGGTATCCGGATTATTCCGCAAAGGAAGGCGCAACCACCGAAGCACCGGAATAATTACATTTAAATAACGCTTTTACACGGCACTGCCGTGTTGTGCTGCGCCTTGTGCGGCAAATTACGGTATAATAATCGTGATATTCAAACGGTTATTATACCGTTTATTTATGATATGTACAACCGGGGACTGTCCCCGGTTGTACATAAGTGTAATAAGCGATGATTACAAATAGTATATATTTAACCTGACCCGATTAAACTAATCTGTATTTTAGAAATAAGATTATATGCCTTTCGTTCGCATTTACACAAAATATGAAGAAAAGCTTGTTGACAAGGTCAGCCTTTTTTTATTATTATAGTTGTAGAAAGGGGTGGGCGATATGAGTGACAATATTGAAAGCAAAACAGAAAAGCGATATGTCGGCGTTAAGGAAAATCTTGCCTACGGCTTTGCCAATGCGGGTCAGGTTTTCGGTTATAATCTTAACGGCTATCTGTCGCTTTTTTTTACAAAGGTTTTTGGTATCGGGCAAAGTGCAGTTTCAAGAATGATACTTTTTCTCGGTATATGGGATACGATTAATGACCCGTTGATGGGCGGAATAATTGATAAAACAAGAACACGCTACGGCAAGCTTCGTGTGTATTTGCTGATTGTTCCCGTTCCTCTGGCTGTCGCAACGGTGGCACTGTGGTCAGGTCCGTTATTTATGCAGGATGTCAAATCGACCTCCGCGAAGGTTGCATATATGTATATATCCTATTTTATTTGGGAGCTTTTATATACTCTCGGTGATGTTCCGTTTTGGGGTATGAGCAGTGCAATTTCGCCCCTGCCGTCTGACAGAACAAGAGCAATCTCAAGTGCAAGATTTATCAGCAGCATAATAGGCGGTCTTTCAACAACCTTGCTTGTCCTTATGATGGACGGCAGTGAAAACAATATTATATCTCTGTCGCTGCCACAGGTGTTTTGCCTTATATCAATTATATCGGCTTGTATGATTATATGCCTGTTTTCACTTGCGGGAACTCAGTGCAAGGAGCGTGTTGTTCAAACCGTCAAGGACCCGAGCGTGCTTGCCGGCTTTAAGGTGCTTGTTAAAAACAAGCCGCTTCTTATGATTGTTATCGGCAATGTTTTGAGCACAGTATGCGCGGTTTCGGGTGCGTTTGAAACATATTATTACGCTGAGGTAATAAACCTTAACTCATTAAAGCTTTTAATAACCCTGCCGGGAACTGTTTTCGGTTTTGTTACATATTTGCTTATACCAAAGCTTAAAAAGAAATTAGATAACAGGCAGATTGTATTTTTAAACGGCTTTGTGCGTGCGGGCGTCAGTGTTGCAGTATTTATAATAGGTATGAAGCATTATAATGATTTTAAGGTCGTTGTTCCGCTTTTGCTTATTCAAAACTTTATTTTTTCATTTTTTAATACTGTAAATATGGTTATACCAACCGAAATGATTGCAGACACCATTGACTATATGGAATGGAAAACAGGCGAGAGAAACGAGGGCGTTTCATTTTCGGTGCTTACATTTGTCGGCAAGCTCACAAGCTCGGTCGCAACCTCGCTTTGCACGGCGATTTTGCCTGTAATAGGTCTTAACTATCAGGTCCAGGGCACTGAAAGGATAACCGTTAAAGGTGAGCATACCGATTTGATGATATGGGCTTTCTTTACGGTAATACCTTATGTTGTCGGTCTTGTTTCGCTTATACCGTATATATTCTATGATCTAAACGGCGATAAGCTGAAGCAAATCCGTGAGGATATGAAAATCAGAAGATTTGAAAAATCAAAAGCAGTATCAGGGGGTGTTGTTAATGAGTAAGTGCCCTAAATGCGGTGCAAAAATAAGCCCGTTTTATTTGAAGGAAAACTGCCCGAGCTGCAATGTCAGCCTGCTTTATTACAACCTTAATAAGCGGCTTGAGGACGACCAAATGAAAGCGGAAAAGGAGGTTAATGCCGTTAATCATTTTGTCGGTATTCTTAAATCCTCCTCTGTTTCAAGTCCGTTACTGATAATCAGGCTTGTCCTTTTCTTTACTCCGCTTGCTTCAATGTGTCTGCCGATGTATGATGATATAAGCATTATATCGCTTATTGCCGGAATCGTTAACGGCAGCATAGAAATTCCCGATGTTATTATGCCGCTTGTAAGTATGGCGCTTGTTATTGTTCTGTCGCTTGCCGTTATTATTTCATCATTGTTCTCAAGCACAAAAACGGGTTTTTTGCGTAATATGATATTCAGTGCGGTTAATACCGCGGTCTTTGCCGTGCTTGGGATTTCAATCGGCGGTTTGGGTTTAGGCTGGTATTTAACGCTTGCAATATACATAACTGAATTTATAATGCATATAATATGTAAAAAAATAATTGACAAAAAGAATGTTGACTAAACTGAGTTTAAGTGTTATTATAACATTTGAAAAGCTGAACCGCCTCATAAGCGGCGTTGTTCACCTTTTACTTTCAGCGGCAGATAAATCTCCCGCTGAAACGGGCTTGCGCCCTTAACAAATGTTGATGTTCGGGCGATGCCCTCGATTAAACATTTGAAAAGCTGAACCGCCTTATAAGCGGCGTTGTTCACCTTTTACTTTCAGCGGCAGATAAATCTCCCGCTGAAACGGGCTTGCGCCCTTAACAAATGTTGATGTTCGGGCGATGCCCTCGATTAAACATTTGAAAAGCTGAACCGCCTTATAACCTATTCGCCGATGTCCCCCGCCTCTTAGGCGGCGGGGTCCATTTCAAGCGAGCTTGATGGAGCGCTGCTCCGATTTAAAGCGGCGTTGTTCACCTTTTACTTTCAGCGGCAGATAAATCTCCCGCTGAAACGGGCTTGCGCCCTTAACAAATGTTGATGTTCGGGCGATGCCCTTAATAAAATAAAATATTATAAAACTTTGATTAGGCGAGTAGCAGACTGCCACTGCATCAGAGAGCTGACGGTTGGTGCAAGTCAGCGTATGCATGCTGTGAAAAACACCTATGAGTTCCCAAAAGAAAGCGTTTGTTATTAGACTTGGGCGTGAAGGAGCGTTAATCCTTTTGAGTGAGCCGGTTATTCGGCTAATTTAGGTGGTACCACGGAAGCAGTCTTTCGTCCTATTGGACTGAAGACTGCTGTTTTTATTTTAACCTCTGTGCTGTATAAAAGCAGGCGCATTGCAGCTGAGGAGGTATTGCTTAACGGGAGATGGATTTATGGAATTTTCAACACTTTACAGAACAAAAACTATGGATAATTTCAGCGAGGCGGATATTGACAGCAATGTCAGGGTTGCAGGCTGGGTCGAAAATATCCGCGACCACGGCGGCGTATCGTTCATTGACCTTCGTGATATGTACGGCATAATGCAGATTGTTATGCGTGATACAACGCTTCTTGACGGCATTTCCAAGGAGGATTGCCTTTCAGTTGAGGGCATCGTTGAAAAAAGAGATGAGGATACAATTAACCCTAAAATTGCGACAGGAACCATTGAGGTTGAGGCAAAAAGCGTTACAACTCTCGGTAAGGTTCGCCGGCCGCTTCCGTTTGAAATACAGTCCTCAAGGGAAACAAGGGAGGATAAAAGGCTTCAGTACCGTTTCCTTGACTTGAGGAATCATAAGGTTAAGGATAATATGATTTTCAGGAGCAAGGTCATTTCTTATTTAAGACAGGAAATGACGGAGCTGGGATTTCTCGAAATTCAGACTCCCATTCTTTGCGCGTCATCACCTGAGGGCGCAAGGGATTATGTTGTGCCGAGCCGTGTTCACAAAGGAAAATTTTACGCGCTTCCGCAGGCGCCGCAGCAGTATAAACAGCTTTTGATGGTTTCGGGTGTTGATAAGTATTTTCAGATTGCGCCTTGCTTCAGAGATGAGGATGCAAGAGCCGACCGTTCGCCCGGCGAATTTTATCAGCTTGACTTTGAAATGAGCTTTGCAACGCAGGAGGATGTATTCAGGGTAGGCGAGGAAATTTTAACAAAGACCTTCAAAAGGTTTGCACCGAAAGGATATTCCGTTACTCAGGCACCGTATCCAGTAATCAGTTATAAGGAGGCTATGCTGAAATACGGTACGGATAAGCCGGATTTAAGAAATCCGCTTGAAATTATCGATGTGACGGATTTCTTTCAAAGGTGCAGCTTCAAACCGTTTCACGGCATGACCGTAAGAGCAATTAAGGTTCATACTGAAATTTCAAAGGGCAAGCACGAGAAGCTTCTTAAATTTGCACAGTCAATAGGCATGGGCGGTCTGGGCTATCTGCTTGTTTTAGAGGATAAGAGCTATAAAGGACCTATTGATAAGTTTATTCCCGACGATATGAAAACGCAGCTTGCCGATATTGCAGGGCTTGAGGTCGGTGATACAATTTTCTTTATTGCCGATGTTGAAGCCAAGGCTTGTGATTATGCAGGTCAGATACGAACAAGGCTTGGTGAAATGTTTGATTTGCTTGAAAAGAATGCGTATTGCTTCTGCTTTGTTAATGATTTTCCGATGTATGAGTACAAGGAGGACGAAAAGAAAATCGGCTTTACTCATAATCCTTTCTCAATGCCCCAGGGCGGATTGGATGCGCTTAATAATCAGGATCCGCTTACAATTCTTGCATATCAGTATGACATTGTTTGTAACGGCGTTGAGCTTTCATCGGGTGCGGTTCGTAACCACGATATAGATATTATGAAAAAAGCATTTGAAATCGCCGGCTATAACGAGTCTGTGCTTAAGGAAAAATTCGGAGCGCTTTATACTGCATTCCAATTTGGCGCACCGCCTCACGCAGGTATGGCACCGGGTATTGACAGAATGATAATGCTGCTTCGCAATGAGGATAATATCCGTGAGGTTATACCGTTTCCGATGGACGGCAAGGCGCAGGATCTTATGTGCGGTGCTCCCGGCGAGATAACCGAGCAGCAGTTAAGAGAAGTTCACATTAAACTCAGAAAGTAATAGGAGTTAATTGTATGATAAGTAAAGAAGAGGTTTTAAAGCTTGCTAATCTTGCCCGTCTTGATTTTTCAAATGATGAGCTTGATAAAGTTATCAAGGATATGGATGATATTATCGCCTTTGCCGATACAATCAACAACTCAGTTGAGGGTGATGCAGATAAAATCAGAAATGTATCGTCAAATGCAATTCCTGCCGAGAAATTCAGAGAGGATACAGTTAAGAGCTCCCTGCCTAATGAAAAGATACTATCAAATGTTTCAGCCTCAAAGGGTATGTTCTGCGTTAAAGGGGGTATATAAATGAGAGAAATAATAGCTCCTTTATCAAAAAAGCTTTTAAACAAGGAAATATCATCTGTTGAGCTTACACAAAAATATATTTGTGCCATTGAAAATGATAATCCGAAATATAACGCCTATGCTTCAACCACCTTCGACAAGGCGATTGAAAATGCAAGGGCTGCCGACAAAATGATTTCAGACGGTACTGCATTTGCACTTACCGGTATTCCGATGACGCTTAAGGATAATATATGCTCCGACGGCGATCTTACTACCTGTGCGTCTAAAATTCTTACAGGCTTCAGACCTTATTATGACGCGACCGTTTGGTCAAAGCTGAAAGCACAGGGCGCAGTTATGCTCGGCAAAACAAATATGGATGAATTTGCTATGGGCTCAACAAGCGAAACAAGCTGCTACGGTGCACCCCTAAACCCGAGAAATGTAAACCATGTAACAGGCGGCTCGTCAGGCGGCGGCGCATCTGCCGTTTGCGCAAATCTTGCTGCTTATGCACTCGGCTCCGATACAGGCGGTTCGGTTCGTCAGCCGGCTTCCTTCTGCGGTATTGTCGGATTAAAGCCAACTTACGGTGCGGTATCCCGTTACGGTCTTATTGCATATGGCTCATCGCTTGACCAAATAGGTGTTCTTGCAAATTCGGTTAAGGATACGGCTGTTGTCTTTGAAACCATTTCAGGTGTTGATGCCAATGACCAGACAAGTGTTGATTTTGATTTCAAGGGAATTGCCGATTCTCTCGGTCAGACTGATGTAAAGGGACTTAAAATCGGCATTGCAAAGGAATATTTTGACGGAATTAATCCTGAAATTAAGGAAGCAATCGACGGTGCAGTCAGATTTTAT
Source organism: uncultured Bacteroides sp. (assembly GCA_964646445.1). Classification (GTDB taxonomy): domain Bacteria; phylum Bacillota; class Clostridia; order Oscillospirales; family Acutalibacteraceae; genus Eubacterium_R. Next base: position 18,988 of record CAZYDW010000008.1, read on the forward strand.
GAGAAAAACGGCGCGGAGATAATCAATATCAGCCTGCCTGTTTTAAAGCAGGCGCTGCCTGTTTACTATATTATAGCCTGTGCAGAGGCGTCATCAAATCTCGGCAGGTATGACGGTATTCGCTACGGCTACAGACCTGAGAGCTTTAATGATGTTGAAGAAATGATTTTGAAAACAAGAACCGAGGGCTTTGGCGATGAGGTCAAAAGAAGAATTATGCTCGGCACTTATGTCCTTTCATCGGGTTATTATGATGCCTATTATAAAAAAGCATGTCTTCTTCGTGAAAATCTTATTGCGGATTTTGACGAAATATTCAATATCTGTGATATCCTTATTGCACCTACCGCTCCCAATACGGCGTTTTTGCTAAACTGCAAGGGTGCGTCGCCTGTTGATATGTATTTAAGCGATATTGCCACTGTTCCCGTCAACATTACGGGTGTTCCCGCAATCAGCATTCCTATTAAGAATGACAGCAAAGGACTGCCGATTGGTATGCAGATAATCGGTAAAAAATTCAGCGAAAAGGAAATTATGAGCGCAGCATATTTTTATGAGAAAAATGCAGATGTTGAGGTGCCTGATTTTGAGGGAGGTGCAAAGCTGTGAGTTATCAGTTGGTATGCGGTATAGAAACTCATATTGAGCTTGCCACAAAAACAAAAATTTTCTGCGGCTGTACAACACAGTTCGGCGGCGAGCCAAACACACACTGCTGCCCTGTATGTACAGGTCAGCCGGGTTCACTGCCGGTACTTAATAAAAGGGTTATTGAATATGCAGTCAGAGCAGGTCTTGCGGTTCATTGTGAAATAAATAATAACTCCCATATGGACAGGAAAAATTATGTATATCCCGATTTGCCTAAAGCATATCAGATTTCACAGTTTGATGAGCCGGTATGTATAAACGGATATGTTGAGCTTGACAGCGGCAGGAAAATACGCATTGAGCGTATTCATATAGAGGAGGACGCCGGAAAGCTTGTTCACGAAGACGGTTACACCTATGTTGACTATAACCGTGGCGGTGTGCCGCTTATAGAAATCGTTTCGATGGCTGATATCACCACGCCCGAGGAGGCGAGGGAATATGCTGAAAAGCTGCAGCTTATAATGCGCAATGTCGGAGTTTCCGATTGTAAAATGCAGGAAGGCTCAATGCGCTGCGATGTAAATGTTTCGCTTCACCGACCGGATGAGCCCTGGGGAACAAGGACGGAAATCAAGAATATTAACTCGCTTTCAAACATTGTTCGCGCTATGGAGCTTGAGACGGAAAGGCAGGAGGATATTCTTGACGCAGGGGAAAAGGTTGTTCAGTCAACCATGCGCTATGACGCCGACAGCGACACGGTATATGTTCTTCGCTCAAAGGAAAATGCCGATGATTACCGTTATTTCCCGGAGCCTGATATTTTAAGATTTTATATATCTCCCGAAACGGTTGATAAAATCAGAGCCGAGCTGCCTGAGCTTCCCGATGACAAGCTTAAAAGGTATATTTCAATGGGTCTGCCCGAAAACAATGCAAGGCTTATCTATAAATATAAGAATGTTACCGCTTTTTTTGACAGAGCTGTTAATGACGGTGCAAGCGCCGGCAATGTTCTTAATATGATAATCGGTCCTGTTTTTGCCACTCTCAAAACCGAAGCGGATAAAGAAAATTTTGAAATTAAAACCTCTGCAAATCAGCTTGCCGAGCTTGTAAAGCTGATTGATGACAAAAAAATCAGGGCCAACAAGGCAAAAGAGGTTCTTTCAAAAATGCTTGAAAGCGGCAGTGATGTTTCAGAATACATTAAGGCTGATGACCTTGCGGGCATTTCTTATGATGATTTGAAAGCCCTTTGTCAGGCTGCGATTGACGCAAATCCCAAAGCGGTTGAGGATATAAAATCGGGCAAGGACAAGGCAATCAATGTTATGTTCGGCTATGTTATGAAAAGCTCTCGCGGCAAAGCCGATGTAAAAACGGCAGAGCAGATAATAAGAGAGCTTATAGGTTAATTTAAAATCAGGCAGCGGTATGCATTGAGCCGCTGCCCGGTTTTTCTGTAAAAGGCAAAATCCGCAAATGCAAGCCGTCACCTTTTTGAAAGCGTATATCTGCGTACAGTGTGTATTCGTTTTTTCAAAAGCCGTTATTGCTGACATATCATATTAAGAAACATTATATATAAAGAAACATTATCAATAAAAAAATATAGTCAAAATATACAAAAATAGTTATTGATATAGTAAATATTTTATTGTATAATAGTAAATGGTAAAAATTTGAGAGGAGCATTTTTGAATGAAACACCCGGACATTATTGAAAAAATGACCTTGGAGCAAAAGGCTGCTTTTGTTTCGGGTTATGATTACTGGCATCTTGAGGAAGCACCCGACCTTGGCCTTCCGAAAATTATGATTACTGACGGACCTCACGGTCTGCGAAAGCAAAAGGGCAAGGATTATGTTGAGCCTGAAGGGGCGGCAAAAACATCAGGTATAGGTCTCGGCAACTCTGTTCCCACCACCTGTTTCCCGCCCGCCGCGACATCATCATGCTCATGGGATCCTGACCTTCTTGCCAAAGAGGGCGAGGCTATGGGGCAGGAATGTCTTAAAGAAAAGGTATCCGCAATTCTCGGACCCGGAACAAACATAAAGCGTTCACCCGTTTGCGGCAGAAATTTTGAATATTTCAGCGAGGACCCGTATCTTGCAGGCAAATGCTCCGCCGCCATTATCAAAGGCGTTCAGTCAAAGGGTGTAGGTACTTCGCTCAAACACTTTGCCTGCAATTCGCAGGAAGCATATCGTATGGTTCTCAACGAAGTAATTGATGAAAGAACTATGCGTGAAATTTATTTGCCTGCATTTGAAATTGCCGTTAAAGAAGCACAGCCGTGGACAATAATGAATTCATATAACCGCATTAACGGTACATACGCATCACAAAATGAATGGCTTCAGCAGCAGGTGCTTCGCGGCGAATGGGGCTTTGAAGGTCTCACTGTTACCGACTGGGGCGCATCAGTTGATCGTATTCCGGGTCTTAAAGCAGGCACCGATCTTGAAATGCCGACATCAGGGCCGCTTAATACAAAAAGAATTATTGCCGCAATTAAAGACGGCTCGCTTGAGGAATCTGTTCTTGACGAACGAGTTGATGCGGTAGTCGATCTTATTGTTAAATCAAAGCCTGCTCTTGAAAAGGAGCATACCTTTGATATTGATAAGCATAATAAAATTGCTCAGGAAATCGCAGAGGGTTCGATGGTCCTTCTCAAAAATGACGACAACATTCTTCCTCTGAAAAAAGGTCAAAGGGTTGCCGTTATCGGTGAAATGGCAAAGGCTCCCCGTTTCCAGGGCGCAGGCTCATCGGTTATAAATCCCACAATGCTTATTAATGCTTATGATGAGCTTGAAAAGCTCGGCGTTGATATGGTATATGCCCGGGGTTATTACAAGTCATCGCCCACAAAAAAGGAAAAGAAAACAAGAGTACCCGAAGCACAGCTTGTTGACGAGGCGGTTGCCGCTGCAAGGTCCTGTGATGTTGCCGTTGTATTTGTTGGGCTTACCGAGGAGTTTGAGGGCGAAGGCTATGACCGTGAAGGTATCTTTATGCCCGAAAATCATAATGAGCTTGTTTCAAAGGTTGCAGAGGCTAATGAAAACACGGTTGTCGTTCTTGCAGGCGGTTCTGTAGTCCTTATGCCGTGGCTTGATAAGGTTAAAGGTCTTCTTAATTCCGGTCTCGGCGGCCAGGCAGGCGGCGCGGCGGTTGCAAATATTCTTACAGGCGCCGTTAATCCGTCAGGCAAAACAAGCGAAACCTATCCGGCGGCGTTTGAGGATAATCCGACCTACGGCAATTATCCGGGCGGGCCTGTTACAAGCGAGCACAAAGAGAGCGTATATATCGGCTACAGATATTATGAGGCAGCAAAGAAGGATGTTTTATTCCCGTTTGGCTACGGCCTTTCATATACAACCTTTGAGTACAGCAGCCTCACACTTTCCTCAAACGATATTAAGGATACCGATACCGTAACCGTTACATTTAAGATTAAGAATACAGGCAGCGTTGACGGTGCGGAGATTGCACAGATTTATGTTGCTGATAAGCAATCAACAATTTACCGCCCGATTAAAGAGCTTCGAGCATTTAAAAAGGTATTTCTTAAAGCAGGAGAGGAAAAGGAAATTTCAATTGACCTTTCAAAGAGAGCATTTGCGTTTTATAATGTGAACATCAGTGACTGGTGCGTTGAAACAGGTGAATTTGATATTCTTATTGCTGCTGCAAGCAATGATATAAGGCTTTCACAAGCTATTACCGTTACTTCAACGATTGATTGTGAAATTCCCGATTACAGAGCGGTTTCACCTAATTATTACAATAATGTTGCCGCTGTTACAAGGGAAGATTTCGCCGGCGTTTACGGCGAGCTTCCGAGTCGGGAAATTGATGAAAGCAAAAAAATTGACATTTACTGCTGCCTTAATGACGCAAGGCATACAAAGTGGGGCGGAAGACTTTGCCGCCTTATTGAAAAGATTATGTCAGGTATGGGCAGTGATGCAAACGGCGACGGAAAGATGCTCGCTGCAATGGCTACACAAATTCCCATCCGTAACTTTATTGCAATGTCAATGGGTGCTTTTTCGCCTGCACAGGCAGAAGGACTTTTAAAAATGCTCAACGATGATGAATCAAGCTTTGCCGGCTTCAACGCAATATTCTGGCGCCTTGGCGCAACCATTGCAAAGCTTCCCAAGCTTCTCTCATCAATTTAATAAAAACAAACATAAAAACGGCAAGCTTAAGCCTGCCGTTTTTATACTTTTATATAATCACTTTTTAGTTTTTGTCAATTCGTTTTCTTCAAATTTTACAGCTAATTTTTTCCGCTGCCTGCGTTCATGCGCCAAGCCTTCCTGAATAACATCCATTCTTTTGTAGATTGCAACAAGTACATCTTCTTCATTTTTTGCTCGTTCGGAGTTTTCCTCTTTCGCCAATCTCTTTTTGATATCTTTAGCGAATATTGCTTTGAAAAGAGTTCTTACCAATGGCTGAATAAAGAAAAGCTGTGTGAAAAATGCAAACGGAAAATTGAAGCAAACAAGCTTCAGCCAGTTGGCAAGCAAGGTAAGAATGCTGAAATCGGCATAGTACGGGTAATAGAAGGCAGCAGCAAGAAGACTCATTGCAGGGCACATAAGTCCAACGGTTGCACAAATAATTGCGCTTTCAAAAATCATAGGATGATTTTTTCTCGGGTCAAATACTCTTGAAGCAAGCCTGAAGGATGCGGGGCTGCCCATTATTACTTCAAGTAAATAAGCAAAGCAAAATTCAATCAGGATAACCGCCCATATCGGCAGCATTCTGCCAAACATATAAACACCGCCCTGTGCATTGATTGCCTTGAGCACGCTCGACTTTCCGGTTATTTGCATAAGCGTTGAGCCGTTTATAACATACAGACTGTAAAAAACATAAGCGTGAACGGTTATTACAACAGTCAAAAACGCAAATACCATTCTTTGAAATTGATTTCTCGGCATAAAATAACTCCTTTTTAAACATAAAAAAACACATGTCGGCATTTGCAAAATACTAACATAGTACCGTAATCAGATTTACATGCAATGCACAACTTGTGTCGTTTATGTTTATTAATTTTTTGTGTGAAGTTATATTATCACAACTTTTTTCATCTGTCAAAAGAAAATTTTAAGTTAGGTTAATATTAACTAAACATATTACAAGATTTGATTTTTTTTGTTGCATTTATGCATTGAAAAACCGTAACATATTATTTATAATAACAGTGTTGATATTTATATATACACTTGTAAAAGCAGACTGAATTATGTCGTAAAACCGGTGAACGGCAGCTGCTTACTATTCTGAAATATTGCTGCCGACAGTATTTTCAGCTATTTTTTAATCGGCTGTAAGTTATATTTTAAAGGAGAAGTATATGAAAAAGGTTGCAATTATTATGGGCTCTGACAGTGATTTGCCGATTGTTACACCTGCCGTTAAACAGCTCAAAGAGCTTGGCATTGAAATTGAGGTCAGGGTTATAAGTGCGCACCGCACCCCGAAAGAAGCAAGTGAATTTTCCGCAAATGCAATTAAAAACGGTTTTGGAGTTATAATCGCGGCAGCAGGTATGGCTGCACATCTCGGCGGTGTTCTTGCCGCTTCAACTACTCTGCCTGTTATCGGTATTCCGTGCTGCGCAAAGGTGCTTGACGGTATGGACGCAATGCTTGCAACCGTAATGATGCCTCCCGGTATTCCTGTTGCGGCAGTGGGTGTTAATGCGGCAAAAAACGCTGCACTTCTTGCTGCGGAAATTTTGGCAGTAGGCGATGACAGCCTTATGTCAAAGCTCATTAAAATGAGGGAAGAAATGGCACAGCAGGTTCGTGATAAGGATGCTGCCCTACAGGAAAAGTTAAAGGAGATATAACATTATGGAAAAGAGCTTTAGCGAAAGCTACGCTGCGGCAGGTGTTGATGTTACAGCAGGCTATAAATCAGTTGAGCTTATAAGGGAAACAGTGAAAAAAACAAACATTCCCGGCGTTATCGGAGGTATAGGCGGCTTTGGCGGTATGTTTGAGCTGCCGTGGCAGGATTATAAAAATCCCGTTCTTGTTTCGGGTACAGACGGCGTAGGTACAAAAATCAAGCTTGCTTTTCTTATGGACAAGCACGATACAGTGGGAATTGACTGTGTCGCAATGTGCGTGAACGATGTTGCCTGCTCCGGTGCAAAGCCGCTTTTCTTTCTTGATTATATTGCCTGCGGCAAAAATTATCCTGAAAAAACAGCACGGATTGTTTCGGGTGTAGCAGAGGGATGCGTTCAGTCGGGCTGTGCATTAGTCGGCGGCGAAACGGCAGAGCACCCCGGACTTATGCCTGAAAACGAATATGACCTTGCCGGATTTACTGTCGGCATAGGAGAAAAGGATAAGCTTGTATCAGGCGAGCACCTTGCAGCAGGCAATGCGCTAATAGGCGTTGCATCCTCAGGCGTTCATTCAAACGGCTTTTCACTTGTAAGAAAAGTATTTAATGTAAATGAAAAAACAATCGCAGTATATTATGATGAGCTTGGCAAAACGCTCGGCGAGGAGCTGATTACACCTACAAGGATTTATGTTAAACCGCTTCTTGCCCTTATGGAAAAGATTAGAGTTAATGCAATTTCACATATAACAGGCGGCGGCTTTTATGAAAATGTGCCGAGAATGTTAAATGACGGCTTCACTGCTTATATTGAAAAGGATAAGTGCTTTAAAAAGCCTGTATTTGATTTAATTATGAAAACGGGCAATATTTCCGAAAGAGATATGTATAATACCTTTAATATGGGCACAGGTCTTGTTATTGCCGTTGATTGCGACAAGGCTGACGAGGCTGTTCGTATTCTTAATGAAAATTGTGAGCAGGCAAGGATTATCGGCGAAATCAGAACAGGCGAAAAGGGTGTTGAATTGGTATGATGAATATAGCGGTTCTGGTGTCCGGCGGCGGAACAAATCTTCAAGCCCTTATTGACGCTGAAGCACGAGGAGAAATTAAAAACGGCAAAATCGTTTTTGTGCTTTCAAGCAATGAAAACGCTTATGCCTTGAAGCGTGCCGAAAAAGCAGGTATTGAAAACACGGTTGTTTCACGCAGTGCATATGATACAGGGGAGGATTATGACAAGGCAATCCTTAAGGCACTTGATGATAAAAATATTGACCTTGTTGTTCTTGCGGGCTTTTTATCAATCCTCGGCAGTGAATTTATTAATAAATACAAAAACAGGATTATAAATATTCACCCCAGTCTTATACCTCTGTTTTGCGGCGACGGCTTTTACGGAAAAAAGGTCCATACCGCAGTTCTTGAAAGCGGTGTTAAGGTTACAGGCGCCACCGCGCATTTTGTCAACGAAATAACAGACGGCGGCGCAATAATTCTTCAAAAAGCGGTTTATGTTGAACAGGGCGATAACGAGGAAATACTGCAATACCGTGTGATGCGTCAGGCTGAATGGGAGATACTGCCCAAGGCTGTTTCGCTTTTTTGTGAGGGCAGGATAAAGATAACAGGCAATAAAACTCAAATAATTTGATTGTGAGGTGCAGATATGGAAAATAAATCACTTGCAGCGGAGTTAAATACAAATACATATCCCGGCAGGGGCATTGTTGTCGGAAAAAGCAGGGACGGCAAAAATGCGGTAATTGCTTATTTTATTATGGGCAGGAGCGCCAACAGCCGCAACAGGATTTTCGAGGAAAATGACCGCGGCGGTATTCGCACGAAGGCTTTTGATGAAAGCAGGATGGAGGACCCGTCGCTTATTATATATAATCCTGTTCTCAAGCTTGGCGACAAAACCATTGTCACAAACGGCGACCAGACAGATACAATATATGACTTTATGAGCAGGGGCGAGTGCTATCACAGTGCGCTTATTACCCGTGAGTTTGAACCTGACGCGCCGAATTACACACCGAGAATAAGCGCCGTTGTAAAAGCTGACGGCGGATACAATATGTCAATTTTAAAATCAAATCTCGGAAGACCTCAGTGCATAAGATTTTTCTATGAATATCCGGGCACTGCGGGTCAGGGCCATTTTATCCACACATATAAATGTGACGGAAATCCTATTCCGAGCTTTGAGGGCGAGCCTACGCCCGTTGAAATCGACGGCGATATTGATGAGTTTACATCAATGATATGGGACAATCTCAATGAAGACAACAAGGTTTCTCTTTTTACTCGTTTCATCAACCTTGAAACAGGTGCTCAGCAAACAAGGATTATTAATAAAAACAAATGATATATACGGGTGGCGTCATCGTCACCCTCAAGTGCTTTTTTGATATAACTGCGGAGGGAAGAAAATGAAGGTATTAGTAGTAGGCGGCGGCGGAAGAGAGCACGCGCTTATCAAAAAAATCAAGGAATCAAACAGGGTTGACAGCGTAGCCTGCTGCCCCGGCAACGGCGGTATATCATATGACGCCGAATGTTATGATGTTGCGGCAACGGATATTGAAGGAGTTGTTAATCTTGCAAAAAAAATCAAGGCGGATTTTGTTGTGGTTGCACCCGATGATCCGCTTGTTGCAGGTATGGTCGACGCGCTTAATGAGGCAGGCTTTGCAGCCTTCGGTCCAAGGGCTAATGCAGCTGTTATTGAAGGCTCAAAGGTATTTGCAAAAAATCTTATGCTGAAATACAATATCCCCACGGCGGAATATAAGGTTTTTGATAAAGCCGGGGATGTTATTGATTATATAAGAGAAAAAAATGAATTTCCCGCAGTCATAAAGGCTGACGGACTTGCACTCGGCAAGGGCGTAATTATCCCCGAAAATCTTGATGACGCCATTGCAGGTGTTAAGGAAATTATGGAGGATAAGATTTTCGGCGCGTCAGGCAACAATGTTGTAGTTGAGGAATTTTTGACGGGTATCGAGGTTTCGGTTCTTGCTTTTACTGACGGTAAGTGCGTTAAGCCTATGGTATCGTCAATGGACCATAAGCGTGCGCTTGACGGCGACAAGGGGCTTAATACAGGCGGTATGGGTACGGTTTCACCTAATCCGTATTATACCGAAGAAATTGCACGGGAATGTATGGAAAAAATATTTATCCCCACAATCAATGCAATGAATAAAGAGGGCAGGACATTTAAAGGCTGTTTGTATTTCGGGCTTATGATTACGCCTAAAGGACCAAAGGTTATTGAATATAACTGCCGCTTCGGCGACCCTGAAACGCAGGTTGTTCTGCCCAGGCTTAAAACCGATATTATGGATATTTTTGATGCAATTAACAATGAAACGCTTTCCGACCTTGAAATTGAATGGGACGACAGAGCGTGCGCCTGCGTAATTATGGCTTCCGGCGGATATCCTAAATCATACCCTAAGGGCATTGAAATAACAGGGCTTACAGACGGTCAGCTTGACGGTGTAACCGTTTATCACGCAGGCACTGCAATCAAAAACGGCTCTCTTGTTACTGCCGGCGGCCGTGTGCTTGGCGTTACGGCGCTTGGCGATACGCTTAAAAATGCGCTCGAAAAATCATACAGTGCCGTTGAAAAAATTAAATTTGACAACGCTCATTACAGAAAAGATATCGGACAAAAGGCTATTAAAGTGACTGAATAATTCAAAAAAATAAAAAACTTTACAAATTGTTATTGACAATTATACAAAACGGAATTATACTGAAAATACAATATAATATAAGGCAGAGGTTATATTTATGGCAACTGTAAAGAAAAGTAAAAAGAAAGTAATTGTACCTGTTTGCATAGTCCTTGTTATAGCGATTGCTATAGGCGCTTTTGCTGTTGTTAAAAAAGCAAACAGCGGCGAGGAGGTTTCGCTTTATACAATTACAACCGATGATATTAATGAAACGGTTTCGCTTACGGGCGAAGTAACCGCAGGTACTGTTAAGGAATATAAGGTTTCCTCAGTCGCAACCGTAAAAGAGGTTTTTGTTTCCGTCGGCGATAAGGTTAAAAAGGGAGATGTTCTCGCAAGCTTTAATGTTGACAGCCTTAACAGTCAGATTTCATCACTGCAATCTACATATAACGATGCATTAACAAGCTATAACAATGCAGTTATAAATCAGAAAACCGCTAAGGCAAATGCCGATGCTCTTGAAGACGAAATCGCAGCTCTTGAAAGCAAAACGGCAAAGCTTGAGGCGCAAAGCGGCACTTTGGCAGGCACCACAACCAAAAAGGCAACAACCAAGGAAGCAACCAAGGCGACAACCGAAAAACAGACGACCGCTGAACAGTCCTCAAGCAGCACTGTTTTAACATCGGATGAAAGCACAACACAATACGAACCGACCCTCGGCGGTATTTCACAGGCACTTGAGGATCTTAATGAAACACTTTCAGAGCTGACACAGGACCTTAACACCCTGACAACATCAATCGAGGTTATTTCAAAAACTATCGCCGAGCTGTCGGGAAAGCTTGATAACGAAGCGATAGCGGACGCTGTTGTTCAAAATCTTGTTGACAGCGGCATAGCCGAGGATATGGCAAAGCAGATTGTTGCGTCAATAGATTTTGAAGCAATAGCAGCCGCGATTGCAAATTCCGACAATGCACAGCTTACAGCCGCTCAAATTCAGCTTGTTTCGCTTCAGGCTCAATATGCTATCTTTAACGCGCAGGCAGATTCAACCGCAGTCAATGTGCAGAAGAAGGCAGTTGAAGCATCCAAGGAAGCGCTTGACCTTTTAAAAGAGCAGAAAGCTGAAATGGAAAACGGATGGGTTGCCGCGTTTGACGGCACCATAACCGAGGTTGATATTTATGACGGAATGTCAACAACTCTTGTTTCAACGGGAATAAAGCTTGAAAATCTTGACACAATGGCTGTTACCGTAAGCCTTGGCGAATATGATTATCACAAGGTTAAGGTGGGTATGCCTGCGGTTATAACAACTGCTTACGGTACTTATGACGGCGAGGTAACATCAATCGCTCCCACAGCAACAGGGGGTTCAACATCCGGATTGCTTGACAGTGTAGGCTCAATGGCAGGCATCAGCGGCCTTTCAAGCCTTACCGACAGCGGCGCCGGCGTTGAGTGCGTTGTTACCATACCTGAAACTGATGATAATATTGTCGCGGGCTTTGATGCCGATGTTGAGATTGAAACCGGTGAATACCTCGGTGTAGTTGCGGTTCCGATTGAATCCATCAAGCTTGAAAAAACAGGCTCGTATGTATATCTTTATAATGAGGAGGAGGGCACTGTTTCAAAAACTCTTATTGAAACAGGTGCTGTTTCGGATTCGGTATATCAGGTTGAATCAGGCTTAAAAATCGGTGATAAGATTGTTGCGGCTCCGGCAGCTGATTATGAAGAGGATACCTTTGAGGTAAAAGTGGTAACAAAGTAATTGTTTGGTAAGGAGATTTCAGCGTGAATATTAACGAAAGCCTGAAAATAGCAATAAAGTGCATAAAATCAAACTGGATGCGAAGCCTTCTTACAATGCTTGGAATTATTATCGGTATCAGCTCGGTAATTATGATTATCGGTGCGGGTACGGGCGTAAGGGATTATATTGTCGGTCTTATTGAGGATATGGGTTCTAACGCTGTTCTTGTGAGTGTTGACGCAACAAGCGCCGCCGACAGTGATTATATAACTCTTGATGATGTTACAAACATAAAAAACAAGGTCAACGGCGTTGAAAGATGCTCGCCTATGCTTATCGGCTTCGGCAGGGCAACAATCGATAAAACCGCGACAGAAGCAACTGCAATGCTTGTCGGCGTAAACAGTGATGTTCAGTTTGCACTTACAAACACCTGTGAGTACGGAAGATTTTTTACCGATGAGGAATATGACGCCAATTCGCCTATAGCGGTAATAGGTACAAATTCGGCAGATATGGCGTTTGGCTATCAGGATGTTACAAATGAATATATAACCGTTTCTTCAAGCGGCAGATCAATGAAAATCAAAATATGCGGCGTTGCGAACATCGACGCTCTTGCAAGCTCGGTCGGCGGTTCAAGCAGTATGGCGTCAATGTTTTCAAACGGCAGCGACCAGATTGTTGTGGCTTTGTTTATGCCTTGCACAACATTAACACAGATAACCGGCGCGGACGCCCAGCTTTCAAATGTGTTTGTTATTGCCGAGGAGGGCTATGATTATGATGCGGTCGGCAATGCTGCTGTAAACTATCTTAAATCGGCGCACGGCAATTATTCAAACAGTATGTACACCGCGCAGAATATGGCTACATATGTTGAAATTGTCAACATAATTATGTCGGTTTTGACTGCGTTTATTGCCTGCGTAGGCGCGATATCGCTTATTGTCGGCGGTATAGGCGTAATGAATATTATGCTTGTTTCCGTCACGGAGCGAACGCGTGAAATAGGTATCAGGAAATCACTCGGCGCCAAAACAAAAATTATTACAATGCAGTTTTTGACCGAATCCATTATACTTTGCCTTATAGGCGGTATAATCGGTGTAACGATAGGCATAGCGGGCGCCTTTGCGGCTTGCTCGATTATTGACATTACGCCTAACATTACATGGTGGCTTATACTTATCGCGCTGCTGTTTTCAAGCGGTGTAGGCTTGTTCTTCGGTATTTATCCCGCGCGAAAGGCGGCACTTATGAGTCCCATTGACGCATTGAGAAGTGAATAATACAAAAGGTACCTTTTGAGTAAAGAAGGGTGACAGCGCGCATCGCTGACAGAGAGCTTGTAAAATCCGCTGAGGCATTGAGCTTAAGCGGCCTTTTGCAGCTGCTGCGGGTGCCAATTTATCGACAGATTGTAACGGCTTAGGCATTGGCTTGAGCCGTTTTTCTGTTTACTTTTTTTATGATATATGATAAACTTGAATAATAAAAAACGAAAGGGAATATTTTTATGAAAACTTACGAACAGGTTGACAGCTATATGCAGCAGATAGGACTTAAATATGTGAAAAATACAAATGATTTTCTTACCGGTCTTGCATACAGAACCGATAAGGATTATACAAAAAAAATCGCCGGTGAGCTCAATGCCCGCGCGTCGGGTCAAAATTCGAGCAATTCTTATTTCTATCAGATTAAAAATGAAAATTATGAGGGGTCTGTATTTGTGTCTGCCGCTTTTGACGGGGGCGTGTTCAGGCATATCGGCAATATGATAATAGATAACAGCGCTTTATTTAAAGGTGAGGTGCTTGACCTTGCCTGCGACTGCGGTATTGTAAGCTGCTTTATCGCAAAAATGTATCCTGATTGTCACATAACGGGTGTCGATATAAATCAGCTTGCAATCAACAACGCAAACACCCTTGCGCAAAAGCTCGGCCTTACAAATATAAGCTTTGTCTGTGCCGATGTATTTGAATATTCGGCAGATAAAAAGGCCGATACCGTTACATCGTTTAGGGGACTGCTTGATGTGTGTATGTCAAAAACCGCCGCGCTTCCGTTTTTCGGTGAAAGAAGCCGGAGGGAAAAGCAGTATCAGTCTGCATTTTCTAATTACGCAAAGGCTTTTGCCGACAATATAAATGAAAACGGCAGTGTAATCTGCGTTGAAAGATATACTGCCGATTACGGCTGGATGGGCTGGATTGACGCCCTTGCCGAAAACGGTATTAACGCTTTGCCCGAAAAATGCGGCATTATGCGCGCAAGCGATCTTTCGTCGGTTAAGGAATATTCTGTTACATTTGCACGCCGGGGCGGCGAAAAACATTCTTCCTGCGAAATAATCAACGGCGTGCTTATTAAAAATTTTAAAAGCGGCACAGGCTATGAGGGATATATGGCGGAGTTCGCGCTTTATGCGGACAGCAGTGAAGCCGTAAAATTTTATGATGTTTTTGATAAAAGCTCAAATAAAATCGTTCATCAGTTTGCGGTATCGCTTTCAAAATCAGGTAAAATTATTTCCTACGACGCAAACGCCAAGAGAAAAAAAGTAAAATATTACAATCAAAAAAAGCAGAGCATTGTTGACAAGGATATTGCGGATAAGCTTGCCGTTTATGATAAAGAAAAATTTGAAATCAAGCAGTACGAATTAAAGCTTTAAAGCACGAAAATTGTCAGATTTTTTAATATGTTCATTATCTTTAAAAATACATAAAAAGTGGTTTTGGTAATATTGTACAAACTAAAACCCCGTATTTTGTTAAAATTAACAAAATTACCTCATATAATGCCAAAGTTTTTGCAATTAGTGATATATCACTTAGAAAGAATTTCAATAAGTGATAAAATCAATAAGGAAATGAGTTAAACTCCTTTTAAATCAAACATCAGGTGCGCTTAATGAAAACAACGGTTATTATAAAATTATTGATAGGTCTTATTTACGGCGCGCTTGCAGGTGTTGTTGTTATCCCGGTTTCAAAACGCCTTATTTTAAAAAGGAGCGATGACCCGGGCGATATAATATTTCTTAACAAAAAGGCTTCACGCTTTATGCTGCCGGCAATCGGTGTGGTTGCGGGGGCGGCTGTCGCGTTAACGGCGGGTGATTCGGCTTTGCTTGTGAGGAATTTGCTTTTCGTGTTTCCTATGTTCAGCATTGCCGTTGTCGATTCGCTTATTAAAAAAATACCTAACCCCCTGCTTCTTTTAATGATTATAATTCAAGGTGTTTATGTTGCGTACTATTGTGTTGCCAATAACACCACATCATTGCTTTTAGCGGCGGGCTTCGGCTTTTTTATCGGTTTCCTATGCTGCACAATACCGTCTGTTCTCAAAATCCCCGTTGGTGCAGGCGATGTTAAATACAGCGCGGTTATAGGTCTGTGTATATTTTTTATGAGCTATATGCAGGCTATGATAATAATGGGCTTGCTTGCGCTTGTTGCTTATATAATTCTTAAGGCAACAAAAAAAGGCGATATGAAAACCCTTATTCCCATGGGCCCGTTTTTATCGGCGGGTGCGGTAATTTCAATGTGCTTTCCTCTGCTTGAAAAGCTTTTGTCAGAGGTTGGTATGTTCTAATTATAAAGTTTAATTACTTAAAATATTAAGAGAAGGAGGAAGGTTTAAATGACCAAGTTCATTAAGGATGAGAGCGGACAGGGCATGCTTGAGTATGTACTTATCATCGCGCTTGTTGCACTTGTAGCAGTTGTTGCTTTAATTCTTGTTAAGAATTTCTTAGGTACTAAGAACGATGATATTTCCGAACAGCTTTCATCTGTAGACGCATAAGCACGGATATCGTAATGGTATCGGCAATCCCTAACTTAATATTTTTTAGGATTGCAGGGGGCAGGGTTAAACCTGCCCCTGTTTTTGAAGAACCTTGTTTTTGAGGTGAGCAAGCTATGATTTTTTTAAATAAACACAATAAAACTAAAGAAGACGGTCAGTCAATGTTGGAATTTGTATTAGTATTGCCCGTCTTTTTACTGCTGTTGTTTATGATTATTGATTACGGATGGCTTTTTTTTAATATGAATTCCGTTCAGGAAACAGCAAGAAATGCCGCGAGAATCGCCTGTGTGGAATACACTGATACCTGCTATGAGGTAGGGGCAGGCGGTCAGAATGTTTTAACGGCGGAAAAAGAATATAATATAAGCGATTATGTTTCAAATCCCGAAAGCTATACGCAGCAGGAGCAGAATATACTGAGTCAGGTAGCAGGCACGCTTACAAGCCATCAGGATACGACGGTTGTTAAAATATCGTATTCGGGCGGAGCGTCGGTTGATGAACGGCTTGACGGCGATGTTACGGTATCGGTTACATATCAGATAACAAGCTTTACCGGTATTATCGGCGCCGGCGATAACAGTATGACAAAGGATTTTACAGCCGCGTCAACTTTTAAAATCGAAAAAAACGGATAGCCCCGCGCTTTCCTTAATATATACAATTTATCAGAGAGGTTGAAATATGAAAAAGGTTTATTTGATAGCGGTTATAGTTGCTATTATCGCAGGCTTTGCCACATATATGTTTGCAAATGAAATAGATAAAAAAACAACAATCAAGGATGCGGACACTGTTGATGTTTATGTAGCATTGCAGGATATACCGGCAAATACGGTTATTACAGAAGAAATGTTTGCCGAGAACGCCGGTTATTTTGAGCTGAGAAACATTGTTGCCACCTATCAGGCGCCCAATACCGTTTCAAGCAGTGAGGAGCTTATTGATATGGTTACGGTCGATACTCTTTACGCGGGGGAGCAGGTAAACACCGCAAGGCTTGTATCCGGCGACAGTGAGGATGTCGCGCTTTCGCTCAAGCTTCAGGACGGTATGGTTGCTTATTCCTTCAGCGCGGCAAGCGTAACAAGCGTTGACGGTTATATAAGCGAGGGAGATACCGTTGATGTAATAGTTTCAAAGGTTAATGACGAAGGCGAGTATGAATCAGAGGTTGCTTATTCCGACCTTAAAATTTTAAGGGTTTCAACAAACGCGGAAAACAGCACCGCTAACTCAAGCGGCACTGCAATTACCGAATACAGCACGCTTACCGTTGAGGTTACAAAAGAGCAGTCGCTGCAGCTTTATGATATTGAAAGCAACTATAATTTTAAGCTTGTATTAAACCCAAGGCAATAATCGTTCAGAGGAGAAAATTATGAGTAATATCAATATTGTTGTTTGCGCGGAGCAAACAGAATACAGAGTAGCGGTTAAAAACAAAATAAATTCCGAGTTTTCCATTATCGGCTACTCTGATTTCCAGCCCGATTCAAAGGTTCGTATTCAGGGCTTTGTGCCGGATGTTGTTGCATTTGTTCTTGACAGTGACGATATAACAAATGAGTTCCTTGATTTCGTTGAGGATATGAATTTAAGCTCAATCGGCTGTTCCGCCGTTATTCTTACGGATAATGTTACGGTTGAGCTTGTCAACCGCGCTGCCCAGTACGGCATAAGGCAGGTTATGAGCATCAATGTCGGCAGTGAGGAATTTTGCACAAATCTAAACAAAATAGTAAAAAGCGAGCGTAAATTCAGCAAGACAATCAATGTTGAGAAAAAGGAACGCTCAAGAGTATATGCATTTTTCAGCGGCAAGGGCGGTGTAGGCAAAACAACAGTCTGCACCAACACGGCGGTATATCTTGCTACAAAAGGCAAAAAAACGCTTTTGCTTGATATTGACCTTCAGTTCGGTGACGCCGATATGGCTCTTGATATTACGCCGACTGAAAGTATTGTCGATCTTGTAAGAGATACGAACGGTATTTCCATTGATAATCTGACAAGCTGCTGCGCTACTCATTCGTCAGGCTTGTCGGTGCTTGCTTCACCCAGCTCGCCAGAGCTTGCCGAGTATGTTCAGGCAAGTCATATTAAAACAATAATTGATGTTGCGAGAAATTATTTTGAATACATAATAATTGACTGCGGCTGTTCTCTTACAGACCCGGTTATTACCGCTCTTGAATCAAGCGACGATATATTTATGGTCAATGATGTTAATATTCTTTCACTTAAAAGAGCAAAGCTTTGCCAAAATGTTTTGCAGCAGATTAATCAGCAGGACAAGATAAAGGTAATAATAAATAAAAATGTTAAAAAGAATAATGTAAAAATAGAGGATTTTGAAAACCTTTTGGGGCTTGAAGCTTACGCGGTTATTTCAAACGATATAAAAACAGTTAATAATTCGCTCAACAGCGGTCAGCCGCTTATCACCTTTAAGCCGAGGGCTGTTATTTCAAAGGACCTTGTAAGCTTTGCAAATAAGCTTATTATTGAGCGTGAAGGTACTTTAGACAATACAAAAGGCAATCGAAAGAAGAAATAATAAATGGGATTATTAGACAGATATGGTACGCTTGAGGATGTTGGGCACCCGGAAGCTCAGTCATCGACGGTCAACAGTGAGCGCTTAAGCGAGGCTGCTACGGCAGATCCCTTTGAGGACGCCAAAGCAAGAATACATCAAAGCATTATCGAGCAGCAGCTTTCTTCGGGCATTGATATTACCGAGGAGGGTATGCGCAGCCTTATTGATGAATATGTTGAAAAAAGCGAATACGGTATTCCGAGAATAAACAAGGCTACGGTTAAAGAGGAGCTTTATGATGACATTATGGGCTACGGTCCCATTCAATGCCTTGTTGACAGTGATTTGTATTCTGAAATAATGGTGAACGGTCCGTATCAGATTTATGTTGAATCAAAGGGCAAGCTTAAGCTTACCGACATAAAGTTCAAGGACACAAAGCACCTTATGCAGATTATTGACAGGATTGTTTCCAGGGTAGGCAGGCATGTTGACGAGGCAAGCCCTATGGTTGACGCCCGCCTTACGGACGGCTCCCGTGTTAATGTTATTATTCCGCCTGTATCGCTTGTAGGTCCTATTCTTACAATCCGTAAATTCGGCAAAACACCTATAACTGCCGAAAATCTTGTTACCTGGGGCTCCGCCTCACCGAGGATGCTTAATTTTCTCGAAGCCGCCGTTAAGGGCAAGCTCAACATAATCGTATCAGGCGGTACGGGTTCGGGTAAAACAACGCTGCTTAATATTCTTTCTTCCTATATACCGTCGGACGAAAGAATTATTACAATAGAGGACTCTGCCGAGGTTCAGCTTAAACAGGACCATGTAATTACGCTTGAAAGCCGACCGGCAAATATGGAGGGCTCCGGCAGAATAAGTATTCGCGATTTGGTTGTAAATGCGCTTCGTATGCGCCCGGACAGGATTATTGTCGGCGAGGTAAGAAGCGATGAAACGCTTGATATGCTTCAGGCAATGAATACAGGTCACGACGGCTCGCTTACAACTATTCACGCCAACTCTCCGAGGGATTCGATTTCCCGTATAGAAACAATGGTTATGATGTCAGGCTCCGAGCTGCCGTCAAAGGCAATAAGGGATCAGGTTGCGTCAGCTATCAACATTATTGTTCAGCAGGCAAGGCTGCGTGACGGCTCAAGGAAAATTACCTCTATTTCCGAAATTGTCGGAATGGAGGGCGATGTTATTCGTATGCAGGAAATTTTTGTTTATGAAACAGCCGGTGAAACCGACTCCAACGGTAAATTCAAAGGTAAGTTCAAGGCAACGGGCATTGTTCCGAAATGTATTGAAAAAATTCGTGAAAACGGAGTGAATGTTAATAATGACTGGTTTAATAATTAGCATTATAGTATTAACCGCATCATTTGCGCTTTTTGCTTTTGTTATCGCATTTCTAATATCATCCGCTTTGTCAAAGAATAAAATTGCCGCCGACAAAAGACTTGATGAATTAAACAAAAAAGAGGGCGATGCAAACGATATTGCCCTTGTCAAGCATGAAAGCAAAAGAACAAAAACAAAAAAGGATACCAGGAAAAGAAGCAACTTTTTTGAAAAGTTCGCGTCAAATCTTTACAGTCAGCTGCAATCGGCGGACATTAAGATGCGCCCCGAGGAGTTTTTGCTTATCTGGCTTTTAGTTGCTGTTTTGCCTGCAAGCCTTGTGGTTTTGTTTATGGCGGATGCATCGGTTATAGCAATTATTCTTTTTGTATTTGGTCTTCTTCTGCCGGCGCTTGTTATTAAAATGAAGCAGAAATCAAGGGTTAAAAAGTTTGACGAGCAGCTCAGCGATGCTCTTATCATTGCGTGCAGCTGCCTGAAATCAGGCTTGAGCTTTACCCAGTCTATGGAAACGATTGCTAAAGATATGGACGCGCCCATAAGCACGGAATTTTCTACTGTTATTGCCGAAATGAATATGGGAGCTTCAATGGATGAGGCTCTTGAGAGAATGAATAAAAGGATAAAGAGCAATCATCTTTCGCTTATGATTTCCGCCGTGCTTGTTCAAAGGCAGACAGGCGGCAACCTTTCACAAATCCTTGATAATATTTCAAACTCAATCAAGGAAAAAATGAAGCTCAAGCAGGAGCTTAAATCGGCAACAGCTTCAGGTAAAATGACTGCTATAATGGTCGGCGCTATGCCCTTTGCGTTAATAGCTCTTTTTTCAATAGTAAACTGGTCGTTTATGGAGCCGCTCTTCAAAACAAGCACAGGTCATATTTTTCTTGCTGTAGCAGCGGGGCTTGAGCTTGGATGCTTCGTAATTGTTAAGAAAATACTTACTGTTAAAATGTAGGGAGAGTATTTATGTTACCTTTTGTTGTAATAGCATATGCCGTTTTGGCTTTGGTTATAGTTATCCTTCTTTTAAGTAATAAGGGAAGAGAGGCGGACAATAACCTTAAAAGGATGAAATCAATCGGCAAAGAGGTTGTTAAAACAGAATATAAAAATGTTGATACCTCCTTTTATGAAAGAGTTATCAAGCCCGTGATTGACAAAATGTCGGACGCTGACGAAAACGGCAATAAAAAAACAAAGTCCGCTAAGCAAAAAGCGCAGACGCAGCAGCTTTCAAAGCAGCTTCGCCTCGCCGGAATACATATGTCGCCGTCAAGCTTTCAGTTTATTAAAACAGCGTTCACAATTATAACAATAATTATTTCCGTCGGGCTGGGTATTGTTCTTATCAGTGTTACTAATTATTTCTTCATTGTTATAATTGCGGGCTGTATGATTGGTTTACTTGCCCCGTCGCTTTATTTAAGCTCAAAAACAAAAAGTCATCAGAATGCAATCAAATATCAGCTTGCCGACACACTTGATCTTATGAGCGTTTGTATGGAGGCAGGTCTGAGCTTTGACGCTTCACTTGTCAAAATATCGGAGAGGATGGAAGGTCCTCTGATTGATGAGCTTGTAACGGTTTTCAAACAAATTCAGCTTGGCAAAAGCAGAAATGACGCTTTAAAGGATTTGTCAAACTCAACGAATGTTGCCGAGCTTAAAACCTTTGTATCAGCGGTTATTCAGGCTAATCAGCTCGGTATTCCGATTACAAATGTACTCACGGCGCAGTCACAGCAGCTGCGTATTGCAAAGAGAGAGGAAATAAAAACCGTTGCCGCAAAGGTACCTACTAAAATGACAATACCTACTGTTTTGTTCATTTTGCCCGCTATTATATGCGTAATTATGGGGCCTGTTATTATTCAGGTTATGGATCAATTTTCGGGGACATCTATATTTTAATTATGAAAATGCTTAAGGTTTATAAAAACGGAGAATTACTTGTGCCGAATGTCGAAAATGCAAATCATTTTTTCAGGCGTTTTATGGGGCTTATGTACAGAAAAACAATGTCGCAGGACCACGGTCTTTTGCTGACGCCCTGTAATGAAATTCACACATTCGGTATGAGATTTGATATTGACGCTATAACCTTGTCAAAGGATAATGAGGTTTTGTTTATTGACAAACGCGTTGCGCCCGGCAAGGCAAGAAAAAGAGTTAAAAACGGCTACAGAGTGCTTGAGCTTTGCTCAGGTATGGCGGACAAGCTCGGCATTTCTGCAGGCGAAATTTTAGAATTTAAATGAGCCTCCAATGCCTCAAAAGGGCATTGGATACAGTTCGTTAATAAGATAATGGAGAGTTTGCTATGAGTAATGATGTTATTGACAGAAATGCGATATTAGGTTCAGGCAGTAAGGATTACGGCTTCGACAAGGTTATCAGAGGCTATGATACAAAGCAGGTTGAAGAATATATTGACAATATGCTTGTTTCTCACAAAAATGCAAGTGAAATTTTTGACCGCCGCTATAACGACCTTAAAGATGAGAATGCTATGCTTGATTATGAGCTTAAAAAGACTAAAGGCGAACTTAGCGATATGACAAAGCTTTTTGAAAAATGCCGCGCCGAGAGGGACGAGCTTAAGCAGTCGGCACTCGCTCCTTCCTCACAGGCTGACACTTCAGAGCTTGAGGAGTATAAATCAAAATATGAAAGCCTTGTTTCAAGGTACAGGCTTTTAAGCGATGACAATAAAAAGCTTGAGGATACCAACAGGGATCTTCAGCGTGATGTTGCCCATCTTACAAAAAAGGTTGATAAAAACAGAACCGAAATAAAAAATCTTAAAGATGAGCTTGAAGCGGGTATGGCTGACGAGAGCGAAAAGAAATATTCCGAAATTGCACAGATTTACCAAAGTGCGGTTGACAGGGCGGAGGATTTGATTTATCGCCTGCAAACCGAGCTTTCACTCGCTCACTCAAAGGCAGAGGATATTTCGGGTAAATAATTGTAATTTTATATTATGAAAGGGCGTGTGGTTGTTGAAAAAGCATAATAATTCAAAGCGTGAAAACGGTGCGGTTGCTCTTATTGCTATGTTTATTATGACAACTCTTATACTTCTTACGGCTATGGTTGTTGACTATGGTCTTTTCAACTATAAGGGCAACAAGCTGCAAAATGCCGTTGACGCCGCGGCGACTGCGGTTGCAGCAAACCTTGACGCAACGACTGCCGCGCAGGAGCAGATTGCAAGAAAATACCTTACGAAAAACGGCTTTGACGGTGACAGCGAGGATATAGAAATCACCATTGAGCATAAGGGGCTTCTTAACGAGGGCAGTGTAAACAGTGAGGAATATATTTCAACCGGATATATGAAGGTGACCGTAAACACCAATCAGGGTATGATTTTTTCAGAGGTGCTTAATCGGGATTCAATGCGCCTTATAAAAACGGCATATGTAAAATGTGACGCGAACTATGACAATGCATTCCCCGAGGCTCTTAAATACACCCTTTTTGCAGGCTCTGACGCGTCCTCAAAAACCTCCGCCTCTATGCAGATTAACGGCAGAACAGGCGACGCCGTTAATATGATGGCAAGCTATCTTGAAAGCTTTATAAACGGTGTTAACGAAAGCCTTGTTCAGCCGCTTATAGGCTATTTCGGCGGTGAAACCGATTATACGGATCTTGTGCATATCAATCTTTCAGAGGCAATAACCGACGGCGATGTTCATTCAAACTCTGATATTTCCATAGGTATCCAGGCCCTTAATGCAAGCAGAACAAAGGACGGCAATCTGCAAACGGTAAAAACCGATTCAGACGGCAACCCCGTTCAGCAGCTTGACGAAAACAACAACCCTGTTTACAAAACAGAGGAGGTTGTTAAAACCGATTCAGACGGCAACCCCGTTCCCGAAACCGATGCTTTGGGAAATGTTAAAACCGATGCTGACGGTAATGTCATTTATCAAACCGAAACCGTTTCAACACCTGTTTATGAATATGAATATGACAATTCAAATTATGAGGGCAATGAGGTTGACGATTACGGTCAGGTTACATATACCGCCGTTGAGGGCATAACCTTTAATGTTACAAGCCTTGATTCAAGCACTCATGTTTATACGCAGAACCAGCAGTATCTTGAGCAAACCCAGGTTGCGCTCAATGTTTTAAATAATATTGACTTCAGCACTGTCGGCAGCACCGGTGTTTTAAGGGATAAATATACCGCGGCGGCAGAGGATTATTTAAACGCTCACACAGCGGTAGGCGATACACAAAAGAAAAATATTTTGGCACAGGCGGATAATCTTGAATATGTCAACGAAACAAATACCGTTATTCTCAATAATCAGTATATGATTGTTTATGACATCAGCAGAGATACCGCAAACGCCATTTTGAATATGATTGAAAAGGGTGATGTCACTCTTGATGACCTTTACGCGGCAATCAGTGACCGTATTGACCCTGTTTACGGTTCTGACGGCAATACTCTTTTGTTCCAGGGCAATGCTGACGGCAACGGAGCCATTAATTACAGCATAACCCTTACAGGCAGCGCTACCGACAGCAGCGGCAAGGAGGTCACGGTTGATATTTCCGGCACGCAGGCCAACAGGGATTTTGAAAAAACAGGCGCGGATTATAAAAGCATAACAGACCCTACGGCAGTCGGTGCAAGCTTTTCAATAATAAATACCTTCAGGCAAAATCTCGGCGAGGACGGCTATATTGCAACGCCTAACCTCAAGCCGTATTTTGTAAGGGAGGTCAACAGGTCAATAAGAAATTCCACCCAGACGAAGGAGGACCTCGGCGACAGTGAAGCAACAGGCGAAAAAACCGTTAAAAACGCTGTAAAAGCGCTTGGCGACAAGCTTGCAGAGCTTGTCGGCGCCTCAAGCTATACAGATGACGCCTATGAGGATTATACTACCTCAACAAGTGACGGCTATGAGATAAGTGAAAGCACGGGCGAGCTTAAAGCCTCGGCTCAAGGTGAGCTGTTCACAAATTATAAAGAGAGCAGCACCTCCGGCCTGACGCCGCTTACGGGTACAAATCACACTGATTTCAAGGGCTTTACATTGTTTAATGATAACGGTACTCTGAAAAATCCAACAGATTTCATAAGCGTTTATGCGGGTGAGAACGCGAGCACCGATTACGCTGAACAATTTGCCGAGGAGAATTTGCTCGGTGACGATTCCGAGGAGGAGGGCGCGTACGGTATAGGCGGCGTTAATACCTATTATAACAGCTATGTCGCAAATTCGGGGAGCGACAGCGACACCTATGAAACGAATTATGCCAATGACGCCGTTGCAAAAAAGCGCGCGCAGCTTGAAGCGGAGCTTACGACGGACGATTATGACGCGCGCGAGGATGAAATTAAAGACCTTGACGATAACTTTATATCAAATACCCCGGTCAAATATTATATCCTTGATTATATCCTTGAAAGCGCGTATGAAAAGCGTGTAAGTGAATTTATTGAAACAAATTATCTTCCCACGGTTAACGACCAAACCGTAACAATGAATACATCTTTGCTTAATGAAAATAAAAATATGACATGGGCGGATGACCCCGACGGCACATCTCCGACTTATACATTTACAGCAACGGGAGTAAATGAAATAAAAGGGGGATTTTTAAATACTTCTACAATAAGGATAGGTCTTGATGATAGATATGTAGGTAAGTCAATTTCATACGCTGTCAGCATCTGCCTTCAGGGTCCTTATAGGGCTTGTGTGAACGGAGATGTTACAATAACCCAAAAAGAAAAAAATCTTGATGTCGGAAATAATGGCGATGATACCGGCGAAAATGCAACCCTTGTTGTTACGGGCAATATTTCATCGTCAAGCGGCGGCGTTCAAATCAGGAAAGGCTCGATACTTTATTGCTCGGGTGATATAACCTGCTCCACTCTTGAAATGGATGAGGGCGCGAAGCTTTACTGCGGCGGCACGCTTACCGTTACGGGTTCAATTAAAACGGCGTCAACAGCTGTTATAAACGCGTCGGGTATGTCGCTGACAGGCTCAAGCAGTGATTCAAATAACGGCTCTTACTATTGCTACGGCAATTTCAACGCGAGCGGCGATACTTATTTAAAAGGCACCGGCAAGCTTTATGTTGCCTTTAATATGACTGTCGGTGGTACTCTTACCGCGGCTGACGGCTTTAAGGTTATATGCGATAAAACGATTACGGCAGGCAGCATAACGGCAACAACAGATACGCAGGACGCCTCAGTTGTTCGTGGCCTTGAATGTGTGGCTTTCAGTAACGACTCCGGCGTATTCACAACAAAAAGCCCGTCTGCCGATAATAAATCCGAAATTTTCTGCGGACCCGATACCGAGGTTCCTCTTACATACGGCTATGTTGTCGGGGGAGATATATATTTCCCCGCTGTTGGCAAAAGTGAGGTTCTTGCTCCAAGCACGCTTCAGGTTGATGAATACGGAACATTGATTATTGAAAACGATGTTACATTCACCTGGATACTTATTAATGACGGCGGTTCGCTTTATGTAACGGGCGCGGCAAAGCTCAGTAACTGCTATCTTACAAATTACGGCAGCGCGTATTTTTTGGGCGGCCTTGATTTGACAGGTTCAAGCAGCTGTGCCGAAGATTCAAGCAATACCGAAATTGTTTTGGCTGATACATCGGATTTGTTTATCGGCTCAAATACCGGCAGTGTTAAAGAGCTCGGCAATGTTACATTTAAAAACTATTATCTCGGCAGAGGCAATGTATATATTGAGAATAATGTTGATATAAACGGATACTATAATTTCGGCAATAACTCAAACTATGTTCCTAACCGTAAGGAAACTCTTGTCGTTGCGTCGGGCAATACTTATGTAAGCGGATATACTGCTGTAAACAGAGATAACGGTGTTTATATAAGCGAAAGCTGTTCCTACAGCACGGGCGGCAGCTTTTATTTCGGCTCTGCCATTTACAATCTCGGCAAATTCCTTGTTTACGGTGAGCTTGAAGCCGATTCGACAAATACATATTTTTCCGACAAGGGCGATACTTCAACCATGGATAAAGGTATCACTGTTGCAAACGGCGGCAAGTCAGGCGTAAAAACCGCGTTTATGTATATCGGCGGCGAAAATGATGTGCTTGTAAGGGGATATCTGATAAACTACGGCACAATCATTAACCGCGGCGGCTTTGATGTAGACGGCTACAGAGTTCCCGAAAGCAATACCGCCGATACATATATAGACGAACACTATACAAGGTGCGAGGGTTCTTATACCGAATATGCTCCTCATATAGGCATCAGCAACTACGCGGGCGCTGTAATGCACTGCGGCAAAAATGTTGATACACAGGGTGCGATTTATAACTATGAAAATTCCGTTTTCACGGCGCAGGGCAGTATAAATTACGGTATGGCGATAATGAACGGCGGCAAATTTGTTGCCGTGAAGTCGCTTGGATATTCACAAAGCGCGTATAAATTTGATTATATTGAAATCGACGGTAACAGCGCAAACGGCGGTTTTTCAATCGTAAACGGATATAACAGCTCATCTTCAGGCATTACCTCCGCGCTGTTTTATGCGGGTGAGGGCACCGAGCTCTATTTGGGCGGAGCCTTTGAAAACTACGGTACGGTTTATATTAACGGCTCTCTTGCGGACCACGGCTTTATTAAATACGGCGGTCAGCAGGGCAGCTCCGATACGGCAATCGTAAACCGTGAAGACGCCCGTATGTATGTATCAGGCCCGGTGAATACTCATTCAAACGCATTGTTTAACGGCGCGTATGCCGATTTCTTCTGCGGCGGTGATTTGGATTTCGGCATTATTATTGCAAACTGCGGTAAATTTGTCGTAAAAGGCGATATTGTTCAAAACAGAAATACCGTTAATTCAAAAACATGGAAAAACGGCTCCTCAATGTCAATAACAAACGGCTTCAGAAAAATAAACGCCGATGAATATCCGGACGCTGTTCTTTACTGCGGAGGAACACTTCAGCTCGGCACAACGGAAACAGCGGGCGAGTCAGGCTCCATAGTAAATATGGGCTCGCTGTATGTCGCAGAGGATTTGCTGATTTACACCAACAAAGGCAACTCATATTTTGTTACGGCATATTGGGGATATAATAATTCAAACACCTTTGTGGGCGGCGATTTCTTTGCGGCAGAGGGTGTTGCAACGGGCAACAATTCAATATTTATGTGCGGCGGCGAATACAAATCAAAGCGCAGTACCAAGGTTAATATTGAAATGTTCTCGGCAACCTCAGCCGATTATTCGGGCGGCTTCTATTCATACAGGGATGTTGATAACTTTACAAGCGCTTATTTCTATGTCGGCAGTGATATGCTTGTCAACACTATGGGAAAAACCGTAAGAGCAGACGCGGTAAGCGTTATACCCGAAAACTATTCAAGGGATTTTGATATTTATTCAAATTCAAATATTTATGTAAACGGCTCGCTTTATGCAAACTGCAAGGTTTATATGAAGCAGAATGTAACTATGATTGTAAACGGCGCTACAAGCCTTCTTGATAATCAGGATACATTGCTTAAAACGGCTCTTGCGTCAATACTTACGGCTACCGACGATTACAAGCTTTATATTGCAAAAAGCCTTGACCAGAACATCTGCTCAAAGCTTATTGTAAACGGCTCGGTATTTGTCCGCGACACCGCGAAAATCCGTGATATGACAAAAACATATTTCTACGGCAATTTCTATTGCACGGATTATGTTGAAATAGGAAAGGCGCTTGACGGTGACGATGAAACCGAAGCAAAGAGTGATTTGTATAAAGCGTCGGGCGAAAATGACACCGACTATGAATTTTCAAATGCAGGCTATATGTATGTCGGCGGGGACTTCACAGGTCAGAAATATCTTAAGCTTTATGCCTCAACAACTTTGAGGGTAACAGGCGACTGCACATTGCAGACAAAATATGTAACCCTGCGCCATGACGCCGAGCTTTATGTGGGCAAAAAGCTCAAGGCCTTTACATCGATAGATATAGGCTCATATGCAACGGTTATTGTGGGCGGAAGTATGCAGGCATCAACCTCTACAATAAAAATCCGTGACAATGTAAATTGTTCTGTCGGCGGAAATATGACGGCTCTTTCATATATTGAGCTTGGTAAGTTCGGCGATTATACAAGGCATATAGTCAATATTTCATCATTGTCTTCATTCCCTGATCCGAATGCTTCCGACACAACCTACAAGGTGGGCTACCTTTATCACGCAAACGATACCGACACATATTATTACTGGTCATCTCTTAATAACAGCTGGCAGAAATCGGATTACAACGGTATCGCGGGCGGTATAACCGAAGGCGATGTTGCCGCGTCGTGTACCTGCTGTGATGACTGTACCGACAGTCCTGAATGTACCTGCTCCTGTGACAGCTGTATATGGCACGGCGGCAGTGTTGAAAATGAGGGCGCGGGCGATGATGCAGCCACCGAAGAAGGCGGCGATACAGAGGTTATTATTGATGATGTAACAACGATTGACACTGATAAGGAGCTTTCTGCCGATGATTCCGACTTCGCACACGGCAGCAGCATTTATATCGGCAAAACCCTTGCGTCATATACCTCGTATATTAAAGAATTTGCTTACTCACAGGTATCTGTCGGCAGCTATGTATTTGCTCCCGATTATATCACATTGAGGCATAATGCGGATATGTGGGTAATGCCCGAAACCTTTACCAACAGCACATATGTTGTTAAAACATATCCTGAAGCGGAGAATATTTGGGAGGCTATAGGAAATGAGCTTAACAAAATCAAGGATGAGTTCACGCCCAAAAACGGCAGTATTTATACTCTCGGCGAGCTTACGCTTAACAAGAATGCATCCCTTATGGGCACATGGGACTGCGTAATTCAGGGCAAATGCGTTCTCCGTCAGGACAGCCTGATTTATATGGGCCACGATTTTAACCTTACAGCGCCGAGCCTCAACCTTTCCTGGAATGCACTTAACGGTGAAGAAAGCGTATGCGGCTTTGATACCTACGGCACATCAACAGGAAACACATCGTTCCCGGTAGTTGTTTATGCCGACAACGAAATTAACATAATGACAACCATCGATATGAAGCTGACATATCTTGTTGCAAACCGCGGCGATGTAAATCTTTATGATATTTACTCAAGAAGTGAAAATGCCGAGTATAACGCAAAGAGCCTGCCTAACGCTATATGCTCGTACAGCAAGGATATTAATTATTTTTCAATGTACGGCAAGCTTGGCGCGCTTATGTATTGCCCTAACGGCAACCTTGATATTGACGGCTATTATGTTGAAATCTGGGGCAGCGGTATAGGCAATACCGTTAATACAAATACATATTATTTTGCAATGCACAGGTTCACTAACTGGAAAACCATGGACCTTGAGCTTGCATCGTCGGGCAGTGTATATTTGATTTCACAGGGCGAATATAATGACGCCGAAAACAATGTTGATGACATATTTATGTTTGACACTGCAAATTCATCGTCAACCACTGATGATGATTTCGTAAGGCAGGGAGCAAGTCTGTTCTTCAACTTTGACGAAAACGGCAATGCAATAGTCAAAAGCTCAAATTGATTTACTGCGCGTAATATCGACAAAATCCCACTCATATTAATTTGAGTGGGGTTTTTGATTCTGTGCCGAGACTTCAGGCGGGCAAGAAGCCCTCTTGTCGAAAAGGGGTATCGGTCGGCTCAACTCATATTTTGATGTATATTTTATAAACAATTTGTTAAAACAACAATATTATGTTGACTATTGTTATAAAATATTATACAATATGCACAAAGGTATTATTTAAGAAGGGGATTTATATGAGTATAAATGTAGAAAATATAAGAAACATTACGGTTGTCGGCCATGCGTCAAAGGGCAAAACAACTCTCTGCGAGGCGCTCCTTAACTGCGCAGGCGCAACCGACAGGCTCGGCAAGGTCAGCGACGGCAATACCGTTATGGATTTTGACAGCGAGGAAAAGAAGCGCAAGATAAGCATTAACAGTGCTCTTGCAGCTGTTGATTACAAGGGCAAAACAATTAATCTTATTGATACTCCCGGTCTTTTTGATTTCGCAACCGGAAGTGCCGAGGGTATCCGCGCGGCAGATACAGCCATTATCGTTGTATCGGCTCGTTCAGGTCTTGCGGTCGGTGCTGAAAAAGCGTTTAAAAATGCGACATCAAAGGGTCTTTCAAGGATTTTTGTCGCAACAAAAATGGATGATGAGCGTGCCGACTTCTATAAAAGCTTTAACGGAATTGTTGCAAAATTCGGCACTCAGGTTTGTCCTGTTGTGGTTCCTGTTCTTTCAGAGGGAAAGGTCCGTTCATACTACAATATGATTGAAGACAAGGCGTATGTATATGACGGCAGCTCTAAAAAAGAGGTTACGCCGCAGCCTGCCGACGCTGAAAGGTTTGAAGCTATAAAGTCTGTATTTGCCGAGGCTGTTGCATCAAGCGATGAGGAGCTTATGGAAAAGTTTTTTGACGGTGATAAGCTTACCCGTGAGGATAAAATCAAGGGCGTTAAGCTCGGTATGGCTGACGGCTCCATTATTCCGGTATTTGCGCTTTCAGGTGCGACAGGTGTTGCCTGCGATATGCTGCTTGATTTTATAGCGGATGTTTGCCCGGCGCCGACATCGGAATATGCTATTGACAGTAACAATGAGCCCGTTGAGCTTATTCCCGATTCTGACGCTCCGCTTGCTGCCATATGCTTTAAAACCGTATCAGACCCGTTTATCGGCAAGATGAACTTTTTTAAGGTTGTAAGCGGTAAAATAACGCCTTCAACCGTTGCTTATAATGCAAGCACCGGCAAAGAGGAGCGAATGGGCAAAATTATAAAGATGTTCGGCTCAAAGCAGCTTGATGCAAGCGAGCTTACAGCAGGCGATATAGGCGCAGTTACAAAGCTCAGCGGTTTTTCAACAGGCGATACAATGTGCAGTGCGGAAAATCCCGTTAAGCTTGACGGCGTTAATATTCCCGTTGCTACATATAAAATGGCGGTAAAGGCTGTTAAAAAAGGCGAGGAGGAAAAAATATCCGCAGGGCTGATTAAGCTTTGCGAGGAGGACCCTTCCCTTAAATTTACAAATAATATTGAAACACATCAGCAGATTCTTGCAGGGCTCGGTGAGCAGCAGCTTGATGTCGCAATATCAAGGCTTAAGGATAAAATGGGCGTTGAGGCACAGCTTGATGTACCTAAGGTTGCATACCGTGAAACGATTACACGCAAGGTTTGCGCACAGGGCAGACACAAAAAGCAGAGCGGCGGTCACGGTCAATTCGGCGATGTGTTTATCGAATTTGAGCCGTTTGATACCGATAAGCTTGTATTTGCCGAAAGGGTAGTAGGCGGCTCAGTTCCAAAAAATTTCTTCCCCGCGGTGGAAAAGGGACTTAATGAATGTATGGAAAAGGGCGTGCTTGCGGGCTATCCTATGGTTGGCGTAAAGGCCACTCTTTACGACGGCTCGTATCATCCTGTTGATTCAAGTGAAATGAGCTTTAAAATGGCTGCTTCGCTTGCGTTCAGGGAGGGTATATCAAATGCGATGCCGGTAATACTTGAACCGATTGTTACTCTCAAAGCAACCGTCAATGATGATGCAATGGGCGATATTATAGGCGATATTAACAGAAGACGGGGCAGAGTGCTTGGTATGACGCCGGTTTCGGACGGCTGTCAGGAAATTATTGCAGAGGTGCCTGACGGGGAAATGACAACCTTTTCAACCTCAATGCGCCAGATTACACAGGGCAGAGGCTCATTTACAACAGAGTTCGCAAGGTATGACAGATGCCCCGAGCATATAGCTCAAAAGGTAATCGGTGAAGCAAATAACTCTTAAAATAAATAAAATTAAAGGGGCCGCACACTTTTTCAGTGATAAGCCCCTTTAATTATATCAGCTCTTCTATTTTGTATTTTTTAAATAATATGTATGAGCTTGGCGCGGCTTCATACAGCACACCGATATGCTCCTCGTCAACCTGCGTTAAACATGAGTAAGCGAAAAAGCCTTTATTTATTTCGACCTCGCTTAACCATTCTATACCTATGGTTTGCCCTTTTGAACGCTTAAATCTGCCAACCGTTATAACACCGTTTGCTCTTGCTTTTTCAGATGCGTGCGAGCAAAAAACATAGTTGCCTATATTGATTACGCTTTTTTGGCATTTGGGTGCATATAAATTTGAAGGCTTGCCCTTAACCCAGTGCTTGCCGTTATCGTGTGATATTGACAAAGGCGTTTTGCTAAATCTCTTCTGTCTGCCAAGCCCGAATATAACACCGTCGGGTGCTTGAACAAGCTGCCATTCGTCAATATTGCAGGCATATGGCTGGCGTGTCATTCTGTGCCAGGTATAACCGTTATCGATGCTGTATATTGATACGGTTTCTTTTTTGTCGACATAAAGCGGCATAATTATTCTGCCGTCATGGGTTGTGATGCCCACACCCGGAGCTGTTCCGATAAAAGTGCCGTCATCCTTAATCAGAAAATCCTTTGTTACATCAACAGGGTCCGACCAGGTTTTACCGTTGTCCGTGCTGCGAAGCATAAATATATAGTTTCTTTTAGGCGCTTTAAGAGGAGCACCGAAGGTTGTAACCGCACCGGCTTCGTTGCTGCCTGTTTTGCCGTTTAAATATATGTTGCCCACATATTCTTCGCCCTTATAAAGTGAGCCCTTCCAGTCGGTAACTCTGTAATCTGTTTCACGATATTTGTTATCAAGAACAATGCCGTCTTCGGTAATAATATAAAATCTGCCGTCGCGGTCATATATAACCGGATACATTTTGTTTTTATACATTGAATAAGGAGCTTTCTTCTTATCAAGCAGGCGCCTTTTATGCAAGCCCTTACATTCGGGGTAAAAATCAACAAGCATTATAACATCGCCGTTTGGCGCAACCGCCATACACGGGTCAATGAAAAATGCAGACGCATAGCATTCATCAGTAATACGGGTTTCTCTTGCGGGAGGAGTGGCAATGGTTTTTATATCGCTCCAGGTTTCGCCTGCGTCATCACTTGTGCGAACGGCAAGCTCGATAAATCCCCAGTCTGCACCGCTTGTCTGCTTATCAATCGCAGCAATAAGTGTGTCGCCTGCTTTAATAAGGCTTGGTATGCGAAACGCCGTACCGCCGTTGCTTTCATCACTGTATTTTATAAGATTAGGCGAAAGATATTGCTCGTTGTTACCGCAGAAAATCAGTTTTTCCTCTGTCATAAGCTCATCTCCTTAATATAATATATTTTAATTATATCATAAGAATAACAAATTTAAAATACTATTTTATTAAAACACTTGAAAACCAGACGATAAAAAGGTACAATATAACTAAACGAAAGATGTCCCCCGCCTCTATATGCGGCGGGTATGCTTGCGTTTTTCGGTGGGAGTACAATCTCCCGCCGAAACGTTGATAATGGTGCAATGCACCTTATTGAGGAGTAAAATTTTGAAAAGGAGGAACTAAAATGCTCTGGACATTGAAAAAATGCTGGTATCGTATTTATCAAAGAGTTTTCAAGGTTGCTATGTGCTTTATGGACTGGTCTGAGCCGCAGCTTTTAGAGGGCGCGGGAAGTATTCTTAAGCTTCCCGGATTTATTAAAAGCAAAGGTATTAACAAGGTTCTTGTTGTTACCGATAAAGGTCTTATGGGGCTTCATCTTCTTGATCCTATGCTTGAAAAGCTTACAGAGGTCGGCGTTGAGTATGTAGTGTTTGACGGCGTTCAGCCGAATCCTACAATACCGAATATTGAGGATTGCAAGGATATGTATGTTAATAACAGCTGTCAGGGAATTATTGCCTTTGGCGGCGGTTCACCTATGGACTGTGCTAAAGCAGCGGGTGCAAGAGTTGTTAAGCCGAACCAGACAGTCCGCGCTATGCGGGGTCAGCTTAAGGTCCATAAACAGCTTCCGCCGTTCTTTGCAGTGCCTACAACCGCAGGCACCGGCTCTGAAACCACAGTTGCGGCAGTTGTTACCGACCCTGAAACTCATGAAAAAAATGCCATTAACGATACATGCCTTCGTCCTAAATATGCAGTGCTTGACCCTGAGCTTACAGTCGGTCTTCCGCCCCATATCACATCAACAACGGGTATGGACGCGCTCACTCATGCAGTTGAGGCTTATATCGGCAAGAGCAATACCAAGGATACCATCAGGGAGGCGGAGGAAGCTGCAAAGCTTATCTTTGCAAATATTGAAAAGGCATATAATAACGGCAAGGATTTGGAAGCCCGCGGCAATATGCTCAAGGGCTCATATCTTGCAGGTCGTGCATTTACCCACGCATATGTTGGCTATGTTCACGCTATTGCTCATAACCTCGGCGGTCTTTACGGTACACCGCACGGTCTTGCGAATGCGGTTATTCTGCCGTATGTCCTTGACTATTATGCTGACGCTGCATATCCTCAGCTTGCAAAGCTTGCTGACATTGTAGGTATAGGCAAAGGTCTTGATACAGCCGGCAAGGGCAAAGCTTTTATTGATGCAATCAGAACTCTTAACAAGAATATGAATATTCCCGAAAAGTTTGATTTCATTCAGGAAAAGGATATTCCGCTTCTTGTAAGCCGTGCGCTCAAGGAAGGCAATCCGCTTTATCCTGTACCTAAGATTATGGATGCAAAGGACTGCGAAGCAGTTATACGCACCTTTATGGCATAATACATAAAAAAAGGGCGAATTGATATTTCTTCAGTTCGCTCTTTATTAGTAGGGATTAATTTATGAAATATAATCTTAAAACCGATAACTACAAAAATTTTGATAAGTTCAGCGAAAATCTTATGCGTCCTCGCTCATATTTTATTCCGTTTGCTTCACTTGAGGAGCTTGAAAAAA
>CAZYDW010000009.1:0-54315 GCA_964646445.1 uncultured Bacteroides sp.
GTTCGCAGGCCCCATTTCAAGCGAGCTTGATGGAGCGCTGCTCCGATTTAAATATTCGTCATTATCATACTGCTGTGAATATTGACTGCCGTTATATTGCTGATAATAATTTCTTTGCATATCGTTTCGGTATGCGATATTATATAACATTGAAAATATTATCCTTATAACAGCCATAATCAGTATAATCCTTATTATCCTGCTGACGCAGCCTCGGCTTTGGCGCCTATGAGCATAGCTTCCTCTGCCTGTCGGCTCATAGCTGTTTTCAAAATCAAAGAATGATGAAAACGGATTATTTTCCATGGGATTAACACCATTCATTATATTTTGATATGCTCTTTGGTAGGTCGGATTATCAGGCTCCTTTGCGTATGCTGTTCTGATGTGGTCCTGAGCAGTGCTGCGGTTGCCTGCTCCCATATTTGCAAGAGCCGAGAGGTAGTACCACCTTGCGTCTCTGTTTTCAATTTCGTTTAGCAGATTGATTGCCTGAGCATACTGACGCGTGCGTATAAACTGTGCGGCGGATGAAAGATAATCAGGCGCGGAAGATGAGCTGCGACTATCTGTATTATAACTGCCGCGGCCGTAATAATTTTGTGAATATGACGCGGCGGTGCCGTTTTTTATTTGGTCATAGGCTGCATTGATTTCAGCCATTTTTCTTTCAGCCTCTTTATCATCGGGGTTTAAGTCGGGATGATATTTTTTAGCAAGCCTTTTGTATGCCCTTGTACATTCTTCCTCGCTTGCACCGTCGGGCACACCTAAAACCTTGTATGGATTAGTTATCATAGCATTTCCTTTTTTATGAGATTAGCACAATACTATCATATATTTTTTACGGCATTATTAACAAATAAATTTTTTTTGAAAAAATATATTTAACATTGATTTAACATTTCTATTGAAAATTTATGATTTATTTGATACTATATTAACAGTATTGAATGGAGGTAATTTTATGTATCCTGTACTTTTAACCCTTGGGGAAAGTATTGACAAAATTTTTTACGGCTTTGATATGGGAGTATTCCGATTTTTCGGTTCAATGCAAAATACTTTTCTTACATATGCTGCAAAATTTTTCACAACCTTCGGCGATGAGGCATTTACAATACCTGTGGTTATTTTCGGCATTGTGCTTTGCTTTTTCAAAAAAACAAGAAAATACGGTTTTGCTTTAATATTTGCCGTTGCCGTCGGAACAATCGTTACAAATGTTGTTGTTAAGCCCATGGCTCTTCGTATCAGACCTTATAATACCCTTCAGGGCAATGCCGATTACTGGGCTTGGTATATCGGTGCGGGTGCTCTTTCCGAGGGCGATTATTCATTCCCGTCAGGTCATACAACCGCTGCAACGGAGATGGCAGCTGCACTTTTCCTTTGCTTCAGAAGCGACAAAAAGAAAATTGCCTGGCTGTTTCCCGCAATAGCAATATGTACTGCCGGCAGCAGGATTTATCTTATGGTCCATTATGCAAGCGATGTTCTCGGCGGTATAATTGTAGGTCTTGTTGCAGCAATTATAGGTTATTATCTTATGAAGCTTGTTATGCTTTTGTTTACAAAAACAAAGCTTGATGAAAAAATTGATGCTGCAAAGCTCTTTAAAAAGCTTACGGAAAAAACAAACAACAGACTTGCAGGCGCTGTTATATGCATAGCAGCTCTCGGTATTTTCCTTTATGCCTTTATTCCGTCAATTTCAGAGGGCGGAGAGGATACCGTAAGGTGCGCTTATAATGAGGAATACGATTGCTATAATGCAGCCCGACTTGAGGATGACAAATACCCTGCAATAGACGGCAAGCGCTACTGCAAAATCCACTGGAAACAGCTAAGCGGTGTTGAATGAAAGCGATAAAATGTTCAGGCATCCTGTCCAAAAGGGCAGGGTGTTTTTTTGTGACAATATTGTAATGGAACAGGCACTGCATATATGATAAAATCAACTTGGGGTGGTAGTGTGAAAATTTTTCTTTTAGAGGATGACGAGGCAATCGCTATGGGTCTTTGCTATTCGCTTGAAAGGGAGGGCTATTCGGTAAGTCGAAAATCAAGCGTAAGTGAAGCTCTGTCAGCGATTAAAAAAGAGGTGTTTTCTCTTTATATACTTGACCTCACTCTGCCTGACGGCAGCGGCTATGATGTTTGCAGAAAAATAAAGGAGCAGGGAGATTTGCCTGTTATATTTTTAACTGCGTTTGATGATGAGGTTAATGTTGTTATGGGCTTTGAGCTTGGGGCAGATGATTACATTTCAAAGCCGTTTCGTCTGAAGGAGCTTTTGGTCAGGGTAAAAAGCGTTCTTCGCCGATACAGCAGGGAAACCGGTGACGGAATTGTTAAAATAAAAAATCTTACTGTCAATACAAACGAAGCAAAGGTATATAAAAATGATGACGAAATAGTGCTGACTGCAATGGAATACAGGCTTTTGCTCACATTGATTAATAACAGAGGAATTGTGATGTCACGAAATCGGCTTTTAGAGAGTATATGGGATATTGACGGCGATTTTGTTGAGGATAACACGCTGACGGTCTATATTAAAAGACTGCGAAATAAAATTGAGGAGGAGCCTAATAAGCCCGCGTATATTAAAACAGTTCGCGGACTCGGCTATGTTATTGAAAATGATTAACAGGGATTTAAAAATGATAATGCTTATCGGCATTTCAATTACATTATCGGGCAGCCTGATATGCCTGCTGCTAAGCCCCGTTTGCGCGGCTGTAAGCGCTTTGGCAGGTGCTGTGTCAACAGCCGTATTTTTTGCTTATACACAAAAAAGATATAAAAAAATAAGCGACCTCAATGATTATCTTTCGCTTGTCTGTTCAGGCAGATTCGATTTGAATGTTGCCGACAATTCGGAGGGCGAGCTGTCAATACTCAACAATAACATTTATAAGGTTATAACCATACTCAAATCCCAAAACGAGGAGCTTAAAAATGATAAAATTTTGCTTTCGCGCTCACTTGCCGATATATCGCATCAGCTTAAAACACCGCTTACCTCAATGTTTGTTATGACTGATTTAATCAAGACGGAAAGCGATGCCGAAAAAATTAATGAGTTTGCTTCTGTTCTGGAGGGCAGACTTAACAAAATGCAGTGGCTGATAAAAAATCTTTTAAAGCTGTCAAGGCTTGATGCTGATGTCATAGATTTTAAAAGTGAGGATTTTTCAGCGCTTGATGCAGTCAATGAAAGCGTAAAGCCGTTTATGATTATGCTGGATTTAAGGAACATTTCGTTTAATAACAATATGTCTGATTTTACACTGAAGGGCGATTTTAACTGGTGCGTTGAGGCAATCTCAAATATTATTAAAAACTGTACCGAGCATATTGAGGCAGGCGGTGCAATAACAGTAAGCTCACAATGTACCAATATTTACGACAGGCTTGTGATTAGCGATAACGGCTCGGGAATATCAGATGAGGATTTGCCTCATATTTTTGAAAGGTTTTATCACGGCAAAAATTCATCAAGTGACAGTGTGGGCATAGGGCTTGCGCTTGCTAAATCGGTTTTTGAAAAGCAAAATGCAACTATTGAGGCGAAAAGCTCGCTTAACGGCGGTACGGATTTTATAATTAAATTTTACAAAGCAATAATATGAATTGACCGATTTGCCCCTCTTGAATAGTGGCGGCCGCCGTAAGCAGACAGCAGG
Source organism: uncultured Bacteroides sp. (assembly GCA_964646445.1). Lineage (GTDB taxonomy): Bacteria > Bacillota > Clostridia > Oscillospirales > Acutalibacteraceae > Eubacterium_R. Next base: position 3,693 of record CAZYDW010000009.1, read on the forward strand.
ATTTGCACAAGACGGCTTGTGTGACAAAATTGAAATTTTATTGTCACTGAAAAGTAATTGTGCCGTTGTATTATAACGCTGAAAGGAGATAATCAAAATGAAAATTCTTGAAGTGAAAAATTTATGCAAAACCTACGGCAGGGGAGATACCCTTGTCCGGGCGCTTGATGATGTGTCCTTCAGCGTTGAGCAGGGAGAGTTCATTGCCGTTATCGGAGCCAGTGGTTCCGGCAAATCAACTCTTTTGCACATACTCGGCGGAGTAGATACGGCAACAAGCGGTAAGGTCATTATTAACGGCGTTGATATTTCATCGCTTGACGAAACTGCGCTTGCCGTTTTCAGGCGAAGGCAGATAGGTCTTATTTATCAGTTTTATAATCTTATACCCATTTTAACGGTTGAGGAAAATATGCTGCTGCCGCTTTTGCTCGACGGAAGAAAGCCTGATTCAAGGCAGATTTCACAGCTTGTTGAAAGGCTCGGCTTAAACGAAAGGCTCAGGCATCTGCCAAGTCAGCTTTCAGGCGGTCAGCAGCAAAGGGTATCAATCGGCAGAGCGCTTATAAACAATCCTGCCCTTGTGCTTGCCGATGAGCCGACAGGCAATCTTGACAGCCGTAACAGCAGGGAAATTATTTCACTGCTGCGAAGGTTCAACAGAGAGAACAATCAGACCGTGATAATTATTACTCATGATGAAAAAATAGCTTTGTCAGCCGACAGAGTTATTGCAGTCGAGGACGGAAAAATAATAAGGGATGAGGTGAGGAGAAGTTGAACATTATCAACAAGCTGACACTTCGCCATTTGAAAGAAAATAAGCAACGAACCGTTGTAACCGTACTCGGTATATGTGTGTCTGTTGCAATGATTACCGCCGTGTTTACGGCTTTTGCGTCATTTCTGAATCTGTTCGGTGAGATAACGGTTTTAAGTGGAGGCGATTATCACGCGCGGTTTAATAATATTTCACAGCAACAGCTTGAGAAGGTTGAAAAGGACAGCAGAATTTCCGAGGTGGGAATTTATATTGAACCTGATGCCTCCTCCTTTAAGCTTGAAAACGGGAAAAACAACAAGCTCGGCACCGGTGAAATCCTCATCGGAGACGAAACATATTTCAGGCAGATGCTCACATCAGATTATGACGGCACACTTCCCGAAAATGAAAATGAGATAGCAGTGGAGCAAAGCCTTCTTGACGATAACGGACTTTCCCTTACGGTTGGAGATAAAATAAAATTTGCCGAAGGACGCAGATATATCATTGAAAACGAAAATGATATGACTGTAACCGGTGATTATCATTATCCCGATGAAAAATTTTCATCAAACGAATATAAGGATTATACCATTACGGCAATTTTGCACGATAATACCGCAACAAGATTTGTATCCGTTTTCAGAGGAATAAGTGATGAAGAAAAATCAAAAACAGTCAATGCCTCAATAAAGCTTAAGAATTTGAATTACAAATCCCGTAATGAAATAGAAGATATTATTAAAACAAATAAAATTGATGAGTACAAAATTAATAATGATTACCTGGATACTGTATTTGCTGTTGATGAGAACAGTACAACAGCCTCCCTTATTCCTATGGTTGCGGTTATACTTGCTTTGATTATAATTGCCTCGGTAGCATTAATTTATAATGCCTTCGGTATGTCGCTTTCACAGCGAGTAAGATATCTCGGTATGCTTGCCTCAGTGGGCGCAACAAGAAAGCAAAAGAAAAAGTCCGTATATTATGAGGGTGTTATCCTCGGCTGTATAGGTATTCCCGTTGGTATAGCAGCAGGTATTATCGGTATCGGAGTAACCTTAAAGGCGGTCGGAAATAAAATTATTTCAACTGGTATGTTAGGTGTTTCAGACAGCAATATGCAGATGGAAACCGTCGTTCCGATCTGGGCTGTAACGGGAATTGTTTTAGTAAGTGCATTTATAATCTTCATTTCCTGCTTTATTCCGTCAAGAAAGGCGTCAAAAATCACCCCTATTGATGCAATCAGGCAGAATAAGGAGGTAAAGCTCAAGGCGAAAAATCTGAAATCCCCGAAAATTATCCGTAAAATATTCGGCGGCGCCGGTGAGCTTGCATATAAGAATTTAAAGAGAAACGGCAGAAAATCACATATCATCACAGGCTCAATCGCCCTGTCAATCATCCTCTTTTTAAGCTGTAATTACTTCTGCTCTATGTTTACACAGGCTTATGATATGGAAACGCAGGTGCCCTATCAGGTGACGGCTATGGCAGCCTACAGCGAGAAGGAAAAGCTTGAAAAGGAGCTTGATAAGCTTTCAGACATTAATGATTACTATACAATAAACAATCATTTCTATTATTGCGGCAAAGGATATAACGCGCTCAAGAAAAATATAGAAGATGAAGAATATCTCACCTCAGCTTACAAAAAGCTGTTTAACGATGCTGTAATATTTTATATAAATATAATTGATGATGAAGCTTTTAATAAGCTTTGTGAAAATAACGGTATTGATTACAAGGATTTTTACGGTGACACACTCAAGGGCGTTATGCTTAATGATATCACTCACGAGGGCGGCGGGAAAGCAGTTTATAATGATAAAATTACAGGTCAGCATTTACAAAGTGAAGACGGATTTGGAATAAACGGCGACAGCTTTGATTTTGAAATAGCGGGACTTGTAAGCTATGATAAGGATAACTATATTTGCAGTCTTTCCCCGAAAAATTGTCTTGCGATGTATATTCCCGAAAGCCGGTATTTTGATGTATATCGCGGCGATGTTGAGGATTCGGGCAAGGATATACTGATAGGAATTGAGACTGACAGACATAAAGAGGTGTATGAAAAGGTTTCGGAAATCCTTGAAGACGGATACACAAGTACTTATGTGCAGGATTATGTTGATATGCTTCAGATAATGAATACTGTCATGTTTGTAATTCAGGTATTTGTTTACGGCTTCGTTGCTTTGATTACATTAATTACCATTGCAAATATCATAAATACTATATCTACCAATATACTGCTTCGCCGTAAGGAGTTTGCAATGCTTAGATCCGTAGGCACAACTCCTAAAGGCTTCAGAAAAATGATAAGCCTTGAAAGTGTATTTTACGCAATAAGAGCGGTAAGCATCGGCATACCCGTAAGCGTGGCGGTAAGCATCGGACTTAATAAAATAATGTCATCAACGGTAATTCCGTTTATTTTGGATCTGAAAATATATCTGACGGTTATCGCGGTTGTATTTATAATAATCGGAATGACTATGCTTTATTCCCTCAAAAAGCTTAAATGCGGCAATATTGTTGAAGCATTAAAGCAGGAAATCAACTGATTGAAATTTGTGCGCCGGGCATTTATAACCTATTCGCCGATGTCCCCCGCCTCTTAGGCGGCGGGGTCCATTTCAGAATTTCAGTGGGAGTGATAATCTCCCACTGAAACCCTGAGGAGCTAACGCTCCCTGCGTAGGTTGCAATCGTTCGCAGGCCCCATTTCAAGCGAGCTTGCCGGAGCGCTGCTCTGATTTAAAAATTTTTCTATACCTTATTAAAATAATATGTTATAATAAATCAGATTATTTTTTAACGGTACAGGATTATGAAAGACAAAGTAAAATCAACGGTAAGGAAAATTGAATACGGCAGAAAGGAAAGCTTCTATCTGATAGTAAGAGGGCTTGAGGTCGGGCTGTTTGCGGGTCTTATATCGGTTTTATACAGATATCTCATTTCCTTTTCCGAAGAAAGGCTCTATGATGTTTTGGCTTTTGTTAAGGAAAGTCCGGTAAAAACGGCATTTTGGTTTGTTATTCTTGCCTGTATAGGCGTTCTCGTTTCTCTTATAAATAAGTGGGAGCCGATGGTCGCCGGCTCCGGCATACCGCAGATAAACGGCGAAATCAAGGGGCATTTTGACCCTGAATGGTGGAAAATACTGCTCGGCAAATTCATAGGCGGTACAGCTTCTGTGTTCGGCGGTCTTTCGCTTGGCAGGGAAGGACCGAGCGTTCAGCTCGGCGGTATGGCGGCAAAGGGTGTGGCAAGGCTTACAAAGGCCGACAAAACAACCGAACTGCGTATGATAAGCTGCGGTGCGGGCGCAGGTATGGCGGCAGCCTTTAACGCACCGCTTGCGGGTATTATTTTTGTTCTTGAGGAAATTCACAGAACCTTTGATAAAAGCATACTTTGTATGGGTATTGTTGCTACGATTACGGCAGATTTTGTATCAAAGCTTTTTTTCGGTCAGAGCACAACCTTTAATTATGATACTGTCAATTTCCCTTTAAGATATTACTGGCTGCTTATAATACTCGGTGCGGTTTTGGGCGTTTGCGGCGTTTTATATAATCTTGTTATGCTCAAAGCACAGGATGTTTATAAAAAAATCAAAACGCTTCCGAATTATATCAAGCTTCCCATTGTATTTATAATAAGCGGTGCTGTGGGCTTGTTTATACCCCAGGTGCTTTGCGGCGGTCACAAAATGGCTGAGCTTCTTCTGTCACAGCATCCGACGCTCTTTGCAATGATAATCCTTTTAACGGCAAAGTTTTTGTTCGGTGTTATAAGCTTTGCGTGCGGCGCGCCGGGCGGAACACTTTATCCGCTATGTATTCTCGGTACATATATCGGTGCAATTTTCGGCGATGTATCCGTAAATGCACTTAATCTCGGCAGCGAATTTTATGAGGAATTTGTTGTTCTCGGAATGGCGGGATTTTTTGCGTCAATTGTCAGGGCGCCGATTACGAGCATCGTTCTTGTATATGAGCTTACCGGGAATATGAATAATATTCTGCCCATAGCAACAGTAAGCCTGATAAGCTTTGCCGTTGCAAATCTCATCGGCGTCAGTCCGTTTTACGAGGCGTCGCTTGACAGAATTGTCAATTCAAATGCTGTCAGACATGATTTCAGCATTGACGATGAAAAGGTGCTTAAATCATATATAGTCCCCGTCGGCAGTCCGCTTTCAAGGAAAAATATTATGGATATCGACTGGGGCAGACATTGCCTTGTTGTGAGCATTGAACGCGACGGCGTATCGGTAACGCCTAAGGGCAGCACAATCGTCAAGGAGGGTGATGAGCTGGTTGTTCTTATAAGTCAGCGCCATTTTTCGCAGGATAACGAACGCCTTGAAAAAATGATAAGAGGTTAGGATATGAAAATATCACTTATTAACGCAAAGCACATTAAAGCAATTAAAGGCTTCGGAGCATCTGCCTGCTGGTGGAGTCAGCAGCTTAAGGATGAAAAGGCCGCGGATTATTTAGCCGAGCTTTTTTACGGCGGTTCCGGTCTTAAAATGAACATATACCGATATAATGTCGGCGGCGGCTACGAAAAGGATAATCTGCGAACGGATAACCCCTGGCGCACGGCACAGTCCTTTATGAACAAGGACGGCTCATATGATTGGAGCCGTGATAAATATGCTGTAGGATTTATGAAAAAAGCCCTTGAAAAGGGTAATGTTGATACGCTTATATTCTTTGTCAATTCACCGCATTTTACGCATACGCTCACCGGTCAGACGAGCGGCGGCTTTACGGAATATTTTTCAAATCTCGCAAGGGATAAATACTCAGCCTTTGCAAAATATATAGTTGACATAGCTCATCATTTTATCGAGGAGGGTTATCCCGTTAAATACATAAGCCCCGTCAATGAGCCTCAGTGGAAATGGGGCGGCAGCCGTGTTTGGCAGGAGGGCTGCCATTATGAGGTCGAGGAGGTAAAGGCTTGTTTTCACGCAGTGGCAAATGAGCTTGAAAAAAGAAACTCCGCGCTTATGCTTTACGGCCCCGAAAGCGGGAATATAAGCGATACGACGAAGCAATATTACAATGTGCTTTCAAGCGACCCTCTTATTATGAAATATCTCGGCTGCTTTTGCTATCATTCCTATGGCTCTGATGATGATTTGCAAAGCAAAATCGATTTCGGCAAATGGGCAAAAAGCAATATAAAAACATCACGCTTCGATATGAGCGAGTGGTGTGAGCTGCCGTGCAGAAGCGATACAAAGTCAATAGACGGCGCTCTTATAACTGCAAGAGTAATCGGTGAGGACCTTATTTATACCGGCGTTGACAGCTGGAGCGCATGGGTTTGTGTTAATCAGTGGGAGCGTGCAGAGCATAACGGCAAATGCTACAGCGATGCGTTTGTAACGGCAAGGGATGATTTTTCCGAATATTATATTTCAATGCGTTACTATGCAATGGCCCATTTTTCAAAATTTATACCTGTCGGCAGCATCAGCCTCGACATTAATTACTCCGAAAGCAGGGGATTATCTGTGTTTGCGTTTAAGCTTACTGACAGCGGATATGCTCTTGTTTGTGTAAATAACTCAAATATGAAAAGAGTTATTGAAACCGATATTGACACAAGCAGTATAAAAATGATAATATCAAATCAGGAGAAACAGCTTTGCGAAGCTGAAACAGGCGATAAAATAATAATAACTCCTAAAAGCATTGCAACGGTTATTATTAAATAATGAGGTTGAGTATGGGAAGAAAATGGTATAAGGGCGACACACACCTTCATACAAACAACAGCTGGGACGGCTACTGGACCAAAGGTCAGCTTGTTGATATGTGTAAGCAAAAAGGTCTTGATTTTATGATTATAACAGATCATAATGTCAATTCTGTTGATTGCAGCTATTATGACGGAGATATGCTTGTGATTCAAGGTCAGGAGCTTACGGATGAGTTGGGTCATGTCAATGTGTGGGGAAAAAGGGTTCCGTTTGAACCGCCTTATGAAATGAACAGCGCGGAGGATTATGAAAGATTAATCTCCGCCTGCAAAAAAGAAGGGGCGGTTGTTTGTGCAAATCATCCGTTTTGTTCAAACTGTCCGTTTCGCCTTGAGCTTGAGAATTATCCTTTCGACTGCGTTGAGGTGTGGAACACGATTCAGCACAGCGACAATATGAAAAACCGCGACTGGTGGGTCAGTCAGCTGTTAAAAGGCAACCGCATAGGCGCAGTCGGCGGTTCGGATTATCATAAGGATGTAGCAAAAATACCTCTCCTTGCAATGCCCGCTACGATAGTTCACGCAAACGGCAATACCGAAAAGGATATTCTTGACGCAATGGCTGAGGGTCGGAGCGTTATTACAAATAATCCCGACAGTTCAATGATTTACCTTAAATACGGCGATGCTGAAATCGGCGATACCGCTAAGCTTTCGGATAATCAGAAGCTTGAGGTAACAGTAACCGATATGAAGCTTGGTCACACTTTGAAGTTATATAACAATGAAAAGCTTATATTTGAAAACACGGTAAAAAAGAACACAAAGCTCTATATGACCTCAATTGATGTTGAGGATAAAGGCTTTGTGCGCGCTGAAATTACATATAAATTTACACCTGTTGTTAAAAAAATATATTCGGCAGTTGAAAGTAAATTCGTCCGCAGCAGCGGCGATGTGCCCGAATTTATGTGGGCATTTACAAATCCGATTTGGTTTGAATAATAAAAATCCCCTGAACAAATGAAGCGAAGCCCAAAGGTTAGACACTTTTGGAGGCGCATATCAGATGTTCGGGGAATTTTATTATTTTATCTCGTTTACATATTTATCAATCAAATCCGCAATCGGCTTTGCTTCATCGTATGACACAGGTAAAAACGGGCTTCTCGGCTGACCGCAGTCAATGCCGTATCTGATAGTCATAACCTGTTTTGCAGCACCGTAAAGCGACGGACAGGAAAGCAGTGCAAATATACATTCGTTAATTTTTTTCTGCAAAGAAGCGGCTTTTTCGATTTCGTTTTCGTTTATCAGTCTGTCAATCTCGGTATAAAGCTCCGGCATACAGCCGTATGTACCGCCTATGCCTGCGTCGGCTCCCATTAATCTCCCGGCGAGAAATTGCTCGTCAGAGCCGTTAAAAATTATAAAATTATCCCCGGCTGCTTTTCTGTATCTCTCCATAAGATATACGGGCTCTGCGGAATTTTTAACACCTATAATTTTTTTATTTTCGGCAAGCTCGCCTAAAAGCCTGTCAGAAAGATTAAATCCCGTAAGACTTGGAATATTGTAAATTATAAACGGCAATTCGGTTGAATCAACAATAGCCTGCCAGTGCATTTTGACGCTTTCCTCAGACAAATGATAATAAACGCCGGGCACAGCGCTTACTGCGTCGGCGCCGATTGCTTCGGCATGCCTTGCAAGCCTTATGCTTTCCTTTGTAGATGCGCAGCCTATGTGAATTATTACTGTAAAATTGTCACCGGCAGCCTCCTTAACCGCAGCGGCAACAGCCATCCTTTCTTCCGATGACAGCAAAAATCCTTCCCCTGTTGAGCCGCAGGCATAAACACCCTTTACACCACGCTCCTTATATACTGCAACAAGCTGTTTCATTTTTTCCGTATCAATATTATCATTGCTGTCATAGATTGCGTTTAGTGCGCAAAAAACGCCTCTGAATTTATTTAAGTCCAAAATAATCACCTCTGTATTGATTTTATCACAAATAAATATTATAATCAATATAGATTAATTAATGTTATTAAATCGGAGAGCAAAATGAATAAAAAAGAAATTCTGGAAAAAATCAAGGGCGGGCTTATCGTATCCTGTCAGGCCCTTGAAACGGAGCCGCTTTGCGACAGTTACATTATGTCCAAAATGGCATGGGCCGCATATCTCGGAGGAGCCGTGGGCATAAGGGCAAATACGGTTTCTGATATTAAAGCGATTAAGGAAAGGGTTAATTTGCCTGTTATTGCAATAATTAAAAGGGAGTATGAAGACAGTGATGTTTATATTACCCCTACCATGAAAGAGGTTGATGAGCTTATGAGCATTGACCCTGAAATTATTGCAATTGATGCAACTGACAGGCTTCATCCGGGCAAAGTAAGTCTTGAGGAATTTTTCGGCGCCGTAAGGGAAAAATACCCCGACCGGCTTTTTATGGCGGATACCTCCTGCTTTGAGGAGGGTAAAAAAGCAGTCAAGCTGGGCTTTGATATTGTAGGTACAACAATGTCGGGTTATACACCATATACAAAGGGCACATCGCTGCCTGATTTTACGCTGATGAGCCGTTATGTGAAAGAGCTTGATGTGCCTGTTATTGCCGAAGGCGGAATATGGACGCCGGAGGATTTAAAGCGCGCAATAGATACAGGAGTTCATTCGGCGGTTGTAGGTACGGCTATTACAAGACCTATGGAAATAACAAAAAGATTTGTTGCTTCAATAAAATAATTACCGGATACGCCTTGTCAGGCTGCAATAAGGCGAATAGGTGATTTTTAATAAACTGTTTGCAGCCGGAAAGGCTATGGTGATTAGTGTGAAAAATCACACTAATCCGATTATATTGCCCTCAAAATTTGCCTGCGGCATAATTTTGAGATGGTTAAATTTCCATTATACGCCTTGTTCGGCTGCAATAAGGCGAATAGGATTTTTAATAAACTGTTTGCAGCCGGAAAGGCTATGGAAATTATGCAAAAATCATCATTGACAAAGAAAAAGAAGCTTGGCTATGCTTTCGGTATTTTTACCGAGTCGCTGCTTTACAATATGTTTTATACATATTATCTGACATTTCTCATTGAGATTGTTAAGATTAAGCCGAGCTTCGCATCGATTGTAATATTTATATCAATCGCGTGGGACGCGATAACAGACCCTATGATAGGCAGCTATACAGACCGTGCAGGCGTTGATAAGCGCAGGGTTATGAAAATGTCAATTCTTCCGCTGGCGGTAATTTTTATTGCTTCGTGGACATCTATCGGCGCCGGCTTTACAAGTCAGACGGCGAAGATTATTCTTTATACGGTGCTTTCAATGCTTATATGGGTGTTTTATACGATGTACACAATACCTTATTATGCTGTTGTTGCGGAGCTTACGGAGGATTATGATGAGAGAACACAGATTCGTTCGCTCTCGTCGCTGCTTAATGCCGGCGCAGTAGGGCTTGGCAATATTCTTCCTGCTCTTGTGCCCACGGTTGCGATACTTCTCGGCGAAAGATTTTCAAGCAATAGGTACGCCGTGATTGCAGCGCTTGTAAGTGTGCTTGCCGTCATTTTCGGATTTGTATGCGTCAAGTCGCTTAACGGTGTTTATGAGCCTAAAAAGGTAGGACCGTCTGAAAAAAGCAATTTGAAAGCAACCTTTAAAACCTTTGGTGAAATTCTTAAAATGAAGCCGTCAAAGTTTTTCTTCTTATTTGTATTTTTCTTTTTGACAGGTTCTTCAATGATACAGTCAAACCTTACATATATGGTTGTTGACTGCATAGGAATGAGCTATTCGTCAGGCATTGTTTATGTTATAATAACAATGGTTGTTTCTATGGGCGTGGTTGTGCCGGTCGTTGAAAAGGTCGCCGAAAAAACCGACCGCAGAACAGCATGCCTTATTTTCCTTACAATCGCGGTAATCGGTGAGGTTATTGCCAAAATAGTCGGTCTTGACGCCGAAATCGGCGGCTTTAAAATTATGACTGTTGTCTGCGCGGCTCTTCTCGGTATAGGCGCAGGTACCTTCTGGACCTTCTTCTATTCAATGGGCTATGACCTTGTTGAGCTTGATGAGCTTAAAACAGGTCACAGAAGAGAGTCAATAATAACGGCTCTTCCTCAGCTTACACAGAAATTCGGCTCTGCATTCGGTATTCTTATGGCAGGTCAGCTTCTTTCGGCATACGGCTACGATTCGGCAAACGATATTGCCGGTCAGGAGGATTCAATCGTTCGTATAACCGATGCTCATATTATCGGCGGTATGGAAAATATTTCAACTGTAATACCTGCGGCGTTTATTGCTCTTGCCGTAATAATGCTGTTTTTCTATCCTATGACGAGAAAGAATGTTTCAAAAATGATGTCGGCGCTAAGCGCAAAGCGTGAGGGTGGGGAATATTCGACCGACGGACTTGAAAAACTGCTCTGATAACCGCTGCCGGCAGCTTTAAACAATATTACCGAAACGGCATCTTAATTATGTTTTGATGCCGTTTGTTTTGATACGCTGTAATATTTAAACGCCGGCGCTTATAGAGGCGGAGAAGTTTGTTTTTTCTTTCATCATAAAGCGCGTTCCCCGCTTAAAAGGTCTGCGCCCTTGACAGTTGTTGATGTTTGGGCGTCGCTCTTGATTTAATTAATTTAAGGAGGGATACCGTGATACAAATCAGATATGCAAAGCCATATGACTATGAGCTTGTTCTGAAAATTGACTCCTCAATTAATGAGCAAAAATGGAACAGCTGGGTTAAAAGAGAACAGGTCATTTTTGCTTTTATCAATGACGAGCTTGCAGGTTGGCTTCAGTATAGCTTTTTTATGGAAAAAATACCTTTCGTGAACAGACTTTATGTGTGCGAAAAATATCAAAGGCAAAGCCTCGGTACCGGGCTTATGAAATTCTGGGAATTTGAAATGGCAGAGCGGGGCTGTTTTAATCTTATGCTTTCAACCGAAGCTGAAAATACAGCAAATGATTTTTATGAAAAGCTCGGCTACAAGGTGCTCGGCAGCTTCGATTATTTCGGCGGCCACATTGAACTGCTTCTCGGCAAGCAGGCTGTACCCGGCGGCAGATGCTGCTGCCAAGCTGATTGATTACAAATTTCCTGTATTAAAAACAAATGCAGCCGCCTTTGCTGTATAAATCAGTTGTCAAAGCTCGGATTTGTCATATAGTAATTCTTGCTGTCAAGCTTGTCGGTAACAATCCTCAAGCCTTCACCGAAGCGTTGGTAGTGTACTATTTCGCGCTCCCGTAAAAATTTTATTGGCTCAATAATATCAGGGTCATCAACAAGACGCAGAATATTATCATATGTTACCCGTGCTTTTTGTTCGGCGGCTAAATCCTCATTCAGGTCAGCAATAGTGTCGCCTTTTACTCCTATTGATGCCGCGCTCCAGGGGAAACCGCTCGCAGCAGTCGGATAAACGCCTGTTGTGTGGTCAACAAAGTATGATGCAAAAGTGGGATTATCCTCAATTTGCTTTTCTGTAAGATTCTTTGTCAGCTGATGAACTATGGTAGCAATCATCTCAAGATGCCCAAGCTCTTCCACACCTATATCAGTCAGTAAGCCTTTTAATTCGGGGTATGGCATTGAATAGCGCTGGCTCAAATAACGCAGGCTTGCTCCAAGCTCACCGTCAGGACCACCGTATTGTGATATTATTATTGCTGCTGCCTTAGGGTCGGGATTTTTTATATTAATGGGATATTGTAATTTTTTTACATAGTTAAACATAGTTTCAACTCCTTAATTATGTTTCATTCTATGTAAAAGGTTAAAATTTTGATACTTGCTTTGCCTCTTTCTTCATGGCATTTATTATATACATAAAAGTCAAGCAGATTATGTAAATCCGAGCAAAGCATAACAAACCCCGCCGCCTATAGAGGCGGGGGCATCTTTCGTTTAGTTATATTTTTTCGTAAGCTTGACAAGCTCATCGGTTAATTATTTTTTCTTTTAAAGTTTTCAATAACCGCCTGATATCTGTCAAATGCTTTTTTTACGGCGTCCTCCCAGCTGATGTAAATATCGCTCTGTGCCCGCTTGCCTACGGATTTAAGCAGAGGTCTGTTATCCATTATTACGGATAAAGCTGAAGCTATTGAGTGTGCGCTTTCCATACATAAAAATCCTGTATTGCCGTCGGTTATACCTTCGGCGGCACAGCTGTTTCTTATTAAAAGACTCGGTGTTGCACAGGCGGCAGCTTCTCTTACTACCAGACCGTTTGTATCAAAAACAGACGGAAACAGTAAAATATCCGCCACACCATAGTAGCCCTGCATTTCATGGCGATCAAGAATTTTGCCTGTCCATATCACATAATCTTTAAGACCTGCTCTGTTTATTTTATGCTTTATGGAATTTTCATCAGCGCCAAAGCCCAGCATAATGAGTTTGAATTTTTTGCCGCTGTTTTTCAGCATTGTGCAGGCTTCTATAATAAGATTGATGTTTTTATACCAAATCATTCTTCCGCTGTACAGAAAAACGGGGACCTCGCTTGATATGCTGTGCTTACGCTTTATCAGTGCAATATCGCTTTTGCTTACATCTGCTTTAGGCAAATCACAGCCGTTTGGCATAACAATATAATCGCCTTTGTAGCCGATTTTTCTTAATGAATCAACGGTGCCTTCGCTCGTAACCCATACTTCATCTGCGGCATTGATATTATTGAGAATAAAACGATACGCAAAATCCTTTACGGATTTTGTGGGCACACGCCTGTCAATATCATATTCGTATTTTGTGTGATATGTAAGAACAACGGGAATAGGCTTTTTTTCAGTTACGCGCCTGAAATAATAGCTTGTTGCAAGCGGAGTATGAGAGTGAAGAATATCAAAGTTCATATCGATTATTTTTTGGTGCAGCTCATCCTTGAAAGGACAGCCGATGCTGTAGCCCTCTTTTGAAGGCAGCCACAAGCTTTTATATCTGAATATTTCATAGTCATACCTGTAGTCAAGCTGATTTGGGTTTTTCGGAGTTATTATTACAGCTTCGCCGAGCTTTTTGTTTATTTCATATGCATAGTTTTGAGCAACATTGCTGATACCGTCGGTTGTAGGCGGAAAGGCATCCGAGCCGATACCGACTTTTATTTTTCTTTCCATTAAACAAGCCTCATTGTATTTTATATTAACTGCGATTTAATGATACCACAAAGATAACTCTGTGTAAATACATTAATCTGACGATTTTATCTTTTGTTGATATAAAAGTGAAAAATGACTTGATTAAGAATTAATAATAACTTATAATAACAATGTATATCAATATTACGGGAGGGGAAGGTATGAGTCAGGATTATTCGGTATCGCTTGAAAGCATTATCAACAATCATTATCTCGACATTGTGTATCTGCCAAAGCCTGCAAGTGAAATATTAATTAAAACAGCCGAAATCAACAGGCCTGGAATAGTTTTAACGGGCTACACTGATTATTTTGATCCTTTAAGAATACAGATACTCGGCTGGACTGAGCTTGGATTTTTGCGTAATATGAGCGACGAGGAACGCGACAAAGCGCTCGGCTACTGGCTGGGGCTTAAACCTGCCGCCGCTGTTGTTACAAGGGGATTGGAAATTCCGGATTATTTTACGAAGGCTTGCCGAAAACATGAGGTACCTCTCCTGAAAACCAAGGAGGAAACCTCGCCGTTTCTTGCAGCACTTATTGCATATCTTGATAAGGAGCTTGCACCGAGGATTACAAGGCACGGCGTTTTGGTTGAGGTTTACGGTGAAGGTGTTTTGATAACGGGCGAAAGCGGCGCCGGAAAGAGCGAGGCCGCCATTGAGCTTATTAAGCGCGGTCACAGACTTATTGCCGATGATGCGGTTGAAATAAGAAAAATAAGCGACAGAACCTTAATGGGCAATTCCCCAAGCAATATCAGGCATTTTGTTGAGCTTCGAGGTATCGGGATTATTGATGCAAGGCGTATTTTCGGTATGGGAGCAGTTAAGCCGAGTGAAAAAATAGATATGGTTATTCAGCTTGAAGCCTGGGATTCCACAAAGGCATACGACAGGCTCGGGCTTGATAATGAATATGCAAAAATCCTTGATGTTAAGGTCCCTGCAATTAAGGTCCCCATCACACCGGGCAGAAATCTTGCGGTAATTGTTGAAACAGCCGCAATGAACAACCGGCAAAAGAAAATGGGCTACAACGCGGCAAAGGATCTTATGAAAAGTCTCGGTATGGAAAATATTGAGCCTGAAGATAAAGAAGTTGAAATTTGGCAGAAATAACGGGGGATAGTTATATGTTTACTATAGGTATTGATTTGGGCGGAACAAATATTGTTTCGGCAGTGGTTAATGATAAATACGAAATTGTTGCAGCTTCAAAAACAAAGACAAACAGTCCGAGGAGTGCTGAAGAAATATTTGACGATATTGCAAAAGTCAGCCGTGAAGCCGTTGATAAAGCAGGTCTGACAATGGCTGATATCGCCTCAATCGGTCTTGGTACACCGGGTACGGTAAACGGCGACGGAGTTATTGAATTTGCAAACAATCTTGTATTTAATAATGTGCCTGCAAGGCAAATGCTCATTGACAGGCTGGGCGTAGAAAAGGTTTATATTGAAAATGACGCAAACTGCGCTGCTCTCGGCGAGGCTTATGCAGGCGTCGGCAACGGCGCTAAGGATTTTGTTGCCGTAACCCTCGGAACAGGCGTAGGCTCCGGTATTATAGTTGACGGTAAAATCGTTAACGGTGTGAACTGTGCCGGCGGCGAATGCGGGCATATGGTTATTGTTGTTGACGGCGAACAGTGTACTTGCGGCAGAAAAGGCTGCTGGGAGGCGTATGCATCAGCAACCGCGCTTATTAATCAGACAAAAGCAGCCATGGAAGAAAATCCTGATTCGGTTATGCACAAGCTTGCTGCCGAGGAGGGCAGGGTATCGGGCAGGACTGCGTTTGATGCTATGCGCAAGGGTGATATTTCAGGCATAAAAGTTGTTGACCGTTACATAAAATATGTAGCCTGCGGTCTTATAAATCTTATTAATGCGCTTCAGCCTGAAATCCTATGTGTCGGCGGAGGTATCTGCAACGAGGGAGAAACTCTTATAAAGCCGCTTCGCAAATATATTGAAGCTGAAAGATATTCCATATACAGCAAGCTTCAGACAAAGATAGTTAAAGCACAGCTTGGAAATGATGCAGGCGTTATAGGTGCGGCAATACTCGGCAAGGTTAAATAAAGCGGTGATATTACTTGAACAAATTAATTGAGTTATGCAAAAAACTGAATTGTGAATATCAGCTTGATGAGCCAATGAGCGCTCATACAACTTTTAAAATAGGCGGCAATGCTTCAATTATAGTTTATCCCGAAAGCAGCGAGCATATTGCACAGCTTGTTAAATTCTGTACAAAAAACAACATAAGGCTTATAGCCATGGGCAACGGCTCAAATATGCTTGTGAGCGATAAAGGTATTGATGCCTGCGTTATGATTTTAGACGAGCATTTTTCCGACATTCGCCTAATCGATGACGAAACCGTTTATGCGCAATCCGGCGCGCTGCTTATAAGGCTTTGCCGCTTTGCTTATGAACACAGCCTGACAGGTCTTGAGTTTGCGTACGGTATTCCGGGTTCCTGCGGCGGCGGTGCCTTTATGAATGCGGGCGCCTACGGCGGAGAGTTGAAAGATGTTCTTTACCGATGCGATCATATTGACAAAAACGGTAATGAGGGCTTTCTTGAGGGCAGTGATATCAGGCTTTCATACAGGCATTCGGCATATTATGACAACGGCTGTGTAATAACAGGCATATACATTAAGCTTAAAAAAGGCGAAAAAGCCGATATTAAGGCAAAAATGGATGAGCTTATGAGCAGGCGGCGCGATAAGCAGCCGCTTGAATACCCATCCGCAGGCTCAACCTTCAAAAGACCTGAAGGGTATTTCGCCGGCGCTCTTATTCAGCAATGCGGTCTTAAAGGGGCAAGTGTCGGCGGCGCACAGGTAAGTGATAAACATTCAGGCTTTGTTATCAATAAAGGCGGCGCGAGCTGCAGCGATGTTCTTGAGCTTTGCAGAAAATGCAGTGATACTGTTTTTGAGAAAACAGGTGTTAAACTTGAAATGGAAATCAGAGTTACGGAGTAAAATATGGACAAGGAATTAGTAGTATTAACAGGTGTAAGCGGTGCAGGCAAATCAACGGCAATGGGCTTTCTTGAGGATGTAGGCTATTACTGTATTGATAATATGCCGCCCGAGCTTATGGCAACATTTGTAGGCTTGCTTGAAAAGGGAAGCGGTTATGATAAGGTAGCGCTTGTTACCGATGTTCGCTCAAGCCATATTTTTCAAAAGCTTTTGGACAGTATAAGCGAAATCGAACAGTATAATTATTTTGTGAAAATCGTTTATCTTGATATTAATGATAAAGAGGTTTTCAAGCGTTATAAGCTGACTCGAAGGAAGCATCCGTTCGCCGACAAGTTCAGCGGTAACCTTCAACAGGCAATAGATTATGAAAGGGAAATCCTTGCTCCGATACGGGAGCGTGCAGATCATGTTATTGATACCTCTGATCTTGACTCGCAAAAGCTTCGTACAAGGCTTACCCAAATTCTGCTCGGTAACGACAGCGGTGTTATGAATATTCACTGTATGTCATTCGGCTTTAAGCACGGTATTCCGGCGGAAGCGGATTTTGTTATTGATGTGCGCTGTCTGCCTAATCCTTACTGGGTTGAGGAGCTTCGTTCAAAAACCGGCCTTGATAAAGATGTCAGGGATTATGTTTTTTCATTTGACGAGTCAAAGCAGCTGCTCAATAAGCTTATAGATTTGCTCGACTTTTTAAATCCGCTTTATATCAAGGAGGGTAAAAGCCAAATAGTTTTTGCAATCGGATGTACCGGCGGCAATCACAGAAGCGTAGCTATTGCAGAGGCCTTGAAGGAGCATTTTTCAAAGAAATGGGACAATGTTTCTGCAAATCACAGAGATATAGACAGAAGATAGTAGTATGGCAATGTCATTTTCAAGTCAGGTTAAAGGTGAACTTTTAAAAATTGAATACGAAAAAGGCTGCTGTGAAAAAGCGTTGCTTTACGGGCTTTGTATATTCAGCAAAAGCTTTTCCGCTTTCAGCATAAGCATGCAGACCGAAAACCAAAAGGTTGCCGAGCTTTTTAAGAAGCTTATTAAAAAATACTGCAATGTTAAGTGCGATATAAGGCGCTCGCCTAAGGGCAGAAGCAGCTCGGTAATTATTGAGGACAAAAGCTCCTGCGCCAAAATACTCGGTGCGTTCGGTCACAACGAGGCAGGAAGCATAAAAATCAATCATACAAATTTCGACTGTGACCTGTGCAGAAATGCATTTCTTGCAGGGGCGTTTCTTGCCTGCGGCACAATATCAGACCCGAAAAAGGATTATCACCTCGAATTTACCGTGCCTTATCTCAATCTTTCAAAAAGCCTTGTGACTCTTCTTGAGGAGCTTGAGCTGTCACCGGGACTTTCAAACCGCAAGGGCTACAATATTGTGTATTTTAAAGGCAGTCAGGCTATTGAGGCTTGCCTTTATATTATGGGTGCGCCATATTCTATGTTTGAAATGATGAATGTTGAGATAGTAAAGGATTTTCGCAACAAAGCAAACCGTACCGCCAACTGTGAGGCTGCCAATATTGAACGCACGGTCAGAGCAAGCTTTAATCATATTGAGGCTATTGATAAAATAGAAAAAACAAAAGGTCTTGATTTTCTTGATAAGAACTTAAGGGATGTAGCCGTAATTAGGAAAAATAATCCGGAGGCGTCACTTTCGGAGCTTGCAGCGATATGCTCGCTGTCAAGGTCAGGCGTTAATCACAGGCTCAACAAAATTCTTGAAATATCAAAAAATTTGTAAAGGATGAAAAAGTAATATGTTTACTCATTTGCATACACATACCGAGTTTTCACTGCTTGACGGCGCCTGCCGTATCTCTCGGCTTGTTAAGCGTGCAAAGGAGCTTGGTATGCAGTCCCTTGCCATTACCGACCACGGTAATATGTACGGGGCTGTTGATTTTTATAAAGAATGTAAAAAGGAAGGAATTAAGCCGATTATCGGCTGTGAGGTTTATGTTGCGCCCCGCACCCGCTTTGATAAGGATAAAATGCTTGATAAGCAATACAATCATCTTATATTGCTTTGCAAAAACGAAACGGGATATAAAAATCTGATTGCAATGGTATCAAAATCCTTTACAGAAGGGTTTTATTTTAAACCGAGGATTGACCATGATCTTCTTGAAAAATATCACGAAGGTCTTATTTGCCTTTCGGCATGCCTTGCAGGTGAGATACCGCAGGCACTTTTGCAGAAGGATTATGAAAAGGCAAAGAGAACCGCTCTTTGGTATAATGAAATTTTCGGGGCGGGCAATTATTATCTTGAGCTTCAGGATCATACTCTTTTGCAGCAGCAGGCTGTTAACGAGGGTATAAAGCGAATTTCAAGAGAAACGGGGATAGAGCTTGCTGCAACAAACGATGTTCACTATATTGAAAAATCGGACGCGAAAATTCAGCAGGTGCTTATTTGTATTGCAACCAATCATGTCATAGGCGACGATACAGGCCTTGAGTTTCATGCTGATGAATTTTATCTTAAAGACGAAAATGAAATGAGGGCGGTATTCAGTGATACTCCTCAGGCGATTGATAACACTGCCGCTATAGCCGAAAAATGTAATTTCGATTTTGAATTCGGCACTACAAAGCTGCCATATTATGAAACGCCGGATAATATGGACCATTTTGAATATTTCAAAATGCTTTGTATGCAGGGTATGAAAAAACGCTACGGCGAAAATCCGCCCGAGGAATATTACAAAAGGCTTAACTATGAGCTTGAGACTGTTGAAAAGATGGGATATACGGATTATTATCTGATTGTTGCGGATTTCGTTTTATACGCGAAGTCAAGGGATATTCCGGTAGGACCGGGCAGGGGTTCGGGTGCAGGCTCAATCGCTGCCTACTGTATGGGCATTACCGACCTTGACCCGATGAAATACAATCTTCTTTTTGAAAGATTTTTAAATCCCGAAAGGGTTTCAATGCCCGATTTCGATATTGACTTTTGCTATGAACGCCGCGGTGAGGTTATAGAATATGTAACTGAAAAATACGGCGCAGACCATGTTGCGCAGATAGTTACCTTCGGTACCCTGCAAACCCGTGCCGCCATTCGTGATGTCGGCAGGGCGATGGGTATGCCGTATGCTGCGGTTGATACCGTTGCAAAGCTTGTGCCGAATGATTTTCACATAACCATAGATGACGCCGTTAAAAAGTCAAAGGAGCTGTCGGCTCTTATGGCTGAAAATCCGCAGGTTAATGAGCTTATTGAAACGGCACGCAAGGTCGAGGGTATGCCGAGGAATACCTCAACTCATGCGGCAGGTGTTGTTATTACTCATAATCCCGTTTCAACATATGTTCCGCTTGCCACGAACGACGGTGTTCCCGTTACACAGTATATTATGACAACACTTGAGGAGCTCGGACTGCTCAAGATGGATTTTCTGGGACTCAGAACTCTTACCGTTATTGATGATGCCGCAAGGGCGGCAGGAATAAATATAAATGAAATACCGATTGATGACAGAAAGGTATATACATTATTTGCAAATGGTCAGACTGAAGGTATATTTCAGTTTGAATCGTCGGGTATGAAGCAAATGCTCTCTAACCTTAAGCCTCGCTTGCTTGAGGATTTAATAGCCGCAACCTCGCTTTACCGTCCCGGTCCCGCAAAGCAGATTGACACCTTTGTTGAAAACTCTCACAACCCGTCAAAAATAACCTATTTGACCGAAAAGCTTAAGCCCATACTTGAAAACACATATGGCTGTATGATTTATCAGGAGCAGGTTATGCAGATTTTTCGTGAGCTTGCAGGCTACTCTTACGGCAGAGCCGATATCGTTCGCCGTGCAATGAGCAAAAAAAAGCTTGATGTTATGGAAAAGGAAAGAGAAACCTTTATTTCAGGCTGTGAAAAAAACGGCATTGATAAAGCCTGCGCGAACTCAATATTCAATCAGATGTCGGATTTTGCGAAATATGCCTTTAATAAATCACACGCCGCCTGCTATGCTCTTGTCGCTTACAGAACGGCATATCTGAAATGCTATTATCCGGCTGAGTTTATGGCAGCGCTTATGACCTCAGTGCTTGATCAGTCAAATAAGATAGCGCGCTATACCGCTGAATGTAAACGCCTTGGCTTAAGGCTCGGCCCGCCCGATATTAATAATTCAATGAAGGGCTTTACGGCAAACGGAAAAATCATCAACTACGGCTTGCTTGGCATAAAAAATGTCGGCAGTGATTTTATTGACGAGGTTGTTAAGGAAAGGGAGAACGGGGAATTTACCGATTTGCTTGACTTTTGCAAAAGAATGCAGGAGGGGCATTTTAATCGCCGTGCCGTTGAAAGCCTAATACGCTGCGGTGCGATGGACTGCTTTGAGGGCAACCGCAGAATGATGCTCCGGGCATTGCCCGCGCTTCTTACAAATCTTGAAAATTACAGGCAGAATACGCGCTATGGCCAGGTCGGTTTTTTTGATTTGGGAAATGCCGATTCAATGCCGTTTGATTTTGAAATGCCCGATGTTGACGAATTTCCAAAAGCAGAGCTGCTTAAAATGGAAAAAGAGATGACAGGTCTTTACCTGTCAGGTCATCCTATGGATAAATATACCGAGCGCTGCCGGGCGCTCGGCTATGTCAGCACTATTGAGCTTATTGATGCCGAAAACGATGAGATGTCGGTTTATAAGGACAAAAGCAGCGTGCGAATCTGCGGCATAATAACACACATAACCGTTAAGCAAACGCGAAACGGCTCAAAAATGGCATTTGTTACGATTGAGGATTTGTACGGCTTCGCGGAAGTAATTGTTTTTTCAAATACATTTGAGCGATATACGGATTTAATTTATGACGGCAGCATTATAAGCGTCAGCGGCAATTTATCGCTTGAGGAGCAAAAGGGTGCAAAAATTATCGCAAGAGAAATTGCCCTTCCTCCGAGTGAAAATGAGCGTCAGCCTGACAAAAGTAAAAAAAGAAAGCTTGGCTTATTCCTGCGCTTTGACAGTAAGGATGATGAGCGCATTGCCCTTACAAAGCGTGTTACCGATATTTTTGACGGGGCTGTGCCTTTGTACTACTATTATGTTGACAGCGGCAGGTATGAGCTTCAGCCGAGAGAAAGCTTTGTTGATGTTAATGATACTGAGCTTAATGAGCTTAGACGGATACTCGGCAGGGAAAATGTTGTTTATGTGGATAAAAAATGAGTCAATACTTGACATTTAAAGTAACTGATATTAAAATATTGAATATGTTAATATTATGCATTATGTTTATGGAGGAACTTTGCTATGAAAACTATTGCGGTGTTGACAAGCGGCGGTGATGCACCGGGTATGAATGCGGCGGTGCGTGCTGTTGTTCGTACAGCCTGTGAAAACGGTATTAAGGTTTACGGCGTTGTTCGAGGATATAACGGTCTTATAAGCGGCGATTTTATTGAAATGAATTTGCGCTCCGTTTCCGATATTATCAACAGGGGCGGCACAATCCTTTATTCAGCCCGTTCGGTTGAATTTGCTACCGAGGAGGGTATGAGAAAAGCTATTCGCTCCTGCCAGGAATACGGCATTGAGGGAGTTGTTGTTATCGGCGGCGACGGCTCGTTCAGAGGAGCGAGGGATTTATCCGAAAGGGGTATTCCCTGCGTCGGTATTCCGGGTACTATTGATAACGATATTGCCTGCTGTGACTACACAATCGGCTATGACACATGCCTTAATACAATTATGGAAATGGTTGACCGTCTTCGTGATACTGCGGAATCACACGACAGGTGCTCGGTTATTGAGGTTATGGGCAGACGCGCGGGTTATCTTGCGCTTAACTCCGGCATAGCCTGCGGCGCCACATCAATCCTTATTCCAGAGGTTGAGTTTGATATTGAAAAGCATGTTATCGAGCGTATGAAAAAAACACAGCGCACCGATAAAAAGCATTTTATTATAATTGTCGCCGAGGGCTGCGGAGTTGATGTTACCGAGCTTGCTGCCGAAATTCAGGCTAAAACAGGCGTGGAGTCCCGTGCAACAATACTCGGCCACACACAGCGCGGCGGCTATCCCACCGTTAAGGACAGGGTTATGGCCACCCGAATGGGCAACTATGCCGTTAAGCTTCTTATGAAGGATAAGGGCAACCGTGTTGTCGCGGCTCAAAAGGAAGAAGTGCTTGACTATGATATTTTTGAAGCTCTTAATATGACAAAGTCAATCGATATGGAGCTTTATAATGTTGCTCACGAGGTTTCAATTTAAGAGCATCTGCGGTTTTCTGTGTAACAATCGCAGGCAAAATACAATGGCTTTAAACTAAATACTTTATTTTCATAAACCGTGACCCTGCGTCGGCTGACGGTATTGCTTAGCTCGCTATTTATGACAGTATCGGCAAGGTGCTTTCAAAAATACATATTTAATCCTATTGACATATTCCTATTAAAATGATATGATTTAAAAAAAGCTAAAGGGGCAAGCATATGAAAAAATATATTTTAAAAATTGACGGTATGATGTGCGGTCATTGCGAGGCGCATATAAATGATGCTGTCAGAAATAATTTTACGGTTAAAAAGGTTGAGTCGTCACACACAAAAAAACAATGTGTTATTATTGCTGACGAGCTTGACGAGGATAAGCTTAAAAAGGTTGTTGAGCAAACAGGCTATACCCTTTTGTCAATCAACAGCGAGCCATATGAAAAGAAAGGCTTTTTTTCGAGATTTTCAAAATAATCGTATTAATGAAAAAATTATTGACTTTTGTTAAACCTTGTAATATAATATTCACAATATCAAATGCGTTGATGAGAACAGGATTTGCATATTCAGCCATTTCAGAGAGCCGGCGTTCGGTGTAAGCCGGTATGGCATTTTGCAAGTTATCCTCTCTGAGTGGCTGTGCCGAAAATTCAGTAAGCACAGACGGTTTCCTCCGTTATCGGGATAGTGTATGTCAGTACATAAAGTGCGTTATTTATAACGAAAAAGAGTGGTACCACGGTATTGTTTTATATCGCCTCTTTGCCCATTGGCAAAGGGGATTTTTTATGTCAAGGCTTCAGTGCAAGCAGAAAAAGTCACCCATTGCTTTAAGGCGGATTGGTTGGTTTAACACATCTTATTTTTAATGAACGAGAAAGAGGTAATAAGTATGACAGATTCAGTTGAAATCCGTTGGCACGGCAGGGGCGGTCAGGGCGCAAAAACCGCGGCATTGCTTCTTGCCGATGTTGCTTTTAAAACAGGCAGCTTTGTCCAAGGCTTTCCCGAATACGGACCTGAGCGTATGGGCGCACCGATTACAGCCTATAACAGAATCAGCAATAAAGAAATCAGGGTCCATTCAAACATATATGAGCCTGACTATGTAGTGGTTGTTGATTCGGGTCTTATTGATGTTGTTGATGTGACAAACGGTCTGAAAAGGGACGGGGCCGTTATCGTAAATACCCACAAATCGCCTGAATTTATCAAAAGCAAGCTAAAGGGCTATGAGGGCAGGTTATATACCATTGACGCGCGCAGAGTGTCTGTTGCCTGCCTTGGCAAGTATTTTCCCAACACACCGATGCTCTCTGCGATTGTTAAGGTTTCTGGTGTAATGGAAAAAGAAACATTTTTTGCTGAAATGGAAAATTCATTCTCACACAAATTTTCATCAAAGCCTGAAGTTATTGAGGGTAATATGAAAGCTCTTAAAATGGCTTATGACGAGGTTAAGGAGGCTTAATTATGAAATCAGACATCAATAAACTGCATCTTGAATGTGCCTGGCAGGATTTAACCGAGGGTATGCAGATATACGGCGAAAAAACCTCCGAGCTGTTTAACACAGGCGAGTGGTCTGCAATTAAGCCTGAAATTGACGAGGAAAAATGTATTAATTGTTTAATGTGCGTTCCCGTTTGTCCGGACAGCTGTATTCCTGTTATCGACGGCAAACGAGGTGATTTTGACTATAACCATTGCAAGGGCTGCGGTATATGCGTTAAGGCATGCCATGTCGGTGCAATAAAGATGGGAGGAATTAAGTGATGCCAAGAAAGGACAGATTAAGCGGTAATGAAGCGGTTGCCGAAGCGCTGCGCCAGATTAACCCCGATGTTATGGCGGCTTTTCCGATTACTCCTTCAACTGAAATTCCGCAGTATTTTTCAAAGCTTGTTGCAAACGGTAAGGTTGACAGCGAATTTATCCCCGTTGAAAGCGAGCATTCCGCAATGTCAGCGGTAATCGGTGCACAGGCGGCGGGCGCAAGAAGCGTTACCGCAACCTCATCGGCAGGTATGGCGCTTATGTGGGAGGAGCTTTATCTTGCAGCGTCAAACAGACTTCCGTGCGTGCTTACTCTTGTGAACAGAGCCCTTTCCGGTCCTATTAATATCAACTGTGACCACAGTGATTCAATGGGCGCAAGAGATGCAGGCTGGATTCAGATATATGCCGAAAACAACCAGGAGGTTTATGATAATCTCTGTATGGCATATCGCATCGCGGAGCATAAGGATGTTATGCTGCCTGTTATGATATGTCAGGACGGCTTTATTACATCACATGCTGTTGAAAATATTATTCTTAATGACGACGAGCAGGTCAAAAATTTTGTAGGCGAATATAAGCCTGAAAACTGCCTGCTTAATCCTAAATGTCCAATGGCAGTCGGACCTTACAGTGTAACAAATTATTATTTTGAGGCTAAAAGAGCACAGGCGCAGGCACTGAAAAATGCAAAAAAAGTTACTCTTGAGGTTTTTGATGAATATGCAAAAATGACCGGCAGAAAATACGGACTTTTTGAAGAATATAAAATGGAAGACGCTGAATATGCAGTCGTAATTATCGGCTCTGCGGCAGGCACCGCCAAGGATGCTGTTGATGAGCTTCGTGCTGACGGTGTAAAGGCAGGTCTTATTAAAATCAGACTTTTCCGTCCTTTCCCTGCCGATGAAATTGCTGCTGCTCTTAAAAATGTCAAGGCTGCTGCACTTATGGACAGAACCGAATCATATAATGACAACTGCGGTCCTGTCGGCGCAGAGGTTACTACTGCTCTTTACAGGGCAGGCTCAAAGGCTCTTACAGTGAACTATGTATACGGTCTCGGGGGCCGAGATGTAAAGGTCAGCGATATTACGGGCATTTACAATGAGCTTAAAAATATTGCGGACGCTGGCAAAGTGGATACGCCTTATCGCTATATGGGCGTCAGAGAGCAGGAGGCGTGATTTATGTATAATTTTAAAGAATTTGTTTCAAGGGAAGAACGCCTTGCAGGCGGTCACAGAATGTGTGCCGGTTGCGGCGGTACTATTGCAGTAAGGAATGTGCTCAAGGCATTGAAGCCCGGAGATAAAGCTGTTATCGGCAATGCAACCGGATGTCTTGAGGTTTCAACCTTTATGTATCCTTATACTTCATATAAGGACAGCTATATTCATAATGCATTTGAAAACGCAGGCGCCACAATGTCCGGCGTTGAGGGAGCTTATAATGTTTTAAAAAGAAAGGGAAAGCTTGATGAAACCTATAAGTTTATTACCTTCGGCGGCGACGGCGGCACTTATGATATAGGCTTTCAGTCATTAAGCGGCGCGATGGAGCGCGGTCACGATATGGTATATGTCTGCTATGATAACGGCGCATATATGAATACAGGTATTCAGCGTTCATCCGCAACACCTATGTTCGCCGACACAACAACAACTCCGGTCGGCAGACAGTCAACAGGCAAACCACAGTACAGAAAGGATCTTGCCGCCATTATAGCAGAACATCGGGTGCCGTATGTCGCGCAGACAACCTTTGTTCAAAATTTCCGTGACCTTTACCTTAAGTCAGAAAAGGCGATTTACACAAAGGGTCCGGCGTTCCTTAATATTATGGCTCCCTGTCCGAGGGGCTGGAGATATAATACGCCCGATATTATGGAAATCTGCAAGCTTGCAGTTGAAACACGCTACTGGCCCTTGTTTGAGGTTATTGACGGCAAGTGGATACTTAACTATGAGCCGAGAAATTATGTTCCGATTGAGGACTGGCTTGTTAAACAGGGCAGATTCAAGCATATGTTCAAGCCTGAAAACGAATGGATGATTGACGCTTTTCAAAAAGAGGTCGACCGCCGCTGGTACGAGCTTATTGAGCGTGTTGAAGAAATTCGGGGCGCATAATAAAATATACTTGAGTGCGGCTATGCTTTATGATATAACCTATTCGCCGATGTCCCCCCGCCTCTTAGGCGGCGGGGTCCATTTCAGAATTTCAGTGGGAGTGATAATCTCCCACTGAAACCCTGAGGAGCTAACGCTCCCTGCGTAGGTTGCAATCGTTCGCAGGCCCCATTTCAAGCGAGCTTGATGGAGCGCTGCTCTGATTTAAATACTGACATTATGCTTATCCCGACTGTGAGGTTTTTATATGATTGTTTTGCTTTTGATATTTATTGCCGTGTGCCTGTGGCAGGTTAAGCTGAAGAGCGCCGATAACGCGCCATATATGACAGACTATATGTCAATTAATAAGACAATGGCCGTCAAAGGTATATTTATAATACTTGTTTTCTTTTCGCATTTTAACTCTTATGTTGATTTTACCAATGTATTTGACCAAAGCTATTATACAGCTTATCAGCAGATAAGTCAGCGAATGGTGACGCTTTTTTTGCTTTACAGCGGATATGGTGTTATGGAAGCAATCAAGCGAAAAAAAATGACTTATGTTCATAAAATACCAGTTACACGCATACTCGGCACATTATTCAGGTTTGATATTGCTGTTTTGCTATTTTTGATAATGCGGTTGATTCTCGGCAGGGGAGATACCGGTATGAGCTTAAAAACAATATTGCTTTCCTTTACCTCCTGGAGCTCAATCGGCAACAGCAACTGGTATATATTTGCAATACTTGTTTGCTATTTGCTTACCTTTATTTCATTTGAAATTTTCAGGGATAAATGCAAATACCTGCCGTCTGCGGCTTTGCTTACGCTGCTTGTTATTGCGTATATAATTGTTTTTCATATATATAAATTAGCTCCGGGCAGATTTTATAATACTATTTTCTGTTATGTCCTCGGCGTCTTTCTGTCACTGTTTAAGGATAAGTTTGACAAGCTGTTCGGCGAGAATAAGCTTTTGTGGTTTGCTGCGTTTGCCGCTTCGTGTGTATTGACAGTTGTTTGCTGGATTGACCACACAAGGTTTTATAAGTATGAAATATGTATGTTTTCGTTTACACTTGCGTTTGTTTTGCTCACAATGAGGATTTCATTCAACAATAAAATACTGCGCTGGTTCGGCGAGCATCTTTTCAGCGTTTATATCCTGCAGCGAATACCTATGATTGTTTTTGATAAGCTGGGGCTTAGCGAATATAATATTTATATTTACTTTGTTGTTTGCTTTGCACTTACGGCAGCAATGGCATATCTGTTTGATAAATGTGTTAATCCCTTATGGGCATTAATAACAAAAACAAAACCAAAAAAATTGAATTAAAAATAAAAATATCCGGTGCCTGATTTTTTAAGGCACCGGATATTTCTTTATTCATTATTCTCCATAACATATGTACCGTCAGCCAAAACCGCAAGTGCATAATCGCCGAATTTATAAAACCTTTTTATATTGTTTGTGAAGTTCAGGTAGTCGCTTACAGTGTAGCTTGAGCCGTCAATTTTCCTTACCTTGTTGCCATCGCAGCAAACATACAAATCACCGTCGTCATAGCATATATATGTCGGGTTGACAAATGTTTGTGACTGAACGCCGCCTATTCTTAAATCAACGCTCATATTCTGGCACGAATACCTGATAACACAGTTTTCCTGCGGGCATATGCTCCAAAAATATTTACCTTCAAGCGACATACATTTTATAGGCTTTTCGTGATAATCAAATGTACCGCTCCATTCAAGCTCTCCGTCACGGTCAAATATGCCTGCCTCACCGTTAGGATATACAGCGAGTACTCTTCTGTCATAAAGGGGCGCTGCGTCGCACTGAACAAAATTAGGTATAATCTCACTTATCCTTTTAAAATTTGCTCCGAATTTTTTTAACAGATAAGCACTTTTTGTTGAAACATCAATAGTCCGCTTTTCAAAGTCAACAACCGAATACTGAACCTTGTATTGACTTGGATTTGCAAGAGGTATTTTTTCAACAATTATAGCTTTTTCGTCGCTGAATTTTACAACATCAATAATATCTTTTGTTGTTATTAAGCGCAAAATCATACCTCCTTTTCACAATTAAAGGCGGTGTTTGTCAAATAACCGAGGGTCAGCAGGCTGTCGGTTAAATGAACATTTTCAACAATAACTCCTGGGTGAGCCATTGCAATGTCATAGGTTGAAAAATTAAGAAAGCTTTTAACTCCTGCCTTTACAAGCAAATCGGTTATTTCCGGCATATCGTTTAACGGAATACAGGTAATCGCGCAGGCAGGCTCGTTATCAATACAGAAATTCTCAAGATAATCAATATTTCTGATTGGTATTCCCTTAATCATATTACCGCAGAGTGCTTCATTTTTATCAAAAATACCTATCAGCTTAAAGCCTGTTTTTTTAGAGAAAATCTTATTGGTAACAGCTTTTCCGAGATTGCCTGCACCGATTAAAATTGTTTTAATTTCTTTGTTGACGCCGAGGATTTCACCTATTTTGGTATGCAGTTCAGGCACATTATATCCGTATCCCTGCTGACCGAAACCGCCAAAGCAATTAAAATCATGTCGTATTTGTGATGCGGTAAGACCCATTCTTGCAGCGAGCTCCTTTGAGCTTATTCGCACAATACCGTTTTCCTTAAGTGCTTGCAGAAAACGATAATATCTGGGCAGCCGCTTGATTACGGATATTGAAATATTCTCTTTTGCTGCCATATTAATCCCTCTCCAGTCAGTTTATTTTGTCATATTTGTAATGGTTTCCATCACATAATCGCCGAATTCGCTGCAAGTGCAGCCGTTATCTCTGCCTGTAATTGTCAGCTTTTTTTCTTCAAACATACACTTGTCAAGCGCTGCCTCAAGAGCATTTGCCTGCTTTTGATAGCCGATGTGCGAAAGCAGCATTACCGATGCCCTCAGCATTGAGCACGGGTCGGCATACTGCCCTCTGCCCTCTTTAATCATACGGGGCGCCGAGCCGTGTATCGCTTCAAACATAGCGTATTTTTTGCCTATATTTGCCGAGCCGGCAGTACCGACGCCGCCCTGAAATTCCGCAGCCTCGTCAGTGATAATATCTCCGTAAAGATTTGGCAGAACAAAAACCTTGAAATCCTTTCTTCTCATTGGGTCGATAAGCTTTGCTGTTGTGATGTCAACATACCAGTCATCAGTTACAATATCCGGGTATTCCTCGCCGATTTTCTGAGCGGTTTTAAGGAACTTGCCGTCAGTTGTTTTAATGATATTGGCTTTTGTAATAATTGATACCTTGCCCTTGTTGTTTTTCCTCGCATATTCATATGCAAGCCTTGCGATACGCTCACAGCCCTCCTGTGTTGCAACCGTAAAGTCAACCGCAAGATCGTCTGTTATATTTACACCGTGTGAGCCTACTGCGTATCCGCCTTCTGTGTTTTCGCGAAAGAAGGTCCAGTCAATGCCCTCCTCAGGCACTTTAACAGGGCGCATATTTGCAAAAAGGTCAAGCTCCTTGCGCATTGCAACATTCGCCGATTCGACATTCGGCCACGGGTCGCCCGCACGCGGAGTTGTTGTAGGACCTTTAAGAATAACATGACAAGCCTTGAGCTCATCAAGCACATCGTCGGGTATTGCCTTGTTGCAGGCAGCACGGTTTTCAATGGTAAGTCCGTCAATCTCTTTGAATTGAACCTTGCCGCTTTCAACCTCGTCTTTAAGAAGAAAAGCAAGTACTCTTTCACTTTCTTTTGTGATAACGGGTCCTATGCCGTCACCGCCGCATATTCCTATAACAATAGTGTCAAGCGCGGCATAATCCGTAAAATCTTTATCCTCTTTTATTTTTTTAGCTCTTGCAAGCTGCGATACCATTAACGAACGAAACCTTTCAACAGCTTCGTCAATAATTTTATTTTCATCTGCCATTTTTATTACCATAGCCTTTCCGGCTGCAACAGTTTATTAAAATCATCTATACGACTTGCTGCAGCCGGACAAGTCATATAACGGAAATTCGGCCGTCTCAAAATTATGCCGCAGGCAAATTTTAAGGGTTTAGTGTGAAAATTCACGCAAAATCTCCCTGATTATTTATTGATTTCCCTTGTGTAATCAAGCAGTCCGCCGCACAAAAGCATTGCTCTCTGCCTGTCGGAAAGGTGTGATGAGTCAAGCTCGTACTCTTCATCCTTTGTGTTGTTTTTCAAAATAACGGTCCTGTTGTTTTCAATGCAGTATCTGATGTTTGGAAGCGCCAACTCATCCATCTGCTCGATTTTATCATAGTCAGCTTCATTTTTGAAGGTGAACGGCAGAATACCTGCGTTGACAAGGTTCGCAGCATGTATTCTTGCAAATGATTTTGTTATAACAGCCTTCACTCCGAGATAAAGCGGAACAAGCGCAGCGTGCTCTCTTGATGAGCCCTGACCGTAGTTTGCGCCGCCGATTATAAAGCCTTTGCCTTCTGCCTTGATCCTTTCAGGGAAGGCTTCATCACAAACGCTGAAGCAATATTGCGAAAGGTGAGGAATGTTTGAGCGATAAGGAAGAATTTTTGCACCTGCCGGCATAATGTGGTCGGTTGTAATGTTGTCGCCTACCTTTAAAACCGCCTTTGCGGTTATTTCGCAGGGGAGCGGCTCGGTGCTCGGGAACGGCTTGATATTCGGCCCTCTGAGGACCTCAATCTTGCCGGCTTCCCCGGCAGGAGCAGGAGCCTCAATCATATTATCATTTACAATAAATTTTTCGGGCATTGAAATTTCAGGCTCATCGCCAAGCTCTCTCGGGTCGGTAAGATAGCCTGTAAGTGCTGACGCGGCGGCGACTTCGGGAGATACAAGATAAATCTGACCGTCCTTTGTACCCGACCTGCCCTCAAAGTTTCTGTTAAATGTACGAAGTGATACGCCTGCTGAATTGGGCGACTGACCCATACCGATACAGGGACCACACGCCGATTCAAGTATTCTTGCGCCTGCGCTTATCATATCAGAAAGAGCGCCGTTAAGAGCAAGCATATTAAGCACCTGTTTTGAACCGGGGGCAATGCAAAGAGAAATAGACGGGTCAATTGTTTTTCCCTTCAGAATTGCCGCAACCTTCATCATATCAACAAATGACGAATTTGTGCAGGAACCGATTGCGACCTGATCAACCTTGATTTTTCCGATTTCATCGGTTGTTTTTACATTGTCGGGCATATGAGGACATGCAGCCATCGGTGCAAGTGAACAAAGGTCAATATTAATAACCTCGTCATAAACCGCATCATCATCAGGGAGAATTTTAATCCAGTCCTTTTCACGACCCTGCGCTTTAAGAAACGCAAGGGTGATTTCGTCTGAAGGGAAGATTGATGTTGTGGCGCCAAGCTCTGCACCCATATTTGTGATGGTTGCTCTTTCGGGAACGGAAAGCGTTTTAACACCTTCCCCGCCGTATTCAATTATTTTTCCCACTCCGCCCTTAACGCTCATAATGCGCAGAACCTCAAGTATAACATCCTTTGCCGATACCCACGGCTTTAAATAGCCTGTAAGATTAATTCTTGTCATTTTCGGCATTGGAATATAGTATGTTCCGCCGCCCATTGCAACAGCAACATCAAGACCGCCCGCGCCCATTGCAAGCATACATATACCGCCGCCTGTCGGTGTGTGGCTGTCAGAACCGATTAGGGTTTTTCCGGGAATGCCGAATCTTTCAAGGTGCACCTGATGGCAAATACCGTTGCCGGGTCTGCTGAAATAAATGCCGTGTTTTTTTGCAACGCTTTGAATGTAGCGATGGTCATCAGCATTTTCAAAGCCTGTTTGTAATGTGTTATGGTCAATATATGCAACAGATTTTTCGGTTTTAACTCTGTCAACACCCATAGCTTCAAATTCAAGATATGCCATAGTACCTGTGGCATCCTGTGTTAAGGTCTGGTCGATTCTAAGGCCTATCTCACTGCCTGCAACCATTTCGCCTTCAACGAGGTGGGATTTAATAAGTTTTTGTGCCAAAGTAAGTCCCATTGATAAAAAATCCTCCTTATTGTTTAAATTTTTAACAAACTATATTTTATTACAAATGAAAATCGGTGTCAACTCTATTTACAAAAATGTAATATCAGTGTAATATTAATTTTAAATATTTATTTATATATTGAAATAATTGTATGTTTATGTTAAAATAAATACATTATATTGTGTTTTAAGGGCATAAATAATTTGAGGTGTTGTTTATGTCAGAAGATACAAAAATTAAAACCAAATTAAATTCCGATAACACACAGCCGGAGTCTGACGAATCTTCAGCCGAGCCGCAGGTAAACAGTACAAGCGATTTTGAGACCGGTTCAATTACCGTTTCAAAGGACGGGCATTTTATTCATTGCCTTACAATAATCGGTCAGATTGAGGGGCACTATATTTTGCCGAGCCAAAATAAAACAACTAAGTACGAGCATGTTATACCGCAGCTCGTTGCCATTGAGGAAAGCAAGGAAATTGAGGGATTGCTTATAATTCTCAACACAGTCGGCGGCGATGTAGAGGCAGGGCTTGCGATTGCCGAGCTGCTTTCCACCATGAAAACGCCTACGGCGTCGTTGGTGCTCGGCGGCGGTCATTCAATAGGCGTTCCGCTTGCGGTCAGCTGTAGGCGAAGCTTTATTGTTCCGAGCGCTACAATGACCGTTCACCCCGTTCGTATGAACGGCTTGGTGCTCGGTGTTCCGCAGACACTTTCTTATTTTGAAAAAATGCAGGACCGTATTGTAAATTTTGTTGCGAATAATTCAAAAATAAGCGCCGAAAGCTTCAGAAAGCTTATGATGCTGACAGGTGAGCTTGTTATGGATGTCGGCACCGTGCTTGACGGCGAGGGAGCGGTTAAGGCAGGGCTTATTGATGAAATGGGCGGTCTTTGCAATGCACTTGATTTCCTTAATAAAACTATCGAGGAGGAGTATTCTTGATTTATTCCATCGTGAGTCTTAATGACATTTTTTACGCGCCGCAGAACAAATCCTCCTCCCCGCGTTCTTCAAATCCATATGATTATATAAGATGCGGCTATTATCTTGATAATGCATCCCTTTACGGAGGTAAAAGCTATGTTGATTATAAAAACGATATTGCAAGCTATAGGTCAGGCGATTGCCTGGATATTCCCTATATCTGAAAGCGGTCACAGTTCAATATTCCACGACTTTTCCGGAAGATATACGGGCGCCTGCTCACAGCTGACGGGCGTAATACATATCGGTATCGCTGTAGGCATTATAGCTGCGCTTTACAAATTATTTATTCATCTTTCAAAAAATTTCTTTTTATCCTGGTTTGAGCTGTTCAAAAAAAGACTTGATATTAAATCTCCGTCGCCTCAAAGAAAATTTATGTTTATGACAATTCTTTCTTTTGTGCCGCTGGCGTTTTATCTTGTTCCCGCAGGTAAATATACAAATATTTATGCCGTTTTCAACAGGCTTTCTTATAACGGCAATCTGCTTGGCGAAGGTATATGCTTTGCTTTGACCGGTGCTTTGCTCATTGTTATAGCATCAATGCTCAACAAGCGTTTAAATCCATTGCCCGCCTGGGCGCAGGCACTCTTGACAGGCATTGTTGCCTTTCTTGCAATTCCCACTCCCGGCTGCTCGCTTGTTGCAGGCGTTTTCTGTATCGCGGTAATTACAGGGCTTAACGATAAATATGCACTTCGTTATTCAATGGTAATGAGCGTTATGGTTCTTGTTATTAAAGGCATTATCGAAATATGCACAGGCGTTACTTCAATTTCGGTTTTGCAGGCGGTTATTGCTGTTATATTTGCTGCGGCGGCAGCGTTTATGTCAGTTAAGGTTTTAATATTCGTTATCAAAAAAAATCAGCTTAAATTTTTTGCATTCTATGATATGGCAATAGGCTTCGTGTGCTTCATAATAGGTGTGTTTGAAATTGCAGTTAAATAAGAGGTAAATATGGCAAACAAAAAAACAAATTCAAAATCAAAACAAGTTAAAGCTAAGGCTTCGCAGCAGGCTGTGCAAAATCAGCAGCTTAATGAAGATAAAATACGCATTGCAGGCATTATTGTTTTTACTTTATCTGTTATATTCTTCTGTCTTGCAGTTATAACAGGCGCAGGCGTGTGGACTGCTGCGCACAATTTTTATGTCGGCATTTTCGGTATATTTGCAGCCTGCGTTTTCCCGCTGATGTCAATGGTCGTTATGCTCTTTTATTCTTTTAATGAGCCAAAGCCTTCAAGGCTGATTGCAAAGTCGATTGAAACCGTTATTATGGTTTTGATAATTTCGGCATTTGTTCATATCGTTTCTCATACAACAGGCGATGATTTTAAAGAGATAATATTTGAAAGCTATAATCTTGCCCCGACAACCTTCAACGGCGGATTTGTCGGTGCCGTTCTCGGATGGCTGCTGCTGTCACTCGGCAAGGCTCCTGCAATTATTTTGTGTATAGTTTTCTTCCTTGCGGATTTTATGCTGCTTACGGGTATCACGGTTATTCAGTTTTTCAAGGGCGCGGCAAGGCCCGCAAAGGCTACATATGATAAGGTGGCCCCCGCCATTAATGAAAAAATTGAACAGCGCAAAATGAACAGGCAGAATATCGATGTACCGCTTGACGAAGCCTCGCCGAGTGAAGCAAAGTCAAAAAAGCGTTCATCAAAGCAGGAAAAAGAAATTTTTGACCCGCAGGACGATGCATCTGTTTCAAAGGATATTATTGATGAAATAAATGAAGCAACGAGGCGCAACAGGCTTGAAAGGCAGGAGTCAAAATCAAAAAATAAAAAATCAATCGACGAAATTGTTGAGGACGCCTCTAAAGACAAGTCCGGCGAAAAGCAAAATCACGGCGAATTTAATGTTTCAAAGGAGGCTATGGAGGCAAGCGTAAATGATTATAAGCTGCCGACGGTTGACCTTCTTAAACAGAGTGCGGGAAAATCGACCAAGGATATAAGCGGCGAGCTTAAAGAAAATGCCAAAATGCTTATCGATACCCTTCATTCGTTTAATGTTGACGCCACTATAACGGATATTTCACGCGGTCCCACTGTTACGCGTTATGAGCTTAAACCGGCAGCAGGTATTCGTATATCAAAAATAACAAATCTTTCAGATGATATAGCGCTTAATCTTGCCGCAACTCATGTTCGCATTGAGGCGCCGATACCGGGCAAAGCCGCCGTCGGAATTGAGGTCCCGAATACGGTTAAGAATACGGTATCAATGAGAGAACTGATTGACACTCCCGAATTTACCGAACAGCACTCACTGCTTTCGGCAGGACTTGGCAAGGATATAGCGGGTAAATGTGTTTACTGCGATATTTCAAAAATGCCCCATCTTCTTGTTGCCGGAACCACCGGCTCCGGTAAATCGGTTTGTATGAATTCAATTATCACATCAATTCTTTACCGTGCAAAGCCCGATGAGGTTAAATTCCTTATGATTGACCCCAAGCAGGTTGAGTTTTCAAAATACGCAGGCATACCGCATCTGCTTGTCCCCGTTGTTACTGACCCGAGGAAAGCCGCGGGTGCGCTCGGCTGGGCGGTAAGCGAAATGCTTCAGAGATACCGGAGGCTTTCACAGGTCGGCGTGCGTGATATCGAGGGCTATAATAATTATGTCAAAAAGCATGATGATA
Organism: uncultured Bacteroides sp.; assembly: GCA_964646445.1. Classification (GTDB taxonomy): domain Bacteria; phylum Bacillota; class Clostridia; order Oscillospirales; family Acutalibacteraceae; genus Eubacterium_R. The sequence goes on from CAZYDW010000009.1 coordinate 40,229, forward strand.
TGGATTTTATGCCGAAGATTTGTATATTTATCGATGAGTTCGCAGACCTTATGATGGCAGCACCGAAAGAGGTAGAGGATTCCGTCTGCCGTCTTGCTCAAATGGCTCGTGCGGTAGGTATGCACCTTGTTATTGCAACTCAGCGCCCGTCTGTTGATGTTATTACAGGGCTTATCAAGGCTAATATTTCATCGAGAATTGCGCTTACGGTTTCTTCACAGATTGACAGCCGCACAATACTTGACGCCTCCGGCGCGGAAAAGCTTTTAGGTCACGGTGATATGCTTTATTCACCTATCGGCGCGTCAAAGCCTGTTCGTGTTCAGGGATGTTTTATTTCCGATGAAGAGGTTGAAAAGCTTTGCAATTTTGTTAAAAATCAGGGTCAAAGTCAGTATGACGAAAGCATTGCCAAGGAAATTGAGGAAAAGGCTGTTAAGGATAAAAAGTCATCTCCTTTTGAGGAGGAACAGGGCGGCGAGCAGCTTGACGCTTTGTTTGAAAAGGCTGTTGATATTGTGCTTGAAACAGGCACTGCGTCAACCTCTTTTTTACAGCGTAAGCTTTCTGTCGGTTACGCAAGAGGAGCAAAGATAATCGATCAGCTCCAGGAAAAGGGGATAATAGGTCCCTCAAACGGCTCAAAGCCAAGGGAAATACTCATCAATCGTCAGCAGTGGCTTGAGATGAAAGCATATTCCTTAAACGGCGAGTTTACTGCTGAAAATACCGAGCAGATGTCGTTTGATATGTCTGATAATAAAGCTGATTTTTCAGATGCTTCATATGACGATGTCATCATCGGGGGCAATTCTGCCGACGACAGCAGCTTTGATGATATGGAGCGCTTTATTGATGACGAAAATTTTTATAATAAAACAGACAGCGGTGACTGATAATGAACAGCCAAAGCTCTGAGGAGCTGACGCTTCCCATGCAGGCTGCAATCATTCGCAAGCTCTGTTTCAAGCGAGCTTGTTGGAGTGCTCTTAGATTTAAATAAAAACAAAAGGGGAGCAAGGTACGGTAAATGAGCAAGGGCAGACAGCAAAGTATAATATTGACAGGAATCGGTTTAATTGTTCTCGGCATTGTAATATTGTATTTTTCATTATCGCAGCCGACTGTTTCAGTTCAGGGTGACAGTGTTTCCTCAGATACTTCCGATGTATCGCTAACCGTTAATTCGTCATCAGCGTCATCTGCTTTTAAAACAACCGAGGAAAATACATATTCAGCCGAAAACACTGAGGTCGTTTATCCGATAAATCTTAACAGCTGCACAGCCGATGAATTAATGACTGTTTCGGGCATAGGCGAAAGCAAAGCACAGCTTATAATTGAATACAGGGATTATCTGGGCGGTTACACCTCGGTTGAACAGATAAAAAATATAAAGGGGATAGGGGATACCGTTTATAAAAAAATATCTCCGTACCTAACTGTATGAATTATATTTTTAAAGCCTTGTCTAATGCCGCTTTTACCAAAAGGTGCCGTATATGCGGCAGTGTTATTGAAATTAATAAAGAGCTTTGCGATGATTGCTTCGGACTTGAAAAAATCGGTGAGCCATACTGCTGCTTTTGCGGGTGCAATAAAGATGACTGTACCTGCCATAAAAAGAAAAATGAGTTTTCAAATATAGCTGCACCATACTATTATGACGACAGCATTATAAGGGCAGTTCATAACTTTAAATCCAATGATATGCCTTTTCTGTCAAAAGGTATTGCAGAAAGTATATATGATACGATATCGTCAAGATACGGCGATATTGTATTTGATTATGTAACATTTGTGCCGCTGCGCCGCTTCCATATGCGCGCAAGAGGCTATAATCAATCGCAGCTTATCGCAAATGAGATAAGTGCTATGCTTGATGTTTCGTGCGCGGATATGCTTTTAAAGGTCAGATATACGGGAGTTCAGCACCATAAAAATGAAATGAAAAGGAAGGCTGATTTGTTTGGCGCGTTTGATGTTTCGGATAAGTTTAAACCCGCGCTTGACGGCAAGAAAATATTACTGATTGATGATGTAAAAACAACAGGCGCAACACTTAATGAATGTGCAAAAATGCTGAAAATATACGGAGCTTGCGAGGTTGACTGCGCAGTATTTGCTGTAACGAGGAAAAACAAAAAGAAGCATTTAAAGTAAACCGGAGCAGGGCAAATTGCCCTGCTCTGATTGTTTACGGTGCTCATAATGGCGCACCGTCTTTGTGTAATGCATAATAAAATAAAGTGCATAATAAAATAAAACTGCGCAAAGCCTATTGCCCTGCGCAGCAGTGGTGCGGGTAACAGGACTTGAACCTGCACGGTTGCCCACAAGATCCTAAATCTTGCGTGTCTGCCAATTCCACCATACCCGCATATAATGCTGATATTATATTACCAAATGAAATTTGATATTTCAATAGTTAATTGCATTTTTTAATTATTTTCATACTATGGAATAGGTTGTTATAACCAATTTATGAAAGGAGAACAATTATGAGTTGTTGTTCAAGAAACAATCTTAATAATCTTAATACAACGGTTTATTCGCCTTCATCCTGTTGTTCGGATGATAACGGCGTAACCATTCAGTTTGTTGACGGTGCCGTGCCCTTCGGCGGTTCATCAAACACTTTCAGACAATGTCAAATGCGGCCCCCTTATTACCCGGTATTTCCGCCGCAGGTATTCCCGCCTCAAGTATTCCCACCGGAAATTACACCAATCCAAAATGCTGTGACGGCATCATATGCGTTGTTTTATAATTCAGCCGATGCCGGTACAACTTATGCGGCAGGCACTTCAATTCCATTTCCGTCAACACTTTATAATACCGACACAGCCGGTATTGTAAATAACAATAATGTTTTGAGCCTTTCGGGCGGAGCGACAGGCAGAGCATATCTTATCAGCTACCACCTTAGCGGTGTTGCGACTGACGCTACAGTCGGTCTTGTGATTAACGGTGTAACTGCCGATGCTTCTGCGGCTACGGCCACCTCAACAGGTGAACTCACCTTAAACGGCAGTTATATTGTATCTGTTCCTGCCAATACAACATCAACAGTACAGCTTAATGTTATTTCGGGCAGCTTTACAGCCTCAGCTTCCGGCATAGGAACAAGTATATCGGTTGTGAGAATTGCCTGAATTTTTGTGCGGTTATCCGCACATTTACATAAAAAAGCCTCGATAAATCAAGGCCTTTTAATATATGTATTATTTCCAGCTTTGAATGACTGAAGGGTCATCAAATATTTCATCAAGCTTTCTCATAAACGGGACAACATCTCCGTAATCAAGCGCTCTGTGGTCAATGGCAATGGTAAGCGGAAGAATAAGTCTTGTTTCAATACTGTCATTACCGTTTTCATCAGTTACCGCAACAGGTCTTTTCTGTGCGGCATTAATGGCGATTGCGGTTGTTTGAGGAGGTATGATTTCAAGTAGAGCACAAAAGCCCTTTTGTTCACGGTAGATTGAGCCGAGGTTTGAAATAGTTGTTGTGCCTTGCTCAATATCATGCTTCGTGAGCCTGTCAGTTACAGGGATGGAATAGTATTTCTTTTTAGCCGCGCCTGTAAGCGTTTTAACCTTGTGCTTTCCCGTTTTGGAGCCGTAAAGCCTTCTTACGGTCTGAAGCACCTTGCCGTGCTTTAATCCGTTAAGGGTATTGTCAAGCGAAACCTCAAACATAACCTCGTTCATATCGGAATTATTTGCCCGTCTGACGGTATCATTGATTGCGTCTGTCATTTCAGTTAAAGTTTTGCTGCCCATATCATGCATATTAACCGTCATCATTTCGCCGGTCGGAAGAACCATAGGCATTGAAATATCAATGTGGTCAAAATATTTAAGGCAGCCGCGGACAAGCTTTCTGTTAAATACAAGATGTGTATTCATCTTCGGTGCAGCCTTAAAGGCTTCACAAAGGATTTTAAGCATAACCGTGTTGATTGTTATTTTTTTTGATTTATCGGTGCAGCCGGCATTAAGCTTTTTACATTCAGCAAAAAGCTCTGTTACATCGGCATCGTATGTCATTGTAGCGTGGGGGATTGTTTCCCAGCTTTCCGATGTCATATTTGAAACTATTTTTCTTGCTATGCCGAAATGTTCTTCTTTAACTAAAGCCATTATTTTACTCCTTAAAAATATTCAAGTCATTATATCATTTATGTTTTTAATTGTCAATTAATATCAGCTGCTTTTTTAAGCTTGCCTTTAACATCATCAATAATATGCTCCTTCACATCGCTGATATGTTCTCTGGTGTCAACAGCAAGCTTTTTGAGCTCATCACGGGTAAACGGTTCTTCGTTAAATCTTTTTACATATTCAATAATAAGGTGTGTTCTGAATCTCGGATGCGCAATTTTTATAAGCGCTCTTGCACGCTCCTTAAGAGTTTTGCCTTTTAACTGCGCAATGCCGTATTCCGTTACTACATAGTTTACATCATTACGAGGCGTAGTGACCGCGCTGCCTTCGGTTATAAGCGGAACAATCCGTGATATAAGCCCTTTCTTTGCTGTTGACGGCATAGCAATAATTGACTTGCCGCCTCGGCTCATTGTAGCTCCTCTTACAAAATCCACCTGACCGCCTACGGCAGAATACTGGTTAAGACCTACAGTATCGCTGACAACCTGACCTAATAGGTCAATCTGAAGGCAGGAGTTAATGGAAACCATGTTGTCATTTTTTGAAATTTCGACAGGATTATTGACATAATCAATAGGGTGCAGCTCGACAGCAGGATTGTTGTTAATGTAATCATTAAGCTTTTTTGAGCCGAAGGCCGCGCCGAGAATGGTTCTGCCGTGATTTGTTTGTTTCTTTTTATTATTTATGATTCCGGCTTCAAGCAGGTCAACAACACCGTCGCCGACAAGCTCGCTGTGAAGCCCCAAATCCTTTTTGTTCCACAGCTGCGCGCAAACAGCGTTCGGAATACCGCCTATTCCGAGCTGCAGGCAGTCACCGTCATTAATAAGCGATGCGCAGTTTTTGCCGATTTTCATTTCGATTTCAGTAATGTCAACGCTCTTTACCTCGGGCAGCGGCTCGTCAATTTCGACAAAATATGTAAAATCCCTTACATGCTTTATGCTGTTGCCGAAGGTCCTCGGCATATATTTATTTACCTGTGCAATTACGATTTCACAATAATCGGTTGTGCCTTTTGCGTAATCGACCGTTGTTCCGAATGAAACATAACCGTGTTCATCAGGGGGAGATACCATTACAATGGAAACCCGCGGACAAATGTAGTTTTTAATAATATCGGGTATTTCGTAAAAGTGTGATGTAGTAAATTCACAGCTTCCGTTTGAAATAGCCTTTCTGTTGCTTTGTGATGCAAAAAGACAGTTGAGTGTAAAATGGCCTTTCATTTCGGGCCTTAACCAGGGCGAGTCCCCGAGAGTAAGCATATTTATAATTTCAACATCATCAAATTTAAGATAATTTTCAATCATAGCGCGCTCAATGCCATACGGCTCTCCGCAGCCGAATCCTGTAACAACCTTGTCACCTTTTTTAATGACGGAAACAGCATCCTCGGCGCTGACCAGCTTGCTTAAATAAATTTCTTTCCAGCTCATATGTTTACCCCCTAAATTATCAGAATATATCCCCAAGTCTATAATAACTTATTTTTCAGCTTATTGTCAATAATATTGTTGCTGTGCATAAATAAAAATGATATAATGAGAATTACAGGGGGGTCGGCTTTATGATACTTGATATTTCAAAATACTGCTCGCCGAAAAATGCTTCAGTCGGCATTATGCGGGCAATTAATGATGCAAATGACGGCGATACAATTTTTTTTGATGTTAAGGCGAGCTATCATTTATATAAGGATTACAGTCAAAAAAGACATTATCATATGACGAATACCGACAGCTTTAAAACGCCTGAAAAATATTTTGCGATTCTATTTGAGGATAAAAAAAATATTATTTTTGACGGCAACGACTGTGAGCTTGTTATTCACGGCAATATCTGCGCTCTGTCGCTTGTAAGGTGCAGCGGTATTACCCTTAAAAATTTTACAATCAGATATAATGCTCCGACCAATATCGAGTTGACCGTTCTTTCAAAAAAGCTTAACAAGGTAAGCTACAGTGTGCCGGAGGGAACAACCTTTTATACAGACAAAAGCCATATATGCTTTTTTGAGCAAAGTCCGTTTACAAAGAAAAATTATTATGAAATAACCGAAAAATACAGAGCATATTGCACTGTTATACACAATTGCGATTATGTTCGCAGAACAAACGCTATGCCGCTTAAGCTTGCCTGCTCATTTAAAAAAACCGGCAAAAATACTTTTGATGCGCTTTATCTTATACCGCCGCCGTTAAAGACGGGGGATACTGTTGCTCTGTCTGAAAATCGCCGCCGTGATACCTGCGGTATTTTCTTTTGGGAAAGCAGTAATATAACAAGTGAAAACATTACGGTAAACTATATGCACGGCTTCGGCTGGCTTTCGCAGATGTGTGAAAACCTTAATTTCAGCAAGCTTAATTTTGTCGCTGATAATGCTCATAATGTCAGCTCCTTTGCTGACTGTATTCATATCTGCGGCTGTAAGGGCAGCGTTAAAATCAACGACTGTTTTTTTACGCATCCGCACGATGACGCAATAAATATTCACGGCGCGTTTTTGCGGCTTGAAAAAAAGCTTTGCGATAATGCGGCGCTATTTTCATTCGTCCATAAGCAGCAGGGGGGATATGCAAATTTCTTTAACGGCGATTTTGTCAGGCTTTATAACATTAACAACCTTAAAGAAATCGGTGAATATCAGATAAAAAGCCATAGCGATAATATAGATGATAAAACAGTTATACTTGAGTTTGAACAGAACCTGCCGCATTTAAAAAAACGCAGCGCCGTTATCGAAAATACAGGCTATAATCCGAGCGTTGAAATATCAGGCTGTAAATTCAAGTCGATTCCGACAAGGGGAATTTTAATAACAACCGACAAGCCTTCGTCAATACATAACAATGTTTTTGAAAATATTATTATGCCGGATATTTATATTTCCTGTGACTGCAAGTATTGGTATGAGTCAGGGCCATGCAAATGCCTTGATATTTATGAAAATGTTTTTTCAAAAGAAAATCCTGTTTTGCTTGAACCGCTTTGCAGGAAAAAACCGGTACCGAATATTCATGAAAATATAAATATTTATAATAATACCATATATGCTGAAAAATAATGAAGCCGCTTTAATATTCAATATTAAGCTTTTCTTCGGCTTCAGCAACCTTCAGCATAATTGCACATTCAATCCTCTTTCTGTGCAATTCACAGCCGAATTCATAAATGCCGTTTACGCTTCCTGTGGTATGATATGCATTCGCTGCACATCCGCCGGAGCAGTATAGCTTTGCAAAGCAGTCAATGCACTCCTTGTGAGAATACACATTGCAGCACTCAAACTGTTTTAAAACTTCCTTGTTTTTTACTCCGTCCCATATGTTGCCCAAAAGGAATTTTTTATCGCCTGCAAATTGGTGACAGGGATAAAGCTCACCGTTTGGAGTAACCGCCACATACTCTGTACCGACGCCGCATCCGGAAACTCTTTTTACAATGCAGGGACCGGCGTCCAAATCAATCATATAATGATAAAATGTAAAGCCGTTTCCTTTTCTGTATCGCCTGAGCATTTCATCAGCAAGCATTTGATATTGATTTTTCAGTACGGGCAAATCTTCTTTTTTTAATGCATAAGGCTCGTCGGGGCTGCAAACGACAGGCTCGGCTGAAAGCTCTCTGAAGCCTAAATCAGCCATGTGTATAATGTCATTTGCAAAGTCGGGATTATTGTGTGTATAGGTTGCGCGGATATAATAATCTTTCTGATTTCGTGACTGAGCAAATTTCCTGAACTTGTCAACAATCAAATCATAAGAGCCGCTGCCGTTTTTTGAAACTCTCATTTTGTCATTTGTTTCTTTTCTGCCGTCAAGCGAAAGCACAATGTTGCTCATTTCCCTGTTGCAGAAATCAATGATATCATCGTTTATTAAAAGCCCGTTCGTTGTAAGTGTAAATCTGAAATTTTTATTATATTTTTTTTCCTGCTCTCTGCCGTATTCAACAAGCTTTTTGCATACCTCCCAGTTAAGGAGCGGCTCGCCGCCGAAAAAATCAACCTCAAGATTTTTTCTTGTTCCGCTGTTTTCAATCAAAAAATCAATAGCTCTTTTTCCTGTTTCCGGGCTCATAAGTCCTTTAGGTCCGTTATACTCGCCCTTGCCGGCAAAGCAGTATTTGCAGGCGAGATTGCAGTCGTGAGCCACATGCAGGCAGATTGCCTTTATTACGCCCTGGCGCCTTTTAAATTCCGCAGCGCTGCTTTCAAAGCCGTCCTTTGCAAAAAGGCGGTTTTCCTTTATCAACCCGTCAATGTCATTAAAGCACCGGTCTATTTCGCCGCTTGTAACATCTTCTTTGCAGCTGTATTTTTTAAGTATATAATTTCTGATTTCTTCCTTGCTGTAATTTTCATACATTGTTATAATATCGTACGCAACCTCATCAACCGAGTGCACACAGCCGCTGTTTTGGTCGAGTATTATATTGTAACCGTTCATTTTGTATGCGTGTATCATATTCTCTCCTAAAGAAAAAGGTGGGCAAGCCCACCAAGTTCCGTTTTAAGTTATTTTTTAAGCTGCTCGCATTTCTGATTTGCAACGGAGCAAGATGTTTTGCTCGCCGACTGACATGATGTCTGGCACTCGCCGCAGCCGCCTTTTTTGGCTGACTCACAAAGATTGCGTGAGCTTAAAGTGTTTATTCTTTTCAAAAAGAACACCTCTTTCATAAATTTATCGTTATTATTTTACATTATCGGAGTGCCTTTGTCAATATGAATTGGGGCAGTAAATTATTTGAATCAATAATATTTATCCCTTTGTCGTGACATAGCTTTATATAGTCAATTATTTCACGGCTGATTATTTCTCCCGGTGCAATTATCGGCGAAGCAGGCGGGTATGTATAAATCATTTGTGCGCAGCATCTGCCGATGCTTTCATTAATTTTACATATTTCGGTTTTGCCGATTTCATACAGCTCGCAATGCTTTTGCGGTATGTCCGGCTTCATAAAATCAAAAGCGTCAGGGCTGCTGTCCGGTTTGATTTTTTTGAGTGCTTCAATTAATTTTTCAAACCCGTCCTCAGTGTCCGCAACAGATGAAATCAGTATAACATATTTAAGACTTTTTCCCTCAGGCTCAATACCGTTTTTCAAAAGCTCGTCAAAAAGCCTGCCTGCGTTCATACCGTCATATGAAATAACAATTCTTGTTTTATCATCATTATCCATTATCTTCAGCTTGTCAATACCGCTTGCTTTTTTGTAAAAGCTTTCAAGCATAAGCCTGTATCTGTTAAAATCATCGCCTGAATTTTCAAGGAAAACACAGCATTTTTCGATTGAAGCCAAAAGTATATAACTCGCGGAGCTGGTTTCATAAATATCCATATACTTTTTCACGGCGTTAATATATTTTTCGTTATTGATATGTATGACTGCCGTTTGCGTAAGGCTCGGCAAGGTCTTATGAAGCGACTGAACAACTATGTCGCCGTTTGCCCTTTCAGGCAGCCAGGGCGCAAAGCCGAAATGCGCACCGTGCGCGGCATCAATGATAAGAGGAATTTTACATACAATATCGCTTGTAATACCCTCATAGGTAGGTGAGGTGATTACAGCAGCACATGCATTGGGATTTCTTTTTACAGCATCGTCAAGCGCCTTTTGCGTTACAGAACCGTAAACTCCGAACTCCTCGTTATATTCAGGCTCTATATATGCAATTTTCAGCTTATTGATATAGCATGCGTTATAAACTGATTTGTGGCAGTTTCGTGCTATTATTACAGTGGCGTTTTCAGTGCTGACAGCCGATATTGCGGCAAGCACGCCGCAGGTAGAGCCGTTTACGGAAATTATGCTCCTTTTACTGTTCCAAAGCCTTGATATCTTATTTTCAAGCTCATAAATATCAGCGGCAGGATTATGCAAATCATCAAGACCTGTAATTTCGGTAACATCAATTTCACTGCCTGTAATTTCAAAACGCTTGTTTCGTTTGTGCCCCGGCATATGAAAAGGGTAGCGATTAAGTGCGTTTAGCTTGTCATTAAGCATTTACCTTTACCTTCCTTTCCGATATATTATGTACGGCAAGCATTATATAGCCTGCAAAAACAGGCATTAGTTCAATAAATGCCGTTTCCTTAAAAATAATAAGCAAAATTAAATCCGTAATTAAAATCAGCGCGGACGCTGCGCTCAGTATGTATGCTTTTTTCAGCAGGAATAACAAAAATACCGTTATGCCCATTACTGCCGAAAAAACAAGGGAGCCTGCACAGTGCATATAATATTGCAGCCTTATGCCGTAATCAAAATCAAAGCATAAAGTGAAAGTCATACCTATACCCGAAATTATTATCATAGGTATAAAATATTTGTAATATTTCTTGTTATTAACGGCATATATAATGTTGCCCGAAAGAACGCAAAAGGTTATAATCCCCCATACTGCGAAAAGGACAGGATGTGTAAGCCCTGTTTTTGAAAGCGCGCCGTGATTTGAGCTGAAGCCTCCGAGTCCTGCGTAATAAAGCGAGTATATAATTGAAACGGCAATCGGCAATATAATACATAATTTTTTCATAGGTAAATTATATCATAATTAATTGACAAATCAAGATGCTTGTGTTATTATTCTAATGCTTGATTCAGTAATTAATGAACAATATGCGGAAGTGGCGGAATAGGCAGACGCGCTAGATTCAGGTTCTAGTGAAAGCAATTTCATGAGGGTTCAAGTCCCTTCTTCCGCACCACAAAAGAGCAAGTCTTACGACCTACTGTCTTACGATTTGCTCTTTTGCTTATCTGTATATATTTAATTGTCAAGCTGCTGAACAATATACTGAATTTATTTTTTACACTTTATCAAATCCAAGAAAGGAAAGCTGAAAAATTGAATTACGGCAAATTTCACAAAAGAACAAAATATAATGCTGAAAAGCAGAATAAAAAGGATAATTATACCTTTTTAAACAATAACTATTGCAAAAAGGGACAGACCGTTCTTGTAGGCGATTCAATCACCGAGATATATAACAGCACCGAGCTTTTTGAGGATTATACCGAGAAAACAGGTATTAAGGTTTATAACAGGGGAATAAGCGGAGATACAAGCGACAGGCTTCTTGAGCGCTTTTATGACAATGTGATTACTCTTGCTCCCCGTAATATTGTTATGCTTATCGGGACAAATGATTTGACTAATCGTGCCGATACCGATTTTACAGCCGATAATATTTCCTCGATTATAAAATCAGTTAAGGATAACTGCCCGTCGGCAAATATGATAATCATGTGCGTATATCCGATAAATCCTGAAATGTGTTCTCAGTACAGGCATAAAAACAGGGATATAATAATATTAAATGAAAAAATTGAAAGGCTTTGCGGCGAGCAAAATATTTGCTGCCTTAACCTTAATGAAAAGCTCGCGGATGAAAAGGGCTGTCTGTCCGAAAAATTTACATACGACGGATTGCACCTTAACGCAAAGGCGTTTGAGCTGGTAACGAATAATCTGCTTGCGTATCTTAAATAAAATCAATATTTTCATCAGCAAGCTGTGTCTTGCTCTTTTTTGTTTATATGTTATTATTAAGTTACAGTATGTATGATTAATACAGCTCGGGGTGATTTTGTTATGAAAAGAAAAATATCGGCTCTTGTCCTTGTCATCATAATTATTTTAACATCTGTTTTCTGTTTTAATTCAACAGCGGTTTATGCGGATGAAAGCGGTAGCTGTGGCACCGATGCGCAGTATTCCTATGATTCAACATCAAAAACGCTTACCATTACAGGCACGGGCGATATGAAGGATTACAGAGCTAATCTCACTCCTTATCTGCCGCCGTGGTACAGCTATAAAGCTGAAATCACTGCCGTTATTATCGGCGATGAGATTACATCAGTAGGCAGCTATGCGTTTAACGACTGTACCTCTCTTTCGCTTGTGACCATAGGTTCATCCGTCACATCAATAGGCAACAGCGCATTTAATAATACGCGAATAACAAATATCGAGCTGCCTGAAAGTGTGGCAAGCCTTGGCATATCTTCATTTGCAAACTGTTCATTTTTAGCTTCTGTTACGGTTTATAATCCCGATTGCAGCTTTTCGGGCAACGACCTGTTTGACCCGTTTTACAATTCAAGCCAAACAATAACCTTTTACGGCCACAGCGGTTCAACAACGCAGGCCTATGTTGAGGATAATCCGAGCAGGGATTATCTGTTTGTTTCAATAGACCCGTGTGACCACGCCTCAACGCATGAGGTTGTTACACTTGAACCTACCTGCAGCGAGGGCGGTATTTCAACACAGGTGTGTGATGACTGCGGCTTTCCTGTCAGCACAACTACGCTTTCAAAATTGGGCCACGATTATACTCTTGAGGCAACCGATGACCGCTCGGAGGAAAACGGTCATATATATAATTATTACTGCTGCTCAAGGTGCGGTGATGAACATACCGAAATTCAGCATACCGCTTATATTGAAGGGTATTATACATATTCAAATACGGCAACCTGCACGAGCGGAGGTATTGAAACCTATACCTGTAATGTTGACGACTGCGGCAAGGTTACAAGGTCGGTCGTTTCATCTTCAAATCACACTGTTGAAAATGTGACGGTTACGAAAGAGCCTACCTGCACGGAAAAAGGCGAGCAGTCGGGAGTGTGCTCTGTATGCGGTGAAACCGTTACGCAGGAGATTGACGCTCTCGGTCATACGAAGGTATTTGTCGAAACTGTTGACAATACCGAGGCTGACGGTCACAGCTATGATTTTTATGTTTGCTCGGTGTGTAATGAGGAAATAGTTGACATAACTCACAATGAATGGGTTGACGGCTATTATGAATCATCCGTAATTACCGAACCTACCTGTGTTTTAAACGGCGTGGGCAGAGATACCTGTACCGTCTGTAATCAGACAAGGCTTACATCTATTGCCGCAAGCGGCGCTCATGACTGGTATGAAACCTCAAGAACAGAGCCGAAATGCACATCGGTCGGCACCATCTATTATGCTTGCAGTAATTGTGACAGAACAAAGACAGAATCAATACCCGCTTTAGGTCATACATATGTTAAGAATGATGAGCTCAGCAGCGAACCTACCTGTACTGCCGCCGGCAATACTTATAATGTCTGCGAGGTGTGCGGCAATGTTAATAACAAGACGATTGAAGCACTCGGGCATACAGCTGCTGAAGACAGCTATGTTATTGTTAAAGAACCCGACTGCCTTAATGACGGCGAAACCACTGCCGTCTGCGAAACCTGCGGCGAAACCTACAGCATTGTAACCTCGGCACTCGGACATGATTATGTTAATATTTATACCGATATTGATGAAAAACCGGGGCATCAGCTCTCAACGCCTGCCTGCAGCAGATGCGGCGATGTGGATACATTATCCGTTTCAACCGTGCATAATGAATGGATTGAAGGCTATTATACAACTGCCGTTATTACACAGGGAAGCTGTACAGTAAGCCGCGTTACCCGCGATACCTGCAGTCTTTGCGGCGAAACGCGAAATAATACCGTTCAGGCACAGGGGCATAAATATACATTTACGCAAATAGATTCAAACGGCAGAATGAGCTATACATGCTCTGTCTGTAACAATGTTTATACAGCGTTGCCGTCAACTCTTAAATCAATTATGTGGAGCAGCATATACATAAATACCGCGCCTGAGGATAATACAAACGGTTATCTTTTTGAATTTAACGGCGACGGAATAATCAACGCGAAGGATTATGCTTTTCTTGTTCAGGCATTAGGTTCGTCAGCTGACGAGTGATAATATTTCAATCAAAGCAAAGCACGATAAAACCCCGTCAAATCAGGCGTGGACATTAAAAATTTGCTATAACCTATTCGCCGATGTCCCCCGCCTCTTAGGCGGCGGGGTCCATTTCAGAA
>CAZYDW010000010.1:0-48647 GCA_964646445.1 uncultured Bacteroides sp.
TGCCTGAACCGCCGAGAACTCTGATGCAAAGAAGCTCTTTAGCACCTGTGTTGTCAGCAACTTTAAGACGACTTTCCTGTTGTATCACAGCAATTTCCTCCTTCGTACTGCAAAATAACACTTTGCTAATTTGCAGTTATTATTTTAAATGACTAAATTATAAAAAAGCTGTAAATCGCAACGATTATTTAGCTTTCTCAACAATTTCAACCACACGCCATCTCTTATCCTTGCTCATCGGGCGGGTTTCCATAATAAGAACCTTGTCACCGACGCCGCAGGCATTTTCCTCATCGTGTGCCTTGTACTTAACTGTACGGTTTACAATCTTATTGTAAAGCGGATGACGAACCTTATCCTTGATAGTAACAACAACGGTTTTGTCCATCTTATCGCTTGTAACAATACCTACTCTGGTTTTTCTGAGGTTTCTTTCCATTATTCAGTTACCTCCTTCTTTAAGAATTAGCGTTTTCAAGTTCGATTTCTCTCTCAACTGTTTTGATGCGAGCGATATCCTTCTTGACTGCTTTAATTCTCATGGGGTTGTCGAGCTGATTGATAGCCTGCTGAAAATGAAGATTAAAAAGCTCTTCTTTAAGCTCTGCAAGCTTGCTTGCTCTCTGTTCAGCAGAAAGAGCCTTGATTTCCGATGCTTTCATTACTGCTCTCCTCCCTCTTCTTCTTTCTTGACAAACTTACACTTAACTGGAAGCTTGTTTGCCGCAAGGCGCATAGCTTCACGAGCTGTTGCCTCGTCAACACCGCCGAGCTCAAACATAACTCTGCCCGGCTTGACTACTGCAACCCAGTAGTCAACATTACCTTTACCTTTACCCATACGGGTGTCGGCAGGTCTTGCTGTAATAGGCTTATCAGGGAAAATTTTAATCCATACCTTACCGCCACGCTTTGTATAACGAGTCATTGCGATACGGGCAGCCTCAATCTGTGCAGCGGTAATCCATGCAGGCTCTGTTGTTTGAAGTCCGAACTCGCCATAGGTCACCTTGTTGCCCCTTGTGGCAACACCTGCCATACGGCCTCTGTGCTGCTTTCTGTGTTTAACACGCTTTGGTAACAGCATTATCTTTTTCCCCCTTCCCTGCGATGTGATCTTCTCTTGTTGCGTGATTCGTGAAGAACCTCGCCCTGGTAAATCCAGGTCTTAACACCAATTCTGCCGTAAGTTGTTTTTGCCTCTGCGAAGCCGTAATCAATATCGGCACGAAGTGTCTGAAGAGGGATTGTACCCTCCTTATAGGTTTCAGAGCGGGCGATTTCTGCACCACCTATTCTGCCTGAAACCATAATCTTGATACCGCGGGCACCAAGACGCATTGTATTTCTGATTGCACTCTTAACAGCTCTCCTGAAAGAAACACGCCTTTCAAGCTGCTGTGCAATACTCTGTGCAACGAGTGTTGCATTAAGGTCAGGCTGCTTAATTTCAACGATATTGATAAACACCTCATTAGCTGCCTTGCCTAATTTTTTAGCACAAAGAGCCTTAAGCTTTTCAATTTCCGCGCCCTGCTTGCCTATAACCATACCCGGCTTTGCGCAGTGAATGTTTATTCTGACTCTCTTTGCATCTCTTTCAATCTCAACCTTCGGAACACCTGCGCCGTAGAGTGAGTCAAGTAAATACTTACGAAGATTATAATCTTCAACAAGTGTGTCGCCGAACTCGCCCTTTTTAGCATACCAGCGAGAGTCCCAGTTTTTGATAACGCCGATTCTTAAACCGGTTGGATTACATTTCTGTCCCATCTAACTTTCCTCCTCGCTCAGTCTTCCATTTCCTTAACGGTAATGGTAATGTGTGATGTTCTTTTGTTGATTCTGTACGCTCTGCCCTGTGCCCTTGCCTGAATCCTCTTGAGTGTTGGACCCGCAGTTGCGTTGCAGTAGCTTACTACTAATCTTGATACGTCCATATTGTTGTTGTTTTCGGCATTTGCCATTGCTGACTTAAGAACCTTCATTACGGGCTCGCAGGCAGCTTTAGGTGTGTACCGAAGAATTGCCATAGCTTTATCAGCAGGCTGATTTCTGATTAAATCAAGAACAATCTGCACCTTTCGAGGAGAGATACGGACATATGTTGCTTTAGCTGTTGCTTCCATAATTATTCTCCTTTCAATTACTTAGATGTCTTTGAGCCTGCATGGCCTCTGAATGTTCTTGTCGGTGCAAATTCACCGAGCTTATGTCCAACCATATCCTCTGTAACATATACAGGAACATGCTTTCTTCCGTCGTGAACAGCAAATGTATGTCCTACAAATTCAGGGAAGATTGTTGAACTTCTTGACCAGGTTTTAATAACCTGCTTGTCGCCTGAAGCGTTAAGAGCTTCTACCTTTTTATAAAGACTTTCTTCTACATAAGGTCCTTTTTTAGTGCTTCTACTCATTTTAATCTTCTCCTTTCTTCTTATTTACCGTTGCGGCGGCGAACAATCATCTTGTTGGATGCCTTTTTCTTGTTGCGCGTCTTATAACCGAGAGCAGGCTTGCCCCACGGAGTGCATGGACCGGGACGGCCGATAGGCGATTTACCTTCACCGCCGCCGTGCGGGTGGTCGTTCGGGTTCATAACAGAGCCGCGAACAGTCGGGCGCCAGCCCATATTGCGTTTTCTGCCTGCCTTACCGATTTTAACATTGGCATGATCCGTGTTGCCTACAACACCGACTGTTGCCATGCAATCCTTAGGCACATTTCTTAATTCGCCTGACGGGAGCCTTAAAAGTGCATATGCGCCCTCAAGCGCCATAAGCTGCGCGCTGTTTCCGGCAGAACGGGCAAGCTGTGCGCCGTTGCCGGGATAAAGCTCAACATTGTGAATGATTGTACCGACAGGCATATCTTTAAGTGCAAGCGCGTTACCTGCAATGATATCAGCGTTTGGACCTGACATTACCGTGTCGCCGACTTTAAGGCCTTCGGGAGCAGTGATGTAGCTTTTTACACCGTCTTCATACTGAATAAGAGCGATATGAGCGCTTCTGTTAGGGTCATATTCAATCGTCTTAACCGTAGCAGGTATATCAAACTTATTTCTCTTAAAATCAATTACACGATATTTTCTTCTGTTTCCGCCGCCGCGATGACGAACTGTAATTCTTCCGTATGAGTTACGACCTGATTTCTTGTTGAGCGGCTCAAGCAAAGACTTTTCAGGAGCAACCTTTGAAAGTGAAGAATAATCAGTTACTGACATATTCCTTCTTGAAGGAGTGGTCGGCTTATAATTTTTAATTGCCATTTCTTTTCTCCTTTCCGGATAACTTTGCGAAAGGATGGCACCTTTCATACCTCATCATCCGAAATCATTTTGTTGCTGTACTATATAATATAATAGGTATATGATTACATCATATCATTGAAAAATTCAATTTCCTTTGAATCCTCGGTAAGTGTAACAACAGCCTTTTTCCAAGACGGAGTATAACCGACATTCACACCCTGACGACGCTTTTGACCGCGAACATTCATTGTGTTTACCTTTGCAACCTTTGTGCCGGGGAAAACCTCCTCAACAGCCTTGGCTATCTCAATCTTGTTAGCATTCTTTGCAACCTTGAAGGTATATTTTTTAACCATAATACCCGTCATTGATTCTTCTGTAATGATTGGTCTGATGATAATATCTTGAGCAGTTTTCATTATGCATATACCTCCTCAATCTTCTTTGCCGCGTCCTTAATCACAACGAAAGAGTCGCAGTTAAGGATATCATAAACGCAAAGTGTATTTACCGTAACAACCTTTACACCCTCAATGTTACGGGCACTTTTATAAATCTTTTCGTTGCTTTCTGCGGTAACTATAAGGGTTTTCTTTGCTGTCTTAAGCTTCGTGAGCATTGAAACAACAGCCTTTGTCTTGATTTCCTCAAGCTCAAGCTTGTTGATAACCATCATTTCATCAGCAGCGACCTTTGAAGAAAGTGCCGATTTCATAGCAAGTCTTTTAACCTTCTTATTAAGGTTGACTTTGTATTTTCTTGGCTTCGGACCAAGAGCAATACCGCCGTGTGTCCACTGCGGGCTGCGTGTTGAGCCCTGACGGGCACGGCCTGTACCCTTTTGCCTCCAAGGCTTTGCACCGCCACCGCTAACTTCCGAACGAGTGAGAGTTGACTGTGTGCCCTGACGCTGATTAGCAAGATAGCTGACAACAGCAAGATGCATTGCATCAGCATTAGGCTCAATACCGAATACCGAATCTGCAAGTTCTAATTTTGAAGTTTTCTTACCTTCCTGGTTATAAACCTGAACCTGTGCCATTTTTATCTCTCCTTTCGTTAAGCTTTAACTGCGTCAGCGATAACAACAATTCCGCCCTTCGGGCCGGGAATTGCGCCTTTGATTGCGATAAGATTGTTTTCGGCATCAACCTTTGCAACCCTGAGGTTCTGAACAGTTACTGTTTCGTGGCCGTAATGACCTGCCATCTTCTTGCCTTTGAATACTCTTGACGGGCTTGAGCAAGCGCCGAGTGAGCCTGCATGGCGATGGTTAGGGCCTGTACCGTGCGACATTCTGAGCCTTGAGAAGTTCCAGCGTTTAATAGCGCCTGCCGTGCCGTGACCCTTACTCGTGCCCCTGACATCAACAATTTCACCGGTTTCAAAAATGTCTGCCTTGAGGATTTGACCGACCTCAATACCCTCAATGCTGTCAATACGAAATTCTTTAAGTGTTTTCTTCGGAGCAACATCAGCTTTGTCAAAGTGGCCCTTCATTGGCTTGTTTACTCTTGAAACCTTAACATCGCCAAAGCCAACCTGAACAGCTTCATAGCCGTCGTTGTCCATAGTCTTAATCTGCGTTACTGTGCAGGGACCGGCTTCAACAACAGTTACCGGAATTACTTTTCCGTTTTCGTCAAAAATCTGCGTCATACCGATTTTCCTGCCGATAAGACCTTTTTTCATTTTTATTTCCTCCTTTTTGGTTATTGGTTGGGCTGCCCCAACATGACCTCAGCAGCTGTCGATTAGAGCTTAATCTCTACCTCAACGCCTGCCGGGAGCTCAAGACTTGTCAGTGCTTCAACGGTTTTGTTTGAAGGTCTGAGAATGTCGATGAGTCTTTTGTGTGTTCTTTGCTCGAACTGCTCACGGCTGTCCTTATACTTGTGAACCGCGCGAAGAATTGTTACCTTTTCAATCTCTGTGGGAAGCGGTATAGGTCCGCTTACCTGAGCGCCTGTTCTTTTAGCAGTTTCAACAATCTTTTCCGCCGCCTGGTCAACCAAGCTGTGATCATAGCCCTTGAGTCTGATTCGAATTTTAACTTTACTTGCTGCCATGATTTTTCCTCCTGAAAATTTATGGTGCGAGCCGCCGTTAAGTTACCACGCTCCCGTGTGTTTCAACCCTCTCTGTAAATAAAACCGAATGGTTTACATTCGGGCATACAGGTTTTCGCACAGTATCAGCGTTCGCAAGCCGCTGAAAGGCACAGTTACCTATCGGTGTTTTTCGCCCGGTTTAAAATCGGACATACTCCGTATAAATTACCGCCCGGGTTAAGGCGCAACCTCATACATCATCGCATATCAAAATGCGGATTATGTGCATATATTAAGCGCATATCACAATAATATACAATATGCCCATTTCCGCAAGCCTGTTTATTATATATTATATAAAAGACCTTGTCAAGCAAAATTGCAAAATTTATTTGAAAAATTTTATTGTGTATTTTTAACGAATTTCAAATTTATTTTTCTTGCAAATTGCACAAATAAAAATCTTGTGGTACAAGCAGGTATATTGCTGCTCACACCACAAGATATAGTAAAAGATTTTTGATTGCCGATTCATTTATCCTTCGGTCTGCAAATAAGCGAAACTGTAAGTCCGCTTAAAATTGCGACCGTAACACCTGCGGCGCAGGCCTGAAAGCTTCCCGTGATTACACCGAGAAAACCGTCCTGCTGTATAGCCTCCTTAACTCCCTTGGCAAGTGCTGCACCAAAGCCGGTCAGCGGAACAGAAGCACCCGCGCCGGCGAAATCAACAAGCCGTTGATAGACGCCGATACCGCCTAAAAGAACGCCGAGACAAACAAAAAGCACAAGTATTTTTGCCGGCGTCAGCTTTGTCAAATCAATAAGCAGCTGACCAACAACACATATCAGACCGCCGACAACAAAAGCCTTTAAAAAAATCATAAAAATCACCTGCTATATTTTTTGCAATAACAGGCAATTTATGCAATTTGAGCTTAAGTTAATATGTTTCAATTTTAATATGCTGAAAAAATATCAGCAGAGAAACAGATATTTCCCTGCTGATTTAAATTTATGTTTAATAATTAATCCTTTACCGGCAAGCCCTCTTTGTCATACATACAAAGGGTTTCGCACATAATTTCAATACCTGCCGAAATACACTCGGGGCGGAGATTCTCAGGCGTATCAAGCCTTGTATGATAATAACGCGGCGGATCGGGGTTCATAGCGGCAAAGCCTGTCGCCTTAATACCGCGCTGTGTAAATGCGGCGGCATCGCTTCCGCCTATGTAAATTGATGCAAACGGCAGGTCAAAGCCACAGTTTGCAGCAGCATTTTTAACAAGGTTTTTAACTCCCCAATCATGCTGAAGCGTGCCTGAAAGGTCACGGTCATAAACAGCCATATCCTCCAAATCCCTGAAGGTATCAAGAGCAATAACGGCTGTCGGGATAGCCTTGAGTTCCTCCTCGTGGGCCTTTGCATACGCTTTTGCTCCGCGAAGGCCGGACTCTTCAGAGCCTGAACAAATCATTACAACCTCGGTATTTTCAAATTCCACGCCCGCTTCACTGAGAGCCTTTATTGTACCCATACCGGTATAACAGCCCGAAAGGTTATCAGACGCACCGGGCACGGATTTTGTCCAGCTCTGGAAAAAGAGGAACGCGATTTCAAACGGAATGAACACACAGGAAACAACAAAGAACAAAATGAAAAACCATCTTGCCTTTTCAATGCTCACAGCCGCACCGCCCTTGCCGACAATAATGCATACAACAGCATAAACAGTCTGAACAACAAGGCCCACAACCGCGGGTATTTCAACAAAAAGCTTTGCCTGAAGACCTCCGATAAGATAGTTGAGCTTCCACTCAAACTGGCTGTCACTGTGGGCAACCATAATTATCCTCTGCTTAACCTCACCCTTGGGGCTTTTGGCGGCAATCATATTGTGAGAGGTTTGCTTGGGGAAAATGAAATCGTCAAATTCCTTATACATAAGAAACTCAAATATAAGCGGAATGAATGCAAGCACGCACAAAACGAGCGCAGCAATCGGAGATGCAAACCAGTTTACAAAAACAGATGCGACACCGCAGACTACGGTAAACGGGATAAATCCCATAAAGCCCTGTCTGTGCAGGGTAAAATCCTCGATAGAAGTTTTATCACAATAATTCTTCATATCTCTTTCCATCCACTGCTGTGCACGCAGTTCTTCGGGAGAACCGGGCTTACGAGGACCTATTTTTTTGCAGATTTTTGTTATCCCCTTAACCGCATATTCAGTATTTTTCCGAATATCAATATCTGAGGAATATTCGTTAGCAATTTTCATATATATGCCCCTCCATATGTGTTTTCATTTTATTTTAACATAATAAAGTGCAGTTTGCAATAACTTTTAATCAAGATGATGGATAAAAAGTCCCGACAAAAGCTTTGGCTCAAACCATGTGGATTTAGGCGGCATAATAAGTCCCGCGTCAGCAATCGCCATTAAATCATCGACTGTTGTGGGGTACATTGAAAACGCAAGTGCCATATCGCTGCTCACCCTTTTTTCAAGCTCCGAAAGACCTCTGATGCCGCCGATAAAATCAATCCTGTCATCATTTTTAGGGTCTGTTATATCAAGCACGGGCGCCAAAAGGTTATCCTGCAATATTGATACATCAAGTCTTTTAACAGGGTCGGCGTCATTGATTATTTCAGGCTTAGCTTCAAGCTCATACCACGCGCCGTTTATATACATACCGAAGGTGTGCTTTTTCTGCGGTTTAACCCTGTTGTCTGATTTTTTTACGGTGAATTTCTTTTCAACGGCTTTTATAAAGTCATCGGTATCAAGACCGTTCAAATCCCTGACAACTCTGTTATAATCCATAATTTCAAGCTCATTGTCGGGGAATGCGACTGCAAGAAAATAATTGAACTCCTCGCTGCCGTCATAATCAGGCTTGCCTGCTCTGCGCATCTGACCTACCTTTACAGCAGAAGCACACCTGTGGTGACCGTCGGCAATATACATTGACGGCACATATTCAAACAGATTTTTAAGTTCTTCAACAGTGTCGGCGCAATCTACAGCCCATACGGTCTGTGAAACGCCGTCTTTCACGAAATCATATATAGGCCTGTGATTGGCAATCCAGCTTTCTGTTACGGCGCTTATATCACTGTTTTTTCTGTAGGTTAAAAATATGGGGCCTGTATTTGCATTGCAGGCGTCGACATGGCGGATGCGGTCAAGTTCTTTTTTTGCGAGGGTATGCTCATGCTTTTTAATGACATTATTTATGTAATCATCAATTGAAGCACAGCCGACAAGACCTGTCTGACTTCTTCCGTTCATAACCTGCCTGTAGATATAAAAGCATGGCTCTTCATCACGGACAAGTGCTCCGCTGCTTTCAAGCGCGCCGAGATTCTGGCTTGCTTTTTCATACACACGCTCATCATACAAATCAATATTCTCAGGCAAATCCACCTCTGCCTTATCAATATGCAGAAACGAATAAGGGTTATCCTTAACCATTTCCCTTGCTTCCTCACTGCTCATAACATCATATGGCAGAGCGGGTATCAACGCCTGCTTGTCAGGTGACGGTCTGAACGCTTTAAATCCACGAAATACAGCCATTTACACAATCCTCTTTTCAGTTGTTTTTTTCATAAATCATACGCAAACCGTCAATAAGAAGATTTTTATCAACGATTACATCGCTTTCACAGTAATCGGCAATTATGCTGCCGAGCCCGCCGGTAATTACAACGGTTGCATTTTCGCCAAGCTCTTTTTCAAATCTTTTAACAGTCCCGTCAATCATTGCAGCAGTGCCGAAAACCGTGCCGCTTCGCATACAATCTATGGTATTTGTGCATATTGCGCTTTTAGGCGCAACAATTTCAATCTGCGGTAATTGTGCTGTTTCCGATGCAAGAGCATTGAGAGCGGTTTTCACGCCGCACATAATTGAACCGCCTATAAAGCAGCCGTTTTTATCAATAACCGACGCGGTTGTTGCCGTCCCCAAATCAAATATAATCTGCGGACATTTATATTTTGCAATAGATGCAACAGCACCGACAACCATATCTGCGCCTAACTCGGCGGGGTTATTCGTTTTTATGTTAAGACCCGTCTTAACCCCCGGTCCAATCACTATCGGCCTTTTGCCGGTAATCAGCATAATTGCCTTTGACATTGTTCTGTTCAAAGGCGGAACGACCGATGAAAGCACACTGCCCTCAATACCGTCGGCTTTGATTTTGCATATTTCCAGAATGCTGTTAAGCTTAATTGCATATTCCTCTGCCGAATCATTAACGGCTGTTGAAAGGCGGCATTCGTTAACAAGGCTGTCACCGTCAAGAAATCCCAGAACTATATTTGTATTGCCGACATCTACTGCAAGTAACATTATTTATTTTCCTTTCTTCCGATATCTATAAGCTTTACTATTATTGGTGAAAGAATGATGTTTGCACCAAGCTCAAACAGGAAATTAAAGGTTACAAGACCTGTAATCATATAAACAAAAACATTTGTGCCTGCCGCCCATTCGGTAATCGTATCCATAAAGAATAGTGCGCAGCCGATAAGGAATATTCCCGTATTTACAACAGGACATATAATCGCGGCCGTTATTACTGCGGCAACCTTGTTTTTCTTTTCAAGGCAATTATAAACAAGACCTGCAACAAGACCTGCAAGCACACCTTTAAGAACAACGGTTATAACTGTGCCGACAGGGTTCACCGTAAAAAACAGTGCTGCGTCGCCCGTAATAAACACGGTTATTGCAAATGCCAAACCGAGCCAAGCGCCCGACCACTTGCCGTACAGTGCCGCACCGACTACTATCGGAATAAGTACAAGTGAAATTGAAAACGGGCCGAAATGGATAAAACTACCCAGAAACTGAAGCACGACAACTATTGCCGTGAGCAGACCTGTGCCTGCAATTTTTTTTGTGTTTTGATTCATATTAAATTTTCCTTTCTGCTACTGTTCCTGGACCTTATGCACAAACACAAATGCATAAAAATCCGGCAAATATGATTTTTGCCGCGGATACAATGCCCTATTATTATATTATATTCAATTCATAAAGTAAAGAAAAAAAAGGCCGTCTCAACAATTATTAAGCATAATTATTGAGACAGCCCCAAAATAATTTATCTGAACATTATATAGTGATAAGCAACACCAAGCTCGTTAAAATTCATATATTCATTTTCCATAATCGCCTGTGAGGTTTGATAAACAGTAAGATTAACCTGTTCATCATCAAGCTTCAACCCGGAGGTGTTGGCCTCAAGGCTGAAAAATCCTATATAATTAACCTTTTGCGAGCTTGAAAATTTAACCACCGATGAGGGTCTGTTGCCTGCAAAAACGACACCGAAGGTTGCCGGAAAAGGGCAGCCGGTATTAATTACCCTTGAAATTGAACCGTCGCCGTAATATGTATTTGAATAAATATAATTGTTCCAGCGTTCCTTTTCATCGGCGCTTGTGTGACTTATATCATCATTCATATGTTCTGAAAGTGTCTTGTCAATAACCTCGTTATCATAGTTAAAATCAGTTCGCTGCGGCTTGTCCGAGCCTATCCAGCTGTTCAGCTTTAAATTTGAGGTTTTATTTGTACTGCTCATATCGTTTCTCCTGTTTTATTACTCTATAGTATCAAGAAGCTGAAAGGTCATTTTCAGCTCATCATAATCTCCGAAAAGCAAATCGGTGTTGTCCCAATAATCAAAATCCGCGCCGCTGCCGTCAAATTTTACCAATGTACACGGCGGAATATATGTATTTATAAGGGCTGCAATTTTCCCGAGGCATTTATCAATATAACAGCCGTTGAGTTTTATCAGCACTTCAAACGGCGAAGCCTGAATTTCGGGCCCTATAACAACATCGCTGAGGGCATATGCAAATTCGTTATGACTGTAAACGCCGTATATTTGGCAAAAGCCGTTTTTTATAAGTAGTCTTTTTTCTTCATTATCAAGGCTTCCGTTAATACCCATAAGCTCGCAGAAAAGGGACATTCCCGTGCTTTGGGCATATTCGGGATTAATCTCTTTTATGATTTCATCAAAGGCTTTAAGGACTGTTTCAATTCCTGAAATATATGCCTCAAGCTCTGCCTTATCCGCGCTGTTGTCGGAGGCTTCTGCACCAAGCATTAAAAAAAGCGAGCTCAGGCGTTCGTATACTTTATTCATCAAAGCAGTTCACCGCCAGACTGTTAAGATACAGATAATCATTGCTGCCGCATATAATCGCCTCGCCCGATGAATTGCCGGAGTAAATATTAAATGTATTTATTCCGTCAATCATAACAAGCTTTTTTGATATAAGGTTCATCATAAGCGCTTCGCCTATTTTAAGCGCAGAGCATATTTCATTAACCGAGCTTGTTATTTGCTCGCTGATTTTTGTCTTGTCAAACCCTGCTCTTATTTTTGCATCTACAACAATATTAAAGGAAGCTTGACGCGCAAGAGTGACGCTGACATTTGCACCGACAAGCTCACTTATGCCTATGGCGTTTTGTATCAAACTGATTTTATCGCTTGTCAGTTCATTGTCCTTTACTCTTACGGCGGCATTGATAACTCCTGCCGTTTCAGCCGGACTTATTTTGCAATCGGTAACAAAATCAAGATTTAAAACCACATTTTCAACCGACTGACAATTAACACCGTTTGGCGGCATGGAATAATGATTTATAATCCTTTTTCTTAAAGAGTCATCACTTTCATCGCTCGCGCCGCCGCAAAAGCAATCGTCGTTGATAACAGCGCTGACACCGGCAGGCGCATTAACCATAACTGTTATCTCACCCTCGTTTACATTATACTCCTCGCCCGTTGCTATTGCCGCAGCACTAACACAGGCAAGCACAGTTCCCGAGCTTATAACAGCTTCGCTGTCAGTTGCATATTGCAGATAAGGCTTTTTTGAAACCGAGCACACAGTGCCTGACGGAATAACAATATCCTCTGAAGCAGGCTCATTAACATAAAATGTCAGAGTGCCTTTTGAATAGTCAGCCGTTTTTCGTGTTACACCTCTTAACTGTGCGTGCAAATCAAGACTTTCGCCTGTGGCTGTCTGAATAAATGCCTGCTTGAATATATAGTCGCCGTAACAGGAAAGTGAATAAAGCTCACTTGCCACAGCCTCAAGCCTTTTTGCCGTTTCACTGTTGTCATCGGGCAGTTCGCCGCAGCAATCAAAATATTTGCCCTTCATTTCGTTTATTAATTCGTTATATGTTATATTCAAAGCTTTATATTTACCTCCCTTTCCTCATCATTAATGATAAAAATAAAATCCGCACTGCCGCTTGAAACGCAGACATTTTTAACAAAAGCTCCGTCAATGTCGCTTATCGCCTGCCTTGCATATGCCAAAAGCTCATCTGCGCTTAATGTCATATTAATTGTTTTTATCTTTGAACCGAAATTCTTGTTCGGATAAAAGCTTCCTCTCGGGCAGTTAACGGCAAGAACACAGCATTTAAGTATTTCGTCCGTGCAAACTGATTTATCAGTCATTTACAATCACTCCGTTTCTGTCAATCTCAAGGCCGTTTATAACAACGCTTCCGTTATTTTTCAAATATATAAACGCTCCTCCCTCTGAGCTGATTTTTATTTCACCCTGATTTAATTTTTCGCTGCTCATAATTGCCCCTATTGCTGTTTGCTCGCCGTCACAATGGGTTAAAAGCATATTTGTTCCGGCAGGCATTGAACAATTATAGCCATACGGCACGCACATATTAACGCCCCGTTCAATACCCGAAGCCGCAGCTTCAAGCTCTCCGTTTGAATTAAGCGTTACCCTTGCGCACTGCACCGATTGTTCGCTTTGCTCTTTAACAAGCTGTCTGCTAATCCACATAAACATACTCCCCAACATCAATTTGTTTTTTCAGCGTAAGCTTTGTAACGCTGCCGTTTGAATCAAATGTATATTTCTTTTCGGTTAAAACATAATCATCACATCTTATACCCGATTGTGATACAAAAGAAAATCTGCCGTAAAGGTCTTCGTTTACATAACCCGATACATTAACCGTAAGCACTTTGTAATTATCATAGCTTGATTTTAATTTTTTCAGTGCCGTATGTTCTCTCTGCCATTTCGGAAGGGACTGAAGATTAAGGTATTTCACTCGGTCAATTCCCATATCCCTGCCTGTTTTTGAAAGCATTTTCATACTGTACCCGCTTTGCTCCTGTGATTTTTTAATACAAAGCTTTGATAACGGCTCACTGCGGTTAACGGTATATGAATAATTCAAAATGTTAAAGCTGTTGAGGCTTTTTACCGTGTTATTCGTTTCAAAACATTTAAGCTCCTTTTCAGGTGTGACATACATTATTTTTCCCGTGTTAAGCTCAACGAAATCACTGATTGCCCCAAAGCATGATGTACCCTTGCTCACTTCATATTTATCGCTTCCCGTAACATCCGGCAGTGCGTATTTAAACCCTTTTTCCCTTGCTGTCATATACCATAGCTGCCTTGCCGTCGGGCAATTATATGTAAAAGGCGCCGCCTCACTGTCAATAAGAAGCGCCGCTGCAGAGCGCGCGTATATAAAGCACTCAAAGCCCTTTGAGGTTTCGCTGAGCCTCATACAATCACAATAGCCGCTGAATACAAGCGCTTCATTGTCAAACGCCGTAACCGCATTAATTTCATCGGGTGCCTCGTCGCTGTGAAAATAAAAGCAAAGGCTGTCGCAGGGAACGCCTGCTGTTTGAGTAAAATTAATTTCACATATTTCACAGCTTTCATACTCTACGCCGTAAATATCATAAATCTTAATTTTCATTTAAGCGCCACCCTGTCCCCTTCATTAATATCAAACGGTGTTTTTAAATTATTAAGCGCCATTATATCGTCAACGCTTACTGAATTGTCAAATGCAATATCAAAAGCATTTTCGCCTTCATTTGCAGTAACATATGAAAGCTCTGCTCTTTCGAGGGTATTGCTGCAATCCTCAATAAATTCAAACGAATATTCACATATGCCGCTTTTTGAATTTACCTCATATATAAATTCGGTGAAAAATGCTCTTATCGGTGCAATACCCGGCACAAACAGCCAACCGGATTTTTTACTTCTGAGCAGGTGCATCAGTATGCTGCACGATTCCCTCGCAAGGGCGGCGGCAAAGCTGCCGCTGCCCGATATTTTTACGGGATTTGATGAAACATTTTCAACCGCACTGCTTTTGTGCGGAATCGGACTTATATGGCTGTTTGAGGAACCGTCGCATTTTATTTTCTGCGGATTTGAGGGGAAAACAAAATTCTTATATTTAACATTCATTTAAAAGCCCTCGCTTCCGCCGTCATATCTTTTGCCGTCAAGCCTGAAAATCTCGCTTAATATTTCTGCGCTGTTTATTTCATCATTCATTGTCACAACCTCCGAAATCCACATAATCTTTAATGCAAATACCCGTTTTCATTACAAAGGCCTCTGCTGCTTCATCAGCGTAAAGCCTTTGAACCGACACGCCTGACAGCGTATAGTCTGACAGTACAGTGCAAATGCTTGAAAAAACCTCCTGCGCACAAAGCGCGCTTTTATCAAACGGTATATAAATATCCGCAAAAAGCTTTACCTCACCGAGCATAAGGCAATTATCAATACTGCCCGGCATAAGCTCGGCGCTGTCAATTCCAAGTACAACAACAATGCATTTAAGGCGAGTCGGCTTTAAAGGTATTTCAAATGCGTTTGTAATTCTTGCGTCATCAAAAAGCCCGCTGCTTTTGAGTCTTAAAATTACATCACTTACAATATCATTGATTTTCAATAATTTCATCCCCCTCAATAAGCCTTAATATGCCAGTATAATAAATAACCTCATCATCAAAATAAACCGCGTCCGCGCACTTAAACTCAAATTTTTCATTTTCTATCATAAGCACCGCATTGTCCGTAAGCACTGTTATATCGTGATTGTACGGACCTATATAAAGATAATACTTGCTTTGGCTTTTCCCCAGCACGGTATGTTCGGGCTCAAACAATGAGCTTTTCCTGCGCCACAGGTGGTTGATACACACCTTAAACGGCATTGAGGTCCAGTCATCATCGGTAATATATGCGTACCTTCCGAGTTTATCAATGTGATTTTTTATTATGCATTTTTTATCCATATTACACCGCCCTGAATACAAATCCGTCGCTTTCAACAAGCGTAAAGCAATCCTCAAGGGCAAGGCGATAAATATTTTTTGCCGCTTCAATGCGTGAGCCGTCACGCTCATATGAAACATCCCCTGCCTTAAATGATACAATATCATCGCTTGCTGACCACGCCGTTAATGCCTGATAATATGCTTTTGCCGCACAAAGATAAACCACGCGGCTGTCATTGTCATCGCTGTCTGCCTTAAGTATTTCATCAACGCCTGCAACGGCATTTTTGATGAACAAATCGTAACGCTCAAGCTCACTGTCGTCACAATCTGCTATGGATTTAAGCATATTTTGAACATTACTGTAATCTGTCATATCGGCGCCTCTTTATGAATTGTGGGTAAGAAGTGCGACAGAATCATCATAAATGCATGAAAAGCCGACGAGTGTTGATATTGTCGCTCTTTCAAGCTGACGGTCAATCAGCTTGTCAAATTCCGTTATAATGCCGCCTGCCTGTACCTTTTCAATCGTATAATTTTTGTCAAATCCCACACATACATCGTCAAGGTCATCGTTGCAGAAAAGCTGCATTCCAAGCGGAGTGGGCATATTGCCTGACGCGTGAAAATCAAGTCCTGCGTATGAGTCGCTTAATTCGGGAAGTGACATAATCTCCGAAAGCACTGATTTTGAAGCGACAAGACAGTTAAGCTGATATGGCAGAAAGCTTGACCAAAAATTAACAAGCGTTGAATATGTAATGCCGTTTGCTCCTACAGTCTCGCTTCTCAAATTACTTTTATCACACATAACAGTAAGTGCCTGGTTAAATTCGCTAAAGGCAATACAGTCGCCGATTCTTTTAAGCATTGTTGTGAACAAATCAAGCTTCTGATACTTAATTGCCTCATATGATGCAACAAGCATTCTTCCGTGCTTTTTAAGTGAAGTAAGGCTTTCGTTAAGCTTGATTGTAAGCTCCGGCATTTCCTCGCCCTCGTTGACATCCGAAAGAGAAAAGTCCGTATTTTCACAGCTTATCGACCTGTAATCAAGGCTGTCTATTTCGGTTGTTGTTGCTACTATTCTGTCAACAATATTATTGTTATCAACGCCGAGCTTTACTGCTCTTGAAATATATTCGGGAAAAAGTGCCGCGGAATCAGTTGTTGCAAAAAATTTTGCTACCGTATCGGAGCCCTTGCCCGAAACCTTTATATCAAATCTTTTAAGCTGTCTTTCATATGCGTCAAGACCTTCAAGCGCAGTGCCCTCATAATCCTGTGACGGATCAAGCTCCTCAAGCGCCTGTGTGAATGATTTGCCCGTAGTATATAATCCTTTTTCAAGTTTTAAATTATCGTATGCCATAATTATTCCTCCAGTTAAATTTTAAATTGATTGTTTTTTATTTCTGATTTTTTATCCGGCTTTAGCTGAAGCTGCGGTTTATCGCTTACCCCCGATTTAAGGAAAGCGCTTTTAAAGCCCAAAAGCTCTTTGGTTGTCATAACATCTGCAACACCGGAAAATATATTAATGTCCATATTAGGCATTGCCTTTGAGCATAGCCCGATTACCTCGGCAACAAGACTTTTTTTATAATCCCTGCCGAGCTTTGCTTCCTCCTCAAGCGCCGCCATCTGTGACAGTATCTCATCAACCTGCCTGCCCGAAAGCACTATGCTTTCATTGCAGGCTTTTAATGTTTCAATAATATTTGCCATATTTACCTCATCCTTTAAAATATCAAATGCCTTTGTAACTCCTGCCTCACGCTGGGCAGGTACTGCAACAAAGCTGAACTCATATGCATCTTCAGCTCTGTCAAGAATTGAATATGCCTGAATGTTATCATAATATTTTCCGCCTATATGCTCACATCTTGCCGTTCTTTTGTCATTGCCGCATATTGAGCATATGCATTTACCCATTGAGCAGGATACGGAAACTTCTTTTTTAATACCGGCTTCAATTTCGGTGATAAGAGGCATATTATCATCATTTTTCACCATATATGCCTTTGCCTTGAGATAATATAAATCCTCATTATCCGCTGTTTTTCTTCCTTGAGCCTTTTCAACCCAAGTGTCAAATATTCTCGCCTTCTGATCCGCGGATTTCATTGAATGGTCACAAATGCCCGTTTTTCCGACGAATTTTTCCGCAAGCTCATATAATGCATTTACCGAAAATTTTTCATAATCACGGTCAATATTATTATCGCAGAGAATAACACTGAAAGCATAAAGCTCATCCGCACCAAGCGGTGTCCTTGTAAAAGTGTTTATTTTATTGAGCTCTTCCTTGTCAATATTAAAGCTCTTTTCAATAATACCCTCATGCATAATCATATCCCCCTTTCAATATTTTCCGCCTGTGCGGTATAAAGCCTTGCCCTTGCATTGTCGCACTCATCCTGAAGCGTTATATCATTCCACTTAACATCGGCAAATGCATTTATACCGTTAAGCGCCAAATACATATTTCCTATTTTTGAAATAACAGGCGTAAGTATGCGTCTGTATGATTCAAGCTCTGTCGTAAGTATATCTGCCTGCTGTGTGCTCATCCTTTCGGTTGATGACCAGCTAAGACCAAGCATGAACGGCGGCAGACCGAGCTTTGCAACTATCTGTTCAAGAAGCTGCCTTACCGGCACCTCACTGTCAAGGCAAACATTGTCCGCGCCAATAACCTGAACCCTCACATCGCCGACCGCAACAAAATCCTTAACAGCATTGCTGTCCATAGCGTCACGCCATGCGTCAGCCATAATTTCGGCACGCTGTTTTGCCGTTTGACCGTCTGAAGTATCGCCGTCCGGTTTACAGGTAACGGCATATCTTACATTACCTGCATGCTCCCAGTTGTTGCCTATTGTGTTATATATTTTCATAAGAATATCGCTTACAAACGGCAAGCCCTGCAAAACGCTCGTTCCGCATAAATCGTCAGGCTTGGGATTAAGCACCGAATACAGCACAAGCGATGGATTTTTAACCGGTGACGAGCTGTTGTAAAATTCCACATCAATGCCGTTTTTTGCCCTTTTAAGCTCAATGCACGAAAGGTCGCTGTTATAAAGGGCATAAATACCGCTGCCGCCTAAAACGATTTCGCCTATTGCAGTACCGAAGGTTAAAAGCTGATTAAGATAATTTGATACAAATGCAGACAGCCCATACTGATTTCCGCCCACATTTACACCTTCAAAATAGGTGTTTATTTGCCTGTTAAGCTGTTCGCTGCCGGTTTCAAATTCAAAGCCTTCAGTCAGCCTTACTATTTTATTAAGCGCCGCATCGATTATAGGAACGGCATCTCTTAACTGCAAAAACACAATTGAATTTGAGTTCATGGGCATATAAGAGGCCATTCTGTAATACGGATGATTGCTGCTTGATGAGGTCTGAACCGAAAGTGCTGATACATCGCTGCCTTTTCTTTTTTTGAGATTGAATAAACCCAAAACCTCATTTCCTTTCTATAGCAATGGAAACAAATGGGCTTTCTTTGTTTTCGCCTTTTAATACAGTAGAAACAAAATAGCGCAAATCATCCATTGCATGATCGTTTTCTTTTTTAGGTGCATCCTTTTTTATGCTGTTGTCCCAGCAATATAATGAAAACTCTCTGATTATATCGGCACATTTGGGTGAAATGAAAATCTCATTATTTTTAAGTGACTGGCAAACCCCGTTAATACCGGAAATAACATCGTTGTCAGCCTTTATTACCTTATATCTTCCATGCCTTTTTACAGTCTGAATAAACGATGCGGCAGACGGGTCTATAATCAAAGCCTCAATTTTTCTGTTACCCGCAAGCTTTTCAAGCCTTTCATAATATTCCTCGTCAGTAAGCTGAACACCTTTATCACGGCTTGAATGATAATATTCGTCAAGCCTGTACCAGCCGTCGCTCCCCTCTCCCCATAATCCGAGCGAAAAGGGATTGACTGTTCCGTAATCACACGACAGATAATATCTTTTTATCTGTCCGTCATAAACCTTTATGTGCCTGTTTGAATCAAACATCGGATAGACAAGTCCGTCTGCCGCCGCCCATTTACCGTCAATAAAGCGTTCATAAAATGCACCTGAATAAAGATTTTTATATCGGCTTTTGACTGTTTTTGAAAGAGACGGATTATCATCCATGGTAAAATGAAGATACAAAACATTTTTTGCTTCATGCTTTTTTATCCATTCAAGATAAAACCAGTGATAGGGATGCTCGGGATTACAGTTAAAAAAATACTTTGACCCTTCAAGTGAACACCTTGCAAGCGCCTGCTCTACAAATGAGCGCGGCATAAGTGCCACCTCGTCAAGCATTACGCCGCCGAGCGTCATTCCCTGAATAAGCGATGCTGATGATTCATCCCTTCCGCCAAACAAAAAGAATTTGTTTGTTCTGCCGCTTCTTGATATTTCAAGACAGTTTCTGCTGATTTTATAGTCGCATAAAAAGCCGAGGTCACTTAAAACAGGCAAAAGCGGCGTTATAACATTTCGTCTTAATGAGGCAATTGTTTTGCCGCACATTGCAAAACAGGTATTGCTAAATGCATAAAACGACCAGCATACAAATGAAATGCTCATGCAAAGTGTTTTCCCGCTTCTGACCGCACCGTCACAGATTATCCCGTTTTTACTGCTGTCGGCACTGCCCCTGCACCACCAGTTGAGCACTTTCAGCTGCTTAGGCGAAAAGGGCATAAATTCAGTCACAGGCATCATCCTCTCTGTCGTGATTGAACGCTGCGGCACTTTTTTCAAGAGCTGTATAAAACGAAACCGTGTTTTGACCGTTGTCGCAAGCTACAGCATTTGAGAGCTTTTCAAGAGCCTTGAGCCTGTCAAAGAATTTTATTTCCATTCCTCCGCCCTTTACTCTTTTTATTTCGCTTACATTAAATAAATCAAGCGATGAAAGTGAGGCTGTAATATCCTCGTCGGTTTTAAAAAGGAGTGAAACTGCATCCTGTATTTCACCGAAGGCAAGGCGCCTTAAGCCGTCAGTCACATCCTTTTGCGTTATTTTTCTTTTTCTTGACATCACATCATCTCCCGCCGATATTGGTGCAGAACAAAAAAAGCCCTGCACTAATACCTCGTGCAGAGCTTTTTTATACATTATAAACACTATAATTTTTGCTGAAAATCGCAAAATAAATTTATTTTTGTTTGATTATTCATTTAATGTGAATAATTCATCACATATCTGTTTCTTCAACCATTTCACGCAAAATTCGGCAGGACTGTTTGAATTTTTCCTTTTCCTCGTCGTTTAATTTCATCTCAAGAATACGCCCTGCTCCGTTTTGATTAACAACACACGGAACGCCTGCATATATACCCTTTTCACCGTATTCGCCTTTCAGATAGGTAGAAATCGTAAAAACAGAATTTTCATTAAAAAGTATTGCTCTTGTAAGCCTTGCAAGAACCATTCCTATACCGTAATAGGTTGCGCGCTTTGCTTTGATGATTTCATATGCCGATTCTCTTACATCAACAGCTATCTTCTGCATATCCTTCATTAATTCGGGATTATCCTTTTCAAGCTCGCTTAAAGGCTTGACCGATATTGCTGCATTACTCCACGCAACAAATTCGCTGTCGCCGTGCTCGCCTATAACATATGCATGAACATTACGCGGATTTATTTTAAAATAATCGCTCATCATATGTCGCAGCCTTGCCGAGTCAAGCGTTGTGCCGGAGCCTATAACCCTGCCTGACGGGAAGCCTGAAAGATTATATACAGCCTGCGTCATAATATCGACCGGATTTGAAGCCACAAGGAACACACCGTCGAATCCGCTTTCTGTTATCGGGTCGATTATTGACTTTAACACTTTATAGTTTTTCTGCAAAAGGTCACGGCGGCTTTCGCCGGGTTTCTGCGGAGCACCTGCACAAACAGTAATCAAATCGGCGTCTGCGCAGTCACTGTAATCGCCGGAGCTTATCTTCATTGAGCTTGGTGCAAACGGCAGACCGTGTGCAAGGTCCATTGCCTCACCCTTTGCTCTTTCTTTATTAATATCAATCAGCACAAGCTCATCGCAGATATTCTGATTAAGCAGGGAATATGCATAGCTCATACCAACCATACCAACGCCTACAATTACTACTTTTTTATTATCTTTACGCATAAAAATCACCCGATAATATTATATCCATTAAAATTCTTAATAACATTAATCCGCCAAACTATATGAAGCTTGCAAAAGCTCGCCCGCAAAAGCGTTAATATATACGCGTCTTTGAGCCTGCGGCAATTCGTCTGAATTTATGTAATCAAACACAATACATCGTCAACAAATGCCGTTCACGGTATTTTGACTGAAGCTCTCAGTTATTTACTTGCCGTCATTCATTTAAAGAAAAGCGGTAATCTTTCAAGATAAATTATATCATCCCTATCGGCTGCATCGCCCTCTGCAAGAGGCGCACAGGACGCAGCGATATTCCCGCCGAATTCTTTAACAAGGCCCTGAACAACCTTAAGGCTTTCGCCTGTTGAAATAACATCATCAACAATAAGAACACTCTTATCCTTGAGCAAGTCGCCATCCTCGTGACCGAGATAAAGCGTTTGCTCCTTTTGAGTTGTTATTGAGGTAACGGAAAAGGCAATGGGATTGTCCATATAAACCTTAACGCCCTTTCGCACAACTATGTATTTTTTGCCTGATATCCTGCTCATTTCATAGGCAAGGGGTATTGATTTTGCCTCAGGTGTAACAATATAGTCAAATTCAGGCGCTTTTTCAAGCAGCGCCTTTGCGCAGGCCTGTGTCAGCTCAACATCGCCGAAAAGAATAAATGCCGCAATGTCAAGACTGTCGGAAACCGAAAATTTTTTAAGCTTTCTTTCAAGACCTGCAATTTTTAATGTATAATATTCACTGCTCATTATATAATTTTCTCCCCTAATTCAACACCGCCGACAAGATGAAAATGCAAGTGCTTAACCGTCTGTCCCGCATCCTCACCGCAGTTATTAATAATTCTGTATGAGCTTATGCCCTGCGAGCCTGCAATTTCAGCAAGCTTTTCAAATATATGCGAAATGTATATGCTGTTATTCTCATTAACATCATTTGCACTTTCCATATGCTCTTTAGGAACAACAATGATATGAATCGGCGCAACCGGATTAATATCCCTGAAAGCGAGTATCATATCGTCCTCGTAAACCTTTGTTGACGGTATATTGCCTGCTATAATTTCACAAAACAAACACATATTTTCAACCTCACTTAATCATTGATTTTACAGTGCTTTCAACTGCGGCAAGCGCTTCGTTAAGCTTGCTTAAATCCTTTGCGCCTGCCATTGCCGAATCGGGACGACCGCCGCCGCCGCCGCCCGCGAGCCTTGCAATTTCACGAACCAAATCTCCTGCTTTTACACCCTTTGCAATCGCAGCCTTACCGCAGACAGCAACAAGGTTTGCCTTTCCGCCGTTTATACCGGCAATAAGCGCAACAACATTATCGCCCCTTGCCTTTAAATCGTCGCCCATGGTGCGAAGGGCGTCAGGCGTCGTGCCGTCAAGCTTAGCGGTATAAAGCTCAAGTGTGTCAACATTAACGGGCTTTGAAAGCATATCCGCGCTCTTAAGCTTTGTAAGCTCTGCGTTAAGGCGCTGAATTTCCCTGTCCTTATCTCTGTTTTCACAAATGAGTGATGATACCCTGCTTTCAATGTCATTATTGTTTGACTTAAGCGCATCAGCAATGCATTTAACAAGAGCTTCATTGAAATTAAGATAATTCATAAGACCCAAGCCTGTAACAGCGGTAATTCTGCGAACGCCGGCTGCAACGGAGCTTTCGCTCACAATCTTAAATAATCCGAGCTCGCCGCTGTTTGAAACATGAGTGCCTCCGCAAAATTCGGTAGAGAAATCCCCTGCCTTGACAACCCTGACGATATCGCCGTATTTTTCACCGAAGAGCATCATAGCGCCCATTTTTTTCGCATCCTCAATAGGCATCTCCTGCATTGTAACAGGACAGGTTTTCATAATAATGTCATTAACGAGCATCTCTGTTTTCAAAAGCTCATCGGAGGTCATAGGGTTAAAATGAGTAAAATCAAAGCGCACTTCCTTTTCGTTGACAAGCTGACCTGCCTGCTCAACATGAGTACCGAGAACCGTTCTCAAAGCAGCCTGCAAAAGATGCGCGGCCGTATGGTTTCTCATAATAGCTCTGCGTCTTTCCTCGTTAATGCCTGCAAAAACATTTTCGCCGACACAGATTACACCCTTTGAAACATTACCTGTATGAAGATAAATTCCGTCGGCATTTTTAGTTGTATCGGCAACAATAAATACATTTCCGCTGTCTTTCTTAATAACACCGCTGTCGCCTACTTGACCGCCTGACAAGGCATAAAAGGTGGATTTGTCAAGCACAACCGTGCCCCTTTCGCCTGCACCGAGCATATCAACAAGCTCACCTTCGGTATTTATTATCGCAAGCACCTTTGCCTCGCATTTAAAATCAGTGTAGCCGAGAAATTCCGTTTTTTCGGCATTAATCTTAACGCTTTCGCCCTTCCATGCATCTGCGCCTGCATCCTTTCGCGCAGCCCGTGCCGTTTCCTTCTGGTTGGCAAGAAGCGCGTTGAACTTGTCCTCATCCACTGTAATTCCCTTTTCATCGAGAATATCCTTAGTCAAATCAAGAGGGAATCCGTATGTGTCATTGAGCTTAAATGCATCCTCGCCCGAAAAAACATTACCGTCAATATGCGCAATATATTCATCAAGCAATGCAAGTCCCGCGTCAATTGTTTTGCCGAAGCTTTCCTCCTCGGCATGTATAACCTTTGTTATAAGCTCTGCCTTATCCTTAAGCTCGGGATAAGCAGCTTCGTTTTCTGCAATAACGGTATCGCAGACCTTGTAAAGAAAAGGCTCGTTAATACCCAAAAGTCTGCCGTGGCGGCAGGCACGGCGGATAAGGCGGCGAAGCACATATCCCCTGCCGTTGTTTGATGGGATTACACCATCGCCTATCATAAAGGTTGATGAACGAACATGGTCGGTAATAACACGAAGCGAAATGTCGTTTTTATCGTTTTCGTGATACTTAATACCTGCAATTTTTGAAATTTCAGCCATAATGTTCTGAACAGTATCAACCTCAAAAATATTATCAACGCCCTGCATAATGCAGGCAAGTCTCTCAAGCCCCATACCTGTATCAATATTAGGATGATCAAGAGGTGTATAATTATTATTTCCGTCATTATCAAACTGTGTAAAAACATTATTCCAAAATTCGGTATATCTGTCACACTCACAGCCCGGACCGCAATCAGGAGAACCGCAGCCGTACTTTTCGCCGCGGTCAAAATAAATTTCACTGCACGGACCGCAGGGTCCTGAGCCGTGCTCCCAGAAATTATCCTCCTTGCCGAGACGAACTATATGCGACGGGTCAACACCGTTTTGCTTTGTCCATATCTCAAAAGCCTCGTCATCATTTTCGTAAATGGTAACATAAAGCTTATCGACGGGCATATCAAGCACCTCGGTACAAAATTCCCATGCCCAAGCTGTAGCTTCCTTTTTAAAATAATCGCCGAAAGAAAAATTACCGAGCATTTCAAAAAAAGTGCCGTGGCGTGCTGTTTTGCCGACCTGCTCAATGTCAGGGGTGCGAATACATTTCTGACAGGTTGTAACTCGCTTTCTCGGCGGTGTAACCTCACCCGTAAAGTATTTTTTCATAGGAGCCATGCCCGAATTTATGAGCAGAAGGCTCTTGTCCCCGTTAGGGACCAGTGAAAAGCTCGGAAGCCTTAAATGCCCCTTGCTTTCAAAAAACGATAAATATTTTTCCCTTAAATCATTTAAAGATGTCCATTTCATAGTATATACCTCAAATTCTGCAAGCAGAATGTTATTTATCAATAAAGCTCAAGGGCAGCGGTTTGGGCAGTCCCCATACATTGAGGTCTGCCCGTCGCTGCCCTTAATATTCACTTGAGCTTTTCGTCAATAAGCTTTGAAAACTCTTTTACTTCATCAACTGTGAAGGTAAGACCCTTGCTCATTTTAGAGTGGTCGGGATTCCAGTCTCTTACATCAATCTTAGGCTCACGACCGTTCCATGAAATCATATTGACTTCCCTTGTCCATCCCCTTGAAGTTTCGGATATAACTCCGAGATGTTCTGTAATTTCATACTTGATTTCAGGCATTTCAAACTCCTCCTTTTTTGTTATATTAAAGTTTTTCAACAATTTCTTTAGTATCTCTTGCTATCGTCAGCTCCTCGTCTGTAGCAAGGATAAATACTCTTACCTTATCCTCCGGATCGGTAAGCTCCGCTTCGGCGCCCTTTTGCGTTTTCTGGTTAAGCGCCTCATTAATATGAACGCCGAGATAACCGAGATATGAACAAATTTTAGAACGAAGCCAAAATCCGTTTTCGCCGATTCCCCCTGTGAATACAATGGCGTCAACACCGTTCATTGCCGCAACATATGAACCTATATATTTGGCAATTTCATAGGCCTGCATTTCGTGAGCAAGAATAGCTCTTTCGTTACCGTCCGCCTGTGCCGCGCAAATATCACGGTCATCTGATGATATACCCGAAATCGCATTAACACCTGATTTTTTATTAAGTATTGTATCCATTTCTTCAGGGGAAACTCCGAGCTTTTTCTCAATGTATGTTACAACTGAAGGATCAACACCGCCGGAGCGGGTGCCCATCATAAATCCGTCAAGCGGAGTAAAGCCCATTGATGTATCAACAACCTTGCCGTATTTTACAGCCGCGATTGATGAGCCGTTGCCGAGATGACAGGTTATAACCTTTAGGTCCTTGAGATTTTTGCCCATTTTTTCGGCAACACGGTTTGACACAAATTTGTGTGATGTGCCGTGAAAGCCGTAACGGCGAACGCCGTATTTCTCATAATATTCATAAGGTACGGCATACATATATGCTTTCGGCGGCATTGTGCTGTGAAATGCCGTATCGAATACCGCAACCTGAGGAACATCAGGGCCCACAACATCAAGGCAAGCCTTGTAGCCCTGAATATTTGCGGGGTTATGCAGAGGTGCAAGAGGAGAAAGCTCCTCAACGGTTTTGATAACATCATCGTCAATAAGAACACTCTTTGTGTATTTATCGCCGCCCTGAACAAACCTGTGACCTATGGCGTCAATATCGTCAAACGAATCAATAACCTTATATTCACTCTCTGAAAGAATATACTTAACCTCATTGAATGCAGCGGTATGATTGGGGAGCTCCTTATCATAGGTGTGCTTTTCGCCGTTTACCTTAACTATGACATTCTCCTCGCCGCCCTTGATTTCCATACCGATTCTTTCAATAGTACCTTTGCAAAGAACGGACTCATCATCCATATCCATAAGCTGATATTTGAGCGACGAGCTGCCGCAGTTTATAACCAAAACCTTCAAAATATTCCCTCCAAGTATTGAAATAGTTCATTTTATTTAGTATTATAATAATATATATTATATTAATATGTCAAGGATTTTTAGGTAACTTTTTATGATTACAGGCATTATTTGTGAATTTAACCCGTTTCACGCAGGTCATAAATATCTTATAAAAAATATCAAGGACGATTGCTCGAGCGTTATTTGTGTAATGAGCGGCAATTTCGTTCAAAGAGGAGAGTTTGCCGTTTATGATAAATTTTCAAGAGCACGAACAGCTCTTGAAAACGGTGCCGATTTAATTTTAGAGCTGCCTTCACCGTATTGCCTTATGTCTGCAAAGGGCTTTGCGAAATATGCAGGGCAGATATTGAAAGGCACGGGCATAGTCGATCAGCTTGCATTCGGGGCGGAATGTGATGACATAGGCAGACTCAAAGCAGCTATTGAAAAAATCAAAAGCAATCAAAGCCTAATCAAAGAAAAGCTCGGCGAGGGCTTATCATATCCGGCTGCACGGCAGGCAGCTGTAAATGATGATATACTTAAATTCCCGAATAACATTCTTGCAGTCGAGTATATAAGTGAAATTGATTTGCCGTTTAAAGCCGTAAAAAGAATAGGCGGCGGCCACGACAGCGACGATGTGTTATACAGCGCATCGGCAATAAGAAAAACATTAAATACCGGTGAAATATGCTCGATAAAAAACTGCGAGTCTGCGGTATTGTCAAAGCTTCGCACAATGAAAAGTGCTGATTTTCTTAAAATTGAGGATGTAAACGAGGGACTTGAAAACAGGCTTGAAAATGCAGTGCGTATTTCATCGTCTGTTGAAGAAATTTACAGCAACACAAAAACCAAGCGATATACTCATTCAAGAATACGGCGCATTGTTTTAAAATCTTATCTCTCAATAACAAAAGATTTCAGCCGTGATGTCCCTTATATAAGGGTTCTCGGATTTAATGATAACGGCAAAAGGCTGCTTGGTGAAATGAAAAAAAGAGCAAGCCTGCCGATAATAAGCAGATACAGTGACATTGTAAGCCTTGATGATTACGGCAAAAGGCTGTTTGAGCTTGAATGCCGATGCACGGATTTATATAATCTCGGATATAAAAAGCCCCTGCCCTGTGGAACGGAGCAGAGGTCGAAAATCGTCATATTATAGCTTATCGACAAAGAGCGGATGTCCTCGTTTCTAAATCGAAGGGCTGCACTTAATCTCTAATTTTTTTCGATATCTTTATAAACTCCTCTCTTGTCATTGAAGAATTTATATAGCTTAAAAGTGAATTTGTTGAAAGAAACTCCGGAAGGTCGAGAAGCTTCAGGAGCTTCTTTTTATTTTTGCCTGCACCGGGCGTTCCCGAAAAGCCAAGCTCAAACAAATCATAGTTTGTAACAGGGTTTTCACGCTGTGCAAAATCAGCCGAAATACCGGCATTTTCAAACAGCTTTAAAAGTGTTTTGTCGTCAATGCCCTCAACTCCGAGCTTGCCCTCTTTAGACGGCTTTGCCTTTCTTTTTTCTTTGCCCGAAACATCAGGTATGTATATATGCTTTATCTGACTTTCGGGTATGCCCGATGACAAATAACCCCTTATCTGAAAGCCGCTGTGGTCGCTGTCCGTTATAACTATTATTCCGCGCTCATCTGCAAGCCTTCTGATAAAGCGCATTTTTTCTTTATCCTTATATATACCGAATCCGTTTGTTTCGATAATCAGGGCGTCAAGAATATTTGCAAGCTTCAGCTTATCATATCTGCCCTCAACTATAACTGCCTCTTTAATTTTAAGCATTTAAGCCGCCTCGCGAAATCATAAGCAGCTTTGCAACAAGCTCCTCAATCAGCATTCTTTTATCGGCAGCCGTGCTTTTAAGCTTTAAATCCGTATCCATAACAGCATCAAGCGATGAGCGAAGCTGCCCCTCGCTCAAGGCAGCACAGTCTCTCGTGGCGTTTCTTAAAGCAAATTCCCTGCCCCTGTAATTATAATGCGCGGCTACATCATCATAGCCCTTACCTGCTGCTTTTGCACATTTTACACGGTACATATCAACATAGGCACCGCCTATAGCCGACATAATGATAATCGGCTCCTCCTTCATTTCAAACAGAGTATTTATTACATTGTATGCCCTGTCTGCGTTGCCGGAAACGACAGCCTTTGATAAATCATAAATCCTTGCCTGAAGGCATTTTGCAGCCATATTATCAATTATTTCTTTTGTTATTTCCCTGTCCTTTGCAAAGCCTGCAAGCTTGTCAAGCTCGTTTAAAAGCACCTGCATATCATTACCGCATATTGAAATAAGGTATCGAGCGTTATCCGTATTAAGCTCACTGCTCCTTTTTTTTGCGCCTGAAACCAGCAGCCGCGCTATATCGGACTCGCTTCTTTTTTCAAGATTAACAGCCGCTCCTGCCTTGTCAAAGGCAGAAATGAGCTTTTTAAACGATGCACATTTCGTATCAGGTGAAAGAGCCTTGTAAACCATAATAAAGACCGTGGAGTCAGGACAATCGGAAAAATATTCTTCAAGCAGCTTCATATCGGGCTTTGATTTTTCCACTGCATAGTCGGTAACAATCACTAAATTATATTCACTCATCGCAGGCAGCATCTGCGCGTCTTTAAGCACATCGTCAAAATCAATATCCGCGCCCTCATAGCTGTGTAAATTAAAGGATTCAAAAGCAGGGTTAAGCAGCTTCTTTTTAAGCATATTAACATAGTGCTCTTTAAGATAGCTTTCCTCTCCGTAAAACAGATAAGCATTAAAATAACTGCCCTGCTTTATCTGCCCGCGAAGAGCTTGTTCATTCAAAATCGCCATACTGTCACCCCTTGCTTATTTTAAGAATTATGTCGTCATGCTCTGAAAATTTACCGTTAATATCACGGTAATATACCTCGTTGTTTATTGTAACACAGTCATCGTCTATTTTAAAGGTTTTATTATAAAGTGTCAAAATTATTTCATCATTTTCTTCGTAAAGTGTGAAATCATCACTTATATTCATTGCTGCCGCGGAAGCATTTTCTATACCAGCCTTGCAGTATTCACAATGCGTAAAACAGATATTTTTTGAATATATTTCACACACGTCGTAATAATCCGACTTGCTGTTCATTCCGATTATAACGGCATTTTCATCGTCAAACGCCGCAACCATTCCGTTTGAATTTATGAGAACATAAGCGTTGTGACTTATATCAAATGAATTGAGCAGTGATACAGATATGAACAATATGCATATCATAGCTAATATATTCTTTATCTTTACTTTGTAAAAGAGCAAAAGCGACGCGGCCGTAAAAAACAGCAGTGCTGAAATTGCAATGCCGAAAATACTGCCGTCAATGCGTCTGCATAAAAACGGGAAATTGCCGCTGCAAAATTTACTTATGCCAATTATCATACCTGCTGAGAGCTTAACAACAGCTTTGGGAATAAATGCCATAAACGCCGCGCCTGAAAGAAGAACATATAAAACCGTGCCTATAAGAACAACCTGAGCAAGCGGAATAACGATAATATTTATAAATACGGATATAAAGCTGACATATCCGAATATAAGCCATAAAACAGGCAGTGTTGAAATTAAAATGCCGACGCTTACACAAACCATACCAAACACATAGCTGCCGGGTCTTGTTGACGGAGTATAAAGCTCCTCAAGCGCTGGACTTATAACAATGGCGCCAAGCACTGATGTAACGGTAAGCAATGCAGAGGCGTCCGAAACGGCGAACGGATTAAAGCATATAAATAAAACAGCAAGCCCGAGCGAATTAAGACCGTCTGCCTTTGAATTTAAAAGCTTTGAAATAAGCAGCACTGAAATCATAATGCCCGCTCTTATAACGGATTTTGAAAAGCCTGTTATTCCAGCATATATCAAA
Organism: uncultured Bacteroides sp.; assembly: GCA_964646445.1. Classification (GTDB taxonomy): domain Bacteria; phylum Bacillota; class Clostridia; order Oscillospirales; family Acutalibacteraceae; genus Eubacterium_R. Next base: position 30,826 of record CAZYDW010000010.1, read on the forward strand.
AGCACCGCAACAGCTATAAATGTGCATGAAAATTTATCGCATCCGGAAATTTTCAAAAGCTTGTAAAGGCAAAGGCATATAACGGATATGTGAAGCCCGGATACCGCTGTAATATGCGTAATTCCGCAAACCTTAAAGCTTGCATAGCTCTCATCGCTTATCAGGCTGTTATCACCAAGCAAAATGCCCTGCGTAAGTCCTAATATATCATCCGAATATGCCTCCTCAAGTATATTACAAACAGCAAGCCTTGCCTTGAGAAAATAATATCCCGCCGCTCTGCTCTGACTTACAGTATTATAAGACTCGATTAATCTTGCAGAAAGAAAAATGTTATTGCCGAAATATCCGTATGAATCAAATGCATTGTCAGCTATTGAATAAAACTGAACATATGCTTTAAAGCCTTGGTAATAATCGACAGAAAGACTGCTGTCTGTTTTAAGTCTTATATTGAATTTTTGAGGCGCCCCGTCAAGCTCGACGCTGTTTACCCTTGCCCGATATACAAGACCTTCGTCGGTATTCTGCGCACCGTCTGTAAGCTCCAGCTCAACAACGGCCGTTTCACCGTCAAGCCTCTGCAAAGGCATAAGCGTATTGCTGTAAAATATTATAAAAATAATACAGGCAAAGATAACGCTTGCCTCAACGATTAAAACAACCTTTTCCTTCCTAAGCGATTTAAAAAACAGCGATACCTAAAACAGTACCGCTGCAGCAATAAGCATAATGTATGAGTATTTGCAATCAATAATATTAAGCACTATAAGAGTAACTGCAACAGTGAATCCGATAAAAGCAAAAACTCTTTTCATAGCTCACTATTTTACAGGCTCAATAACAAATGAAAATGCCTGCTTTTCTCCTTTTTTCATTAAGTACGGCTCACGCACAAATGCCTGACCCGGCATATCTCCGCCAACGCCGATTTGCTTGTGGTCAATATTAAGTGTTGTTATATTTTCATACGGAATATCATTGATGTGCGTGGCTTTTTCAAGTCCGTCGGTAGTATAATGATATGCCGAAAAATTGAAAGGCTCATTAAAATATGAGGTGAATTTAAGCCCCCTGCCCTTTTTGTCAGTAATGGTAAAATAGCGCACATCTGTACGGTTTGAGGATTCCTGCGGGCGCATATAGCGGTAATCAAGCTGTGTAACGGTTGATGAATATTCATCAATCTTTGCGCCTGTTTTTCTGTCGCAGTATGTAGGCACAGGCCCTCTGCCGTACCATTTAACATACTCCATGTCCTTTTTCAATGTCATCTGATATCCGAATCTTATCATATTGTGCAAAGGTACGGCAGAATGATAAATATAAATTTTTCCGTCGGGATAAATTTTATATGTAGCTACGGAGCTTTTAAGATGAGCGGTTGAAAAGGCAATGTGAATTTCAACACTGTTGTCAGCAGATGCAGATACTGCGGTTTTAACTGCCTTTGTCATTTTTGTCGCACGCTGCCACTTATAATACGGGTGCAGCTTTGCCAGCATAGGAGTAAAGTTAAGAAAATCAATATCGTTATCGGTAAGCGCTCTGAAATAATTGGGCATAATAGGACCAATAAGCATTTCATTGCCGTCAATTACATAGCTTGTGATTTTACCTGCGTCAACAACAACCCTGACGGTATCATTCTCAATCTCCACCCTGTTTCCACTGACCTTATAATTGAGGTCACCGCTGCACTTCGGTTCAACAGGCTGCGGCATTTCATTAATTATAAACTGATCCCAGGCAATTTCATAATTTGTTTTAAGCCCGAGCGTTTTCTTTTTTGTAAAAAATGAAATTGTAAGAACAACCTCTTTATCAAGCGGTATATCGTCATATGCGTAGGGTATTGTTATAAATGTTTCCGAAAGCGGGTCACACTCAAACCTTTCAAGCTCGCCAAGCTGCAAGGTTTCGCCCTGTGCTTTAAGCTCCCATCTGCATCTGAACTGCGAAATATCCGTAAAAAGGAATTTATTTTTAACCCTGAACTTTCCTGCTTTAAGGTCAAACGCCTCAACCTTGATTTCCTGATAAACCTTTTTTACCTCTGTGATCTGCGGATGCGGATTTCTGTCGGCACCTATTATGCCGTTAGCGCAAAAATACACATTTGAGCCGGTCATTGCCGTGGTGTTCGGTATATCAATCAGGTTTTTAGGCTCCCTGCCCTCAAAATCGGTTCCGTAAAGGTAATTATCGTTGCCGTTTTCATCCTTAACATGAATAGCCTGGTCAACAAAATCCCAAATAAATCCACCGCACATATTGTCGTACTTCTCAAAATCATCCATATACTCCTGGAAATTGCCGAGTGAATTTTCCATCGAATGAGCATACTCACAAAGCAAAATCGGCTTACCCTCATACATCTCGGGAGTAATGGGCTTGCTGTCGGCGGCAAGCTGATTTGCGATATTGTCGTACAGAGAAATCTTGATTTCCTGTTTGTTACCGAGCTTTTCCATTATATCCGCAGTCGGATACATACGGGATATTACATCGCTCTTTGTCTGGTCAAAATCGCCTTCATAATGGAACTGCCTTGTGTCGTCAAGCTCAAGCGCCGCCTTTTTCATTTGCGCAAAATTATCTCCGTCACCCGCCTCGTTACCAAGTGACCACATAAATACGCAGGGATTGTTCCTGTCTCTTAAAACCATTCTCTGCATTCTGTCAACAACCGCCGCTGTCCATACGGGATTGGAGCCGGGCACTCCCTTTCTGCGAACGCCGTGAGTTTCAAGCTCGCACTCGTCCATAACATAAAAGCCGTATTTGTTGCAAAGCTCATAAAAATAAGGGTCATCGGGATAATGCGAGGTGCGTATGGAATTGATATTATTCTGTTTCATAATATCAAGGTCCTGAATATATCTCTCTTTGGGCACAGCCCAGCCGCAGTCGGCGTCAAAATCATGGCGGTTGACGCCCCTTATCATAAGAGGCATACCGTTAAAATATATTTTTTCGCCCTTTATTTCAACCTTTTTAAAACCGACCTGATATGTTTTGACGCATATTATTTTTCCGTTTGCTTCAAGGCTCATTACAAGAGTATAAAGGTTTGGCTTTTCAGCCGACCATTTTTTCGGAGCCTTGACTTTAGTCTTGAAGCTGAATACATCCCTACATCCCGAAAGCGTTTTTTCGCCGCTGCCGATTTCGATTTCCCTGCCGGTATCGGAAATAAGCTTTGCCGAGAGCCTTGCAGGCTGCTTTTCCTTATCATAATTTTCAATGAAAATATCAAGGCTTAAATCGGAATCCTTATAATCAATATCAAAATCCGTTTTAATATAAAAATCACGAATACATATCTTAGTTTCGGCGAAAAGATACACATCACGGTAAATACCGCAAAGCCACCACATATCCTGATCCTCAAGATATGAACCGTCACAATAACGATAAACCTTTGCGCAGACAAGATTTTCGCCGTTATGATTGAGATAATCGGTAACATCAAATTCGTGAGGAGTCATCGAGCCTTGGGAATAGCCGACAAACACACCGTTGACATAAACCTCAAGCGCAGCCTTGCACGCACCGAAATGAAGAAAAATCTGCCTGCCCTCAAAGGAGCTGTCAAGTGTGAAGCTTTTTCTGTAAAATCCGATTTCCTGCATTTTATGATTGATTGAGGGAATTTTTGATTTGCTTCTGCCAAATGCCTTCGGGAAGGTGCTCGCATAATAATACGGCACAGAATATCCCTGCATCTGCCATACTGACGGCACTTTTATTTCATCCCACTGTGATGCGTCAAAATCATTTTTTTCAAAATCGGCAGGTTGATTTTCAAGCCCTCTCTGCCAATAAAACTGCCACATGCCGTTTAACGATTGCCTGTATATGCTTTCCTCTCCCGATAATGCCTGCTCCTCATTATCAAAAGGCATCATAATAGCATGGCCGTCCTCCTTGTTTATTTTGAAAACAGAAGGATCCTCCCACCTGAACTTGCTCATATTTCCGTATCCTTTCCGGCTGCAAACATTTTATTAAAAATCATCTATACGACTTGCTTCAGCCTGACAAGGCGTATAACGGAAATTTTACCGTCTCAAATATGCCGCAGGCAAATTTTGAGGGTGATATAATCTGATTTGTGTGATTTTTCACACTGTTACTTTTCACTGTAAAATATAACTAAACGAAAGATATCCCCACCTCTACAGGCGGCGGTTATGCTTGTGTTTTTCGGTGGAAATACAATCTCCCGCCGAAATGTTGAATGACAGTGCAATGCACCTTATTGAATCACTTTTATAGTAAACTAAATATGTTTAAAAGTCAATATAGACAAGCATATACAAATTTGATATAATAATTAATTGAAATAAATTTTTGAAATTGGAGAAAGCAATGATTGTTAGAGTAAATAAGGACAACCTCAGCGAATATGAAAGCTTCATCAAATCACACCCCAAGGGACTTTTTCAGCACTCTTCAAAATGGGCAGGTGTAAAGGACGCCTGGAAATTTGAGGCTGTTATGCTCAAGGATGAAAGCGGCAATATCAAAGGCTCCGCGGCAGTGCTGATTAGGTCAATACCCGTCATCAAAAAATCGCTTATGTATTGCTGCCGGGGATTTGTATGCGATGAAAACGACTTTGACACCTTTGATAAGCTTTTTGAAGCCTTGCTCGAACTCGGAAAAGAATATAAAGCGTATTGCATAAAAATCGACCCGGAAATCGTTATTGAAAATAAAGAATATAAAAATCACCTTTTGTCAAAGGGCTTTGTTGAGCTTAATCCCGGATGTATGGATTTTGAAAATGTTCAGCCGAGATTTGTGTATTGCTTTGATTATAACAATTTGAATGAGGACGAGCTTATGCTTACCTTTAAAAGCGATTACCGAAACCGTATAAGAAAAGCGCCCAAAAAAGGTGTTGAGGTTAAAATCTGCGGCAAGGAAGCGCTTGATGACTTTGTAAGGATTATGAGCGAAACAGGCGAGCGTGACGGTTTTTCAACAAGACCGAAGGAGTATTTTGAAAAAATTCTCGACTGTATGACAGATGACGCAAGGCTTTATATGGCGTATTACGAAGGCAGGGCAATAGCGGGAACAATCGCAATCAAGTGGGGCCGCAATGTTATGAAATACCAGTACGGTGCGTCATCCAATGCTCACAGAAATGTTTATCCCAACTACGCTTTGCAGTGGGCAATGATGCAGTGGGGTATGGAATGCGGCTGCAGAGTTTATGATTTCGGCGGCATTTCAGGTGACTGTCAAAACCCCGACAATCCGCATTACGGTCTGTGGCGCTTCAAGCACGGCTTCGGCGGATATATGAAGGAATTTGTGGGCGAATTTGATTATGTTATCAACAAGCCCGTCTATAAGCTTTATAACATTGCAGTAAAGGTAATGGGAAAAATAAGATGAGCAGATATGTTATTGATAAAAAACAGCTTGAGGAAAATATAAATACGGTTAAAAATAAAGCAGGCAAGGATATTATAGGAGTTGTTAAGGGCAACGGCTACGGCTTCGGAATTAAAGAGCTTACGGAAATTCTTATAAAAAACGGTATAACCTCATTTGCCGTTACCGAGGTTGACGACATTGAGGAGCTGCGAAGTGTCGCTTCGGACAGCGAAATACTTGTTATGCGCTCAACCTGTATTGAAAGCGAGGCAGAGCTTATTGCAAAATACGGCTGCACCGCAACAATAGGCTCGCTCAACTCGGCACAGGTTATGGACAGAGCATCAAAAAAGCTCGGTGTAAAAACAAAATGCCATCTGAAAATCGACACAGGTCTTGGCAGATACGGCTTTTTACCGAGTGAAGTCAATGACGCGATAAAATGCTATGACCTTGAAAATCTTGAATTTACGGGCGCATATACACATTTTTCTTCTGCCTTTACAAACGGTGAGCTGACGAGAGCTCAGCTTGAGCTTTTTAGGGACACTGTGGAACAAATTAAAAAAGCAGGCAAAAACACAGGTGTTCTTCACGCGGGAAATTCCCCTGCGCTTTTCAATTATGATATATGCCTCGACAAGGCGAGAATAGGCTCTGCATTTACCGGCAGATTAATATGCAAAAACAAAACCTGCCTTAATCGCATAGGCTCACTTGAGGCAGAGGTTATTGAAATCAAAACCGTGCCAAAGGGCTATTCTGTCGGCTATAACGGTCTTTATAAAACAGTGCGTGAAACAAAAATCGCGATTGTGCCAATCGGGCACTATGACGGCTTCGGACTTGCCAAAGAAAGAGAAATCGCCGATTTCCGCTCTGTTCTTTCACAACTGAAAAAATATTTTAAAAAGCAACAGCTTTATGTAAAAATAAACGGAAGAATGTTCAGCGTTATAGGCGAAATAGGATTATCGCATACAGCAGTGGATATAACGAACAGCGATGTTAAAATCGGTGATACCGCAAGCGTTGATATATCGCCGCTTATGGTTAATCCGAGGATACCGAGGATTTACAAATAACAACATAAAAGAAGCTGTAGAAAAACAGATGAAAAAGGGAAACTGCAAGCTTACCCGAAAGGGCAGGCTTGCAGTTTTTTGCAGCACGGTCTAACCGTTATGAAAATATACCTCAGGCAATATGTCAGCTATAATCTCATTTCATCTTCTTTTCGTTGTTTTACGGCATTTATTGAAATCGGGACTGCACAGCCTATACCTGCTCCGAGTACCGCACCGGTGAGAAAAAATGCCCACCAAAGCGGATACCTTGATTGCTCCTCTTCATCAGCTTCTTCAACTACCGGCTTTTCAACTATTGTTGTATTGACATTTTGCTCTTTTGTATAAGATTTGCCAAATTCATCCTCGTAAGTAATTGTCACAGTGCCTTCTGCCTCTCCAGGCTCTTTACCGACTCTTAAATTTGCTGATGCAGAGCTTTGCTCGCCTGCCGCAATCTCACCGACATAGGTTGTGCCGCCGCTTTCAAGGCTTGCAATATCAAAATCAATCTTGCAATTACGGATATTGCTCTTGCCCGTATTAAGAAGTGAGATTTCCATGGTTTCTGTATCATCAGTATAAACCTTAGCAGGCAAGGTCACGCCGCTGAAATCAAGTTCAACGCTTTGCTTTACATTCAGGCGAATTGTATCACTTTCCGAATATGCATTAAAATATTTATCCTCATACTCACTTGAAATTGTCACAGCGTGTTCCCCGATTTGAGCAGTTGCCGATGCGGTCATCTCAAATGTCCAAGTGTATTCTGAGCCTGCATAGATAATGTCAACATAAGTGCTGCCGGTGCCGACAGGCTTAATATCGCCGCTTTCCTCGCTGACAGACAGTTTAATGTTTTTGATGTATTTTGTATTGCTGTGGTTTTTAAGAGTAATGGTAACCTTTGATTTTTTATCAGGTGCCAGGCTGTCGCCCTCAAGCTTAAAGTCAGTTACCATTAATCTCGGAGTTGATGCGTCCTGCGTGATTTCACTTTCTTCTTCGCCGGCATAAACGGTCAGTGAAAATCCCAAGCATAAAATCACGGTAAAAATAATTGTTACTGCTTTTTTCATTACAATCACCATAGCCTTTCAGACTGCAAAAATTTACTAAAAATCATTAACGACTTAATGCAGCCTGATAAGGCGTTAATGGCTCGTTTGCGACTGCTCACAGTGTGAGATAAAGGGAGCAAAAAGAAGCGGCAGCGGTCAAAATATCGAAGGGCAATACTTTGCCCGAGCGAGATTTCGGGTACAGCAACTGTTCAATCGGATTAGTGTGATTTTTCACACTAACTCCCTTATGTTTTCAACTATACTGTTTTTCATTTCCTTACGGATTTTCGCCCACAAATTAAATGCGCAAACTGCAAAAACAATCGCTGCGAATATTAATGCTCCTATTGGGTTAAATATCATTCCTACATCTGTATCATTTGCTTTATGAACAAGATATACAATTAAATAGCCTATTCCAAAACCTGCAAGTCCAAAGCCGATACCCCAAAGCAGCATTGAAAGAAGCTGATAAATATATGATTTTACAAGCTCTTTTTCATCAGCACCGACTGCACGCAGCGTGCCTATTTTTTGTTTGCTGTTTCTGATATCCGAAGTAATGGTATTATTGATTATTGACAAAGAAATTGAAAGCATTAAAATAATTACCGCAAGCATGGAAATGAACACTCTTTGAACAGTTTCTCTTTGGTTGAGCTGATATTCAAAATCCGATTCCGCTTCTGCATTTTCAACATTATCGGCTATTGAGTCAAGGGTTTCCATTACCGACTTATCAACCTCATCAGTACAGGTTGTGTTCAAGTTGAAATCAAGTGACTTATATCTCAAATAAGGCAAGTAGCTGTTCATAACCGAATGTGATGTAATAATAGAAAAGTTATCCAGCCAAAATGCTCCGTCAATGTCATCGATAATTGCTCCGATTTTTACCTTTTTACGCTGAATATCAACCTTTTTGGGAATAACTGTCCGAAATTCATTTTGACCTTCTTCATCAGTCGGCTTGTCAGCAGTAATAACAGCAATCTCAATTTCATCACCGGCGTGGAAATCACAATCAGAACTAAAAATAGTTCTGCCGTCAGCATCGCCATCATAGGTTCGCCTAAGTCCGCCATATTTACTTTCATCATAATAAAGCGTTACTTTTTTCGGAGCAACAAGGATAATTTCCTCTCCGGAATTTATTTTGTCTATATTGATTTTACCGTCATAAACCTTACTTTTTAATGATTTTAAGTAATCACTGTCAAAGGAGCCAAAATCACAAATAAAATTATCATTTGTTCCTAATAGCTTTTCCCGTTCCTTTGTGTCCAAATCATCTGAAAGATACGAGAAATATGTTTCTTCATAATTATCAGAGGTTATCTCTTCTTCGGTATATTCTTCATAATCTCTATTATATCTGCCGGAAATATCTTTGCGATAATCAGAGGTTGAAACAGGTGCAATGACATTAATATAAGCCTTCTTAAATCCAACACTTGAATCAATATATTGATTTGACATTGCCATTTGCCTGTGCATTTCCGAAAAACCGTTATTGTTATTTTTAAAGTTCACTCCGATACCTAAACCGCTGTCTAAGGCTAATGTTAATTCGTAATCACTGTCAAGGCTGTAAATGTTTTTTCTTTCATAAGAATACCAGGAAAATACAAAACCCGAACCGATAACGGCAACGATTAATATAAGGCTTACCGCAGCCTGCCTGCCCTTGCCGAATGTTAAGCTGCGAGAGGAAATAAGCTTTGAAACCGAAAACTGTTTTTTTGTTTTAATTCTTTTTGTTTTCATCTTTCGGTTGGCGTCGATATTCTTAATTGCCTGCACAGGTGTTATTTTTGACGCGCACGCAAGCGGAATAAATGCCGACAGCATTACGCTGACAACATTAAAAACAATTGATGCCGTAATACACCAAAAATGCGGCTTGAGCACATAACCGTCACCCATTATCCCGATAATTGCTTTAACAACGAAATAAGAAATCGCGCAGCTCAGCGGAGTTGCAATAAGGCTGATAATAAGAGCTTCACGGCCGAAAATACTGATGATTTGCCTTTTGGTTGCTCCGACCGCGCGAAGCATACCGATTTGCTTTTTGCGTTCGTTAAGATTTGAATTGAAAGCATTGATAATTGCAATACATGATACGAGCATTAAAACGGCAACGACGATAATTGTGAATATTACCGTTTCCTGCATTGCATATGCAGTATTGTCGTTTGTATACATTACTTCCCGGTCAGAAATAACAGCAAAGGCTCTTTGCGTCGGCTCATAACCGATTGAGGTCAGAAATGCTTCCATTTTTTTATAATTGCTGTTGCTTTTTCCTCCGCTTTTGAAATCAGCATAGCAAACAAGTTTTTCTTTTCCTCCGGGCTCAACCGGTGTATCGCTGCATACAAATGCCGACGGAATATTCCCTGTTTCAATACCGCCGGAAAAGCTTATATAGTTAGCTTTATTTTTTAAAATGCCGACCAGCTTGTATTCATTTTGCTTTTCTTCGTCAAAGGTTGTTGTGCCGTTTTGCACTTTGAAGTTTACAGTGATTGTTTCGCCGACCTTTGCATTTATTCCCATTTTTGAAAGCATAAGGCTCTCGACGGCGATTTCGTTTTCTTCAGTCGGCATTGTCCCGTCAATTAATAACGGATTTGCAAGCTCTGTGGCTGTGTCATCAAGCCAGCCTACGCTTGCCGTGTCGTAATAATTTTCATCTGTGCTTGAAATCGAGCCGATGATATGACCATAGCCGCTTTTACCGATTATGCCCTGCTCCTTTGCCTGATTAACATATTCATCAGTTGTGTCGGACCAAATAATTTCCTGCTTGCCAAAGCGTTCGTTGGTAAGTTCTTTTGTTGAATCAAAAAAAGCAGATATCAAAAACAGAACGCTTGATAAAAATACCATAGCAAGCAGTATTCCCGTTATCGTTGTTATGTATTGCTTTTTCCTTGCTTTAAGATTGTCTATGGCAAGGTCGTTTATGGTCAGTTTCTTTTTCATAGCTTCTCCTTTTGTACAATCAGGGACAGTCCCCTGCTATACATTTACAGTTCAAAGTCCTTTGTGTCACTGATGATTTTTCCGTCCTCTATCGTGATTACTCTGCCTGCCTGCTCCGCAACATGCAAATCGTGGGTAACAAGTATAAGTGTTATGCCGAATTCACGGGCAGCATATTTTAAAAGCGATAAAACTTCTCTGCCGCTTTTACCGTCAAGATTTCCTGTCGGCTCGTCTGCAAAAAGGATTGACGGCTTGGTTGCAAGTGCTCTTGCAATAGCTATTCTCTGCTGCTGACCGCCTGACATCGCAGACGGCAAATGCGTAAGCCTGTCCTCAATGCTGAGCATTTTTATAATTTTTTCAAGATATTCTTCATCAGGCTTCTTCTTGTCAAGCATTATCGGCAGCAGTATATTCTCATATCCGGTAAGTTCATTAACAAGGTTATATGCCTGAAATACAAAGCCGAACCTTCTTCTTCGCAAAATAGAAAGCTGGTTATCGTTATAGTCTGACAGCTTCTTTTCGTTGTAAGCTACATAGCCGCTTGTCGGATTTTCAAGGGAACTTAAGACATGAAGAAATGTTGATTTGCCCGAACCTGACGGACCTGTAACCGCACAAAATTCACCCTGCTCAAAGCCGATGGTTATATTATCGACAGCTTTTATAATATTGTCACCGTTAATGTATTCTTTCGTTAAATTTGTACACTCAATAATATTCACAACAAACATTCCTTTTTTTCATTTTCAAATTAATTATATTATGCCAATCTTAAATTCAGATGAAATGAATCTTACGATTTCGTAAGATAAAAATATGGGCGGATAACACCCGCCCGTAATATTCATATAGTAATATATCCGTCAAAATGCGTAAAGCACATAATAACAGACAGACCGCCTTCTCTGTTTTCTGCGCTGATTGTACCGTGGTGCTTTTCAACAACAGCTTTGGTTATGGCAAGACCTATACCTGCCGAGTCGGGCAAAGCATTTTCCGTCTTATGAAATCTTGTAAACAGCATCGGCAATTCTTTTTCGGGAACACCGCCGCCATTATCACTGACTGTAATGATAATTGACTTTTCACTGTCCTTTATTGCAATATAAATCTTGCCGTCATCGGCAGTATGCTCACTTGCATTCTTAACAAGATTGCTAATCGCTTCAAGCATCCAGGTTTTATCGCAGCGCAGTTTCCCGCCGCCGGTAACGTTATAGCTTTTTGTTTTGTAAACAGCTTTAAAATCGTTAATGATTTCATTGGCAATTTGATTTATGTCATAAAATCGGAAATCCATTTCGTATGCATCGGATTTAATTTTTTCAAGCTTTAGAAGCTGAGAAATCAGGCTCTCCATTTTCCCGATAAGACGGAGCTCTTTTTCGGTATAATCTGTCGGATTCACAGCATGCTCCATTTCACAATACAGGCGCAGACCTGCAAGCGGTGTCTTTAACTGATGTGAAATATCTGATATAAATTCCGTGTTCTTTTTTATCTCCTGCTTGGTGTTTTGTTTTTCAAGCTCGAGCAGCATTTCCAAATCGGAAATGCTGTTTTGCAAAGGAGCAAAGCAGTTATCCTTTGTGCTGAAATCCGTAATGCGGCATTTTTCAATATAGGCTTCAATACTTTGTGCAAGATTAGTTATATCTCTTTTTCTTTTAAGATATAATGCGGTGCTGACAGCAGCAGCAATTACTGAAATCGCAGTGACTGTCAGAAATACAGTTTCAAGGAGCGTCATTGATTTCCCTCCCACCTGTATCCCACGCCGCGAATTGTGACAATATGCTTTGCGCCGATTTTTTCACGAAGTCTGCTCATATGTACCGAAAGGGTGTTGTCGTCAATAAAGCTGCCGCTGTCATCCCAAATATTTTGCAAAAGGATTGAACGGGTAACGATAATTCCATTATTCTTAATCAGAGCTGAAAGAATTTGAAATTCGATAGGAGTCAAAAAAATAACCTCGCCGTTTTTCTTAACCGTCATATTATCCGTGTTAAGAGTTATACCTCCGCTCTTGTAAAATGTGCTTGCATTTCTGCGAAGCAGTGCACGAACTCTCGACATCAGCTCGAGCAGCTTAAAAGGTTTGGTAACATAATCGTCACCTCCTGCGTCGAGTCCGCGAACAACTTGAATTTCATCATCACAAGCCGTGAGAAACAGAATAGGTATGTTGTTTGAGCTGTCACGAACAGACGCGCAAAGGTCAAAGCTGTTACCGTCCGGCAGCATAACATCAAGAATTAAAAGGTCATATTCGCATTTGCCGAGTTCATTTTTTGCATCGGCAATGCAAGCAGCCGACTTAACATCATAGCCTTCCTTTTCAAGTAACTCGCATAAACCGTCACACAAAAACAAATCATCTTCAACCAATAGAATTTTACTCATTTTATCACCACTTTAATAATACCATAATCAATAAAACCTATCAATAAATAAAAGTCAACCTTACGAAATCGTAAGGTTGATACAGCTTTGGCAGCAGCTTTTAAATATGCTTTCAACTGATTTTAAAGCCTTTTGTTTTTTATGTCAGTCACACTACTGATATATCTGTATCTGTCTATGATTTCAGCATATCATAATATATTAGCAGGTAACGCAAATTGCAGCTTGCTGTCATAATTTTAATTATTTTAAAGTGATTTTATTCTGAATACCCGGACAGCGTGTTTCGGTATTGAAGCTGAAATATTTGACAAAACACTTCTTTCATCGCTCCACAGCTCGTGTGCCTCATATTCATCTGATTTATGCATAAGCAGATAGCTGTCATCGCAAAGCTCGTTTATATTAAAATGAATGTTTTTGACGGAGCCGGATTTATTGAACAGGCAAAGCGCAACATCTCCGTTTAAAAGCGGTCTTGCAAGTATTTCAACGCCTGATATTTTTTTAATTATTTTAGCAGGCTTGCCGAGTGCGTCCTGGTCAACTGCAATAAGGTGCTTGTTCGTAACTGTTTTTAAAACCGCGTTTCCGTCAACCGCATTTCCGTTTCCGTCAACAAATTTTCTGATATCGTTGCCGAGCATAAGAGGAGCTGCCATCATACACCAAAGTGTAAAATGCGCTTTATTCTCGTTTTCGGTAAGCCTGCCGTTGCCGACCTCAAGCATATCAGGGTCGTTCCATGCACCCGCGCCTGCATGGTTATAAAGGCGTACGGTTTTGTTATATATATGAACAATGCTTCGCCATTTAGGTAATATATCGTGGGTTGTACGCCAGAGGCTGCCCGCCTTTTCGCCCCATTCCCAAGGCTTTGCAGTACCCCATTCACAGATTGAAAATACAATCGGTTTTTCTTCCTCGCCGGTTACTTTTGCCCAGGATTCATACGCCTGCTTCAAAGCAAGACCCATTCGCCTGTACTGTATGTATGATGAATCGGCAAGTGTAACAACAGGATTTTTAAGAGTAATAATATTTTCGCCGTCCTTAAGCTCAATAATAATCTGCGCTCTGCCGTTTTCACTGAAGCCCAATGATTTAGGGAAGAACATTTCGTGAAGCTTGCCGTTGACGATAATCTGCAAGTATTGCTCATGGCGGCAAAGTGATTTTTGAAAAACAAGCGTTAATGCATATCTGCCCTTGGGCAATGAAATTATTCTGAAGCTTGCACTGCCTGCGCCGTAGCTGATGAAGCCGATAGCCTTGCCGCTTGGAAGATTAGGCATATTTATCACCTTTGCTCTGCCTGTAAAATCGGCATCTTCCGGCTTGAGCACAGCGCTTGCGTCAAAGGCTTCGCCGTCAAGCCTGTTAATCTCAAGCTTTTCAATCGCTGGGCAGTCGCCGCTGATTTTCCTGTTGTGGCAAAAATCGTATTTAACATATTCTAAGCCCCAAGACGCAAAGGTCTTCGCATCAAGGACCTCGTTGCCGAGTGAGGCGGGCATATCCTCACAGGTATAGGTGCCGTTTGATGAATAGATGCCCGCTTTAAATCCAAGCGAATTAATGGATTTAACGAGCGCGGGAATACCGCTTTTAAATGTTTTTAAATCGCCTTGCAGCTTTCCGTCGCTGTCACGAATGGAGCTTTGCCAGCAGTCATCAAGGTTTATATATTCATAGCCTGCATCGGCAAGACCGCAGTTTTTCATAGCCCTTGCGGTTTCAAGTATGAGGTCCTCGTCGATATGATTTCTGAAGATGTTCCAGCTCGACCAGCCCATAGGCGGCGTGTTTGCAGCACCGCTGCCGACAGGCTCGTCCTCACTTATATCCATAGTAATACTGCGTGGCACGGTTATTTTTTTGAGTGCGCAAAGAGGGCATTTGCCGTTTGCTTTCATAATAAAAAACCACGCCGTAAAAAGCACTGTAAGTATAGCGATTATTGCAATTAATATGACTAAAAAAACACTCATTGTAAGCCTATCTCCTCAAAAAATTTTAACTCCTCTTTTGCAAGAACAAGAGTTTTGTCATCATTAATATTTTTAACGGACCTGCTTATATGCCCGCGACGGTTGATGACATTATAGAAAAATCTGTATATCCACGCAAATACAAGCATATAAGGCCGTCCGTTTAAAAACTTGATATAAGGTGAATTTTTTAAAGCTTTATACGGCGGAAAAGCAAGACGCAGCTTGAGCTTAAGCTTGCTTTCGCTGCTGTTTGAAAAAGCGCCGCACTGAACAAGCCGTGAAATCGTATTTTTACTGTCGCTTTTCATTGAGCCGAATATGCCGTCGCTTAAAAGATATTCTTCAACGGTACCGGTATCTTCAACATATCTTTCGCCGCAGCCGAACCATTTGCTGCAAACACTTAAAATCACCTTGCAAAAATGCAATAGACCCGCACTTTCCATAATGTCAAAAACATAATCAAGGTTAATGCTGTTTTTCCTGAGCATTAACGCAAGGTCAAGCACAAGTCTTAATCCTGCGCCGGTATATTTTAAATGATGCGCCATATGCGCCGTAAGGTATGCGAAATGGAAGCTTACATTCAGTCTGCCGATATTCCCGCTGAATTCGGCATTTTCAAAGGCATTGTCAAAAGCATTATTTGCATAGTCGTCAAAAAGCCTTGTGTGCAGCTCGGCGGTTACCTCGTGTCGCTTGTATTCGTCAACATTATCACTTGATGAGTAAAGCTTGTAGTTAAGCTTTTTCATAATATCTGCGGCGGCTTTTTTGTCCCTGTCTGAAATAAGAAGGTCAATATCCCCCATCGAACGGCTTTCCTTAACAGGATAAAGTTCTCTTAATACGATGCCCTTTAATGGTATCAGCTTTATACCGTTTTCATTAAAAAGCTCCTTAATCTCATTATAGGCACGCGACTGCTTTTCATAAATATATATAAGGTCAAAGAATTTATCAAGAAAAAGCTCCTGAAAATCCTTAGGAACTTTTTCTTTGTTATTATTGAAAACACAATGGCATATGCCTACTGTATTATGATTTTTTGCCGTTAAATAAAATTTTTTCAAGTCAATATTTTCAGGCATTTCAAAAGGTAAATTATCAAGATAGCATCTGCATATATTGACAAGAAGCATTTGTTCATTATCCATTATCCGAAAACCGTTTCTCCTATAACAAGGCTCAGTATTGATATTATAAGACCTGCAATAAACACGCCTATACATATAACGCCGAAGCTCTTTTTCTTATCAAGATGTAATAATGATGCAAGCAGCGCGCCTGTCCACCCGCCCGTTCCGGGAAGGGGTATTGCGACGAAAAGCAATAATCCCCAAATACCGTATTTATCAATTTTATCCCGTTTTTTCAGGGTTTTATCCTCAAGCCAAAAAACAATATTCCTCACGCCCGCAACCTTTTTTAAGATTTCAAAAATCCAGTTGATAAGCAAAAGAATAAACGGAATAGGCAATATATTACCTAAAAAGCTTATTATAAACCCGACAAACGGATTCATACCGAGCAGTACAATCGCAGTGAACATACCGAGTCGGCATTCAAGAATAGGAAAAAGAGAAATAATAAATACGACAAGCCAGTCAGGAATACCGTGTGCAGTTAAAAATTCCTGTATCGTCTGACAAATCTGCTGCATATAAAAACTCCTTAATCGGTTTTGCTTCCAGTCGGTTTTTCAGTATTCGTTTTTGCGTTTACTGATTTAACAGCTGAATCGGGTGTTTAACCTTAATTTTTATTTTTATTCAGGTTTTCATAATAATTTTTGAAATACTGCTTTCTTGCTTTTTTTGCCTCAGCCTCTTCAGCAGCGCGCCTTTTCTTTTCCTCCTCAAGCTCGGGGTGCTTAAGACGGTATGACAGATTTTTCTTATAATCATTCATATGATGTTCTTCAGGCACATAGCCCCTGTTTATAAGGAAACGATTTGCCTTTTTCAAAATAATCTTGTCATTTTCAAAATGCAGCTTATTAAGTGCCTTAAAATACGGCAGCCAAATATAGCTGTCAATTTCTGATTTTTGAATTATAGTTTTCGTGTCGCTTGTTGTTCCTACAAATATTGAAACCTCTTTATCAATCAAATCTTTAATTTTATATTTTGATACAGCCCTGAAGCCGAGATGAATATCAACATGAACACCCGTTTCTTCAAGCACCTCGCGCCTTGCCGCGTCTGCTCTTGTTTCGCCCTTCTCAAGATGACCCTTGGGAAATCCCCAGTTTTCGGAGCGCTTGTTTTTTATGAGGAGAAAATGTATACTGTCGTGCAGATTACGGTAAACGATAGCGCCGCTGCTGCTTTCATAAAGGCATTTGAGCTGGTATTCGGGATAATTTTCTTCAGGGTTTAATTCGTCAATTATGTCAAGATTTATAAATCTTGTACTCTTAGGAGCCATAATCCATATCCTTTTTTTATCAGGATACTGCTTTTTTGGTAACAGCACAGCAATTATTCTACCATCAAAGTTACTTACCGCATGGTCAACACCTATGATATATGCATATTCTGTTTCAGGTGTACCGTAGATTGTTGCAAAGTTCAACGGGTAGGTAAAATTTGCTGCGTCACTGCTGCCGACAGTTTTAACAACATGGGCCCTGACGCACTGTCCAAGCATAATATCACCACCAATTTAAGATATATATGCTTATTATATATAATTTATAAGAATATTACAAGACAAAATTTATAAAATCAAAGGTTCCGTAATAAATGCCAAAGCAGCGAAAAGTGAAGCTAAGCTTTACGCTTTGTTAAATCAAACCGATTTCCCCTTCAACAACGGGATATATTTTTCGTCTTATCCGAATTTAAATCGGAGCAGCGCTCCATCAAGCTCGCTTGAAATGGGGCCTGCGAACG
>CAZYDW010000011.1:0-48394 GCA_964646445.1 uncultured Bacteroides sp.
TATATTTTCGCACCGCGGCAATGCTGACGATAATCAGGATAATCCCCCTGAGCGCGAATAAAAATTAAAATAAAAAACCGCTGCCGGAAGTTTGATGTGATAAGGTGGTTAGCAGCGGTTTTTTATTAACTTAAGGAGTAACGGTTAGCCTTTGCTAACCTGTATATAGGTTAGCACAAACTAACTACTTTGTCAATACTTTTTTAAAATAAATCATATTTTTTCAAAAATTATTGCTATTACACGGTGCTTATCGTCGCAGCTGTAACCTATCGTTTGCGTATTGATTTTGACTGAAAACAAATCTATCGACGATAAAATTATATGAATTTCATAGTTATCAAACAGACGGTTTACAGCCTCCAGATAGGCTTCATTGTTTGAAAACTTAAATTCAATACCTGTGGCTTCTTCATCCATTTGGTTTATTATTGCATTTCTTATTCTTTTGGCATTATATTCATCAAAATAAAGCCCGTTTTTTTGATAATATCCGTAATCACTGCAATTTGCGGTCAGATTTTCATATTGCCCGGCTTTTTTATGTGTGGCGCTTAATTCATCATCACTGACACAAAAATATGTGTGGCTTATAAAATTGCCGACGGTTACATCTTCAAAGCAGTCACACCAGGTAGGGTCGGTAAATGCATAATCGTTATTAAACTGCTGACAAACCCATGCATGACCTGTCCATTCATTATCCGACATTACCTTACCGCTTATATATAATGCCCCGATGCCGGCACGCTGAAGCAAATACTGATACGCCTTTGCATAGCCGGAGCATATTGCTTTGCCGTTCAAAAAAACCCCTTCGATTGTTGAAATTGACGGATGACTGCCAACATCATTCATATTGTCAAAATCATATTCGGTGTTGCCGATAATCCAATCAAAAATTACGACTGATTTTTCATAGCTGTCTGCCGACAGTGAACCTATGATTTCATCAGCTTTCTCCTCAATTTGTTTCTGCTTTTCAAAGCTTTGTGCGGTAGTGTAGATATATTCGATTGTCATATAGCCTGCTGCCGAATATGAAGCACTGCTGCTTACCCAGAAAAATTCAGGGTGCTCTGCAAGCACCATGGAAAAAATATCAAATGCTCTTTGAGTACCATCGTCATTTTTCAAGCTTAAAGGAATTGTTGTTTTATGGGCTGAAATGCCATTGTATATTCTGTCATAAATGATTTTTTCGCCATCATCAAGCTGTGAATAGAAATATGAGTTCAGTGATTGTGACGCTTCATCATCTTCGGTATCGCCTTTATCTGTCAGGGATATTGAGGCAGGCTCGTTGTAGAGCTTGCTATTTACGAGCTTTGTAAGTGTATATCCCGAATACACATCATAAGCATATATTCCAAAACAAACAAAGGTGATTGTCATAACGGTTAATAAAATCTTTTTCATATTTGCCTCTTGATAAATATTATTTTAAATCGTAGAGCGCTCCGGTAAGCTCGCTTGAAATCTCCCCTGCCGCCTAAGAGGCGGGGGACATCGGCGAACAGATTATATTTTAACATAATTACAATGTTTAGTATAGATATAAATTGAAATATGTGTTAAAATAATTAAAACGAAAGAGGTGTGCATATGATTAAATTAATTGCAACTGATTTGGACGGCACACTTATGTCGCCCGATCATCTTACGATTACTCCGAGAACATTGACGGCTCTTGAGTCAGCACACGATAAGGGCGTTAAAATAGCTATTGCAACAGGCAGACCTATGTGCATTATTAACAGTGTTATTGAACAGATACCATTTGTCGATTATATTATTCATTCAAACGGCGCCCGTGTTTTTGACAGAAATCACAGCGAAAATATTTATGAAAGCCTTATACCGTACAGTGCTGTTTGCGAGATGATAGATTATTTTTTGAGCTTTGAAGTTTTCTTTGATGTTTCGTATAACGGTGAAAGCCATTATCAGTCGGGCATAGAAAAATACTTTATTAACAATAATGTTTTTCCGCCAAAATTTGTTGATGAAGTTATGAAGTCAATGAATGCACACACCTGCCTTTCACAATACCTTGGCGGCAGCGGCGTCGAAAAGCTTACTCTTTATACGGTCAAAGATAAGAATTTTAATGAGTTTCAAAAAAAGCTTATGTCATATAATTTTTCAGTAGCCTCAAGCTTTAAAGGGAATCTTGAAGCTACAGCGCATGACGCAAATAAGGGTGCGGCGGTTAAAGGCATATGCGCCGAGCTCGGTATTGAAAGCAGCTGCACAATGGCATTCGGCGACGCAGGGAATGACTGCCCTATGCTCGAATATGCAAGATATTCCTTTGCTATGGGCAATGCAACCGATGAATGCAAAAAATCGGCAAATTTTATAACCGATACCAATGCAAACGATGGTGTTGCAAAGGCTGTCGAAAGCTATGTGCTTTAAAAAATGCGAATTTCCTTTAATATACTATTGCAACTCAAATGATTATTTTGTATTATTAATATAACCTATTCGCCGATGTCCCCCGCCTCTTAGGCGACGGGGTCCATTTCAGAATTTCAGTGGGAGTGATAATCTCCCACTGAAACCCTGAGGAGCTAACGCTCCCTGCGCACTTTGCAATCGTTCGCAGGCCCCATTTCAAGCGAGCTTGATGGAGCGCTGCTCCGATTTAAATTACCGCTTTAATAAAGGAGAGAGATTATGGACAAAAAAATTGATTTAACCCTAATTGACCCTGTGCTTAACGAGCTTGCAGATGTAAAGGGTTCACTCATTACAATTTTGCAGAAAACGCAGGATATTTACGGTTATATTCCAAAAGCCGCAATCATAAAAATCAGCGCCTCGACAGGCATTGCCGAAAGTGAGATTATGGGTGTTGCCACCTTTTATACGCAATTTCGATTAACACCTGTCGGTAAATATCTTATTATGCTTTGTCAGGGTACGGCGTGCCATGTAAATTCAAGTGATCTTATTCTCCAAACCATAAGAGACGAGCTTGGCATAAATGACGGTGAAACCACTGAAGACGGCTTGTTTTCATTAAAGTGTGTTGCCTGCCTCGGCTGCTGCTCTTTATCTCCCGTTATGATGATTAATGAGGATACATACGGCTCTCTTACTCCTGAAAAAACAAAGAAAATTTTAAAGGAATTGAGGGAGGCATAATGATGAAAATAGTAGTCGGTCAGGGCTCCTGCGGTATTGCAGCAGGCGCTGAAAAGGTAAGGCAGGCTCTTTTAAACGAAAATTTAAACGGTGCAAGTCTTACAATAGCAGGCTGTATAGGTATGTGCTATCTTGAGCCTATAGTTGATATATATGAAGATGATAATGAGGTAATCCGCCTTGTTCGCGTTCAGCCGAATGACGCTGCAAAAATTGCAGAATATACAAGAACAGGCAATATGGCTGCCATTAAGGAGCTTGTTGTAAGTGATGAAGACAAGCAGTTTTTGGAAAAGCAGACCCGTATTGCTCTTCGCCGCTGCGGTATTATAAATCCTGACGAGCTTGAAGATTTCATAGCAAATGACGGTTACACAGCGCTTAAAAAGGCTGTTTGTGAAATGACGCCGGAGGAGGTTATCGAGCAAATAAAGGTATCGGGGCTTGCGGGCCGTGGAGGCGCAGGCTTTCCGACATGGTTTAAATGGAATGCTGCAAGGCAGAGTGAAGGCGGAGAAAAGTATTTAATCTGTAATGCCGACGAGGGTGACCCCGGCGCTTTTATGGACAGGGCTGTCATTGAGTCTGACCCGCACACTCTTATCGAGGGCATGCTTATCGGCGCATATGCAATAGGTGCGAAAAATGCCGTTGTATATGTAAGAGCCGAATATCCGCTTGCCATAAAAAGGCTTGAGCGCGCCATTGAGCAGGCTACCGCTGCCGGCTATCTCGGTGATAATATTTTCGCAACGGATTTCAGCTGTAAAATGACAATTAAGGCAGGAGCCGGAGCATTTGTATGCGGCGAGGAAACTGCACTTATTGAATCACTTGAAGGGCACAGAGGTATGCCGCGCCTTAAACCGCCTTTTCCGGCGCAAAGCGGTTACCGGAGAAAGCCTTCAAACATCAACAATGTTGAAACCTTTGCAAATGTAAGCTGGATTATAAATAACGGCGGTGCGGCTTTTGCAGCAATGGGCACAGAGGGCTCAAAGGGTACAAAGGTATTTGCTGTTACAGGCAAGGTAAAAAGAAGCGGTCTGGTTGAGATACCTATGGGCAAAACCCTTCGTGATGTTATTTTTGACATCGGCGGCGGTATGAAAGGCGGCAAGGCGTTTAAGGCTGTTCAGATGGGAGGCCCGTCAGGCGGCTGTATTCCTGCCGCGCTCATTGATACGGTTATTGATTATAAGGCTCTCGGCGCAACCGGTGCAATTATGGGCTCCGGAGGTATGGTTGTTATGGATGAAAGCACCTGTATGGTAGGTATGGCTAAATTCTTCCTTGACTTTACCGCAAAGGAGAGCTGCGGCAAGTGTGTTCACTGCCGTATCGGAACAACCAGAATGCTTGAAATTCTTACAAGAATTACAGAAGGCAACGGCCGTGAGGGCGATATAGAGCTGCTTGAGGAGCTTTGCTGCGGTATTAAGGACGGCGCGCTTTGCGGCCTTGGTCAGACAGCTCCCAACCCGGTGCTTACAACCATTAAATATTTCAGGGATGAATATGTTTCTCATATTAAGGAAAAGAAATGTTCTGCCGGCGAATGTTCGGCGCTTATTGAATATTCCATTGACAAAAGCGCTTGTCGCGGCTGCACGCTCTGCGCACGCGGCTGCCCTGTCGGTGCAATCACCGGCAGCGTTAAAAATCCGCATACCATTGCTGCGGATAAATGTATCAAATGCGGCAAATGTATTCAGTCCTGCAAATTCGGTGCGGTAATAAGAAAATAAGGAGGGTGCAGAAATGGAAATGATTAATTTAACAATAAACAACAAAAAAGTGACTGCCCCTCAGGGCAGTACAATATTGGAGGCAGCGCAGAAAAACGGTATCTATATTCCGACGCTCTGCTATGATGAGGCTGTTGAGGTTTACGGCGCCTGCGGACTTTGCGTGGTAGAGGTCGAAGGCGTGCCTAAGCTTCTTCGCTCCTGTTCCGCCAAGGCGGCAGACGGTATGGTTGTAAACACCGAAAGCGAAAGAGCAGTCAGGTCAAGGAAAACAGCAATGGAGCTTCTGATGTCTGCACACGACGGCGACTGTATTGCACCATGTCAGCTTGCGTGCCCTGCCAACACCGATTGTCAGGGATATGTCGGACTTATTGCAAACGGTGATTTTGACAGTGCTGTTAAGCTGATTAAGAATAAAATTCCGCTTCCTGCATCAATAGGCAGGGTTTGTCCTCACCCGTGTGAAAAGGCCTGTCGAAGGGCAAAGGTTGAAGAAAGCATTAATATTGCACAGCTTAAGAGCTTTGCAGCCGATCTCGATTTAAAGTGCGGTGCTTATTTGCCCGAATGTGCAAAATCAACAGGAAAGAAAATTGCCGTTGTAGGCGGAGGACCTGCCGGGCTTACTGCCGCATATTACTTAACAATACTCGGTCACGAGGTCACTGTTTTTGATATGATGGATAAAATGGGCGGTATGCTGCGTTACGGTATTCCGCAGTATCGTTTGCCCAAAGAGGTGCTTGACAGCGAAATTGCAGTTATTGAAAAGCTCGGAGTTCGCCTTGTAAATAACTGCAAGCTCGGCAAGGATATAACTATTGATATGCTCAAATCCGTCAATGATGCGGTTATACTTGCGCCGGGTGCATGGAAATCAAGCTCTATGCGTGTTAAAGGCGAGGAAATCGAAGGCGTTTTCGGCGGTATTGATTTTCTTCGCAGCGTAATTAAAGGCAATCCTGTTAAAATCGGTGACAGAGTTGCAGTATGCGGCGGAGGCAATACGGCGATGGACGCCTGCCGCACAGCCGTAAGACTCGGTGCCAAAGAGGTTTATGTCATTTATCGCCGCACAGAAAAAGAAATGCCTGCCGAAGAAACAGAAATCAAAGAAAGCAGGGAAGAGGGAGTTATTTATAAATTCCTTACAAATCCTGTTGAAATACATGAAGAAAACGGGAGAGTGTCAGGTATGACCTTGCAGTTTATGGAGCTTGGCGAGCCTGATGCGTCCGGTAGAAGGCGTCCCGTTGCTATTGAAGGCAAAACCGAGTTTATTGCACTTGACAGCGTTATTATGGCTATCGGTCAAAAGCTTGACAGCAGTGACTTTGAAAACATTGTTGCACTTACAGACAGGGGAACAATCCTTGCAGACGAGGATACCTTTATGACAAATCTTGACGGTGTGTTTGCTGTCGGCGATGCTACCAACAAGGGGGCTTCAATCGCCATTGAAGCAATAGGCGAGGCTGACAGATGCGTTAAGGTTGTTGATGCCTATCTCAAAGGCGAAGAGCTTGATTTCACACCTAAATACATAAGCCGCCGTGATGATGCAAGGGTCGATGTCAGCGACAGAAAAAAGGAATCGAGAACAGCCGCGAGAGTGCTTGATGCCGAAATCAGGAAGGGCAGCTTTGACGAGGTCTCACTCGGATTAACGGTTCAAGAGGCAGAAAAAGAGGCAAAGCGCTGCCTTGAATGCGGATGCAGGGAATATTTTAAGTGCAGACTTCTTTCGGTGGCACAGAGATATGATATTAATCCTGAGCGCTTTGCAGGCGAGATGCCGCAGAAATATACCCGTGACGAAAATGCATTCATTGAGCGCAATACATCAAAATGTATTCTTTGCGGCCTTTGCGTTCGCTCATGCAGGGAGGTTGCGGGTATCAGCGCAATCGGTCTTGTCGGCAGAGGCTTTAAGACAAGTATATCTCCCGCTTTTGCATTGCCGCTTGACAAGACAAATTGCACTGCCTGCGGTCTTTGTGTAAAGCTTTGTCCAACCGGTGCGTTGACCGAAAAATCAGCTTTGGATAAGCAGGTTCCTCTTAAAGAGGAATACAAAATCAGGACAGCAAATATTAACGGTGCCGACTGTGAGTTTATAGTTTCTTATTATAACCAAAGAGTTATAAGAACCGTGCCGAATAATGCAGCTGCAAGAAATTGCGGGTTGAAACGCGATGATATGCTGAAATTATTTTCAGAATAAAGAGGTACCAGATGAGTGAATATAAGGTTATTGAAATTAAAAAAAGCGTGTTTGAAAATAATGACAGAGAAGCTGACAGATTAAGGGCGCAGTTGAAGAAGGAAAAAACCTTTTTGCTTAATCTTATGTCATCACCCGGGAGCGGTAAAACCACAACCCTGAAGGCTACTGCTGCACAAATCGGAAATGAGCTTGCAATAGGTGTTATGGAGGCTGATATTGACGGTGAGGTTGATGCCAGGGCCATATCTGATTTGGGTATAAGGTCAATACAGCTTCATACAGGCGGTATGTGCCATCTTGATGCGGGTATGACCGAGCAGGGTATAAGGGAGCTTGGCACAAAAGACCTTGACATTGTAGTGCTTGAAAATGTCGGCAATCTTGTATGCCCTGCCGAATTTGATACGGGCGCAAGTAAAAATGTAATGATTTTATCAGTTCCCGAGGGTGATGACAAGCCGCTCAAATATCCGCTTATGTTCAGTATATGTGACGCGGTTATTATAAATAAAATTGATACAAAATCTGTTTTTGATTTTGATGATAAGGCTGTTGTTGAGCGGATTTACAGGCTTAATCCCGATTGTGAAATCTTCTTTATTTCCGCAAAGACCGGCGAAGGCGTTGATGCGTGGTGCGATTGGTTAAAAAAAGAGGTTAAAGAGTGGTGTAAATAATGCACGAGCTTGGTATTGTAATGGAAATTTTTGACCTGATTGAGGAGATAATGCGTGAGCAGGGCTTAAAAAAAGTTACTTCTGTTACGGTTGAGGTCGGGGAGCTTTCAGGTGTTTTGTCCGATTATTTGCTTGAATGCTGGAAGGCTGCACGCATTGGCGGCACTTTTGACAAAACCGAGCTTTTAATAGAAAATATACCTGCGCTTGCAAGGTGCAGATGCGGTACTCAATATGAAATGACAAAAAATAACCGCATATGCCCTGTATGCAAAAAAACCGATTACAGTATTACGGCAGGCAGGGAATTTACGGTTAAACAAATTGAAGCAAAATAAAAGCAGCTTGAATACATATAACATAATAAAATGAACCGCGAGCATTTTTGTTCGCGGTTCATTTGGTTATGGCAAATTCAATAAGAGCTTGCCCGTAATTTAAATCAGCTCGCTTATTATGTAGTTTGACACTAACATCCCCTTTGGGGTAAGCGCGATTTTATCATGGCTTTCTGTCATAAATCCCAGCTTAACAAACCTTGAATAATCCGACTTAACAAGCTTTTTGCTTATCCCTCTGTTAAGTCTCAAGCCGAGCATTATTTGCTCCTCGTAATTACCGCCGCTGCCGTCATTTATTATATTGAAATTTTCATCATAAAAAAATCTTTTGCCATGCCACAGCGAATGTGCGCCTGCGCCTATGCCGAGGTAATCGTTAAGCTGCCAGTATTTAAGATTATGCCTGCTTTCAAATCCGGGCTTTGCGAAATTACTTATTTCGTATTGTTCAAAGCCGAGCGATTTTAATGTGTCTATTGTTTTAAAATACATCTGTGAAACCGTGTTTTCATCAGGCAGCTCAAGCTTGTTTTTCAGCCTGAAAAACGGAGTGCTTTCCTCAATTTTAAGCATATATGCACTGATATGTGAAACATTCATTTTTTCAATAAAATTAAATGTTTCGTCCAGTGAGGCAAGCGTTTGCTTTGGTGTGCCGAGCATAACATCAAGGCTTATGTTTTTAATGCCCGCGTCTTTAGCAGCATTTACGGTTTTTTCAAGTTGCGCCTTGCCGGCACTTCTTCCAAGTGCAAGCCTTTCCCTGTCAACAGCACTTTGCATACCTATGCTTACACGGTTTATACCGCAGCTTTTATACAGCCTGAAGGAATTGCTCAAATCCTTTGAAGGGTTACATTCAATAGTTATTTCGGCATTATCGGCAATTTCAAACTGATTGTAACAGGCGTCAATAATCTTTTCTATCAGAGTGCTTTCGATAATAGACGGTGTTCCGCCGCCGAAATAGACGGTATCAAAGCTGCCCTTGTATTTTTTTATTTCGCAAATCAGCTGTTGTGTGTATTCCTCGGATAACCTTGCGTCATACTTCACACTGTAAAAATCACAGTACGGGCATTTGTTTTTGCAAAAAGGAATGTGAATATATAGTCCTGATTTTTCCATTCGCAGCAAGCCTTGTAAATTAATTATAGGTTTATTTTTTTGCCCGTGCCTCTGCTTTGAGGCGGAGCTCTTTACTTAAGATCGCTTTTCTAAGCCTGATTGATTTCGGAGTAACCTCAAGCAGTTCGTCATCGGCAATAAATTCCATACTTTGCTCAAGTGAAAGTACAGTAGGCGGAACCAGCTTGAGCGCTTCGTCCGAGCCGCTTGCACGGGTATTTGTAACATGCTTTTTCTTGCAGACATTGCATACAATATCCTCATCCTTGGCACATTCACCGACTATCATACCCTCATAGACCTCAACGCCCGGACCGAGAAACAGCTTGCCTCTGTCCTGCGTATTCCAAAGTCCGTAGCCTGTGGTTGTGCCTGTTTCGTGAACAATAATTGAGCCGCGGTTTCTTGTCGCTATATCGCCCTTGTATTCTTCATAACCTATAAAAAGCTGATTCATTATGCCGTTGCCGTTTGTGTCGGTAAGAAATTCGCTGCGGTACCCTATAAGTCCCCTTGAAGGGATTTTTATTTCAAGGTGTGTCATACCGGTTGAACGGGTATCCATATTTTCAATTTCACCTCGGCGTGAGCAAAGCTTTTCCATAACCGTGCCGACATATTCCTCGGGCACCTCGATTATTGCCAGCTCTACCGGCTCAAGCGTTTTTCCTTTATCGTCTTTCTTAAAAATTACCTGCGGACGCGAAACCTGGAATTCGTAATTTTCACGGCGCATGGTTTCAATAAGTATTGAAAGGTGCAGCTCGCCCCTGCCGGATACCTTAAAGGTATCCATACTGTCGGTTTCCTCAACACGCATTGAAACATTCGTTTCAACCTCTTTGAAAAGACGGTCGCGCAGATTGCGTGAGGTAACATATTTACCCTCTCTGCCTGCAAACGGGCTGTCATTAACAATAAAGTTCATTGAAATCGTCGGCTCGTCGATTTTTACAAAGGGAAGCTGTTCAATACATTCGGGGTCGCAGGCAGTTTCTCCTATGTTAAGGTCTGCTACGCCCGCAACGCATACAAGGTCGCCGAACCGCGCTTCACTGCAATCAGCACGCTTTAAGCCCTCAAACTGATATATTTTTGAAAATTTTACATTTTCCCGTGAGCCGTCCTGCTTGCACAGAACATAAGGGGTATTGACTTTTATTTTACCTCTTTCAACTCTGCCCACGCCTATCCTTCCTACATAGTCGTCATATTCAAGCGAGCTGAAAAGAATCTGTGCAGGGCCCTGCTCATCGCCCTTTGGAGAGGGAATGTATTCAAGTATTGCGTCAAGCAAAGGCCGCATATCGCCCTCTCTCGTGTCAGGGTCAAGGCTTGAATATCCGTCACGGGCAGACGCATATACAACCGGGAACTCAATTTGGTCGTCATCAGCGCCAAGCTCAATGAAAAGGTCAAGCACCTCATCAATAACCTCTTCGGGACGGGCGCCCTCGCGGTCAATCTTGTTTACAACAACAAGGGGCTTTTTTTTAAGTGCAAGGGCCTTTTTCAGAACAAATCTTGTTTGCGGCATACATCCCTCAAATGCGTCAACCAGCAGTAAAACCCCGTCAACCATAGTCAGTATTCGTTCAACCTCACCGCCGAAATCAGCGTGACCCGGAGTGTCAACAATATTAATTTTTGTATTGTTATAATGAATGGAGGTATTTTTTGAAAGAATGGTAATGCCGCGCTCTTTTTCAAGATCGTTTGAGTCCATTACTCTTTCGGCAACCTCCTCGTTATCGCGGAAGATACCGCTTTGATGCAGCATTTCATCAACAAGTGTTGTTTTGCCATGGTCAACATGGGCAATAATTGCTATATTTCTTATATCGTTTCTTTCGCTCAAAATATTCACCTGATTTCAGTTTTGCTTTGCTGTTTTAAATCCATCACGAAGCTGAACGGTTCTGTTAAATACGGGCATATCCTCTGTACTGTCCTTATCCTTGCAGAAATATCCGTTTCTCATAAACTGGTATTTTGCACCGACACTGCAATCCTTTAATGCCTTTTCAACATAGCCGTTTGCCGTAATGAGCGAATCGGGGTTAAGGTTATCCTCAAAGGAGTCAACGCCCTCCTCATCACTTGGGTTCGGCACATTAAAGAGCCTTTCGTAAAGCCTGATTTTTGCAGGCACATTATCTTTTGCGGATACCCAGTGAATAGTGCCCTTGACCTTCCTTCCGTCAGGAGAATCACCGCCGAGTGTTTCAGGGTCATAGGTACAGTGAACGCAGCACACTTCGCCGTTTTCATCAAGCTCATAGCCGGTGCAGGTAACGAAATATGCCTTGTAAAGTCTGACCTCATTGCCAACAAAAAGCCGCCGGTATTTTTTTATCGGGTCAATCATAAAATCATTTTTTTCAATCCACAGCTCCTTTGAAAAGGGCATTGACCTGCTGCCGTATTCAAAACGGTCGGGATGATATTCACACTCTATTTCCTCAACCTTATCGTCAGGATAGTTATCAATTACAAGCTTAAGAGGGTCAATAACTGCCATTGCCCTTGGAGAATTCGCACCGAGATTGTCACGAACGCATGCTTCAAGAAGGGCAAAATCAATAACGCTGTATGCCTTTGAAACACCTATTCTTTCACAAAAATCACGGATTGCCTCAGGCGGATAGCCGCGTCTTCTCATACCGCTGATTGTTGCCATTCTCGGATCATCCCAGCCGTCAACAATTTTATCCTGTACAAGCTTAAGGCACTTTCTTTTTGAGGTAAGTGTGTAATTCAAATTCATACGGGCAAATTCAATTTGCCGTGGCCTTTCCCATTCAATAAGCTCATTTACAAACCAGTCATAAAGCGGTCTGTGGTTTTCAAATTCAAGTGAGCACAGCGAGTGGGTAACGCGCTCATATGCATCGCTTAAAGGGTGAGCAAAATCATACATAGGGTAAACGCACCATTTGTCACCGGTTCTGTGATGATGGGCATACATTATTCTGTAAATTATGGGGTCGCGCATATTAAGGTTTGGAGATGCCATATCAATTTTAGCGCGAAGCACCATTTTGCCCTCGGCAAATTCGCCGTTTGTCATTCGCTCAAATAAGTTGAGGTTCTCCTCAATAGGTCTGTCACGGTAGGGTGAGTTCTTGCCCGGCTGCGTAAGTGTGCCGCGGTATTCTCTCATCTGTTCAGGCGAAAGCTCGCAAACATAAGCCTTTCCTTTTTTAATAAGCTTTAATGCACATTCATATAAAAAGTCAAAGTAGTCACTTGCATAATAAACATTGTCATAGTCAAATCCGAGCCATTTTATGTCCTCCTCTATAGCTTCAACATATTCCGTATCCTCTTTTGTAGGATTTGTGTCATCAAATCTTAAATTGCATATTCCGTTATATTTCTGCTTAACGCCGAAATTAATACATATAGCCTTTGCGTGACCTATGTGCAGATAGCCGTTTGGCTCGGGAGGGAAACGGGTTTGTATTCTTTTGTATTTGCCTTCGGCAATGTCCTCGTCAATAAAATCGTGAATAAAGTTGGAGTTCGTTTCTTTGATTTCTTCCATAAATTTTTATTCCTTTTCAATGTGTTTTTATTATTTATTTGTTCAGAACCGGAAATATACGAACGGGTTTGCACCGGTGTACGCAAACATAACGACAAGCCCGGTAAATGTTATAAAAATAACCAGACCTTTAATTGTTTTTAAGTTGAACACCGGATAAAATGCAGTGAACTTTTTGTTTTTTACATATGCAGCAACTGCTGAAACAATTACAATCAGCAGTGTTTAAAGAGAAATTATCGCAGAAATTACTGCTTTCAATAAATACTTAAATTTACTTTTCATAATTCAAACCTCTTTTTCCGTAAAATTCAATAGCGTTATTAATTCTTTTTATAACTTTATCTTTGCCCAAAAGCGATGTTATGAAATAAAGATCGGGAGTGTTGACTCTTCCCGTAAGCGCAACACGGATTATGGTTGAAACATCGCCGACATGACCCTTGAACAAATCGGGATTTTGCTTGTATTCCTTAACATTTGGCGTGCAGCCTACAGGCTCACAGATTGATTTGATTTTATCAAACCATATATCTTTATCATCGCTTACATCAACAACATCTTTGTACAGCGTTAATACTTTAACTGCAAGCTCGGGTGTGGCGCTGCCTGTAAGCTCATAGTTTGGTGTGAAGGTTTCATCATACATATAGCTGATGTAATCGGGAATATCGCTCCATTTTGCAATATCCTTGCGCGGCTTTTTATTTTCACGGTCAATATTGAGTACGGCAGCCGCATAGGACTTGTCCTTTTCATAAAGTGCCGCAAGGCTTTGGTTATACTCCTTTGCCCACTCGTATGAAAGCTTGAAAACCTTGTCCTTATCCATAGTGCTTATAACATTTTTAGATACATCGGTGAGCTTGGCGATGTCAAAAAGCGCACCCGATACAGACATCTTTTTCAGGTTAAAGGCAAAGTCATTAATATCCGAATTCTTATTTGCCCTGCGCCAGTCCTCAAAATTGGAGTTCGCTATTGTCATAATATATTCATTTACACTTTCGCTCGGATAGCCCTGCTCGGCATAAAATGTAACCGCAGCCTCGGGGTCCCTGCGCTTTGAAAGCTTGCGTTTGCCGCCGTTGTCCTCTTTCATAATTGGAGCAATGTGTGCATATTTAACAGGCTTGAAGCCGAGCAGCTTAAAAAGCTGCAAATGAAGCGGTACGGACGCAATCCATTCATCGCCGCGAAGCACATGCGTTGTCCTCATAAGATGGTCGTCGATTGCGTGTGCAAAGTGATAAGTGGGTATGCCGTCGGTTTTCAAAAGGACCGCATCAATAATATTTTCCTGCATTTCGATTTTGCCTTTAATCATATCATCAAAGCGGCACTTGTTATCAATACTGCCGGGAGATTTAAGACGAAGGGTCCAGCCTTTGCCGCTGTTGATATTAGCTTCAATCTGCTCATAAGAAAGATTACGGCATTTTGCGTATTTACCCCAGTAGCCTTTAATATCCTCGTTTTCCTGATTTGCACGCATTTCGTCAAGCTCGTCTGCCGAGCAGAAGCAAGGGTATGCAAATCCCTGTTCTACAAGGCTTTTTGCATAAGCCTGATATATTTCTTTTCTGGCGCTCTGATAATAAGGGCCGTAGCTGCCGATTTCCTCATTTTCGGCAATTACGCCCTCATCAGCCGTTACGCCGTAAGCGGCAAGGCTTTTGAGCATTGAACCTATTGCACCGTCAACCTTGCGCTTTTGGTCGGTATCCTCAACTCTGACATAAAAAATGCCGCCGGAGCTTTTTGCCGTTATATAAGATGCAACGCAGGTAAAAAGATTGCCGAAATGCAGAAAACCTGTTGGGCTTGGCGCAAAGCGTGTCACCCTCGCGCCCTCCTTTAACTGCCTTAACGGATAAAGATTTTCATAATAATCAGGTGTTTTTTCTGTATTCGGAAAAAGTAAATTTGCAAGCTTTATATTATCCATACCGATTTTCTCCTAAAAATTTAATTATTATTATCGCACATATTATGTAATTAATCAACAAAAATATTGAAAATGTTTATATAATATGTTAAATTATCTTATATAACCTATTCGCCGATGTCCCCCGCCTCTTAGGCGGCGGGGTCCGTTTCAGAATTTCAGTGGGAGTGATAATCTCCCACTGAAATTCTGAGGAGCTAACGCTCCCTGCGCAGGTTGCAATCGTTCGCAGGCCCCATTTCAAGCGAGCTTGATGGAGCGCTGCTCCGATTTAAATAAATATTTAGGCGGTATATATGATTTTGCCCGAAGACCCGTTTATTCTTGTTAGCTTTGTCAATCTAAAGCTGCGTGATTTTTATTCATCGCTTGATGAGCTTTGCGAGGATATGGATATTGATAAAAACGAGCTGTGCTGCAAGCTTTCGTCGGCAGGCTTTGAATACAGCGAGAAAAATAAAAAATTCCTGTAAATACTATTGACAATAAATAAAAATATGATATAATCTAAATTGTAATCATTACAAATTAGGTTATAAATCAGGTAAGATTTTTCCCCGCCTGCATAGGCGGCGGGTTATGCTTGCGTTTTTCGGTGGGAGTACAATCTCTCGCCGGATACCGGTCGGCTGAGCCGATGCCTGCCATGTTTAATGACGGGCAAGCCCTTATTGAAAGTAGGTTTTGTTTTGAAAACGAGGGAGATTACCGACTTGCTCAACAGCAAGGGCTTAAAGGCAACGCCGCAGCGAATTGCGGTTTATAGATTTCTTGTTGAAAATCCCGTTCATCCTGATGTTGAAACGGTTTATAATGAGGTTATCAGGGATAATCCTTCTTTTTCAAGAACAACGGTTTATAACTGCCTTCAGGCGCTTTCCGACTGTGGGCTTCTGATTCCCGTAATGATTGACAATGAAAGAATCAGGTATGATGCCGATACATCATTTCACGGTCATTTCAGATGTGAAAAGTGCGGCAGAATATATGATTTCAAGTGCTCAAATCAAATTGCTTCGGGAATTGAGGGATTTGATATAAAGCAGAGAGATGTATATTACAGCGGTTTATGCAGCCGCTGCAAAAATAATAATTAACTAAAAAGGAGTAATTTTAAATGGCTAAAAAGTATTATTGTCCCGTATGCGGATACGAGAGTGACGAACCTATTGATGTTTGTCCTATCTGTAAGGCAAAGATGGCAGTGAGAGAAAACACTGAAGATATGGCTTGGGCTGCAGAGCACAAGGTTGGAATCATCGACGGTGTTGACGAAAAAATCGTTCAGGGACTTCGCGAAAATTTCAACGGCGAATGTTCAGAGGTCGGTATGTACCTTGCTATGTCAAGGGTTGCTTACAGAGAGGGTTATCCCGAAATAGGTCTTTACTGGGAAAAGGCTGCTTATGAAGAGGCGGAGCACGCTGCTAAATTTGCGGAAATGCTCGGCGAGGTTGTAACTGATTCCACAAAGAAAAATCTTGAGATGAGAGTTGCTGCCGAAAACGGAGCAACGGCAGGTAAAACCGAGCTTGCCAAGATGGCAAAGGAGCAGGGTCTCGACGCAATCCATGATACTGTTCACGAAATGGCCCGTGACGAGGCAAGACACGGCAGAGCTTTTGAAGGCCTTCTCAAGAGATATTTTGCCGATTGATTCTGATTTAAAATTTTACATAAGGAGATTTTGAGAATGGCTAAATATGTCTGCCCCTGCGGCTATGTTTATGACCCTGAGCTCGGCGATCCCGATAACGGTATTGCCCCGGGTACAGCGTGGGAGGATTTACCCGATGATTTTGTTTGCCCTGTCTGCGGACTCGGTAAGGATGCATTCACAGAAGAATAGATTAATAATGGGCGGTAAAAATACGAAGCTTTTTACTGCCCGTTATTTTTATATCCCGTTGCATTAAATTTTATATTGATTGTTTTCGGCTTTTGTGATATTATTTGCTATGTAAAAGGAGAAAGCTGATATGAAGATTAAAATAACCGACAGTGTAAAGTATATAGGCGAAAGCGTATATAATCTTGATTTATTTGAAAGCCAGTATATTTTAAAAAAAGGTATGGCATATAATTCATATGTTATACTTGATGATAAAATTGCCATAATGGATACAGCTGATAAGCTCGTCAGCGAAAAATGGTTAAATAATGTTAAGTCTGTTCTTGACGGGAAAAGACCCGACTACTTGGTTGTTCATCATCTTGAGCCTGACCATTCGGCAAATATTCAGGCATTATGCGAGCTTTATCCCGATATGCAAATAGTCTGCTCGGCAAAAGCAAAGGCAATGCTTCCTCAGTTTGCGGATGTTGACACAGACAGGGTTATTCCAAAGGCGGAGGGTGAAACACTTGAGCTTGGCAGCCACACGCTTAATTTTATTATGGCGCCGATGGTTCACTGGCCGGAGGTTATGCTTTCATATGAAAGCAGTGAAAAGATTTTGTTTTCTGCTGATGCATTCGGTAAATTCGGTGCGATTGACGCCGACGAGGGATGGTCGTGCGAGGCGAGAAGATATTATTTCAATATTGTCGGCAAATACGGCACACCCGTTCAGACACTTCTGAAAAAAGCGGCAAGCCTTGAAATCAATACGATATGTCCTCTCCACGGACCGATACTTACAGATACAATACCCGAGGTTTTAAGGCTCTATGATATATGGTCATCATATCAGCCTGAAGACGAGGGTGTATTTATTGCATATGCGTCAATTCACGGCAATACTGCGGCGGCAGCTGAAAATATGAAAAAAATTCTTGAAGCGAAGGGTTGTCCCCGTGTTGCAATAGCCGATCTTTCAAGGGATGATATTGCGGAATGTGTTGAGGATGCATTTCGCCACAGCACCCTTCTTTGTATGGCTTCAAGCTATGATGCAGGTGTTTTTGCACCTATGAGTGATTTTATTCATCATTTAAAGAGCAAGGCATTTCAAAACAGAAAGGTTGCTTTTGTTGAAAACGGTTCCTGGGCACCGACTGCCGCAAAAACCATGAGAGCTGAATTTGAGCAGATGAAGAACATAACCTTTGTCGGCGATGTGGTTACAATAAAAACAAGAGTTAAGCCCGAAGATATCAAGGCAATGGAAAAGCTTGCAGATGAGCTTATTTAAATATTAATACAAAATTTTTGATAAAGGTGAAACGGGCTGCACCATTGACAAACGCTGATGTCCGGGCGTTGCCCTTGATTAAAATAACCGCGATGACTTATTATTAAAATCATCGCGGTTATTTTTAACCATTCGAGCCGTTTTGCATATGATATGCAGAGGTGATTTGTATGTGCGGTATAGCGGGAATACTTAATGAAAATGTTGATTTAAGGTCGGACATACCGCTTATTGAAAAAATAAGCAATACTCTTAAAATGAGGGGACCTGACGCCGGCGGCGAATATATAACGGAAAACGCCGCTTTAATACACCGCAGGCTGTCGGTAATTGATGTTGAGCGAGGCTCGCAGCCGATGCATTTCGGAAAATATGTTATTGTATATAACGGAGAACTTTATAATACCGCAGAGGTCAGGCAGGAGCTTGAATCATACGGATATGATTTTGAAACCCATTGCGATACCGAGGTTGTGCTCAAAGCATATGATAAATGGAAAGCTCAAAGCGTAAAAAAGCTCAATGGAATTTTTGCTTACGCTGTGTATGATAAAAACAGCGCAGAGCTTTTTTTAACAAGGGACAGAATAGGAGTTAAGCCCTGTTTTTATTCCGTAAAAAAAAGATTATTTGCCTTTGCGAGCAAAATTGAAAGTCTGCTTTGTCTGCCCGAAATAAGCGCTGTTGTTGATGAAAACGGTCTTAACGAAATATTTATGCTCGGTCCCGCAAAATCCATAGGCAGCGCAGTGTTCAAAGATATAAAAGAACTGCCGCCCGGATGCAGCCTTATATTCAAAAACGGCAGCTATGCCATTGAAAAATACTGGTGCTTAACGGCAAGTGAGAGCGTTGAAGGTCTTGAAGATGCAGTTGAGCATACTTATTTTCTTGTTAAGGACTCCATTGAAAGACAGCTCGTAAGCGATGTACCGCTTGCCGCATTTTTAAGCGGCGGTCTTGATTCGTCAATAATATCAAAGGTTGCAGGCGACAGCTATAAAGCTCAGGGCAAGAGGCTTAACACCTACTCCGTTGATTATGTTGACAATGACATTTATTTTAAAAAGAGCTTGTTTCAGCCCAATAAGGATTCGGATTATATTGACCTTACAGCAGATTATATAGGTTCATTGCATCATAATATTGTGCTTGATAACCGAAAGGTCGCAGATGCACTTGCACAGGCAAGCATAGCGAGGGGAGTACCTGCGTTTGCCGATGTCGATTCGTCACTTTTGCTTTTTTGCCGTGAGGTAAAAAAAGATTTTACCGTCTGCCTTTCGGGCGAATGTGCCGACGAGATTTTCGGCGGTTACCCGTGGTATCACCGAAAGGAAATATTGTTTGAGGATTGTTTCCCTTGGGCAAGATCAACAAAGGCAAGGCGAAATATTCTTAAAAAAGGATTTTTGCCAAACGGAGAGGAATATATAAGCGCGGCATATAAAAAGACAGTCGGCAGCACATCATATCTCGACAGTGACAGCGCCCTTGAAAAAAGAATGCGGGAAATGTTTATGCTTAACCTTGAATGGTTTATGCAGACATTGCTTGCAAGGAAAGATGTTATGAGCATGGAAAGCTCACTTGAGGTAAGGGTGCCTTTTTGCGATTACAGGCTCGTTGAATACGCTTATAATATGCCGTGGGAAATCAAGGCGTTTAACGGCAGGGAAAAGGGCATTTTAAGAAAGGCATTTGAAAATGATTTGCCGTATGAAATAGCATGGCGAAAGAAAAGCCCCTACCCTAAAACTCATAATCCTGTTTATTTTAAATGTGTATGCGAGCTTGTGAGAAGGGCTCTTGAGGATAAATCGGTACCGCTTTATGAAATGCTTGACACAAAAGCGGTATATGAGCTTATGCAAAATCCCAAAGCAATGAGTGAGCCTTGGTATGGTCAGCTTATGCAAGTGCCGCAGGTTCTTGCATATATTTATCAGATATATGTTTGGATTAAAAATTATAATGTTGAGTTTGAAATTTAATTATGTTATACTGTTCATATAACCTATTCGCCGATGTCCCCCGCCTCTTAGGCGGCGTGTTTCACCTTCTTTTCAGCGGTGGACCGTAGTTTACCCGTGCCGAATGGGGCTGTGCCCTTGAAAATGTTGATTTTCGGGAGCTGCCGTTAATTAAAAACATTATATAATATTATTAAGGATATAACTTATTATGACTAATCGGGAATATTTAAAAGCAATCGATATGCGCAAATCAAGGCGCACATATTCCGCACGCCCTCTTGATAATGAAACAGTTCGGGTTGTAAAAAGCATTGTTGACATTGTTAATGAAAGGGCGAAGCTTGATTTCAGATTTATTGAGGACGCAGCACCGGCGTTCAAGCTGTTTACAGGCAGGTTTTCCGCTATTGCGCTTTGTGCGGATGACAGTGAAAGCACAAGAATAAAAATCGGCTATTACGGCGAAACCATTGTTCTTCAATGCGTTTATCACGGTCTCGGCACCTGCTGGGTTACGGGTACTTATGATGAAAATAAGGTGCTCGCAATGCTTGATTTGCCTAAAGAAACAAGATTTTACGGCTTAATTGTTATAGGTTATGTTAAGGATAAGCTCAGCTCAAAAGAAAAAATAATGCATAATATTACCCATAAAAAGAGCAAGCCTTATCAGCAAATGCTTGAAAGCTGTGATTCAAAGCTGCCGCCTTATTATGAAACGGCAATGAAGCTTGTTGAAAAAGCACCGTCGGGTACAAATTCACGACCTGTTCATTTTAAATATGAAAACGGTGTAATGTCCGGATATGTTGATGAGCCTTATTCGGACAAAAGCATTGATTTCGGCATTGCACAGCTTCATTTCTGCCTCGGCGCTGCCTCAATGGGTGTTAAGGGTGAATGGGATATTACCGGCAGATTTTGCACGCAAGGCACAAAAAAAATCAAATTTCCGGAAAACAAAGGAGAAAATAAAAATGAGTGATAAGCAAATCAGCGAAAAGAAAAAGTGGAGTAAAAAGAAAAAAATAGTTGTTATAACACTTTCAATACTTACGGCGCTTATTGTTCTTGTTGTTATCGCGGGGGTGTGCGTGCTTAACTGGTACTGCAAAACCGCCGAATATACTCTTCAGACAACAAGCCAAAATGTAACGCTTGTAGGTCACAGAGGCTACAGAAGCATTGCCCCCGAAAATACCGCTGTATCGTTTGAGGAGGCAGGCAAGGCAGGCTTTTGGGGAGCGGAGTGTGATATTTACAGAACAAAGGACGGAGTGTGGGTTATTCAGCATGATGTAAATACTTACAGAATGATGGATAAAACCTCAAGCATAGAAAACAAAACATATAAAGAACTGCTTGAATATAATACCGATAACGGTACTAATATCGAAAATTATACAAACCTTAAAATATGTTCTTTTGAAGAATACCTTCAAATTTGCAGTAAATACGGTATGACTGCTGTTATCGAGTTTAAGGGCAAGAATAACACCGAACACTATGATGAGGTTGCCGAGTTGGTTGAAGAATACGGAGTTGAAGCGGTTTATATCTCCTTCCATTTTGAAAATCTGCAGGCTATGAGAGCTGTAAGCGATGCACCGCTTTATTACCTTGTTCAAAAAATCGAGCCTGAAGACATTGAGCTTGCAAAAACTCTTGACAACTGCGGTATTGATTTTAACGGCAATAAAGAGAAGAATTACGAAACCGATATAATCAATCAATGCCGTGACGCAGGACTGGCGCTTGGCGCTTGGACAATTAATGATACAGAGGTGCTTGATAAGCTTGTTGACGAGTATGGGGTAACGCTTATAACGACCGACTGTATAACGGCAGAATATTAAGATTTACGGCTCATCCGTCCCCTTTTCGCAGGATGTATATGGGTGAGTAAAACAAATCGGTATTCCGATAACCGCAAGCTTTGTCCTGCTGCATATATCAAGCTCGTCTTTATTCGGTTGCACCGGCATTTGACATTGAACCATAAGAAAAGGCTGATTGATTTTCTGTAATCAATCAGCCTTTTGATATGTTTATTTAGGACAATTAATTTGTGCCGCCATTCCGATGTACAAACAGGGACTGTCCCTGTTTGTACATCGGAGTAATATAGTATAATACATATAGTATAATTAACATGGCCTATATTTTACAAATATATATTATTCCGTTCTTTCCTTACCGGGAGCGCCGCAGCACTTTTTGTATTTTTTGCCGCTTCCGCACGGGCAAGGGTCGTTGGGACCGATTTTCTTTCCTTTTCTGACGGGGGATGCTTTAACGGTATCATCACCGCCTGAGGATGTTGCCGTTACTTTTGCAACAGCCTTGCGTTCAACATCCTCACGCCTTCTCGGCATAAGCGTAAGCATCATTCTTACGGTGTTCTCACGGATTGTTGCTGTCATTTCGTCAAACATATCATAGCTTTCCATACGAAACGCAACAACGGGGTCCTGTTGTGCATACGCTCTTA
Organism: uncultured Bacteroides sp.; assembly: GCA_964646445.1. Classification (GTDB taxonomy): domain Bacteria; phylum Bacillota; class Clostridia; order Oscillospirales; family Acutalibacteraceae; genus Eubacterium_R. The sequence continues at coordinate 22,374 of CAZYDW010000011.1, forward strand.
AGCCGATACCCTGCTTCAGGTCATCCATAGCATCAATATGATCCATCCAAAGTGAGTCAACATTGCGAAGAAGAACCATACGCTCAAATTCCTGGAACATTTCATCACCGATGGCGGCTCTTTTGTCATCAAGACAGCTGTGACCTCTGTTTGTTAAAAGCTCAATCGTGTCTTCAATATTGAGCGTATCAAGGTCTGCAAAATCATCATCTGTCGTGAGCCAGCCCTTGTATTTTTCCTTAAGTCCTTCAACATTCCAGTCAGCCTTATTATCGCCCGCAAAATAATTTCTTACATTTTCATCAATGTTTGTATCAAGCATACTGATAATCTTATCAGTGAGGTCAATGCCGTCAAGCACCTGATTTCTCTGACTGTAGATAAGCTCCCTCTGCTTATTCATAACATCGTCATACTGAAGGGTGTTTTTACGGATACTGAAGTTTCTGCCCTCAACCTTTTTCTGCGATGATTCAACGGTTCTTGAAATCATCTTTGATTCAATAGGCATTGTTTCGTCTGAGGTAAGCTTGCCCATCATCATCTGCATTCTGTCACCGCCGAACAAACGCATAAGGTCATCCTCGCAGGAAAGATAAAATTGGCTTTCACCCGGATCACCCTGTCTGCCCGACCTGCCCCGAAGCTGGTTATCAATACGGCGCGAATCGTGACGCTCGGTGCCGAGAATGAATAAGCCTCCTGCTTCACGAACCTTGTCAGCCTCTTCCCTGATTTCATCCTTATATTTTGCTTCAAGCTCACGGAAGGTGTTTCGCGCGTTTATAATTTCTTCATTGTCAGTTTCGGCAAAGCCTGTAGCTTCCGCAATAAGCTCGTCTGTAAACTGCATACGCTTCATTTCAGCCTTTGCAAGATATTCAGAGTTGCCGCCAAGCATAATATCGGTGCCTCGGCCTGCCATATTTGTAGCTATGGTTACCGCGCCGAGCTTGCCTGCCTGCGCAATGATTTCGGCCTCGCGCTCGTGATTTTTTGCATTAAGCACATTATGCGCAACTTTCTCCTTTTTCAAAAGCTTTGAAAGCAGCTCGCTTTTTTCAATGCTGATTGTTCCGACAAGAACGGGCTGCCCTTTTTCGTGGCATTTTTTAATTTGCTCTATTGCATTTATGAACTTGCCCCTCTCTGTCTGAAAAATGACATCGGGATGGTCAATTCTTATAAGCGGCTTGTTCGTCGGTATTTCAACAACATCAAGCTTGTAAATTTCCGAAAATTCGGGAGCCTCGGTTGATGCCGTACCTGTCATACCCGAAAGCTTGCCGTAAAGCCTGAAATAATTCTGGAAGGTTATTGTTGCGAGGGTTTTGCTCTCATGCTCAACCTTAACGCCCTCCTTCGCCTCAATAGCCTGGTGCAGACCCTCGTTATAGCGCCTGCCCTCCATAATACGGCCTGTAAATTCATCGACTATCTTAACCTGGCCGTCAGCAACAACATAGTCAATATCACGCCTCATTACGCCGTTAGCCTTGATTGCCTGATTAATGTGATGGAGCAGTGTTGAATTTTCCATTTCCATAAGGTTATCAACATTAAAATATTCTTCGGCTTTTCTTACGCCGTCCTGCGTAAGTGTTGCTGTTTTAGCTTTTTCGTCAACTATATAGTCGCCGTCGTAGGTAGCCTCGGTGTCCTGCTTCTCATCCATTTTTGCAACCTTGACCATTTTAAGAGTTTTTGCAAAGCTGTTTGCCTGTCTGTAAAGGTCGGTTGACTGCTCACCCTTACCGCTGATAATAAGAGGTGTACGAGCCTCATCAATAAGTATTGAGTCAACCTCATCCACAATTGCGAATGCGTGACCGCGCTGAACCTTTTGCTCCTTATATTGAACCATATTGTCACGCAGGTAGTCAAAGCCCATTTCATTGTTCGTTCCGTAAGTGATGTCGGCGTTATAGGCATCACGCCTTTGGGCATTTGTTTTTTCGTGAATAATAAGTCCTACTTCCAGACCGAGGAAGCGATAAAGCTTACCCATCCATTCACTGTCACGCTTTGCAAGATAATCGTTGACAGTTACAATGTGAACGCCGTTGCCGTTAAGAGCATTAAGATATGCAGGCAGTGTGGCAACAAGCGTTTTGCCCTCGCCGGTTTTCATTTCCGCAATCCTGCCCTGGTGAAGCACAATACCGCCGATAATCTGAACATAAAAATGCTTCATACCGAGAACACGCCATGCGCCCTCACGGCAAACAGCAAACGCGTCGGGTAAAATATCTTCAAGTGTTTCGCCGTTTGCGAGCCTGTCTTTAAGTATCGCCGTTTGTGCTGTGAGCTCCTTATCGGTCATAGCACTGTATTTTTCTTCAAGGGCAACAACCTTGTCCGCTGTTTTTTTAACCCTTTTAACTTCCTTTTTTGAATAATCTCCAAAAAGGGCAGTTACAAATTTATTTGCCATAAATTACACCTCAAAAATTAATACAAACCATATTTTAACACAAAGCTTTGGCATTTGTCACCATATTTTTAATACAATATATTTTATGAATAAATCCCTTTGATTGCGTTAAGCGCACCGCCTGAAACGATATTTTCCGCATTGTCATCAAAGCTCAAAACAAGGTTTTTCTTCTCCTGCCTTATTGTCAATGTCATTTCGGCAGCATCCGGCAAAAGCTCGCATTCATCAATGTCATTGCAAAGAGCTTTAAGCTTTGCGTCAAGGAAGCTGTCATCATTAAGCTTGTTTAAAAGCTGAAAGGCTGAATACTGTTCTTTAAGCTCGGAGGCAAAGCTGATTGCAGCGGCATATAAATCCTTGTTGATAACGCTGATTGTAACGGTCAGACTTTCTGTATCAATGTCAATTATATCAAATTCAAGGTTTGAAAAAATCGCCTTGCCAAGCTCCTTGAACTGGTCATGCTTTTCAGCATAGCTTGATATAATTTTAAGAGTAGATGAATCAACATATTTATCAAGCTTTTCAGTGTCAAAATTCTTTAATGCCGTTTCAACAACCTCAACCGTTTCGGTAATGTTTTCTTCTGTTAAATCCGCGTTCGGACCTGAACAAGCGCAAAAGCTTACGCAAATCAGAACAGCGCACATTATAATGCATAATATTTTTTTCATACGGGATACTCCTTTAATAAATTTCTGACGCCATATATTATATATAATAAAAACTTTTTTGGCAATACTAATTAAAATTATTATAAAAAAATTGCATATTGAATTTATATGTGGTATAATCAACAAAATCGGACACATTATATTGATTTTTGATTTTATATTGATTTTTAATTATCAGGATTGTTATATGAAAGCGTTATTAAAAAAATATTTTGGGCCTACAAAGCTTAAAAGACTGTTTGATATTATTGCTGCATTTTTTGCACTCATAATACTGTCTCCGGTGTTTTTGATAATTTGCATAGCAAATATCCTCACCCCTGATACAAGTGTATTTTTCAAGCATGAGCGCAGGGGCAGGGGCGGCAGACCGTTTACGATTTACAAGTTTCAGACAATGAAAAACAACACCCCTAACATTGCTACAAATCAGCTTGAAAATCCTGATCAATATATAACAAAGGTCGGCAGATTTTTAAGAAAAACAAGCCTTGATGAGCTGCCGCAGCTTTGGAATATATTGAAAGGCGATATGAGCTTTGTCGGCCCGAGACCGCTTATTTCATCCGAAATGAGGGCGCACAGGCTGAGGCTTGAATACGGCGTTTATCGTTTCAGGCCGGGGCTTACGGGACTTGCGCAGATAAACGGGCGTGACGAAATTTCAATAATGAAAAAAATGAAATATGATAAGCTTTATTGTGATAACTGGTCTGTTAAGCTTGATGCTATAATACTATTAAAGAGTGTGGGCGTCTGCATTAAGCAGGAGGGCTTCAGAGAAGGCATGTTCCACAGAAGATAATTATTTGTTTGGGAGTTACCTATGGAAAGAAATTTTATTGACGGATACACAGAATGGCAGTCAAATCCTGAAATTGTCGGCGTTAATAAATTACCTCAGCACGCTACGCTTATGCCTTATGACAGCTTTGATGAGGCAAGAAAAGCACAGCGCTATTCATCGTCGCGCTGTAAGCTTCTTAACGGCAAGTGGCGTTTTAAGCTTTATAAAAATTATGCATATAAGCCGACTGATTTTGCACAGCCGCATTATGACTCTCATAATTGGGATACCGTTATAGTGCCTTGCTCATGGCAAATGCAGGGCTATGACCAAAGTCAGTACTGCAATGTGCGCTACCCATGGGAGGGCAGCGAGGATATTTGTCCGCCGAACGCGCCTACAAAGCATAACCCCGTAGGCTGCTATGTAAAAAAAATAAATGTCAGCAAAAATCTCCTTTCAAAGCGTGTTGTGCTTTGCTTCGAGGGTGTTGAGTCTGCATTTTATCTTTACATTAACGGAGAAAGAATGGGCTATTGCGAATCGACCTTTCACCGCAGCGAATTTGATATAACAAAATACCTTACCGAAGGCTCAAACACAATCGGCGTTGAGGTTTATCGCTGGTGCACCGGCTCTTGGCTTGAATGTCAGGATATGTGGCGCCTTGGCGGTATTTTCCGCGATGTATATATCTATACCACCGAGAAGGAATACATAAGGGACTTTACGGTTAAAGCACAGCCGGATATTACTCTTACAGACGGTTATACGGATGTTCTTGTTAAAACAAACGGCACATATGAAAGCCTTTCGGTGGATATGAGCATACTTGACGCAGACGGTGTTACGGTCGCTCTTGACACGCAGTATGCCGATGAGGATCATAATACGAGGCTTAAAGCAATAGTTGCAGATGTTAAACCGTGGTCGGCGGAAGAACCGTACCTATACACATTAGTGCTTACACTTAAAAATAACGGCAGCCCGATTGAATATGTCAGTCAGAAAATCGGCTTTAGGAGCGTTGAAATAAATGACGGTATAATAAAAATCAACGGTAAAAGAGTAGTATTCAAGGGCACCAACAGGCACGAGTTTGACTGCCGTACCGGCAGATATATAAGCGAAGATGTTATGCGCTATGATATTGAGCTGATGAAAAAATCAAATATGAATGCCGTTCGTACATCTCATTATCCGAATTGTCCTCGTTTTCTTGAGCTTTGTGACGAATACGGACTTTATGTGATTGACGAAAATAATATGGAAACACACGGCACCGGCTGGTCACAGATAATCGGCTGCCCCCAGCTCCCCGCCTCCCGCCCCGAATGGGAAAAGGCTTGTATGGAGCGCATAAAGGCTACATATAACCGTGACAAAAATGTTACAAGCGTTGTTTGCTGGTCGCTTGGCAACGAATCACTTGGCGGCGAAACGCCGAAGAAAATGTATAAATATTTGAAAGAAACCGATAAAACGAGATTTGTTCATTTTGAATGCTACAAGGCTCCTGACGAAAAGGAACTTTCAGATGTTCAGTCAAGAATGTACGCAACCCCGGAGGAATGTGAGGAATACGCTTTAACCCGCCGTGACGGCAGACCTTTTATACTTTGCGAATACGCTCACGCAATGGGTAACTCCTGCGGCTCTGCCGATGAATACACAAGGCTTTGGGATAAATACCCCTGCTTGCAGGGCGGATTTGTTTGGGACTGGGTTGATCAGGGCATTCTTACAACAGATGAAGACGGCAGCGAATATTTTGCATATGGCGGGGATTTCGGCGATAATCCGAATGACGGTCATTTCTGCGGCAACGGACTTCTGTTTGCAGACAGGAAGCCGACGCCAAAGCTTGCTGAAATTAAGAGGCTTTATCAAAATGTTCAGTTTAACGCAATTGACGCTCAAAAAGGAATAATTGAGATTAAAAATAAATATATGTTTACTAATCTTAATAAATTTGAGTTATACTGGAAACAGAGCAGCGACAAGGGCATTTTATGTGACGGTATTACGGAGATAAATCTTGAGCCTGAAGAAAAAACCGTTATTGACCTTGAACTAAGCAGGGTTACAAGCAACGAGTGTTATCTTGACCTCGAATTCAGAACTAAGCACGATACACCCTGGTGTGAGGAAGGGCATATAGTTGCCTGCGAGCAGTTTATTATAAATGAGTTTGAAAATACCTATGATGAGCTTGAGGAAGACGAAGAACTCATAGTAAACGATACATACGGTTCATTGAGAATTACAGGTGACGATATAGATATAAGATTTGAGAGAAGAGAAAGAAACCAGCTTTGTTCAATTAAGGTTGGCGGCGAGGAGCTTTTGCAGGCACCTATGCGCCTTAATTTCTGGAGAGCCCTTACCGATAATGACCGAGGCAACAGAGCAGGCTCAAGACTCGGCTGCTGGCGCGACGCAGGTGATACGCCCGGTATTTTCAATAATTCAAAGTGGGCTATTCAAAGCTATAAAATTCTTGACAGCGGAAAAAAGATTGTAATAATCAGCAGTGTTACTGTTTGTACTCAGCCTGAATCAAAGGCTATGGTTGTATATACAATTACCTCAAAGGGTATGGAAATTGATTTGCAGTTTTCCCCTGATGATACCTTGCCTGAAATACCGGAGGTGTCGGTGTTATTTGAACTGCCGCCCGATTTTGAGCAGGTAACATATTTGGGCAGAGGACCTGAAGAAAATTACATTGACCGTGCAAATGCCGCAAGAATAGGCGTTTACAACACAACCGTAAACGATATGTGGGTTGACTACCTTAAACCTCAGGAATGCGGAAATCGCACAGGTGTGAGATACGCAACTCTTATAGGCAGGAAAAAAGTGTTTTCAGTTGTTGCCGAGCCTCAGATGGAATTTAATGTTTGTCATTATCTTCCGAAAGAGGTTGAAAATGCCCGGCACAAAAAGGATTTGCCGGACTGCAGCAAAACGGTCGTTCGCCTTATAGCAAGGCAGCAGGGTATCGGCGGCTATGACAGCTGGGGCTCTCACTGCAATGAAATTTATAAAAATAAAACAGATAAGCTTTACAGGCTTAAATTTCAAATCAGGTTTTGATACATAATATCCTATAAAATATTTCTTGACTTTTTTGCATAAAAGGAATATATTGTTTTTGCCGTAAAGTGTAAACATTCGGTATTATATTTGTACGGATGAATAAGAGAGGTTTTTTTATGAAATCTATTAAAGAAGCCGCAATGTCGGCTGCAGTTAAACAGGCAGTAAAATATGCCAGAAAAGATTTTGACAAAAATGCACCTAAAATTTTAAAACTGCTTGAAACGGCTGATGTAAAAAAAGTAAACAGAAGCACATATGCCGGCCTTCACAAGGTACTCGATGATCCTGAAAATAACTGGATGAAATTTATAAAAGGCCTTGTTTGTGATACAAACGAAAATGTGCTTAACAAAATGATTTTTCCTATGATGAATGTTGCCATCAACAGCTATTCGGTCAGAATGGCAAATATTGAAAAGTACGGATGTAATATTCCGTGGGCAATTCTTATGGACCCGACCGCAGCCTGCAATCTTAAGTGCAAGGGCTGCTGGGCTGCCGAATACGGTCACGAAAGCTCACTTTCCTATGATGATTTGGCAAGGATAATATCACAGGCTAAAGAGCTTGGTACATATATGTTCCTTTATACAGGCGGCGAGCCTACAATGAGAAGGAAAGATATTATGCGCCTTTGCCGTGAAAACCCCGATTGTATTTTTATGAGCTTTACAAACGGTACTTTGATTGACGACAGCTTTGCGGATGAAATCGGCGAGGTCGGCAATTTCTTCCCGGCATTTTCAATCGAGGGCTATGAGGACGAAAATGACTACCGCAGGGGCGAGGGCGTATATAAAAAAGTCTGCGATGCTATGGCCCGCCTTAAAAAGAGGGGGATTCCTTTCGGTGCGTCTCTTTGTTACACAAGCAAAAATACGGATGTTCTTGCATCTGATGAATATATGGATTGGCTCATTGAGCAGGGTGTTAAATTTGCATGGTTCTTTACATATATGCCTACGGGCAACGGTGCTGTTACCGACCTTATGGTAAGCCCGGAGCAAAGAGCCCTTATGTATAAAAAAATGCACGAATGGCGCAAGACCAAGGCGGTGTTTGCACTCGATTTTTGGAACGACGGCGAATATGTTCAGGGCTGTATCGCGGGCGGCAGGCACTATTTCCATATCAATGCAAACGGTGACTGTGAGCCGTGCGCATTTGTTCATTATTCAAATGTGAATATAAAAGAGTGCACTGTTCTTGAGGCTCTGCAAAGCCCGCTCTTTATGGCATACAAAAAAAATCAGCCGTTCAACAACAATATGCTTCGTCCCTGTCCTGTGCTGGATAATCCCGGCGCTATAAGCAAAATGGTCAGTGAAACGGGTGCGTATTCAACTGAAATGCAGCATCCCGAATCCGCAAATGAGCTTTTTGACAAAACCATTGAAGCAGCAAAGGCATGGAAGATTAAGGCTGATGAGCTTTTTGACCGCAACAAATTTATTGCAAAGCATATCAAGGATGAAAATATGTATAACTATGAAATTCCTGATGAAGAAAGATTATTCAGTGAATTTGAAAAAACAGAGTAACATTTGATTTATTAATTCAGCGTACAGAGGGTAATAGCTCTTTGTACGCTTTATTGGCTTTATTTATGGGGGAGCCCGGTGTTAAAAATAAAAATCACACCGGTCGCCGTATTTCTGTAAAGCTTGCGGCAGCTTGATTTTGTGTCGGCAGACTTCTGTTTACAACTTGCAGGGCTACAGCAAGCTGTATATCGTTATGAACAATTTGTAGCCGGAAAGGCGGTAATTATTATGAACACAGGTATTCTTTGCGCTATGATTGTGCTTGTTATAATGTCAGGCTTTTTTTCGGGCGCAGAAACAGCTTTTTCATCTCTTAACAAGGTTAAGCTTAAAGCCATGCTGTCTGACGGCAGGCAGAACAGGGAAATTGAAAGAACGCTTGAGCTTGCCGAAAAATATGACGAGGTATTATCTACTGTCTTAATCGGCAACAATATTGTAAATATTGCCTGCACATCGCTTGCCACATTGTTTTTTACGGGGCTGCTCGGCGATAACAGCGATCTCGGCGCAACGGTTTCAACAATAGTTATGACGATTGTTGTGCTTATATTCGGGGAGGTAACGCCGAAAACCTTTGCAAAGGAAAGAGCGGAGAGCGTGGCTGTTTCAATTACGCCTGTAATAAAGTTTTTTATTGCGGTGTTTACGCCTCTTAATTTATTTTTTCGCACTTGGAAAAAGCTTATGAACAAGCTTTTTAAGGCGGAAAAGTCAGACATCGTAACCGAAGAAGAGCTAAAAACATATGTTGATGAGGCACACACGGGCGGCGAAATCGATGAAAATGAAAGCGAGCTTATCCGCTCGTCAATAGAGTTTGATGATATTGATGTTTCTGACATTCTTGTTCCGAGGATTGACGTCGAAGCCGTTGACAAATATGCCCCTCTTGATGAAATAGAAAGGGTGTTTAATTCAACAAATTTCAGCAGACTGCCTGTGTATATTAATGATATAGATAATATTGTCGGAGTAATACATCACAGGGATTTTGAAGCAGCAAGAAAGCGTAATCTTAAATCGCTTCGCACTGTTTTAAAGCCGGTTCCGGTAGTATCTCCCGATACAAAAATATCAAAGCTTTTAAGAATATTGCAGAAGAATAAAACGCATCTTGCCGTTGTTATTGATGAGTTTGGCGGAACTGAGGGGATAGTTACTCTTGAGGATATTTTGGAGGAGCTTGTAGGCGAGATATGGGACGAACACGATGAGGTTCAAAATGATATTGAGCAAATAGGCGAAAATGAATACATTGTTCAGGGCAGTATGTCGATTAATGATTTTTTTGAGTTTTTCGGTATTGATTTTGAGGATGATGAAGTTTCAACCGTAAACGGCTGGATAATGAAAAACATTTTTAAAATTCCCGAGGTCGACGACTCGTTTAAGGACAACGGGCTTGAAGCGATTGTTTTAAGCGTTGACGGCAAGCGTGCCGATGAAATCAAAATAACTGTTGAGGGGAAAAGCAATGTTTTGGAGGAAAAAGAATAATCAGACCTATGATTATATTATAGCAGGACTCGGTAATCCGGGAGCAAAATATGAAATGACGCGGCACAATGCGGGATTTCTTGCAGTTGATTTGCTTGCTCTTAAAGAGGGTATTTCAATTAAAAGGTTAAAGCATCATTCACTTGTGGGCGAGCTTGAAATAAGCGGGAAAAGGTGCCTTGTTATGAAGCCGCAGACAATGATGAACAACAGCGGTGAGGCTGTCGGCGAGGCTGCCCGATATTATAATGTGCCCCCTGAAAATGTGATTATTATTTATGATGATATCTCACTTGATGTCGGTAAAACAAGAATAAGACGAAAGGGCTCGGCAGGCGGTCATAACGGCATAAAGAGTATAATTTCACATCTAAAAAGCGAGGATTTTCCGAGAGTAAAAATCGGTGTTGGCAAAAAGCCCAATCCTGATTATGACCTTGTTTCATGGGTACTTGGGAAATTTCCAAAGGATGATGAGCAGAATTTAAAGACTGCTCTTGAAAATGCAGTAAAGGCGGTAGGTCTTATAGTGCAGGGTGAAACAGACAAAGCGATGAATTTGTATAATTCATAAAGGGTCATACAATTTATAAAGGAAAATAAATATGTCGTGCTTTTCAAATGAATTTAATAAGAGCAAAGAATTTTCAGACCTCAACAGGCTTGTGAACAGTCACAATGCGCCTGTCGGGGTTACAGGTCTTTGTGACGCGGCAAAGTGTTTTTTAATTCATTCGCTTTGCCAAAACGGCGAAAAAGCATTTATAATTACACCCGATGAGGCCTGCGCTGTCAAAATACAGGAAGGCTTAAGCGAGCTTCAGCAGGGTGTGCTTTTATATCCCGCAAGAGAAATGACATTTGTTGAGGTTACGGGAGTCAGCCGTGAATTTGAGCATATAAGGCTCGGTGTGCTTTCAAAAATAATCGAGGGTAATTATACGGCGGTTGTTATGTCGGCACTTGCAGCCTGTCAATATACTATGCCGCCTAAGGAGCTTAAAAAGCACAGCTTTACAATATCGTCAGGCGATGAAATAAATATCGGTGAGCTTGAAAAAAATCTTGTGCTTGCAGGATATTCAAGATTTGAGCAGGTCGACGGAACAAGCCAGTTTGCCGTAAGGGGAGGAATTATAGATGTTTTTCCGCCTTTTCTTGATGAGCCTGTCAGAATTGAGCTTTGGGGAGATACTGTTGACACAATTTCGACATTTGATATTTACACCCAGAGGCGAAGCAAAAGCCTTGAAAGCGTTAACATCACTCCTGCCAATGAGGTCCTTTTTGAAAGCAGTGACAGGCTTATTGCCGAAATTGAAAAGCTTGCGAAGGGACTTAAAGGCAAGGCCGTAAAGGCGAGGGAAAAGCTTTTTGACGATTGTGACCGTCTGCGAAGCGGCGGCAGCATTAACTGCCTTGATAAGTATTTACCTCTTTGTTACAGCTCAAGGGGTATATTTGATTATTTTGAAGGAAGGCTCTTTGTCGTTGAAAGCGCAAGAGTTAAACAGCGCTGCCAAAAACAGCAGCGCCTTGATATTGAGGATTTGAAACGGCTCATCGAAGGAGGAACGCTTTGTAAGGGACTTGATAAATTCTCGCTCAATTTCAATGAACTGACGGATATTTACCTGCAAAGCAGCGCTGTTTATATTGACAGCCTGCCCAGAGGCAGCTTTGACACTTGCGTATGTCATCTTGCCGAGTTTACGATACAAAGCTTTAACATATGGAACGGCACCCTTACACAGCTTAAAGAGGAGCTGTTCGACTTGGTTAAGAGCGGTTATACGGTTTGCATTATGGCCGGCACGGCAAGATCGGGTAAGGCGCTTTGCAATGATATAAACGATATGGGCTATAATGCTGTTTTTTTTGAAAAGCTCCCAAGCAGCTTTCAACCGGGATATATTAATATTGTTACCGGAGCTATGATGGGCGGCTTCCGGTTTTCAAAAATAAAATTTGCTCTTTTAAGTCACTCAAAATCTTCACAGGCTAAAAAGAAACACAGAAAAGCTCCTGCAAAAAATTCAATTCATTCGCTTGACGAACTGACTGTCGGCGATTATATCGTTCACAATATTCACGGTATAGGAATATTTGAGGGCATCAACGCGCTTGAAATAAACAAGGTAAAAAAAGATTATATAAAAATCAGCTACGCAAAGGGCGACACACTTTATGTGCCGGTAACACAGCTTGACCTTGTATCAAAATATATAGGTCCAAAGGATGATTCAAGGGTTAAAATAAACAGGCTCGGCTCACCTGAATGGAAAAAGACAAAGGCAAGGGTTCGCTCGTCCGTTAAGGATATGGCAAAGCAGCTTATTGCGCTTTATGCCAAACGAATGAGTACACAGGGTCACGCATTTACGCAAGACAGCGACCTTCAGCGTGAGTTTGAGCTGAGATTTGAATATGAAGAAACAGACGATCAGTTAAGATGCTGTGAAGAAATCAAGGCTGATATGCAGCGGAAAGTGCCTATGGACAGACTGCTTTGCGGTGATGTCGGATTTGGTAAAACAGAGGTTGCTTTAAGAGCTGTATTCAAATGCATAAGCGATGGCAAGCAGTGCGCAATTCTTGTGCCTACAACGGTTCTTGCAATGCAGCATTATCAGACAGCTATTAAAAGGTTTGAAGCTTATGCGGTTAATATTGAGATGATTTCACGCTTTGTTGCACCGGCAAAGCAAAAAGAAATTCTTAAAAGACTCAGCGAGGGAAATGTTGATTTGCTTATAGGCACGCATAAGCTTCTCGGTAAAAATATCGCTTTTAAGGATTTGGGGCTTCTGATAGTAGATGAGGAGCAGCGCTTTGGTGTAGCTCAAAAAGAAAAGATAAAAGAGCGCTTTCCGAAGGTTGATGTTTTAACGCTTTCTGCTACCCCCATACCGAGAACGCTTAATATGGCAATGAGCGGTATTCGTGATATGAGCATTATTGAGGAAGCTCCGGGAGAGCGTCAGCCTGTGCAGACCTATGTTATTGAATTTGACGGCGAAATTGTGACCGAGGCGCTTGAGAGGGAGATTAACCGCGGCGGTCAGTGCTACTATCTTCATAATAATGTTGAAACAATTGAGCATAGGGCGGCGCAGATAAAAAAAGCATTACCCGATGCGCGTGTAGGCATTGCTCACGGTCAGATGAATGAGCAGGAGCTGTCAAAGGTGTGGAATGGTTTGATTGCGGGTGATATTGATATTCTTGTCTGCACAACGATAATTGAAACCGGAGTCGATGTTCCAAACTGCAACACGCTAATCATTGAAAATGCCGACAGAATGGGACTTGCACAGCTTCATCAGATTAGAGGAAGGGTAGGCAGGTCCGCACGAAGAGCATATGCGTACTTCACTTTTTCAATGGGAAAGGAGCTTACGGATATTGCACAAAGGCGCCTTGAGGCAATAAGGGAATATACCGAGTTCGGCTCCGGCTTTAAAATTGCAATGCGTGACCTTGAAATAAGGGGCGCGGGCTCGCTGCTGGGTAATAAGCAGCATGGCCATATGGAGGCTGTGGGATATGATATGTACCTTAAATTACTTGAAGAAGCCGTTGCAATGGAAAAAGGAGAAATCAGGGACGAGGAGCCGGATGAAAAGGAATGCCTTATCGATGTTGCGGTAGATGCACACATACCTGACGACTACATTGCCTCAACACCTCAAAGGCTTGCTGTTTATAAACAGATTGCAAACATTAAAAATGACGAGGATGCAAATGATATTTATTCAGAGCTTACCGACCGCTTCGGCACACCGCCGTCTGCTGTATGGGGACTGATTGAGATTGCCCTTTTAAGAAATACGGCTATGTCCCTCGGTATTAATGAGATTGTTCAGAGAAACGGTTCAATCCTGTTTTACAGTTCGGAGGTTGATATAAAAACCGTTGCAATATTAAATGCATTTATGAAAGACAGAGTAACGCTTTCGGCAGGCAAAAAGCCATACCTTGCCGTTAGGCTTTCATATGATGAGGCGAATATAGAAACTCTGCGCGACACGCTGAAGCTTATGAAGCAGGCGAGGGAACATATAAATTCACGGGAATGTGATGCCGCTGAAAATGCGGATAAAAAATAACAGCTTCAATATGTATTTATGCAAAAATCGGACTGCCGCGGCAGTCCGATAATTTGGTTCTGTAAAGCAGTCCCTTTTTGGTTTATTATCCTCTTTTCGTATAAGCCTTGTCAAATTCGGCAAGGATTTTAGCACACTTAATCAGTTGCTTAAGCATATTAAAATTCCCTCCTTTGCTGTTGTTGCTGACATTATATCATTAATATATGAAATGTCAATACTTATTACATAAAAAAATTATAAAATATTTATTAAAAACTAACAAATAAATATCTTAAATAATGCAAATAATTACAATATATTTGTATAATATGCACAAAATAAAGACTTGTTACAAAAACAGCAACAAGTCTTTTTAAATACACAGTGCTTACGGCTTGAGTATTATATCGTTTCCGACATCCTCAAGCAGCTTGAAGGCAGGGTGTTCATATCCGCTTTTGTTTGGTGTGTGATAGGTCAGAATTAAATTATCACCCGATTTGAAAATCATACCGTGTCCGCCGTCATTTGTTATTATCGGCTTGGGATGAGAGAACCTGCCGCTGATTTTACCGTTGTCGGATTTTGCAACACACTGCGCATATTTATTGTTTACAAATGTTGACCATATAATAATCAGGCTGCCGCGTGTTGTGTTGTAAACAAAAGGTCCGTCGGTTATATAGTGCTCGCCTTCCGGCTTTTTATCAGCCCAATCGGGTGTTGAACCGCTGAATATGTACTGCGCGGCGCCGATACTTTCACTCAGGTCATCGTTTAGCCGTATATAGCATACAGCGCCGTCAATTATCTGCGTGTGCTCGTGGCAGAAAATAAGGTATGGGCTGCCGCTTTCATCAATATAAAGCGTGCCGTCAAGACATTCCCAGTCATACGGCGTAACTGCGCCCTTTGAATGTTTTTTGAAAGGACCCATAGGGTTGTTAGCTTTGAGTACATAGGTACCTCTTAATCCGTTTTCCCTTGTAAAGGTTGCAAACATATAGTAAGCACCCTTGTACCTGTAAACCTCGGGCGCCCAGTTTACCCCGCGGTTTAATCCGTTTTGAGCAGAATTGAAGCATTCTGACGCGCTGCTCCATTCTTTTAAATCTGTTGAGGTGTAAACATCAAAGCCCGAAACACCTTTTCCGAAATTCTTCGCTCTTGTGCCGTAAAGATAAAAAACTCCGTTTTCGTTTAATATGAACGGGTCGCGGATATTTATGTCAGTGGTTTTCATAATGCATTACCTGAAATTAGTCGAAATGATTTTTTGTGTAAGTTCCTTTGTGGGGAAATCAGTATAAATCATACCATAATATAAACTGTTGTCAAGAGTATATTGCATAAATTTTTTATTAATGTATTTTGAATTATTATAAGGCCCTTTTAAACCTCCTGCGGTCGAAAGATAATTTATTATGTATTTGCCGCTGAATTTGTCTGACTTGTCAAGAAAAGGCATTATACATTCGCTCCAGCGAGGTATGGGCTTGTATTTATACCTGTCCTGGATAATAAATGACATCGCGTTTTCCCCGCCTGTATTTAAAGCAAGCGCATCGGGCTGCAGCGTTGTCTGTTCAATCCAGGAAGAAAAATCAATGCCCGTTCCGAGAGGGTATTTTTTTCCCGCATACATATTGCACCTGCGAATAAGAACGATTTTACCTCTGCTTTCGCCTAAAGAAGGCTCCCTGTTTTCAAGATACCATTTTTCGGGATTAGCGGATATGTATGTATTATAAAGATTGTCAAAGCATTTTTCCTGCTCTCTGCCGCTGTCGTTTTTAAATTGAAAAACTATGCACTCACTGCCGTTTTCGTTTAAAAATTTAAAGCATTGTTGCAAAACATCTTTTAATTCCATTTGCCTTGAAAGATGAGAGGGGCTTACAAATACCTTCGCAATACCGTGCACCATGCCAAGTCGTTTCCCCTTTGACTGAACCCTGATATCAAGACCCCTTATGCCTATGCTTAACTGGTCATGGATATTGCTGTTTTGACATTTTGAAATATGAGAAAACTGAACATATTGTGTTACGCAGTCATGAGTGCCGACAAGATTAAGCTGAAAAAGCGGTGCTTTATCATCAATATTTGCCATCCAAGCCTTTAAATTCATATAATCACCAAAAACAATATAACATTTTTGTGAAATAATATCAATTGTAAATGAAACGATTTTATTTTATAATTGATACAACAGTGGATTCGGAGAGGATAAAAATGACAATATTTGAAGCAAAGGGAAGAATTACACCTTTTAACGATAAAACAAATCTTATTCACAGATTTGATGTCCCGCAGGGAATAAAGCTGCTGAGAATAAAATATGAATATTCGCCTAAGATACTTGAGGACAAAGAAAAAGCCATAGGCATAATCCGTTCGAGCTTTCAAAAGTATGATGAAAAGCCCGACGGCAGTCCCGACGAATATTTGCCTGTTAAAAATCTTGTTACGCTGTCAGTGGACGGACCCGACGGATATATCGGCGCTGCGCACAGGCAGGCTGACAAGCAGGAACATATTATAAGCCCTGACTTTTCATCCTGCGGGTTTATTAAAACACCTGTGGAAGCAGGGGAATGGGATATTGTTTTGAATGTTCACAGCGTAAGCTGTGATGTTGATTACTGTATTAAGGTTGAAGGGGAGGCAAAATAATGAGTTATTTACCTTGTGAACTGCATTGTCACACCGTTCATTCCGATGGGGATTTTCAGGTCAATGAGCTTCTTGAGGCGGCAAGGGCAGACCACCTTTCGCTCATAGCTCTTACAGACCATAATACTTTTTCAGGTCATGCACAGCTTGACGATAATATTTTACCTGCAATCAAAGGCATTGAGTGGACAACATATTTCGGACATATGCTTGTGCTCGGTGCGAGGGAGTTTGTTGACTGGCGTGACGCCGGACCCGATAACATTGATGAAAAAATAAAAGAGGTTAAGGCAGCAGGCGGTGTTGTGGGTATTGCGCATCCGTTTCAGATGGGTTCTCCCATATGTACCGGCGGCAGATGGGAATTTAATATTAAGGATTGGCGCTCGGTTGATTATATCGAAATATGGCATGATGATATGAGCCGCGTAACGAGCGAAAATTCAAGAAGTGTTGATTTGTGGACCTCGCTGCTTGACAAAGGATACAAGATTGCCGCAGCTTACGGAAGGGACTGGCACAGGAATGAAAGAAAAGGTCATTACGGCTGCACATATCTTGATATTGACAAACAGGTAAATCAGTCAAGCGCGCTTAAGGCCATAAGGCTCGGGAGAACCGTGGCTTCAGCAGGCGCAAAGTTTATATTCAGGCTGCACCGCCGCGGCAAAACCTATTCTATCGGCGATACCGTTAAAAAAGGCACTTATGTGTTCAGCTTTTTTACCGACATCCATTCAAGACAAAAGGACGCAGGAGAGGAAATTGTTAAGTATAAAACAATTAAAGTAATATCAAACGGAGGCAGGGTTGTTCTTGAAACAAGATTTGACGAGCGGCATTGCAGCCTAAGGCTTGAAAAGGGCAGGTGGTACCGCGCAGAGCTTTGGGGAAGCGTTGACGGTGAATCACATCCGCTTGCAATAACCTCTCCTGTGTACTGTGAATAAATTTAACAAAGATTTAACATAAATTATACTTTGATTTAACCGCATGCCTTTAACATATTATAGAATGATACTTACATATATAATTTTTACAGAGGTAAAGTGATGACGATATTTGACATTTTATCGCTTGTAGGCGGTCTTGCATTGTTTTTGTTCGGTATGAATACCATGGGCTCAAGCCTTGAAAAAATCAGCGGCGGTAAGCTTGAGGGCATACTTGAACGAATGACCAACACAAGGTTAAAGGGAGTTTTGCTCGGCACGGTGGTTACGGCAATAATTCAATCATCGGGTGCGGTAACGGTTATGGTTGTCGGTTTTGTAAACAGCGGCATTATGGACTTAAGCCAGGTTATCGGTATTATAATGGGCGCCCATGTCGGAACCACTGTTACAGCATGGCTTTTATCATTAACGGGTATTCAAGGCTCAAATGTGTTTTTCAGCCTTCTTAAGCCAAGCTCATTTGCACCCGTATTTGCTTTTATCGGAATTATACTTGTAATGTTTTTTAATAATGAAAAAAAGAAAAATGTCGGCTATATTCTTCTCGGCTTCGGCACACTTATGATCGGTATGACCACAATGAGCGACGCTATGTCTGTATTAAAGGAAATACCCGAATTTACAAGTATTCTTACAAAATTTTCAAACCCTGTTTTGGGAGTTTTGGCGGGCACGGTTCTTACGGCGGCTATTCAAAGCTCATCAGCTTCTGTCGGTATTCTTCAGGCCCTTTCAACAACGGGGTCAATATCGGTGGCGTCGGCATTTCCGATTATCCTCGGTCAGAATATCGGCTCGTGCGTGCCTGTTTTGTTATCATCAATCGGCACAAACAAAAATGCCAAAAGAACAGCAGGCGTTTACCTTACATTCAGCGTTATAGGCGTAATAATCGCAATGATATTGTTTTACGGCATAAACGCAATATTCGGTCTGCCGTTTATTAATGAAAAGGTAAATCCCGTCAGCATTGCCATAATACATTCGATATTCAACATTTTTGCAACCATTGTGCTTTTTCCGTTTGGCAAGCAGCTTGAAAAGCTTATGCGCTTTATTATAAAAGATAAGGAAAGCGATGCCCAAACCGAGAATAACGGTCTTGTCGAGGAACGCTTTCTTATTACACCGACATATGCGATTGACAAGGTTAAGGAGCAGTGCAATGAAATGGCCCTGCTCGCAAAAAAGAATATTATGCTTTCGCTTGACTTTATCAAGGTTTACAGCAAATCAAAGGATGAAAAAATAAAGGCAAACGAAAAGCTGCTTGATAAATATGAAGATGAGCTTGAAACATACCTTGTAAAAATAAGCAGCTATGATTTAAGCATAAGCGATTCAATGAAATTAAGCAAGCTTTCCCACGCCATAGGTAATTTTGAGCGAATAGGCGATTATGGTGTTAATATTCTTAAAACCAAACGAAGAATGCACAAGGAAAAAATACATTTTTCCGCCGATGCAAATCGTGAGCTTGATATTATGGCAAGGGCGGTCAAGGAAATTATTGACAACTCAATCGAAGCGTTTATTAATGATGATATTGAAATCGCCCAAACAATCGAACCTCTTGAGCAGGTTATAAATAATCTTAAAGCAGAGCTTCGTGCAAGGCACTCAAGAAGAATGGATGAGAAGGAATGCAGCATTGAAAACGGAATGTTGTTTTTTGATATTATTAATTCATTTGAAAGAATTGCAGATCATTGCTCAAATCTTGCAGTCTGCATAATTGAGCTTTCGCAGGGCAGTTATCAGACTCACAGCTATCTGAGCGGAGTTAAGAAATCCGACAATAAAACCTTTATGGAAAACTTTGAAAACTACCTTGCCAAATACACAATCAGATAGGATTTTGATTATGAACGAAAAACGGCTTGTTTATATTGTTGAGGATGACAGCTCAATCCGTGAGCTTGAAATGTATGCTCTTAAAAACGGCGGCTTTGAGGTAAGCGGCTTTGAAGATGCAGACAGCCTCTATACAGCCCTTAACGATGAAATACCCGATATAATACTGCTTGATATAATGCTGCCGCAGGATGACGGCTTGCAGATTTTGCTCAAAATCAGGAGTATGCCGGAATACAGCGAAATACCGATTATTATGGTAACGGCAAAAACAAGTGAGATTGATGCGGTCAAGGGGCTTGATATGGGAGCGGATGATTATATATCAAAACCATTCGGCGTTATGGAGCTTGTTTCAAGAGTCAAAGCGGTTTTGCGCCGGACACAGCGAAGCGCCAAAACCGTGCTTACCTATAAAGATATTGAGATTGACGAAAGCCGTCATACCGTTTTTGCAAACAAAAAAGAAATAGATTTAACCTATAAGGAATATGAAATACTTAAATACCTTGTCAGAAATCAAGGCATAGTCCTTACCCGTGACCGGCTAATGGATATTGTGTGGGGATATAATTTTGAACAGGGCAACAGGACTGTTGATGTTCACATTCAGTCACTGCGAAAAAAGCTCGGCGCTTCAGGCGAATGTATAAAGACAATAAGAAATGTCGGCTACAAGGTTGGTGATTAAATGACAAAGCGGACCTTCTTTAAACTATTGGCGTTTGCGGCTTCAACGATTGCCGTTACGGCAGGCTTGCTCATTATGTTTTTTTACAGTTGCTTTGAAAAAGCGATTGACAGTGGTGTGATTAAAGCCTCGGCAGAGCAAATAAACACCATTTTCAGTATAACGGGCAAGTTTTGGTATTTAGTTTTAGCAGCGGTTTTACTTATTGTTATATGTGCGGTTTTGTTAAGTATTGCAATTACCAAAAGTATTATTAAACCGGTTGAGGAGCTTTCGCATCACCTTGACAATGCAGAGGACTATAAAACCTATAACGAGCTTCAGCCGTTTGTTAATGCACTTAAAGACCATGAGCAGTACCGCCGTGCGCTTGACAAGCAAAAAAAACAGTTTACCGAAAATGTATCACATGAGTTGAAAACACCTCTTACATCAATCGCAGGCTACGCAGAGCTTATTGAAACAGGCATTGCAAAGCAGGAGGATATAAAGCCGTTTGCATCCGTTATCAGAAAGCAGGCAATAAGGCTTGTCAGCTTAAGCGAGGATATTATTCAGCTTTCGCAGCTTGAGGAGGAGAGTGACAGCACCATAGCCTTTTCATCGGTAGATTTATATGATATTGCAAAAAACTGCGTTGAGACGCTGGAAATAAATGCGCGCCTTAAGGGCGTTACCGTAACGCTTTCCGGTGAAAGCGTTTATATCAGAGCCAACAGTGCCCTTATTGAGGAGCTTATCTGCAATCTTTGTGATAATGCCATAAGATACAATAAAGAAAACGGCTCGGTAAATGTTGATATAAAGGACACCTGTGATGGCGTTTGCCTGACAGTCAGCGATACCGGTATAGGTATTGACGATAAATATAAGGAAAGAATATTTGAACGCTTTTTCCGTGTGGATAAGAGCAGAAGCAAGGAAACCGGCGGCACAGGCTTGGGTCTTGCCATTGTTAAGCATATTGCTCAAATACATTCGGCACAGCTTGAAGTAACCGGCGCCTTGGGGGAAGGAACGACAATATCCGTATTATTCCCAAAATAAAATTAAAAAACATATTGAAAAATATTGAATTTTAGTATATTATATAAAAGTAATATACTGTTAAAAGGGGAATTTATATGAAACAAAAGTCTAAAATCAGCACAATAAACAAAATACTGTGTGTTATTCTTGCTGTTGTTCTTGTTGCGGATATCCTTGTTGTTACCCTAAAGCCTGTCGCTACGGCCCAAGCCGAAAGCGAAGGCACTGCATCCGAGGATGTAGCTGTTATTGATGAATTTGCTGCCGGTACATACGGAGGAGTTGAATTCACAAGTGTTGAGGATGTTGTTAATTATTATGTTGAAAGCTACAATTATACAAAAACTTTAACCGCATCGTATACGGAAAAGGGCGAGGCTAAGACATATTATAAATTAGTCGGTTCAGAAAATCTTGAGGTTAGCAATGTTCTTGTTGAGGGCAAGTCAAACTCAATGATTAATAACCTTGTTCCAAGTATTGTAAGCGGAATTTTCTCAGGCGGCGTCAATGGTCTTTCTCCGTCAGGCAACAGAAATCCCGAGCTTGACAAGAGAGGCGATAACGAGGAAATGGACTGTACCGTTTCACATCTTACTGTTGACGATGTTCTTGCCTGCAATGTTGCCGATAACGGCGATGGCACAATCAATATTACAATTCAGCCCAAGGGTGCTGTTCTTGCACAGGCTAATCAGGACCCACAGGGCAGATTCTTTAATGTCCTCGGCGATATCTCATCAGTTGTTGAATCAATTTCAGTGCTATCATTCTCATCAGGCACTATTGACGAAAACTTTGTTGTTAATTATCAGGGCGGTTCAGGTGTTGTTACAATAGACACTGCCACAAAAGAGATTACTTCAGCAAAATATGTAATGAATGTTCATATTGATGTGGTTCACGCTAATGTTGCCGTTCTTAAAGATAAGAGTGCATCTCTTGATATTACATATACAACGGAATTTCCTGCAACGGACGAATATCTTTTGAAAACAAAGGATCTTGTAAGAGCATAATAAATTTAAAGTTTAAATTTGAGGGCTGTCACCGGGTTGACCTGTGGCAGCCTTGTTTGGTCGGACAATATGGATTTTATCGAGAACAGATTAAACGAGCTTTATAACCGCGCAAATGAAAAATCGTATAATACCTTCAGCGATTTTCTCAATTTGGAGGAGCAAAGTGCATTGCTCGGCTTGCACCTGCCCTGCGTGTTATACGGCGGATTTGACAATGCCGAGAGAGTCGTTGCCGGCTTTGGCGACAGTGTAAAGAAGGATGACTTTGGCATTGTCTGCCTGGAAATTACCCCGAAAAACAAAAAATTTTCCGAGGATTTGAGGCATCGTGATTATCTCGGAACGCTTTTGAGCATAGGAATTAAAAGAGAAACACTCGGCGATATAGTCGTTTGTGACAAGAAGGCATATTTGTTTTGCCTTGAAAAAATTGCCGATTTCATTATAGAAAATTTACAAAGAGTTCGTCATACCCGGGTTTTGGTGCAGCGCACGGATTTTCCTGAAATTGATGCGCTTGAGGAGCCTGACTCAGCTGAATTTTTCGTACCTTCGCTTCGCATAGATGTTGTGATAAGCGCTGTTTATAATATTTCAAGGAAAAACAGCAATATACTTTTTGCACAGGGTAAAGTGTTTCTTAACGGCAGGCAGACTGAAAACGCCTCTCAAAAGCTTAATGAGGGCGATATGATTTCAATCAGGGGGAAGGGCAGACTTAAGCTTGTGCAGCAGATTAAAGCAACGAAAAAAGACAAGCTTTTAATCGCTGTTAAGATTTACAGGTAAATGCTTTAAGCATAAAAATCAAGGCCTGTATTATTATCTGCAATCCCTGATTTAATTTATTGACTTATTATATAAAACATAGTAAAATATGAAACCGAGTAATAGTATAATATCGGAGGTTTAATTATATGCTTAATTCTGAAAAAGCTCTTGATAAGCTTGTAGCCGTAAGCAAGGGAAGAGGATTTGTTTATGCAGGCTCTGAAATTTACGGCGGACTTGCCAATACATGGGATTACGGCCCTTTGGGTGTTGAGCTTAAAGAAAACATCAAAAAGGCATGGAGAAAAAAATTCATTCAGGAAAATCCATATAACGTCGGTCTTGACAGCGCCATTCTTATGAACCCGCAGACTTGGGTTGCGTCAGGTCATCTCGGCGGCTTTTCAGATCCGCTTATGGATTGCTGTGAATGTAAAACAAGGCACAGAGCCGATGACCTTATTGAAAGCTTCGACGGCACTAATGTTGCCGGATGGACCAATGAGCAGATGGCCGATTATATTAAAGAAAATAATATTCCCTGCCCCGACTGCGGTGCTCACAATTTTACCGATATTCGTCAGTTTAACCTTATGTTTAAAACATTTCAGGGCGTAACGGAGGACGCAAAGGATGAAATTTATCTTCGTCCCGAAACAGCGCAGGGCATATTTGTAAACTTTGCAAATGTGCAAAGAACAACAAGAAAGAAAATCCCTTTCGGTGTTGCACAGATAGGAAAATCCTTCAGAAACGAGATTACCCCCGGCAAGTTTATTTTCCGTGTAAGGGAATTTGAGCAAATGGAGCTTGAGTTTTTCTGTAAACCGGGAACAGACCTGGAATGGTTTGATTACTGGAGAAGCTTTTGCCGTGACTGGCTGTATTCAATCGGTATTAAGGAGGAAAATCTTCGCCTGCGTGACCATGACCCCGAGGAGCTTTGCTTCTATTCAAAGGCTACAACCGATTTTGAATATCAGTTCCCGTTTGGCTGGGGTGAGCTGTGGGGCATTGCCGACAGGACGGATTATGACCTTACACAGCACAGCAATACAAGCGGTAAAAATCTTGAATATGTTGATCAGGTTAATAACGAAAGATATATTCCTTATGTTATTGAGCCGTCACTCGGTGTGGAAAGACTGTTTCTTGCGCTTCTTACCGAGGCTTATGATGAGGAGGTTATTGATGCCGAAAAGAATGATATGCGAGTAGTTATGCATTTTCACCCTGTAATTGCACCCTTTAAGGCAGCAGTGCTTCCCCTTTCTAAAAAATTAAGCGAGCAGGCGGTACAGGTGTTTACTGCTCTTGCTGAAAAATTCAATGTTGATTTTGACGATGCGGGTTCAATCGGCAAGCGTTATCGCCGCCAGGATGAAATAGGCACGCCTTATTGTATTACCTATGATTTTGAATCGCCTCAGGACGGCTGTGTTACTGTTCGTGACCGTGACACAATGGAGCAGGTGAGGCTGCCGATAAGTGAGCTTATTTCATTTATAGAAAACAAGCTTGAATTTTAATTTTATTTTAATCACAACAGCCTTTCGCTCTGCAAACGGTTACACACGAAATACGAGGGTGACAAATTGGATTTTCATGCCCTGAAATCATTTTGTTTACGCGCCTTTCGCCGTTTTGACCAAGGGCAATTAAATATGAAAAGAGAGTGATTTTATGAACAAAATAAACAGACCTCTTGTTAAGTCACAAGCAAGGCAGATTATAAAAGACAAGGTTTTTTATCTCTTTATTATTTCAATTATAGTTTCAATCCTTTCAGGTTCTTTGGCAAGTAACCTCAAAGCTGTTTACAATTTAGACAGTCTGGACAATGAATACAATAACTATAATAACTTCAATTATTATTACGATGACAGCCAAGGCGGCGGAAATTATGATAATTTCGGGAATTATTTTGAAGACGGAGATTCAAGCGGCGGCAATCCCATTGAGGATTTTCAGTTTGATTCGTCAGCCGCAAGTCCGGAAGTATCTGCCGTATCCGTAAGAGAGTATGCCGAGTCAATAGGCACGGCATTATCGGGTTTTTCATCACTTTCGTTTATTATTTCCGTTATTTTTACACCCTTGACGGTAACTCTTTGCGGTATATATCTGTCACTTATCAGAAGGCAGCCGGATGAAGAATTTAAATTAGGTAAGGAGCTTGGCGGGTTATTTAAGAATTCATTTAATGAAACCTTCCTCAAAAAGCTTTTGGTTGTTTTCCTCAGGGGACTTTTTGCGGGCTTATGGTCGTTGCTTTTGGTCGTTCCCGGAATTGTATATTTTTACAGCTCGTACTTTGCGTACCAGCTTATGCACGACTATCCCAATCTTAAACCCACCGAAGCATTAAGGCTTTCCAAAAAAATTGTTAAAGGCAACAGGGGCGAGCTTTTTGTACTTAATCTCAGCTTTATTTTATGGGGCTTACTGTGTATTATTACTTGCGGAATAGCTTCAATTTATGTTATTCCTTATGTAAAAACAACAGATGCTCTTTATTATGAAAACTTCCGTCTTCGTGCTTTGCAGGACGGCAGAATAACCGAGGCTGACTTTCTTTCCGATGAGGAGACTTTTTATAAATATAACGCCTCAAGCAGTCCTTATTATACGCCGGGAGCAAATGCTGCCGACAGTGAACAAAATAATTGTTACCGTCAGGCTCCTTTTGAAACACAGGGCGAATATAAGGCTGAAAATCAAAATAACTATTATAATCCTGCCAATGATTATTATACGCCGCCGGAAGATACGGATATTAATAACTGACCTGATAATAACGCAGCCGATACCATTGAGGTATCGGCTGCGTTATTTAAATCGGAGCAGCGCTCCATCAAGCTCGCTTGAAATGGGGCCTGCGAAC
>CAZYDW010000012.1:0-42344 GCA_964646445.1 uncultured Bacteroides sp.
CCGTGCAGCTATTAATGTTCAGAAAGCTCATCCTGACTGGGATGTTGCTCCTGAAATTATGATTCCTCTTGCTTGCGATGCAAAGGAATTAAAATATGTTAAGGATATAGTTGTTGCAGCAGCTGACGCGGAAATCGCTGCCGCAGGTGTTGAGATGAATTACCAGGTTGGTACTATGATTGAAATTCCTCGTGCTGCTCTTACCGCAGGCGATATAGCCAAAGAGGCTGAATTCTTCTGCTTCGGTACAAATGACCTTACACAGATGACTTATGGCTTCAGCCGTGATGATGCCGGAAAATTCCTTGATGCATATTATGATGCTAAGATTTTTGAAAACGACCCGTTCGCAAAGCTTGACACAACAGGCGTCGGTCAGCTTATGGAAATGGCCGTTAAAAACGGTAAGGCTGCTCGTCCCGAGCTTCACTGCGGTATCTGCGGTGAGCACGGCGGTGACCCGACATCGGTTGAGTTCTGCCACAGCATAGGTCTTGACTATGTATCATGCTCTCCGTTCAGAGTTCCGATTGCCCGCCTTGCTGCCGCACAGGCTGCTATCAAAAGCAGGAAGGACTAAGTTGTACTTCAGTTTCAAGGTTTTTTTGCAAAAGCAAAGGAATTTAGGAATGAGTCACATCAGTATGTTCGCCTGTCTTAATAAAACGAGTTAATATAGAATAATTATTTAATAACAAAGCAAAATAGGCGTGCATTAAAAGTGTGCGCCTGTTTTTTGTTTATATCGTTTTCAAGCTCCATTTCAAGCGAGCTTGCCGGAGCACTGCTCCGATTTAAATAATTACAGCATTTATACATATTAATGTGAATATCAAAATATTAAAAACAGAGGTGCGTTATGAAAATTACTTTTATGGGAGCGGGAAGCACGGTATTTGTAAGGAATATTATAGGTGATTGCCTGCTGACCGATTGCTTGAAAAACAGCGAGTTTGCCCTATATGATATTGACGAATCAAGGCTTACCGAAAGTAAAGTTATTGTTGAGGCTATGAATAATTTTTTGGGAAATCCTGCAACAATCAGAACCTATCTCGGTATAGACAAAAGAAAGGCAGCCTTAAAAAATTCAACTTTTGTAATAAATGCTGTTCAGGTTGGCGGATATGATCCCTGTACGATTACAGATTTTGAAATTCCTAAAAAATACGGACTCCGTCAAACTATCGGTGATACTTTGGGAATCGGTGGAATAATGAGAGCATTGCGGACAATCCCTGTCGTTGAGGATTTTTGTAACGATATGAACGAGGTTTGCCCGAATGCAATGTTCCTGAATTATGTTAATCCTATGGCAATGATAACAGGATATGTTCAGCGGTATGCGTTTAAAAATACGGTTGGACTCTGCCATTCTGTTCAGAAGTGTGCCCACAGCATACTGAAGGGCGTAGGCATGGAGGAATATGAAGCGGAAAGGAAAGAATTGATTGCAGGTATAAATCATCAGGCTTGGCTGTTGAAAATTGAAGATAAGCTTGGCAACGATCTTTATCCTGAAATCAGAAAGCGAGTACATCAAAGACTTCTTGAAGATGATGAATTTGATGATCAGGTAAGAAACATTTATGTAGAACGCTTTGGATATTATTGCACAGAAAGCAGTGAGCATAATGCAGAATATAATCCATATTTTATAAAGTCAAATTATCCTGAACTTATAGAGCGTCACAACATTCCGCTTGACGAATATCCGCGAAGATGTATAGACCAGATTGAGCGCTGGAAAGCTGAATATAAAGAATTAAAGAATGGCAATACGAAGGAAATTGTCCGCTCAGACGAATATGCTTCTCATATTATGGAGGCTGTTGTAACAAACACTGCGTACAAAATCGGCGGAAATGTTCTGAATAAAAATCATCTTATAACGAATTTCCCCGAAGAGGCTTGTGTTGAAGTGCCTTGCTTGATTGACGGCGTAGGTGTTCATCCTACCTCTGTAGGTACGCTCCCTACTGCATGTGCCGCACTTAATATGACAAATATTAACTGTCAGCTGATGACTATTGAAGCTGCAAGGAGCCATAAGAAAAATGATGTTTATTTGGCGGCAATGTTAGATCCTCACACATCGGCTGAATTGGACATTGATACCATAGTTAAAATGTGTGATGAGTTAATTGATGCACACGGTGATTATTTGCCTGCTTTTTGTTAAGCTTTGCCGACAGACAAAAGTATAACCTATTCGTCGATGTCCCCGCCTCTTAGGCGGCGGGATCCATTTCAAACGAGCTTGATGGAGCGCTGCTCCGATTTAAATACAAAAATTAATAATAAAACAGGATGGCTTGGGTTTACTCCGGTCATCCTGTTTTTTATTTGCTGAATATTTAAAGGGCGGTTCGATGTGAACTGCCCTTTTATGATATTAAATCGGCAGCTTATTATTTCCTCGTTCTCGGAGGAGATAACACACCGCCCGCTTGTTAATTGACGGGGCGATGCTTTTCGCCATAGCTGTATTCATCGGTTAAATTTTTCCAGCTGCAAAGCATTGTTTTTGTGCCGTCCTCCTGTTCTATAACCTTGCGTCTGTCCTCAACAATCAAAAATTTGCCGCTCCCGCTTTTTACCGAATAGGTAACAAGTGTTTCGGTTTTGCCTTCGTTAAGCTGATTTCTTATAGTCGCTTCGGCATATTTTGCTTCACGCTCGTTAATGAAATCAGACAGCCTTCCGCCGTGCTCATCAAATAAACGGCTGCGTGAATGGCCGAAAAATTTTATAAAATCCTCGCTGACTATATTTGCTTTGAGCGGTGTTTCGGAGTCAGCGGAAAATACTGCGTTTGGAAGATTTTTAAAAATCCTGACAAGATCGTCATACATACGATCTGCCTTTTCTTCCGCCTCTTTGATTTTTGTAATATCGGTCAGCATTGCGTGAAATACGGGGTTGTTATTTTCGTCGTAGCTTTGTATTGCCGCATTTATCTTGCACCATCGGTATTCATTCTCGTGAACAATGGTGCGAAATTCCATATCAACCGGCTCGTTGGTCGCCATAGCCTTGCCTATCGACTGAAAAACCTCGCTGCGGTCCATTGGGTGAATAAGCTCGTCAAGCCGATAATCCTGGCGGATATATGCGCTTTTTGTTGTTCCGAAAAGGCGGCAGCCGCCCTCATTGAGATACTGAACCTCTATATGCATATTATCTGTAACCTTGAAAAGGCATACACCGCCTGTTACAAGGTCGATAAGATAATTCATTTCCTTTGCCTGTTTTTCAAGCGCCTCCTGCTTTTTCTGTGATTTTGAAACATCGGCAAGCGTCAGTCTGCAACGGCTGCTGCCTTCAAAATTCTGTGCCGAACAGTGAATGAAAACATCGTTTTTGTCCTTATCATAAAACTCTGCATCGAAATAAACATAAGGCGAATTTTTTTTGCAAAGCGCACGCATTATTTCCTCACGGTAAACAGGCTTGATAATGTCGTGAAGAAACAGCTTCCCCTGCTTGATTTTTGAGGGGTGCACTCCCGTAAACTCACAAAAGTGATTATCACAGTCAACAACCTTAAGGTTATCAGCTTTATCAACAACAAGATTCATAAATTCAACATCATACTTTTCATTTTCCAACGCGTTGTTCAAATTGCACACCCTCCCTTCAATAATATGATGCGTGCGGCATCACTTTCACACTAATTGATAATTATATCACAAAAAATTAATAGTTTAAATAGTTTATGTAAACAAAAAATTAATTTTATTTTTTTAAATTAGCTATATAAATTTGAGATGTTTTATGATAGAATATATAAGTATTGCTGTGTATATGTCAAATACTTTTTGTGTGCAGACACAATTATGCCGTAAAATCGAGAAAATCAGTTGCTTATTATTCTGAAATACCGCTGCCGACAGTATTTTCAGTTATTTTTTAATCGGCTAAATAATAAAATAACAGGAGAAAAATATGGCTAAAGTTTATCGCGTATTTGTTGAAAAGAAAAAAGGCAATGATATTGAGGCGGGTCAAACTCTTGCCGACCTTAAAGGCAATGTCGGTATAACGGCGCTTGAGGATTTAAGAATTATTAACCGATATGATGTGCAGGGTTTAACCGATGAGGAGTTTGGCGAGGCGGTAAACCGGGTCCTTTCCGAGCCTAATCTTGATAATGTATATACCGAGCTTGTAATACCCGACGGCTGGAGATATTTTGCAACGGAATTTCTGCCCGGTCAGTATGATCAGAGAGCTGACTCTGCGGCGCAGTGCATTCAGCTTCTTACGGCGGGTGAGCGCCCCGATGTTTTATATGCTAAAATAATTGCGGTCAGGGGAGATATAACGGACGAAGAATTTGATAAAATAAAATCCTACATAATAAATCCGGTTGAAAGTCGTATTGCGGCTTTTGACCTTCCGGACAGCCTTGATATGAAAGCTGAAATACCTGCCGATATTGTCAGAATAAAAGGTTTTATCGACAAAAGCGATGATGAAATTGCAGAGTATCACAGCAGTATGGGCTTTGCAATGAGTATTGCGGATTTATGCTGGGTAAGGGATTATTTTAAAAATGATGAGAGCAGAGAGCCGAGTCTTACCGAGCTCAAGGTTATTGATACCTATTGGTCCGACCACTGCCGTCACACAACATTTGCCACTGAGCTTGACGAGATAAAAATTGACGAAGGCAGATACAGCAGTGCCGTTAATGATGCCCTTGAGAAATATTTTGAAGTTCGCCGTGATGTTTACGGTGACAGGGATAAAACAGTATGCCTTATGGATATGGCGTGCATAGGCACGAAATTCCTTAAAAAGCATGGCTATGTCAATAACCTTGATGAAAGCGAGGAGATTAATGCCTGCTCCATTCAGGTCCCGGTTGTTATTGACGGCAGGGAGGAGCAGTGGCTTGTTCAGTTCAAAAACGAAACTCATAATCATCCTACCGAAATTGAACCCTTCGGCGGCGCTGCAACCTGCCTTGGCGGAGCAATCCGTGATCCCCTTTCGGGCAGAGCTTATGTTTATCAGGCTATGCGTGTTACAGGTTCAGGCGACCCTACAACTCCGTTTGAAGAAACGCTTGACGCCAAATTACCGCAGAGCAAAATTACAACAGGCGCGGCAGCAGGCTA
Organism: uncultured Bacteroides sp.; assembly: GCA_964646445.1. Lineage (GTDB taxonomy): Bacteria > Bacillota > Clostridia > Oscillospirales > Acutalibacteraceae > Eubacterium_R. Next base: position 5,127 of record CAZYDW010000012.1, read on the forward strand.
CTCAAGCTACGGCAACCAGATAGGTCTTGCAACAGGTCAGGTAACAGAGCTTTATGACGATGGCTATGTTGCAAAAAGAATGGAAATCGGAGCTGTTATAGGAGCGTCGCCTAAAGATAATGTTAAGCGTGAATGTCCGCAGAAGGATGATGTTATAGTCTTGCTCGGAGGAAGAACAGGGCGTGACGGCTGCGGCGGCGCGACAGGCTCATCTAAGGCGCATGACAGCTCATCTATCGAAACCTGCGGCGCGGAGGTGCAAAAGGGCAATCCGCCGACAGAAAGAAAAATTCAGCGTTTGTTCCGAAAGGCAGAGGCTGCAAAAATGATTAAACGCTGCAACGATTTCGGAGCAGGCGGTGTATCGGTTGCTATCGGCGAGCTTGCAGACGGACTGAAAATTGACTTGGACAAGGTGCCTAAAAAATATGACGGTCTTGACGGGACAGAGCTTGCTATTTCAGAATCGCAGGAGCGTATGGCAGTTGTTCTTGACAAGGCAGATGTTGACAGATTTATTCGCCTTTCAAATGAGGAAAATCTTGAAGCAACACCTGTTGCGGTGGTTACTGATGAAAACCGCCTTGAAATGACATGGAGGGGTGATAAAATAGTTGACCTTTCCCGTGATTTCTTGAATACAAATGGCGTTACACAGCACGCAAGAGTTGAAATTGAGACATTTGATGAAGACAAGAATTACACAAAGCAGGTTCCCGAATGCCTTGAAAAGCTCAATAATGCCGAGGCATTAAAGGCTAATCTTTCAAGGCTTGAGGTGTGCTCGCAGAAAGGACTTGTGGAGCGCTTTGACTCCTCAATAGGTGCGGCAACGGTTCTAATGCCGTATGCAGGCAAATATCAGCTTACTCCGGAAGAAGCTATGGCAGCTAAAATTCCTGTTTTCGAGGGAGAAACCGATACTGCAACAGTAATGGCATACGGATTTATACCTAAGCTTTCACGCTGGTCGCCGTTCCATTCGGCTGCATTTGCAGTCAGTGAAAGCCTTGCAAAGCTCGCGGCAGTGGGCTGCGACCCGTCAAAAGCAAGGCTCACATTCCAAGAATATTTTGAAAGGCTTTACGATATTCCGTCCCGCTGGGGAAAGCCTGCGGCGGCACTTCTTGGTGCGCTTAGCGCACAGCTTGGTTACAAATGCCCGTCAATAGGCGGCAAGGATTCAATGAGCGGTTCATTTAATGAGCTTGATGTTCCGCCCACTCTTGTTTCTTTCGCAGTCGGTATGAGTGAGGCGTCAAAGACGGTTTCCTCACAGTTCAAAAGAACAGGCTCACAAGTTAAGCTCCTTCCGCTTCCCGTTGATAATAATACAGGCTTGCCTGATTTTGAAAAGGCAATGTCACTTATGGTGAGTGTTTATGAGGGCGTAAGGTCAGGTAAAATTCTTGCGGCATCGGTTGTCAAGGAGGGCGGCGCGGCTGCCTGTGTGTGCAAAATGGCATTCGGTAATAAATTCGGATTTACATTTGCACAGGGCCTTGACAAGGAGACACTTTTTGCCGCAAAGGAGGCGAGCTTCGTTGTTGAGCTTGCAGATAAAAACAGCTTTGACGGCGTAACTCTCGGTACTACCAATGATAACGGAGTTTTCATTATTGACGGTGGCGTACAGACTGTAGATGAGCTGATTGACGCATGGACCTCTAAGCTTGAAAAAGTGTTTTCAACAAACTCGGGCAAAAAAGCAAATATGCCGTATGATGTTCCGCTTTACAGGCAGCGGTCAATATTTGTTGCGAAAAACAAGGTTGCGAAGCCTAAGGTATTTATACCTGCATTCCCCGGAACAAACTGTGAAATTGATTCGTCAAGAGCGTTTGAAAAGGCAGGCGCAAAGACATCTGTCCTTGTTGTAAACAATCTTTCGCCATCAGATATTAATGAAACCATTGATAAGATGGTTAAGGAGATTGAAAGCTCACAGATTGTTATGCTCCCCGGCGGCTTCAGCGGCGGCGATGAGCCTGAAGGCTCCGGTAAATTCATTGCCACGGCTTTCAGAAATCCAAGGGTCAGGGACGCTGTCACAAAGCTTCTTAATTGCCGTGACGGGCTAATGCTCGGCATTTGCAACGGATTTCAGGCACTTATTAAGCTCGGACTTGTTCCATACGGCGAAATCAAAGATATTAAGCCTGACGACCCTACACTTACATTTAATACCATAGGCAGGCATATTTCATCTATGGCTTATACAAGAATTTCAAGTGTTAAATCGCCTTGGTTCAGCGGCGTGAATGCAGGCGATATGTTTGCTGTCCCGATAAGCCACGGCGAGGGCAGATTTGTTGCAAACGACAGCATTATGAAAAAGCTTATTGAAAACGGTCAGATTGCAACGCAATATGTTAATCCCGACGCAGTGCCTGTTGCAAATATGCCTTTTAATCCGAACGGCTCCGTTTGTGCGGTTGAGGGTATTACCTCTCCCGACGGCAGAGTGCTCGGCAAAATGGGTCACAGTGAGCGTAAGGGCAAAGACCTTTATGCAAATGTTCCTTTTGAAAAGGATATGAAAATATTTGAAAGCGGCGTCGCTTACTATAAGTAGAGTGAATGACCGTATTTACCGCGGGCGGACCCGGCATTCGCCTTTTACGGTTCTTTTTCAAAATAACGATATTGATAACATAACAAAAAACACAATTCAGGGAGATTATTATGAAATATATTGTTGTACTGTATGACGGAATGGCTGATTATCCCGTGCCTGCACTTGGCGGCAAAACACCTATGATGGTTGCAAAAAAGCCGAATATGGATATGCTTGCGTCAAAGGCGGAGGTCGGTTTAATCAGAACTGTTGCGCAGGGGCTTAATCCCGGCAGCGATGTTGCGAATATGAGCGTTATGGGCTTTGACCCTATGAAATATTACACAGGCAGAAGTCCGCTTGAGGCTGTGTCTATCGGTGTTGATATGAAGCCGACAGATGTTTCGCTTCGTACAAATCTTGTTACTCTTTCAGAGGACGATTTGCCATATGAGGAAAAAACGATTCTTGATTACTGTGCCGACGATATCAGCACGCAGGAGGCCGAGATACTTATAAAATATATTGATGAAAAGCTCGGCAGCGATAAGTTTAAATTTTATTCGGGAGTCAGCTATCGTCATTGTCTGATTTGGGATAACGGCACTACTGATTTGGGAAAAATGACTCCGCCCCACGATATTACCGGCAAGGTCATTACCGAATATCTGTCGGCAAATGACAATGCAAAGCCTCTTATTGAGCTTATGAAAAAATCATATGAGCTTCTCAAGGACCACCCTGTTAATATCGAAAGGAAAAGAAACGGTAAGCGTCCCGCCAATTCCATTTGGCTTTGGGGTGAAGGAAGGCGCCCTGCGCTTTCGCCGTTTGAGGAAATTTACGGTATAAAGGGCGCAGTTGTATCTGCCGTTGATTTATTAAAGGGCATAGGCGGCTGCGCAAAAATGGAGGTTGCCGAGGTCGAGGGCGCAACAGGCTATATTGACACAAACTTTGAGGGCAAGGCAAACACCGCGATAGAGCTGCTTAAAAGAAACGATTTTGTATATGTTCATTTTGAAGCGCCTGACGAATGCGGCCACAGAAACGAGCCTGAAAATAAGGTGAAAGCAATTGAGCTTATTGATGAAAGGGTATTGCCTATTATAATTAACGGTCTTGAAAAATATGATGATTACAAAATTATGATACTTCCGGACCACCCGACGCCTATCGTTACACGCACACACGCAAGTGACCCCGTGCCTTATCTTATCTATCATAAGAACAAGGAAATCAAGGGTGTTGACACAATCAATGAAGAAACGGCAAAAGAAACCGGTATTTTCATTGAACACGGTCCGAGCATTATGCGGCATTTTCTTAATGATTAGTCGTGGAATAATTAAAAAGCCCTTTTGGCGCTTATACGCCTTGTCCGGCTGCGGCAAGTCGTATAGATGATTTTTAATAAACTATTCGCAGTCGGAAAGGCTATGGAAATAATGAAAATTAATTCAATTTGTGTGCAGGGCGGATATGAGCCGAAAAACGGAGAACCGAGGGTAATACCTATTGTTCAGAGCACAACATATAAGTATGATTCAAGCGAGGAGATGGGCGATTTATTCGACCTTAAAAAGTCGGGTTATTTCTATTCACGCCTGCAAAATCCCACCTGTGATTATGCAGCACGGAAAATAACAATGCTTGAGGGTGGTGCGGCAGGTATGCTCACATCAAGCGGTCAGGCTGCTAATTTTTATGCTGTTTTCAACATTGCGCAGGCAGGTGACCACATCGTTTCCTCCTCTGCAATTTACGGCGGCACTTTCAACCTTTTCAATGTGACGATGAAAAAGCTCGGAATTGATTTTACATTTGTAAGCCCGCACGCTGCTGAGGAGGAAATACAGGCTGCATTCAAGCCAAATACCAAGGCTGTTTTTGGCGAAACAATATCAAACCCGAGCCTTGATATTCTTGACATTGAAAGATTTGCAAGGGTTGCTCACGCAAACGGCGTTCCGCTTATTATTGACAACACCTTTGCAACTCCCGTAAACTGCCGTCCGTTTGAATTCGGCTGTGACATTGTAACTCACTCTACAACAAAATATATGGAAGGGCACGCCTCAACAATCGGAGGTGCTGTTGTTGACAGCGGTAATTTTGACTGGGCGCAAAATGATAAATTCCCCGGATTGACAACTCCTGATGACAGCTATCACGGAATAACCTATACCGATTCATTCGGCAAGGGTGCTTATATTACAAAAGCAACTGTTCAGCTTATGAGGGATTTGGGTTCAATACCCGCACCTCAAAATGCATTTTTACTTAATGTCGGTCTTGAAACCCTGCATCTTCGTGTCCAGCGCCACTGCGAAAATGCCAAAAAGGTTGCCGAATATCTTGAAGGGAATAATAAAATAAGCTGGGTAAAATGTGCAATGCTGCCGAATGACGAACAGTATGAAACAGCACAAAAGTATATGCCAAACGGCACCTGCGGTGTTGTATCATTCGGTATTAAGGGCGGCCGCGAGGCTGCTACAGTGTTTATGGATTCATTAAAGCTGGCGGCTATTGTAACACATGTGGCTGATGTGCGCACCTGCTGCCTGCACCCCGCGTCAACCACGCATCGTCAGCTTACTGACGAACAGCTTGAGGAGTGCGGCGTAAGCCCTGATCTTGTCAGATTCAGTGTCGGCATTGAGGATGCAGATGACATTATTGCCGATATAGAACAGGCGCTTTCCAAAATATGAGCTATAACGCAAATCATAATCACAGCCATAAACACACAAAGGAAATTTCAAACAGACTCGCCCGCGCGACCGGTCATCTGCAAAAGGTTAAACAAATGGTTGACAACGGCGAGGATTGCTCCGAGGTTCTTGTTCAGCTTGCCGCAGTTAAATCAGCTTTAAACAATACAGGCAAGCTGATTTTAAAGGATCATATTGAGAACTGCATTGTTCACGCCGCTCTTGAGGGTGATGAACAAATGCTTGAGGAATTGAATGCAGCTATCGACAAATTTATAAAATAACCAAAAGAGGCGGAACATTCCGTCTCTTTATTGTTGATTATTCACAAAGTTACAAAAGAATACAAGAAATTTTGTTGCTTTTAACGAAAGCAAGTGCGTTGAATTTAATGGACATTTATGATATAATTTGTATAAATAGGTCGATTTTTAACCATTGTGTTAAAAATATTGGGAGAAATGTTATGAAAAGATATGGGCTGAAGAAAAAAATTATCAGTATTATCCTTGCTGTTCTGCTCTTATTTACAGGTGTATTGCCTGCGACTGCATCCTTTGCGGATGACGGCGTGGAGGGCTTTTATGAAATACAGCTTTTCTATAAGGATACCTCAACTATGGTGCCGTCATACATTGATGACACTGCCGCTGAAAAGGAACAGTATATTGAATATATGGTTGAAGGCGATGAGCTTAATCTTACATATAAGCTCATAGGCTGCGATATGCCCGATAACGGCTATATATACTGGTACAGTGAAACGCCTACCCTTGTTGATGTTACACAGGAGGGCGTGGTCAAAGCATTTGACTCGTCAAAGGGCGCCGTTATCCAGTCATGGATTGATAATGAGGTTAAAACAATTCCTCTTATCGGCAGCGTTCTCGGCAGCGCCGTTGAAAAGGTTTTCTTCAATGATTATGTTGACCTTGATACTATGGATACCGAAGAAATCGTTGCTCTGCTTGAGGATGCTTTCGGCTCGGATTCGATTCTTTCAAAATGGTCTGATTCCTATAAGGGCGAGCTTGTTGATTCACTTCGTTACTATCTTGATAATATAAATTCAAATATTCATGTTCAGCTTTATGATGCTGACGGCACATTGCTTGCTGATGATTATGTTCAGATTTGTGTTACAAAATGTGAGGAATGGTATGCGAATTTCCTGCCAAACGGAACTCATATAACAAATAAATCACAGATTGATACAACTGTAGCGGTCGGCTCAAGCGTTCAGCTTTATGCGGTTACCACACCGCTGAGACTTCATTATAATGTTGTGTATTCGGTAAAAAGCACATCGGTATTTACTCAGGGCAAGGTGGTTGCGACAGTTAATGACAGCGGTTTGGTTACATTTAAAAACACCGGCACTGTAACGATACTTGTTTCGCCGGACACGGAAGAAATTATTCAGGGCATCCTGGAAATGGTAAATTATTTTTATGCTCTTGAAAATACGGGCACTCTTGATACCGACCAGATTGCGGGAATACTTATTGACTATGTCGGTCTTGATATGAACAGAACGGTACTTGCGGGTATTCTCGATGTTTGTTTTGCAGTTGTCGATATAACGCAGGATACTGCCGACCCGGTTCAGCTGACGGCAACCGCTGTCGAAATTCTGTCAAATCTGATTCTTCAGTTTGTTTATAACGACAGCATTACCTTTACGGTTATTGAAGGTCAGCCGCTTACCGATTTTTCAATCGACGGCGCGACAACTGTTAAAGAAGGCTCGCAGATTGAGCTTGCAATTACGGATGTCGTTCCTTCGGCAGGCGATACTAGCGATATAACCTGGACCTCAAGCGACCCCTCGATAGCGAGCGTTGATTTTGAAACCGGCATTATCACAGGCCGTGACGCAGGAGGCTCGCTCGGTTCAATATCAACTCAAAAATGTACTATCACCGCAACATCGGCTGCAAATAATGTTTCAAAGTCGGTTGAAATAACGGTTACAGGTAAAACAGGGCGCTACATATCAGATGTTGAAATAATTGGCGCAAGTATGCTTGATTCGCCGGGTGAAACAAATTATAATTACACGATTTATCCGTCAAGAGTTGCCGACGCTGACAATCTTTATATAAACTGGGGAATTGTCAGCGAATATGATGACGACGGCAACCCTGTATATTTGTGGGCTGATGAGGAAAATTCAGCTTCAAACGGCATAGGTCAAATTGACTGTAAAGGTCATTATACGGCTCTTACCGGCGGCGTATGTGAAATAGCGCTTATGGCTTACACAGGCTATGCAACCTCTAACGGCGGATTTTATGAAATATCTTCATTTACACGCACCTTTGAGGTCACAAACGGCATACCCGTTGAATCTATCGAAATTGCAGTAACGGGCTGCACCTCAAACGGCAATGTCACAACAAACAACCCTGTTGTAATTGACGGCGTTACATATCAATATATAACCATAGATAAAAGTATAATGGAAGCCTATAACGGCAACGGTGCAAAGCTTTCGGCGTCGGTATATCCTGAAAACGCGACAAATCAGGATGTAACCTGGGTTATCGACAATGAGTATTACTCAATGAGCGATTTGTCTGATGATACCCATAGCGTCAGTGTTACGCAGAATGCCGCTCATGAGGTTGCGGATGTGTTTAATGTTTATGCCGTTTCAAATGACGGCAGGATTAAATCAAATGTTATTACCGTCTGCATAAGAAAAACCGCGGCAACAAGCAATGTTATAGACCGGGACAGCATTGAAATTATAAACGGCGGCACGGCGGAGGTAACACACACCCTGACCTTTGCAAGCTCGCCTACCGATACAGGCAGATGCTGTTATAAAGCCAACTGGTATTCGAGTGATGAAAGCGTATTTACAGTTGAAACTCAGCGCAACGATAACCGTGACGGTATAATCACGGCTGTTGATGTAGGCACGGCTACGCTTTACTGTGTGTCAGCCGACGGCGGTATAACCGATACCTGCGAGGTAACGGTTTATCCCGATAAATCATATCTTGAAAATATTGTTAATCTTTGCAACCACACATTCGTAAAGAGAACGAATGACAACAAAGAGCTTTACAAGAAATACAGCAAGCAGCTTGACCTTGCATATTATGTTCTTTACGATGAGCCCATGGCTTCGCAATCCACTTGTGATACATATGCAAGGGAGCTCCTTTACGCTTTCTATAATATAGGCGGCTTTGTAAGCTTGTCGAATATTGATATACTCGGCAGTAACAAAACGGCGCTTACAAGCGATTATGTTTCCGTAACAGTCGACGGCAACTACACGAAATACAGCTATGATTTTGACTACAAGGTATTCCCCTCAAACGCAATGTACAGCGATGTCACTTGGTCATCATCAAGCAGCAGCATTACGGTTGATCAAAACGGAAAGTGTACGCCTGCGTCAAATGATGCCTGCTCCGCGCTTATTACCTGCACGGTTAAGGATTATATGAACAATGAGATAAGCGACAGCGTTTATGTTTCATTTGTAAAAACACAGGCAACTGCCGTTACTTTGGATATAACAAATATTGTTGACGCTCCCATCGGTGAAACGCGGACAATCACTGCAACGGTAGAGCCGTCAAGTCTTATAGGCAAAGCAAGCTGCACCGATGTTCATTGGGAAAGCTCTGACAGCAGTATAGCAACTGTTGACGAAAACGGAGTTGTAACCTTTGTCGCAGGCGGCGACTGCGTTATTTACTGTATAACAAATGACGGCGGCAAGGTTGCGCAGTGTGCGGTAAATGTTGTTACCAACTATTCGGCGCTCCGGCTTTTGATTCAGCAATATACCGATCTTCAGCTTGAGGAGGTTAATTATTATCCCGACACATGGGAAAGCTTTACCTCAACATTGGAGGCTGCACAGGCAATGGTTGCGGCAGGCGGTTATTCGCAAAAAGAGGTTGACGGTATGTATGCGGACCTTGAAAATGCATACAAGGGCCTTAAAAAATACAATTATCTTCAAAATGTTGAGCTTTATCTTGACGGCGAAGCAACAAGCGATTTCTATCAATATGATTTAAGTGTTCTTTCAGAAGGCTTAAGCTATAAAAACGCTGTGCTTGACCTTAATGTAAGGCTTTATCCGAACAACGCGTCGTATGCAACGGTTGAGTGGGAATCCTCAACAACCGATATTGCCGTTTCAAGCGACGGCAAATGTACGCCTACAAGCAACAAATATTGCTATGGTATGATTACCTGCACTGTTACCGACCATTTCGGCAACAGCTTCAGCGATTATGTATGGGTATCATATTCATACCGCCCTGTTACAGCCGTTGAGCTTTCGCTTACATCCGTATCGGGCGTAATAGGCGATACCTATCAGCTTTACGCATCGGTTAAGCCTGACGGAATTTTAGGCGCGAATATTCAGGATTATTACTGGACAAGCCTGGATGAAAGCGTTGCAACTGTTGATGAGAACGGATTAATAACCTTTATAAGCGCCGGCGCAACGGCTGTAAGGGCGATATCCTATGACGGCGGTATTTACGGCGAATGTATTGTTTCCTCGGGCGGCGACAGAACCGCTCTGAAAGCGGCGATTGATGAATACAGCGATGTTGATTATAAGCAATATGCTTATGATTACGGTATGGCATTTAAGTCAGCCTATGAAAAAGCGCAGGCAATACTTACGGATGATACCTGCACGCAGGAATATATTGATTCGGTTACCGCAGAGCTTAACAATGCATATTCACAGCTTGCGGACAATCCCTACATAAATGTTACAGGTATAAATCTTACATATGTTACGGCAAAACGCTCATTAACAAACAGTTCAACTGACACGGGCAGCGGTACGGTTTCGTCATCAACAAATGCTGTTTCTGTTAATATATCATCCGGCTCAAATTATAACAATTATAATGATTTAAAAATTACGGCAGCGTGTGAACCGTCAGATGCTATGTATAAATCATTAAGCTGGGACATTACCTGCTCCTATAAGATGGACACATCAACATCAGGCTCAACAATAACCTTTACCCCGACAGAAAAAAGTGAAGGCGCGTGGGCAATAGCTACCGCGGTTTATACCAATCATTATGACGAAACCTTTACAAGAACCTTTTATGTTGTAATGTCAGATAACACAATGACAGGCTTTGATATTACCGACAGCAGCAAAACGATTTATGCCACGGCGTCGCCCGACACAATAGCTTATACGACACAGGGCAGCCCCGAATTCGGTACGGTTTACTGGTCAAGCTCAAACGAGTCTGTTGCAACGGTTGATGAAAACGGCATTGTTACACCTGTTGAGAAGGGTGAAGCCGTTATCACGGGTAAAACGCTTGACGGCGGTTATACAGATAAAATAACCTATGTTGTTATAACTGATTTTTCACAGCTTGCATCAAAGCAAACAGAATATTATAACCTTATTGAAGCTGTAACCGATACTTATACTTACAGGGAGGATACCCTTGAAGTCTTGTCAAAGGCCGTTAATGATGCAAAAACCATGATTGACGAGCAATCCGCAACGCAGGCAGAGGTTAATGCCATGATTGAAAGGCTTGACGAGGCGTATGCCGGTCTTATCAAATATGAGTATGCCACAGGCGTAACCTTTGATTTCAGCGCTCAGTCGAACGTCAGCAGCGTTGCAGACGGCTATATTCGTTATGAGGGAACCTCGGTTTATAACAAAACAATCAGCCTTAACCCGTCGGCATATCCCGAAAACTCGGTTTATACAACGATGACCTTTGAATCGTCAAATTCGGCGATTACAGTTGATGAAAACGGTGTTATCAAAAACACCTCGTCAAATGCAGGTTACACAATTATTACCTGCACAATTACGAATGTCAGAGGCGATGTTTATACAAGCAGCTACTATGTATCATTTGTAAGATACGGTGCAACGGGCATCAGCTTCAGCGACGAAATGGTTTACGGCGCTCCTTCCGAAACCGTAACATTAAGCCCCGTATTCAGCAATTCGGCAAATATGCAGTCATCGGTTTCTATTGTTAAGGATTGTATTTATACCTCAAGCGATGAAAGTATTGCAGCCGTTGATAACAGCGGCACGGTAACATTTATCAGTCAGGGCGAGGCAACGATTACCGCAACGGCTGTTGACGGCGGATATACGGCAACAATAAAAGCCTTTACCACTTGGGACACATCAGCGCTTAAAGCGGCCATAGAAGACGCCGAAAAAATTGATTATACGGATTATGCCTATGAATACGGTATGGCGTTCAAGAGCGCATATGAAAATGCCGTGAGCGTTTATGAAAATTTAAATTCCCTTCAGGATGAAATCGATGAAGCCTGCACGGCTCTTACAGAAGCGATGACCGCACTTGACGGCAATGAGTTTGTGAGCCCTGAAATAACCATTATGCGCGCAGGTAATGCCGTTGACGGCAGCGAGCCGTTGCTTGTTGACGAAAACGGTCAGGTAACGATTTCATATACACTTAATGAAAACGCAATGGTTAAATCGTGTGAATGGACCTGTGAGTGCGACGACATTACGGATTATGAAATCACATCAGACAATGAACTTGTGATTACAAAATCCGAAGAGGGCAACAGCTCGGTTACCGTAACATTAACCGCAACCGATGATTACGACAGACAGGTTGCAAAAACACTGACGCTTTTGATTATCGACGGATATATTTATGCGTCTTCAATTTCGCTGACGGCAAACGCAGAGGCAATAACCGATGGAACGCTGACGGTATCCGGCTGCGGAACTCTTTACCGTAACCTTGACCTTACGATTGGCTGCGTTATCAATCCTGAAAATGCAAACGCAGTCAGCAGTATCAACTACACCTCATCATCAAGCTATGTTGAGATTAGCGATGATGGTGTAATAAGCCTTACCTCGGCAGGAAAAGTTCAGTCGTCAAACACTTCAACGATAACCTGCACGGTTACAAATAATGACGGTACGCAGATAACGGCTTCTGTTGATATTTTACTTATCAAATAAGGGGGCATTATGAATAATAAATTAAAAAAGTATTTGTCTTTACTGCTTGCGATTGTAATGATTGCCGCAATTAATTCGGCAGTATTTACGGCGTTTGCCGATGACCTTGTTTGCATTGATTCGTCAAATTTCAGCGATGCGGTATTTTGTTCGGTTTTAAAAAAATATTACGACAAGGATAATGACGGTTATTTAAGCGCCGAGGAAAGAAATGTGAGCCTTATGGCGATTTCGGGTATGCTTGAGGAAAATCAGAAAATCGAAAGCCTTGACGGTATAGAATACTTTTCCTCAAGCCTTGAAATTCTGCGCTGCGGCGATATAGGATTAAATGAGCTTGATGTCAGCGACCTTACAAATCTTACGGCGCTTACCTGCCCGGGCAACGAGCTGACAAGCCTTGATGTTTCAAGCAATACATTGCTTGTTACGCTTGACTGCTCCGACAATAATATCAGCACACTTACACTCGGTGATATTACTGCTGTTCAATATCTTTACTGCCAGGCAAACAGTATCGGCAGCTTAAGCTTTTCAAAACTTAAAAGCCTTAAAGAGCTTTGCTGTGACCAGAATGAATTTAATTATATTGACCTTTCAAACAATACATTGCTTGAATATTTTTCGTGTTCATATAACAATTTATCGTCGCTTGACCTCTCGCATAATACTCTTTTGACAGGTTTAAGCAACATAAATTTCGGCAATCAGACAACCAATGCGGCCGCAAAGAGCTATGAGTCAACAATAATTATTCCTTATTCGGTTGACAACTACGGCAGGGTTGTTTCAACATCACTTGATGTTAATGACAGCCCCGGATTTTTAGAGGGTAATTTTTATGCGTCTGATGTTAAGGATATTGATAACGGAATAACTTATTACTATTCGGTCGGTCTTTCAGACTGTGAGGATATGGAGGTAACGGTTTCTGTTTCAAGGAGCTTTTATCAGGTAGATTTCTATACTGACTCGGATTTGACATCATTGCTTTCAAGAACATTTGTGCAGTCAGGTGAATCGGCCGCCGCACCCGAAATTACGGAATATCCGCAGTGCAAAGCACTTGATGCCTGGAGCGAGGATTTAACCGATATTCAGTCTGATGTTTCCGTTTATCCCGTGTGGGCAGATTCTCACAGCTACGCATTAACTGATTTTGACGGCGTTTGTGCTGTGATATCCTGCGGAGAATGCGGCGAAAGCTATACGGTTAAATTCATTGACTGTGTAAACTCATTTACCGGTGATGATAACTACTGTGAATATATTGATGTTGTAAATGACGGCGTTATCAATGCAAAGGATTTTGCACAGCTTGAAAAAATGTTTTAAAATAAAAAGCACGGCTTTATGATATGCACCTAAAAAGGTCAGTCTCCTTAGGGAGTTCATATCACAAGCTGTGCTTTTGTTTTTGTTAAAGAAAAAATGAAGCGGAAATACCGCCTCATTATTTTCAATAAGGTGCATGGCTCCGTCATTCGATATTCGGTAAAAGTACAATCCCACTGAATACCGGTCGACTGAAGCTGACGCTTGCCGCACCCAAATGACGGGCAGCCCTTACTTAACGGTGCCGATTGTGTTTGGCGCCATACCGGCTGCGTTTGCCTCATCGGTATCAATATGCATAGCAAGCGCATAGCTGTCTGAAACACGAACAACAACATCATCGAAGATGAGGTTTCTGCCGTTTGAGGTCGGTATTTTGACCTGAACAATCTGACCGTTTGAAAGCCCCATTTTTTCAGCGTCGGCAGTTGTTGCGTGAATATGCCTTTTTGCGGCGATAACGCCCTGCTTAATTTCCACCTCGCCGGCAGGGCCGACAAGCTTGCAGGCACCTGAAAGCGCTATGTCGCCGCTTTCTCTTACGGGAGCGCTCACGCCTATAGAACGGGCGTCGGTGAGCGAAAGTTCAACCTGTGTCGCGTTTCTGCATGGGCCGAGGATTGAAACAGCAGGGAATTCTCCCTTTGCGCCGATAACCTTAACTCTCTCCTCACAGGCGAACTGACCGGGTTGTGAAAGCATTTTTTTTACGGTAAGCTCATATCCCTTGCCGAACAATGCTTCAAGGTCCTGCTTTGACAGATGAACATGCCTTGCCGAAATTTCAACTAATACCTGATTTTCCATAATTTCCATAGCCTTTCCGGCTGCAAATAAAATAATTTATTAAAAATCACCTATTCGCCTCATTGCAGCCTGACAAGGCGTATAATGGAAATTCAACCATCTCAAAATTATGCCACAGGCAAATTTTGAGGGTGATATAACCTATTCGCCGATGTCCCCCGCCTCTTAGGCGGCGGGGTCCATTTCAAGCGAGCTTGATGGAGCGCTGCTCCGATTTAAATCGGATATAGTGTGATTTTTCACACTAATTTCCATAGCCTTTCCGGCTGCAAATAAAATAGTTTATTAAAAATCACCCATTCGCCTCATTGCAGCCTGACAAGGCGTATAATGGAAATTCAACCATCTCAAAATTATGCCGCAGGCAAATTTTGAGGGTGATATAATCGGATATAGTGTGATTTTTCACACTATATCCTTGGCTTTTTATTGCTGTTTAATATTTTATACCCATTTGCATTGTTTTTCAACTGTTAATTTGATATAATTACATTAGGATTTAACATTTGCAAAGCCGGTTCACCTAAATAGGCGGCGTGTTTCACCTTTTTTCAGCGAAAGAAATAATCCTTCACTGAAACGGGCTGTGCCCTTAACGGATGTTTATGTTCGGGCTATGCCCTCAATTAAAAATAAAGGCAGTGAGTAATATGACATTGGATGAATTAGAGGCTAAATGCAGGGCGTGCAGGGCATGCGGACTTTGCAGCGGCAGAACAAATCTTGTTTTCGGAACAGGCAAAAAGGACGCCGATATTATGCTCATAGGTGAAGGACCCGGCGAAAACGAGGATTTGCAGGGCGAACCGTTTGTGGGCAGGTCGGGGAAGCTGCTTGATATGTTTCTTGCAAGCGTTGATTTATCAAGGAATAAAAATGTTTATATTGCGAACATGGTAAAATGCCGTCCGCCGCAAAATCGTGACCCTAAGCCGGAGGAGCAGGAGCAGTGTATTAAATGGCTTCGTGAGCAGTTTAAAATAATAAAGCCGAAAATAGTTGTATGTGTAGGCAGAATAGCCGCGCAAAGGCTTATTGACAAAGACTTCCGTGTAACAAAGCAGCACGGCGAATTTATTGATAAAAACGCAACTTTATTTATGGGAACATATCATCCTGCCGCAATTTTGCGAAATCCCAACAACAAGGAGCTTGCCTTCGGTGACTGGCTCAAGGTTAGGGATAAGATTAAGGAGCTCGGTATAGAAATATAACTAAACGAAAGATGTCCACAGCATCTTAGGCGGCGGGTTTTATTAAGTATTCAGTGAAAGTACAATCTCCCACCGGATACCGGTCGGCTGAAGCCAACGCTTGCCGCGCTAAAATGACGGGCAAGTCCTTATTGAAAAACGGAAGGTTGTTTGTCAACCTCCCGCTTTTTTACTGCTTCTTAACTTTTTCTTTGCTTTGGTTTTGAAATGATATGGTTAAATATGTATAACGGATTTAGGATTAAGGAGAATGAAATGAAAACAGAAACCGTACTCGTCTGTGATGATGACGATGCAATACTTGAGTCGCTTCGTATTTATCTTGACAATGCAGGTTACAATGTTTTAACCGCAAGGGACGGCGTTGAGGCACTTGAACAGTTAATCAATAACGAAATACACTGCATAGTCCTTGATATTATGATGCCGAGACTTGACGGCCTGAAAACGACGCTTAAAATCAGGGAAAAATATAATTTCCCCATAATATTGCTTTCGGCAAAGAGCGAGGATACCGACAAGATAAGCGGATTAAGCTTCGGCGCTGATGACTATGTGACCAAGCCGTTCAATCCGTTGGAGCTTGTGGCGAGGGTAAAATCGCAGATAAGGCGTTATACAACGCTCGGCAGTCTGGTTCTTAAATCAAGCCAGCTTGCAACAGGCGGCATAATACTTGATACCGGCACAAAGCAGGTTACGGTTGACGGTGAGGAGGTGCGGCTTACCCCGATTGAATATAAGATACTCGAATACCTTATGAGCAATATGGGAAAGGTGTTTTCATCCTCACAAATCTATGAGGCGGTATGGAACGAGCCTTCATACACAAGCGAAAAGACGGTTACTGTTCATATTAAAAATCTACGTGAAAAAATTGAAATTAATCCTAAAGATCCTAAATATTTAAAGGTGGTGTACGGTCTTGGATACAAATGCGAAAGGATTTAGATATTCACCGGCAAACAAAATACTGTGCGTGGCGTTGTCATTTGTTTGTATTGTTGCGGCTATGGGTCTCGGTTCAACGGCGACGATATTGTTGGACAGCGAATATCTAAACGAATACTCAATAGGTAACACGGATGAAATCAATTTTACATGCAGCACACGATTTGAAAGCGAAATCAGAGATGATATTTGCGGTATTATATACCAAGCTACAATAAATGAAACAGTTAAAGACCTTCAAGAAAAGCTGAAGCAAGAAAAAGAAAAAGCTGTCAATGATGTTTACAAGCAGTTTGTTGATTATAATTATTATTGGGATTATACAGATGATTTTCTTTACTGCGATATAGAAGTAAACGGCAGTTCATATGAGTTTGCCGTTGGGGTTTGCGATATATTAGATTGTTTAGAAACAGATGACAATTTAAAAGATTTTGATATTAATAACTATTCCGAACAAATAACCGACTGCATTTCATCTCAATATGATAGTTTTGTTGAATGCGAAGTATCAGAAGTTGAAGAATTAAATTACTTTTATTATAATCCTGATAATTATAATGATTCACTTAATCTGATGGCAGTTTATAATAACATAAATGAGCATAATTTCGTTTTCACAAAGGATAATGCGCTGGCTGCCGAAATACATTATATTTATGAAAACGGCAATGTTGAAGCATCGGGTATGCCGCAGGAGGTTGTGGATTATATAACTTCTGAATGCTTTGAATCAAATTATGCAAAGCACACAAATGTTTATCTTTATTTCAATGAAATGCCGACTTTTTTTCAGTTCGTTAAAAATTTCAAATATTATGATGACACTTATTTTACATTGAAAAATATATTTGATTTGTCGGCAGCTGTTAATAATCACGAAGCTGTAATGCTTGCCGCGGCCGCGGTGCTTTTGATAATATCGCTTATCTGCGGCTTTAACTACTTTATGATAACAGGGAAAAGCAGCAAAAGTGATAAAGCAAGGCTGATACTCATTGACAAGCTTGCGTTTATTATTCATTTTTTGATTATTGTAGGAATAGGATTTGCTGCCGGGTGTATTTTTGATTGTATATGTTCAGAGATTCAATATTACTCCTCCATAGCGCTTATCTTGATTTTAATGCTCACAGCGTTTGTGTATTGGGCACTGTTGATTGAATTTTGCGCATCGGTTGCAAGGTGTGTTCACAGCGGCCATATTAAGGACCGTTTAATTTCAATTAAGCTATACGGCGCGCTTAAAAAGCTTAATAAAAAGGTCAGAAAGGCCGTGACCTATAAACCTAAAATGATGAAATGGTATGTGTTTGCGGCAGCGGCGGCATATTTCCTTATTAATTCATTGCTGATTATCTTAGCGCAATATGCGGCCATCGGGATTTCAATATTAATATATATAATTGTTTTTGCCATTAGTGCAGCGGCAATTTATTTTACGGTTAAGTATATCATAAATCTTGATAAAATTGTTTTCTGCGCCGTTAATCATATGGATTTTACCGGCGACCCGGAAAAGCTGCCTCCGCTTTTGAAGGCTCTTGTTGACGGTATGAGATATACAAACGAACAAATGCAGACGGCGGTTGACAAAGCAGTTAAAGACGAAAGGCTTAAAACGGAGCTTATAACAAACATTTCACACGATTTAAAAACTCCCCTTACATCAATTATTAATTATGTTGATTTGCTGGGCAAGTGCGATGAGGATAATGAAAAAACAAATGAATATATTGCCGTACTTGACGAAAAGAGCAATAAGCTGAAAAGACTTATTGATGATTTGATAGAAGCGTCAAAAGCAACCTCGGGGAATGTAACACTTGAGCGCGCAAAGCTTAATTTAAATGAGCTCTGCCTTCAGGCGGTCGGCGAAAATCAGGCGGAATTTGAAAAAGCGCAGCTGAAGATTATTGTTAATGAAGCAAATGACGCGCCGATAATTTTTGCAGATGGCAAAAAGACATACAGAATAATTGAAAATCTGTTTTCAAATGCTCAAAAATACAGCGCGGCGCCAAGCAGGGTTTATATTTCCGTATATAACGACGGCAATATGGGCGTGTTTGAAATTAAAAACATTTCAGCCGAACCGCTTAATATTTCGCCCGATGAACTGACAGAACGCTTTGTCCGCGGCGACAAGTCAAGGAACAGAGAGGGCAACGGACTCGGTCTTTCAATTGCCGATGGGCTTTGCCGCGCGCAGGGAGGCAGGCTTGAAATAACAATTGACGGTGACTTGTTTAAGGCTAAGGTTTATCTTCCTAAAGCATAATCAGTAAAAAACGGGCTGTTTTTTTACAGCCCGTTTTTGGTTCTATAATAATTGTCGGTGCGACCGAGGATAAAGCTGAATTTTTTAAATGCAGCCTTATTTTTCCACAGCCCAAAGGGTATAGCCTGAATCACTGATTGCCGAAAGAGTCATAGCAGAAGTGCCGTCAGGCTTTGTTCCCATGCAGAAAGCACCGTGATAAATATCATTTCCGATAGTTATATCGCAAGTAATACCATTGTCAGACCCGGTCATTTTCAAAACGCCGTTTCCAAGGCCCGATATTTTCAAAACGCCGTTTTCGCCTAATTCGGCGGTTACGGCTTTTGTAATTATGCTGTCAGCCGTTGAAAAATCGTCTGTGCTTTGAATATCCATATCGTCAAATATGATAAGCTCATAGCTGCCCGCAGCATCGCTTAAAGTAACAGATGTTTCCTCTTCGCCGTTATACGCAAGCGGCATCATGGTAAGCCAGCCGTTATTTGTTCTTATCATCTTATGTATCTGAACATTATGATAGCCGCCCTCGCCGTCGTTATATCTTTGATGATATGCCTGATATATATTTCCGTCGTTATCAATAAGGCAGGAGGAGTGACCCGCCGAAAGAAAAGCGTTTTCGTTAAAGCTGAACTGATAATTGCCGATAATTTTTGTCCCTGTATTTTCGCTTGATAAAGCATCCTTGTCGCTGCTGTCTGTGTAAGGACCGTCGGGGCTTGTGCTGCGGTATTCCCTGATATTATATCCGTCGAGTGCGGCAAGACCGCCGTATGTCAAAAATAAATAGTAATATCCGCTTTGACTGTCATATGTGATGAAAGGTCCCTCGCCTGTGCCGTTCAAGGCTTCATTCGTTTTTGAAATCTGTTTGCCGAAATACATATCGTAGTCACTGTTTTCAGCCATAGCCCGGTAGTCGGGAGTACCTGTTTCCTCAATAAGAGGCATAACATATATACCGCCGCTGTATGAGCCGTAAACAAGCCAGAGCTCACCGTTTTCATCATAAAATGCGGCAGGGTCAATGGCGTTGGGGTACATACCGTATGAGCAGTCATAGTTGCCGTCCTCGTCAAACCATTCTTTTGCTTCAACAGCAGCCTTAGTGAAGGTGCCGTCATCAATCAAATCACCGATGTTGGTAAATGAGTAATGAAGCTGATTTTTAGGCTTGCCGAACACGGTTGTTCTTTTGTTGAAGCCGCTGTAAAGAAAACAGCTCTGAAGCTCATAGGTTCCTTTTGGGGAATCGCTTGTCGCAAGCCATATAACAGATGCCGTTGTTCCCCAAACGGAGCTTGCCGCATAGTAGCAGTATTTGCCCATATCTTCATTATAAATAACATCGCTTGCCCACACATTGGTTTCCCAATCTTCTTCCGTGCGCTCCCACAGGCGCTGCGCGCCGTCGCACCACTTAAAAGCGTCAGCATACTGTTCACGAAGCGTTGAGCCTTCAGGCACAAGCGTTTTGTTGCTGTCATAAACGCCGGAGCTTACAGTGTGCCAGTTTATAAGGTCATCGCTTTCAGCCATTGCAATATGAGAGCCTGTCACATAATATTTACCGTTTTGACCTTTGAATATTGACGGGTCGTGGACCGATACGCCCATACTGTCGTCAAAGCTGTAAGCGTCACCGTCAATAGCTTTTATTACAGCATCGGTACTGCCTGCACCGCCGCAGCCCGTAAAGCACGAAAGCATAAACAGCACCGCAAGCAAAAGTGCAGAAGGTTTATATAGCTCTTTCATACAATCACCTTATTGCGTTTTTCATTTTCTTAACATAATTATAAACCATTTCAGGTGATTTGTCACCATATTCTTCAATAATTTTAACTATTGCCGAGCCTACAATAATACCGTCTGCTATTTGTGAATATTTTTTTGCCTGTTCAGGCGTGTTTATGCCAAAGCCTATTGCAACGGGAATACGGGTCGCTTCTTTTATAGACCTTGTTATACTTTCAAGGTCGGTTTTGATTTCACTTCTTGTGCCGGTTACGCCGAGTGATGATACGGCATAAACAAAGCCCTCTGCCTGCGAAGCAATCATTTTAATTCGGTCATCGCTTGTCGGGGCAATCAGCGACACAACTTCAATACCGTATTTTACCGCAACCGATTGCAGTTCGTTTTTTTCCTCAAACGGCATATCGGGTATAATTACGCCTGATATGCCTGACTCTTTTGCTTTTTCAAGAAATTTGTCATAACCGTATTTAAACAGCACATTGAGATAAGTCATATATACAAGAGGAATATCAATCTGTGACGCTGTCCTTTTCGTAAGCTCAAAGACCTTATCGGTTGTTGTTCCCTGTGAAAGTGAGCGCAGATTGGCTTCCTGAATAACAGGACCCTCGGCTATAGGGTCAGAAAAGGGAATGCCTATTTCTATCAAATCACAGCCTGCCTGTGCCATTTTAAGCATAATCTGCTCGCTTACCTCAAGGTTAGGATCTCCTGCGGTTACAAAGCCTATAAATGCCTTGCCGTTTTCAAATGCCTTGCTGATTTTATTCATTAATATTAATCCCCCTGTATCTTGCTATTGCGGCAACATCCTTGTCGCCTCTTCCCGAAAGGTTGCATATAATAATGTCGTCCTTGCTCATTTGCGGCGCAATCTTCATAAGGTGAGCAACGGCGTGAGCCGACTCAATCGCGCATATTATGCCTTCGGTTCTCGCTATATATTCAAATGCATTAACCGCTTCATCATCAGTAACGGCAACATATTCAGCTCTGCCGGTATCGTGAAGATACGCATGCTCGGGTCCTACTCCCGGATAATCAAGACCCGCGCTGATTGAATATACCGGAGCAATCTGACCATATTCATTTTGGCAGAAATAGGATTTCATACCATGGAAAACGCCGAGAGTTCCCGTTGCTATTGTTGCCGCGGTTTCGCCTGTATGAATACCCCTGCCGGCAGCCTCGCAGCCTATAAGCCTTACATCCTTGTCGTTAATGAAATTATAGAACATACCCATAGCGTTTGAGCCGCCGCCCACACAAGCCATAACCGCTGTCGGGAGCTTACCCTCAAGCTCAAGTATCTGCTGCCTTGCCTCTTTTGAAATCACAGACTGAAAATCCCTTACAATCATAGGATACGGATGGGGCCCCATAACAGACCCCAAAACATAAAGCGTGTCGTTTACTCTTGAAACCCATTCACGCATGGCCTCGTTTACTGCATCCTTGAGTGTCATTGTACCTGTTGTAACCGGATGCACCTTTGCACCCAAAAGCTCCATTCTGTAAACATTAAGCGCCTGACGGTCAGTATCCTCCTTGCCCATAAAGATTTCACATTCCATATCCATAAGAGCGGCAGCCGTTGCGGTTGCAACGCCGTGCTGACCGGCACCCGTTTCCGCGATAACCCTCGTTTTGCCCATTTTTTTTGCCAGCAGGCATTGACCGAGAACATTGTTGATTTTATGACTGCCCGTGTGATTTAAGTCCTCACGCTTTAAATAGATTTTTGCGCCGCCGAGATCCTCGGTCATTTTTTTTGCATAATAAAGCAGTGAAGGTCTGCCTGCATATTCTCTGAAAAGAGTATCAAGCTCCCTGTTGAACTCGCAATCATTTTTATAATGCTCATATGCATTTTCAAGATTGATGATTTCATTCATCAGTGTTTCGGGGATGTATTGTCCGCCGTGAATACCGTATCTGCCTTTCATTTTAATTTCCAAATCCTTTCCGGCTGCAAACAGTTAATTAAAAATCATCTATACGACTTGTTACAGCCGGACAAGGCGTATAACTAAACGAAAGATGTCCCCCGCCTCTATAGGCGGCGGGTCATGCTTTTGTTTTTCGGTGGGAGTACAATCTCCCACCGAAACGTTGAATGACGGTGCAATGCACCTTATTGAATGAAAATTCAGCCGTCTCAAAATTATGCCGCAGGCAAATTTGAGATGCTCAATCGGCTTAGTGTGATTTTTCACACCAATCTCTCCATAATTTCTTTTATTTTTTTAAAATCCTTATAGCCGTTTGTTTCAACAGATGATGAAACATCAATACAATAAGGGTTTATTTTGCAAACAGCCGTTTTTATGTTATTTTTGTCTATACCTCCCGCAAGAAAAAACGGTTTGTCGGTTACAGGTATTTTGCTCCAGTCAAACGCCGTACCGGTGCCGGTGCCGGCATCGAACAAATAATAACTGACATCATATTCGTTTATTCTGTTGAAGGCTTCAGGGGTGAAGCATTTTATAACCTCTGCATTGATTTTACTGCAATACAAAGGGCTTTCATTACCGTGAAGCTGCACAAGGTCAATTATTTTGCTTGATACTGCAAGGTTGATTTTATCCGTATTGTCATTCACAAAAACGCCTACGGCTTTTATGCTGCCGTCAAGTCGGCTTTTAAGCTTTTGCGCAAGCTCAAGGTCAATGCTTCGCTTAAAGCCGTCGGTCAGTATAAAGCCGATATAATCGGGTCTGAGTGCGTTTACATAATCAATGTCCTCATACCTTTTTAAGCCGCAGATTTTAATTTTAGCCATATAAAAGCTCCTCAAGCACAGCTCTTTTGTTTTTTGCACGCATAAATGCTTCACCGATAAGAACGGCATTTGTTTTGTTATTTTGCAGCACCTTTATATCCGAGTGGGTTTTTATGCCGCTTTCGGATACAAAAATAATATCGTTCGGTATCATTTCGCGGTATTTTGTTGAGTTGTTGACATCGACAGAAAAATCTTTAAGGTTACGGTTATTTACTCCGATTACCCTTGCACCGGCGTTTATTGCCGATTTAACCTCATTTTCATTATGAGCCTCGACAAGCGCCGACATACCAAGACTGTCGGCAATGCAAATACAGCTGTTGATTGCGGCAGTATCAAGCAGTGAGCATATCAAAAGAACAGCGTCTGCACCGAGCAGCTTTGCCTCATATATCTGATATTCACATACCGTAAAATCCTTGCGAAGCACAGGAATGCTTACTGCACCTGCTATTTCACTTAAATATTTGTCGCTGCCCATAAACCATTTTGGCTCGGTAAGGCAGCTTATAGCGCTTGCGCCTGCGCTTTCATATTCCTTCGCAATCTCAAGATAGGGAAAATTTTCTGCGATTATGCCCTTTGACGGCGATGCTTTTTTGACCTCGCATATAAAGGACAGGTCATCGCCGCGAAGGGCTTTTTCAAATTCAAAGCTGCCCTTTTCCATTGAAAGCGCCTGCTCCTTAATAAGCTCGAGCGGCTTGCTCGCAATAATATTTTCGTAGCGCTTTTTTGTGTAATGTGCAATTGTGTTTAAAATATCAGCCATAATAAAACCTTATTCATTAGTTGTTTTTATAAAGCTCTCAAGTACCTCATATGCCTTGCCTGACATAAGTATTTTTTCAGCCGTTTTAATTGATTCTTTGAGGCTTGTTCCGAGCAAGCCTGCATAAATTGCGGCGCCTGCATTAAGAATTACGGCAGTATTTTGTGCGGTCGTTCCTTTGCCCGATAAAATATTTTTTGTAATTTGCGCATTTTCCTCGGGCGTTCCGCCGATTAAATCATTCTTTGAAATTCTGCTTAAACCGAAATCCTCAGGCTTAATTGTGTAGTAGGTTATATTTCCGTTTCTTACCTCGGCGACCCTTGTTTCGGCAGACGCGCTTATTTCGTCAAGGCAGTCGGTGCCGTAAACAACCATAGCGTCGGTTACACCGAGCTTAACAAGAGCATTTGCCACCTTTTCAACATATTCTTCGCTGAAAACTCCGAGCACCATTCTGTCAGCCTTGCCGGGATTTGTGAGAGGTCCGAGAATATTAAATACGGTTCTTATGCCGATTTCCTTTCTTACAGGTCCGACAAAGCGCATTGCACTGTGATACTTTTGTGCGAATAAAAATGCGATGTTATTTTCATCAAGCGATTTTTTCATTATTTCGGGTTCACAGTCTATTTTTACGCCGAGAGCTTCAAGACAGTCGGCAGTGCCGCATTTTGATGATGCCGCCCTGTTGCCGTGCTTAACTATTGTAACGCCTGCTGCTGCCGCGACAAATGCCGCTGTTGTTGAAATGTTGAATGAATTTGATTTATCACCGCCCGTGCCCACAATGTCAAGCGCGTGTCCGCCGATATTAAATTCAAGCGCTCTTGAACGCATACCGTCTGCCGCACCTGCTATTTCGTCATCTGTTTCGCCCTTCATTGCAAGTGCCGTAAGAAATGACGATGTCAACACCTGTGAGACCTCGCCGCTCATTATTTCGTCAATAGCCTGCTTTGCCTCATCATAGGTCAGATTTTCATTTGCTGCAACCTTGTTTAATAATTCTTTAATCATATCTATACCTCCAAAAAATTTTTAAGAATTGTTTTTCCGTCAGGAGTCATTATTGATTCCGGGTGGAATTGTACGCCGTAAATATTCATATCCTTATGCTCAACCGCCATAATTTCGCCATCATCAGCCTTGGCGGTTATTTTAAAGCAGGGCGCAACAGTGCTTTCAATAACGGCAAGCGAATGATATCTTGCAACCTTTATTTCACTTTTAAGCCCTTTGAATAACGGGGAGCTAATGTCAATACTGCAAATGCTCTGCTTGCCGTGCATAAGCCTTTTTGCATAGCTGACAGTTGCGCCGAACGCCTCACATATTGACTGATGACCAAGGCATACGCCGAGAATTTTTGATGCGTTGCCAAGCTGTTTTGCGACTTGTTTGCATACCCCCGCATCCTTTGGCGTTTTCGGACCGGGGGACAAAATGATGTATTCCGGTGCAAGCTTTTTTATTTCGCCTACAGTCATTTCATCATTTCTTATAACCTTTATATCGGGATTGATTTCGCCTATCATTTGGTAAAGGTTATATGAAAAGCTGTCATAATTATCTATAAGTAAAATCATAAGCTTTCCTCCTGACTTATTTCAAGAGCTCTGACGACAGCTTTTGCCTTGTTGATACATTCCTGATGCTCTTTTTCAGGTACGCTGTCTGCAACAATGCCGGCGCCTGATCTTATAAAAACTCTGCCGTTTTTCTTAAATGCTATTCTTATTGCAATACAGGTGTCGAGATTGCCCGTTAAATCAATGTAGCCTATTGCGCCGCCGTAAATACCGCGCTTATTGTTTTCAAGCTCATTTATTATTTCCATTGCTCTTATTTTGGGCGCGCCCGAAAGTGTGCCTGCCGGCAATACCGAATCAACGGCGTCAAGAGCGGTTTTGTCGTTTCTTATTTCGCCTTTGACGGTTGAACCTATGTGCATAACATGACTGAACTTCAGTATTTGATGGTATTTTTCAACTCTTACAGTGCCGAATTTACTGATTTTGCCTATATCATTTCTGCCTAAATCAACAAGCATATTATGCTCGCTTAATTCCTTTTCATCCTTTAACAGTGCGTGCTCAAGCCTGTTGTCCTCGTTCGGAGTTTTGCCTCTCGGTCTTGTACCGGCAAGGGGATAGGTGTAAAGCGTCTTCCCGTCAAGCTTTACAAGGGTTTCGGGTGACGCACCCGCAATTTCAATATCATCGCTTGAAAAATAAAACATATACGGCGATGGATTAAGCCTTCGCAAAATCTCATAGGCTTTGAAAAGAGAGCCGTCCATTTCAGCCTCAAGCCTGTTTGAAAGAACCACCTGAAAAATGTCACCCTCGTGAATATAATGCTTTGCCTTTTCAACCATTGCGGCGTATTCATCGCTGTTGAATAACGGCTTGAAATCGGTTTTAAGAACAGGCTTTTCAGGCTCAGCAGCCTCTCCGTTTTCAATAATATCCTTCATAATTTCAATCTGCTTAGATGCTGTTTTGTAGCTTGCTTCAACATCATTTGTTAAAAGGTTCGCTATCAGAATAATTTTGTTTTCCCTGTTGTCAAAGGCGATAACCCTGTCAAACAGCATAAGGTCAACATCCTTGAAATTGCCGTCATCATATGCGTCAAGCTTTAAACCGGGTTCACTGTATTTTATATAGTCATAGCTGAAATAGCCTACAAGACCTCCTGTAAAGGTTGGCAGATAATCAAGCTTCGGACTTTTATGCTCATCAAGCATTTGCCTGATGTATTCCCTCGGATTATCATTTATATGCTTAACGCCGTACTCATCAATTATTGAAAGATTATAGTTCGTGCAGCTGATTTCTGCTTTAGGGTCAAAACCGAGAAAGGTATATCTTCCGGTTTCCATAGTGTCCTCAACAGATTCAAGCATATAACAGTGCGAGCTGATTTTTTTCAGCTTTTTAAGCACATCTGTCGCACTGATGCACATAGGCATTTCAACGCTGAGCGGCACTGCTTTATAGTCCATATAAAGCTTTTTTACTTCCTCAAGACTCGGCTTGATATTCATAAAATCATCTCCCTTAAAAAAGAAAAGCCCCTGACAGCAATTAAGCTGTCAAGGACGAAAAAAACATTTCCGTGGTGCCACCTTGATTTATGGTTTAGCCATACACTTTGCGAGATACTATCATATCTCCGACCACTAACGCAGGTCATCTCGTCACAGAATACTCGGCAAATAGGCCTTTCACTGTGCCCTCAACAGTCCATTTAACAAGCCGTTTAATGCCCTATTCCCAGCAGCAAGGGCTCTCTGTAAATTCGTTTCCTGTTTTTATCTCTGTATCAACGGTTTAATATTAACTTTGTTCTATATTACCATTTTGCAACAGCCTTGTCAATACTTTTTAATCAGGCGAATAATTTTTATTGAGCGACTGGATTGTCTTGACTGTTTGCTCAATCGTGCTTTTGTAGCTGTCACTTTTGCTTCCTGATACATATGTCAGCGTGTATCTGTCCTCATCAAAGCTGCCGTCATCATCCATAAATTTCGGTACCCTGTAGCCGTCTGTTTTGAAGCTGCTGCTATAGACATATTCATTGTCAATATAATAGCTTCTGTAACCGTAATCATCAACAAGACGGGCGTTAAAGATAATTGAAAATTCATTATCTTTAAGCTGATAAATTTTTGATGATGCCGTATATGTGTATGATGTTTCATAGTTGTAATTATTTATGCATATATCAGTACCGCTGTTTGTGCTTTCAAGCATTACATAATTTATGTCGGTGTCGCTTATATAATTAGATATATTATCTTTGCTCAAAAGCTTTTGGGCAATAGCACCGTTCCAGCTGTAAACCTCCATACAATATGTCGGGTCCTCTATAATAATATATTCGCCGTTATATGCATTTGTTGCACTCTTTTTAAGCTGCTTTCTGTAAACCAGGAAAAGCTCATCGGTTTCGTCATTATCAAAATCAATAAGCTGCGCAACCGCAACGCCGTCAATGTAGCTTTCCGCGTCTTTTTCAACAATCTGCGCCTGACCGTATTGTTCAATTCGCTTTTCGATAATTTCGTAATAGGCATCAGCCATAAGCTGTTTGTCTGTTTTTTGTGCTTCCAAAGCAGTGAGCGATACGGTTGAAAAGCTGTCAATGTTAGCTGTAACGGTATCAACGAGATTTTCGGCTTTGGCTGTTTTAATAACCGAAAGCCTGATTGTTTCAAAATCCTCGGCATTGATTTTGCCTTTTACCGAATATATATCGTTTTCATAATCATAATCACATTCAGAGCTTTTTGTGAACTTGCTGCCCTTGAGAGAATAAAGCTCAACAAGCTCCGGCTTATCGGCCGTCGATTTGCAGATATAATATTTATTGCCCTTGTGATAAAGACCTATCCACGAACCGAAGGCTTCGTCAGATGTGCTGTTTGCAGCTTCACTGTAAAGCTTTGAAAATGTTTTGTCGGCATAACCCCATACCTCAAGGGTATAAATATTTTTATTGTTATAGCAAAGCATAAGCTCGTCATAGCCGTCATTATTAAAATCCATCTGCCTTGCATAGCAAAGGCCTGTCATTTTTGCCATATCGTCACCGTAAATATCACTGTCAAGACTCTCCCATTTTACAGTGCCGTAATCGGTTATATAGTCGGTGCATACCTTGCCTGCATCATTATAAAATTGCTGATTTTTTTTGTTTTGCGAATTGATGGTATGGCTGAAGGCAAATATAAAAATCAAAATCGCCGCTATAAAAAGAACAAATGCCGTAAGCTTAAGAAGAACAATCCGCAGATTAGGCATTTCACGCAGCTCTTTAATATCCTTTAAGGTTTCGCCGTGAGCCAGCTCCTCAAAAGATGTTTTGGCATTATCGGCAATTTTTTTTAAGTTAATGCGTGAAAGAATACCTTTCTTTTTTTCGTGAAATTCAGGCTCGTCATCAAAGTAGTTATAGCGTCTGCTCACAGCGTCACCTCTTTTCAACATAATTTCACAATTCTATATTTTACCACAAACTTTGTTTATAATCAATATTATGCTTATAAAAGTGCTTAAATTCTTAATTATTGTAAGAAAAATGTATAAAAATGAAAAGCCCTGAAAACCGCTTCAAACTGCAATTTTCAGGACCTTATATATAATGGAGCGGATGACGAGGCTCGAACTCGCTACCTCAACCTTGGCAAGGTTGCGCTCTACCGGGTGAGCTACATCCGCAAATGCAAGTGTAATTATACAGACACATTTCAGTTTTGTCAAGAGCTTTTAAAAATTTTATTACATAATATGTTTACATATTGCATAAATTTTGATAAAATAAAATCCTGAAAATAAAAGGAGAGAGATAATGGATTATGCGGTTGTACCGTTTGGCGGTATATGGCAAAACGGGATGTTCAATGTTCCGTCGGATATGGTTGATAAATACTTTAAATTTGCAAGCAACAATCAAATAAAAGCATTGCTTTTTATTTTGCGCCAAGGCGGACAAGCTGACACGATGTCCATCTCCAAGGCCTTTAATATCGACAAAGCTGAGGCAGATGAGCTGCTGGAATTTTGGATGCTTGAAGGTGTTGTTACGGCAGACGGCAATGCTGTGTCAGAGCCTGAAAAAAAGGAAACTGTCAGGATTTTAAAGCAGGCTCCCGAAGCGCCGAAGCTTTCACCGAGGGATATTGTTGAATTTATAAGGCGCAGCTCTGATAACGCGGCGCTTCTTAATGAAGCTGAATCGGTCAAGGGAAGGAGTTTAAGTGAAGCGGAAAAATCGGCGATTGTAAATATGATTGATTTTTACGCTCTTAAACCCGAAGTCATACTTATGCTTTTGCATTTTTATTTCAACGAGCAAAAAAAGGGTCTGCCTGTCGGTAATGCATATCTGCTTAAAACAGCTGCAAACTGGTCTAACGAAGGTATAAACACTATCGGCGACGCCGAGGTTAAGCTTGCAGAAATCGAAAAGAGCAACAGATATAAAAATCAAATAAAAGCAATTACGGGGCTTTCGCCGATTACGGGGTATTCGCAAAAGGCTGAAAAGCAAAACAAAATGATTTCCGAATGGTTTAAAAGCTTTGATGTAACCATGATAACGCTTGCCTTTGATACCATGAAAAAGGATATAAAAAATGATGATATGGCTATCAGGGAGCCGAGCCTTGAATATATGAACAGTATTCTTAAAAGGTGGAAAAAATATAATATTTCAAATCCGCAGCAGCTTGAGGATTACCTTAATGATCTTGAGCAAAAGCAGACTAAAATCAAAAACAAATCGTCAAAGCTGCAGCGCAAGCCTACATATGATATGAATGAGTTAAAAAGATATGCAAGAGAAAATACCGAAATTTAGCAAGGAGGTGCAGTATGGCTTATTCACAGGATGTTTACCGCCGGGCCATTGAAGTGCTTGATAAAAGGCGCGAGTCAGCTTATATAAAAGCGCAGGAGAATTTTGAAAAAATAAGTGCTGAAATACCGCAGCTTGAGGATGTTCAGCGCAGGCTTTCTCAGACCGGCCTTAAAATATCAAAGGTCTTTCTTTACAGCGATGATAAGGAGGCTGATATAAAAAAGCTTAAAGCGGAAAGTCTTGCCCTTCAGCAGGAGAAGGCGGAGCTTTTAAAGAAAAACGGTTATTCAACTGCTGACCTCGAAGTACCTTATACCTGTAAGCATTGCAGGGATACGGGCTTTATTGATAGCAGGCTTTGTAACTGCCATAAGGAAATATTAAAGACTATTGAACGCAGCGATCTTGCAAGGCTTGCACCTGTCGAGGACTGTAAATTTGAAAGCTTTTTGCTTGACGAAAGGTTTTATCCCGATAAGGCGCTGCAAAGGGTTGAAAAGATTTTTAACAGCTGCCGAAGCTATGCAGTTAATTTTACGCCCTCGTCAAAAAGTATTTTGCTGCTTGGCGGAGTGGGCGTAGGCAAAACGCATCTCTCACTTGCGATTGCAAATGTGGTAATTAACAGGGGATACAGTGTTGTATTCGGCGTATCACAAAATATTATCAGGGATTTGCAAAATGAAAGATTCAATAATAATCAAGTCCTGCAATACTGTGACAGGTCTGTTTTGAATTGTGATTTGCTTATTATTGATGATTTAGGCACAGAGGTGCAAAGTCCTTCAAGTTTGGCAATAATATATAATATCATCAATACAAGGCTGCTGTCGAAGCTGCCTACAATAATAACATCAAATTATACGCTTGATGAGCTTGAGGATAAATATGACCAGAGAATTTTATCAAGAATTACAGGCGAGTACAGTGTATTGACAATTGACGGTAATAATGTGAGATATTTAAAATAAGCAAGCAGTGCGAAAATCACATTTAAATCGGAGCAGCGCTCCATCAAGCTCGCTTGAAATGGGGTCTGCGAACGATTGCAACCTGCGCAGGGAGCGTTAGCTCCTCAGGGTTTCAGTGGGAGATTATCACTCCCACTGAAATTCTGAAATGGACCCCGCCGCCTAAGAGGCGGGGGACATCGGCGAATAGGTTATATCAATAATAATACCCGGTTGTTGCGGGGATATTGTGATATTTTGATTGCCGCTTGCAGTCGGAAAGGCTATGTGAGTTTATATGAGAAAATTTTTGATTAATTTAAAAAGACTTTCAATCATAACAATAATTGCAGGTATGGTTATAGGAATTATTCTTATAGTAAAGCCCAATGAGGCTGTTTCAATCGTGAGCATTTTGTGCGGCGCAACAATTATTCTGCTTGGTGCAGGCGCATGGGTTTCATATTTTGCAAAATTCAGGTCAACGCTGCTTGCCGTGCTCGGCACAATGGCGGTAGTTGCGGGTATTGTTATATGTGTTAATTATGAAAGCATCATATCGGCAGTAATATTTTTATTCGGCCTTTTCATAATTATAAGCGGCGTTGTTGACCTTGTATCGGCAATAGAGGCCAGACGAAACGATTTAAAAAGCTGGATTTTAACTCTTTTTTCAAGCGCTGCCATAATAATACTCGGATTAATCGTTGTGGTTAATCCGTTTGACAGCATTGTGCTTCTGACAAGACTTTTGGGCGTGGGGCTTGTGGTTTACGCAGTCGGCGATTTGATTTCATTTATTCAGATTAACCGCATTGCAAAGCTCACAACCGTTAATGAAAAAGATGTTGATGAAATAATCATTGATGAGGATGATATTGAATAATATAAGCTGACGCTTGACGCGCCCAAATGACGGGCAAGCCCTTATTGAAAATTGTGCAAACGGTATTGCCCGTTTTAAATACTAATGATATAATAGAACTAATAATTTATTATCATAATAAAGGATTTTTATATGAATATAGTTGCAATACTCGCTAACGGTGTCGGTTCTCGCTTTGGCAGCAATATTCCAAAGCAGTTCCACAAAGTCAACGGCAAAATGGTAATTGAGTATGTTATTGAATCTGTGCTTGCAAGCGGCAAGACAGATAAAATCGTTATTGCCACAAACATTGAAGCTAACAGTGTATATCTTTCAGACATATGTGCAAAAAATGATATTGATATGATTGCCGGCGGTGAAACAAGAAACAAAACGCTGAAAAATGTTATCAGCTATATCGGCGAAAACTATGAATGTGACAAGCTGATAGTATGCGACGCTGTTCGCCCTATGGTAACTGCGCAGCTGATTGATAAGTATTTCGATTTTCTTAATGATAGCGCTGCCGTAGTTACAGCGCAGAAAATCACGGATTCACTTGGCTGCCGCGATTTCAGGCAGGTGGACAGAGAGCGCTATTATCTTATGCAGTCGCCGGAGGGCTTTGACTTCAGGCTGCTTGCTGACAGCTTTGACGAAGCCTCTCCTCTTACGGAGGTTGCGCAGCAGCTGCCTGCCGACAGCAAAATACACCTTTATTTTGATTTTAATAACAATTTTAAACTCACTTATCCTGCCGACCTCAAATATCTTGAGGCCCTTGTTAAAGCAAGGGATAATGATGTTGACTTTTCCAAAATACTTGATTATGTGTCAAGGCTTAACAAGTATCTTGAATTCAATTACCCTGATGAAACAAAAATGTGGGTGGAAAACCTTGAACGCTGTATTGAGGAGCTTTTAAAGGAATGGCAGATTACGGAATATAAGGTTATTAAAACCTCGCATTTCGGCATTATATTCCTTGCAAAAAGCATTAAATACGGCAAATGTGTGCTTAAAATAATACCGCCCTTCATTAACAGATATATGAGCGAACGCTCCTCTTATCAGAGCATTAACTCAAGCTTTATGTGCGAGCTTTATGATTATAATGACAGCTGCAGTGCCTTACTGCTTGAACGCTGCGATGATGCAGATATAAGTATCGGTAAAGGTAACAGCGAGCTGATAGATTTTTTCGGTAAAGTACTCGGAAGCTGTGTAACCACAATACCTGACGGGCTTTCAAATCAATTTAAGAGCTATTCCCGGATTTTAAAGGACAAGCTTTACGAAACCGGTTTTGACTACAAAAAAGATGTAATAATGAGCTATGTTGCAAAGGCAGTGAAATTGTTTGAAGAAACATTTGACGAAAAGGATTTTGCTCTTATTCACGGCGATTTGCACAGATATAACATTATGAAAAAGAATGGCGAGCTTGCAGCGATTGACCCTATCGGATATATAGCGCCGAGGGAGGTTGATATTGCAAGATTTATAGGTACGGAGCTTACAGACAGCGGTGATGATATTAAAGCTTGCGCGGCAAGACTGATTGACTGCTTTTCGGCAATCGCCAATCCCGATGTGATTGAAAAAGCACTGTTTATTGACATTGTTTTCAGGCTCCACAACAGCTTGTTTGAAAATGATGATTATGAGCTGACAAATAAATGGCTTAAGGTTTTGGCAGAGCTATATTAATAATTTTGTGTTTAAGGAGAATGTATGAGCAAGGATTTTAAATTTTCGGTTGTTGTTCCCATTTACAATGTTGAGGAGTATCTTGAGGAGGCTCTTGATTCAGTCATAAATCAAACTCTGAATTTCAAAAGGCATATACAGCTTATTCTTATTAATGACGGTTCTGCTGACGGCAGTGAAGCTATATGCCTTCGTTATCAGCAAAAATACCCTAAAAATATTCTTTATATAGCAAAAGAAAACGGCGGCGTAAGCTCTGCAAGAAATACAGGAATTGATTATGCAATAGGCAAATATCTTGTTTTCCTTGACCCTGATGACAAATGGGAGGCAGGCTCTTTTAAGAACGCATATAATTTTTTTGAAGCTCATTATGATGAAATTGATGTGCTTTCCGCAAGAGTTAAATTTTTTGAGGCAAGGGATGATTATCACACCTTTGACTACAAGTTTGAAAACGGCACAAGAATTGCTGATTTAAGTATGCCCGAAGAGTTTTATTCAGGTCAGTCAACTGCCGCAACAACATTTATTAAGCGTGAGGCTGTCGGCGATTTGCGCTTCGACTGTCACCTTAAGTATGGCGAGGATTCGATTTTCATCAATAAGCTCATATTAAAAAAGGGGAAATACGGACTTATTAACGAGGCTCTGTATTTATACAGAAGGAGAGATGCGGGTGACTCTGCCGTTAACAAGCAGATTTACGATAAAGCATTTTATATTGATACACTGCGCAACTATCATCTTGAGCTTATTGAATACAGCCGCCGGCGTTTCGGTGAGGTTATACCATATGTTCAGGCTATGATTTCATATGACATTTACTGGCGTTTTACTCAAAACGCATACAAGCAGGTACTTAATGACGAGGAAACGGAGCAATTCAAGGCTCTTTCAAAGCAGGTGCTTTCAAATATAGAGGACAGGATTCTTTTAAGCGTCCCCATACATACAACTATTTTGAGAAAGTCTGCCGTTATTAAATTTAAATACGGTGTTGACCTTGCATCAAGTCTTAAATTTGACGCGGAAAATCAAGCGCTTAAATTCAACGATGTTATTCTTTACAAAATAAATAAAAGCAAATCAAAATGCTGTCTTGTCGGCAAGGCTGAAGTTGCAGACGGCTTAATCATTCTTGATATATTTGTTGCCTGCTGGATTTTAAAAAGTGAAAACGGCAATGTCAGATTTATTGTTAAGCTCGGCGAGGACAAGGCAGTACCCGAAAAGCTTACAGATTATCACGGCGTTACAGTAAAAAACTCTGACGGTATTGACGAAAATTATTATTACCACTATCATATAGAATACCCTGTTGACGGACTTGAAGCGGGCGGCATACTTAAAATTGAACCGTATCTTGAATTTGAGAACGGCGCGTGCAACATCAGTATGAATTACGGTAAGTTCGTTACAAACAAGGTTCAATTCCCTGAAGCTTATCAGTTTTACGGCAGATACCTTTTAAGGTGCTATAAAAATTCAATATTGTTATCCTGCCCTGCAAATCCCGAAAAAACAAGAGATGTGCTTGAAAGCAGATGTTTGAAATACCTTAATGAAAACGGATTAGAAAATATTGCCGAGATAAGAAAGAGATTTAAGGACTTTGAGGCACGCGAAGCACCAAAGGGCAAGGTGTGGATTTTTGCCGACAGAATTGATAATGCAGGTGATAACGCAGAGGCAATATTTAAATACACCTGCGAGCACAAGCCCAAAGGTGTAAGACCGATATTTATGATTGGTCAAAATGCCGAAAAGAATGTAATTGACCGACTCAAGAGCGAGGGCGAGGTAATTTTTGCGCAGGACGAAAGATATCCGTATTTCTTCCTTATGGCTGAAAAAATCATATCCTCAAGCGCCGGTGAATTTACTATTAACCCATTTGACAGCTTTAGACCGTATCTTAATGATATGTTTAAATTCAGATATTACTTTACAAACCACGGTGTAAATTGCGGTGACTGTTCAAAATGGCTCAATAAATTCAATAAGAAGATTGATGTATTCTTCACCACGGGAGCTAACGAAACAAAGCGCATAATTGACGACGGCTATCTTTATACAGAGGATCAGCTTGTCATTACGGGTCTGCCGAGATATGATTTGCTTTATGAAGACAGTAAAAAGCAGATTATGGTGCTGCCGACATGGCGAAGAGCAATTAAGAAAAGCTATGACGCAAATACCTCAAGCGTTTACTTTGACGGGTTTAAGAATACTGATTTCTTTAAATTCTACAACGGCCTTATCAATGACGAAAGACTGCTTGCAAAAATGCGGGAGAAGGGCTATAAAGGCATATTCTGCCTTCATCCTATTCATATGAAACAAAGCGTTGATTTTAAGGGCAATGATGTATTCAGAATTAACGACGGTTTTATTGATTACAATAAGGTATTTGCAGAATCATCAATCCTTGTAACAGACTATTCAACAATTGCTTTTGACTTTGCTCATCTTAAAAAGCCGATTGTTTATTCACAGTTTGACAAAGATGAGTTTTACGCAAATCAGATTTATGATCAGGGCTTTTTCGATTATGAGATTAACGGCTTCGGTCCGGTATGTTATGATATGGACAGCGTTGTTGACGAGCTTACCGCACTCATTGACAATGATTGCGAAAACAGGTATCTTGACAGAGTTGAGGATTTTTTTGTTTACCTCGACAATGACAACTGCAAGCGTGTATATGACAAGCTTGTAAGTGAAATGTAATCGCGTTTGTCTGCGACCGGCAGCTTTAAAAATGTACTTGCCCTCGAACAAAAAACTGAAAATACGAATGCCGCAGAAATTTAATGCTTCTGCGGCATTTAATGATTTATTGCTCCTTGCGACGAGGAGACGGCAGCTTAACCGTATCGTGTCGTTTCGTTCGTCAGCTCTTTTTCATCTCTTATCGCTCTCACACCCATTGTAAAAAAACACAGATAAGTTTCGACAAAATACAGCAATAATATTGTAAATTCACGGCATAAGGGCTATAATAATGATAAAATTATTCTTGCGAGGTTATCATTATGCACAGCGCGGGCAGAATTAAATTTATCAAAATAATTTTGTGCGCCGTGCTTGCTGCTTCAATAAGGTGCATTGCACCGTCATTCAACGTTTCGG
>CAZYDW010000013.1:0-39914 GCA_964646445.1 uncultured Bacteroides sp.
CTGAAATGGACCCCGCCGCCTAAGAGGCGGGGGACATCGGCGAATAGGTTATATTGACCGTAATAATGCCGAGTGAAACGAGCAAAAGCGATATTACGGTAAGAGATATATTTATCGCACTTGCTTCTTTAAGAAGCAACGCGGAAAACAGGCAGCCGAAAATCGGCGTCATAAAGCCGAAAACAGCAACATTTGAAACATCATTGTATTTAAGAAGTATGCTCCAAAGGCTGTATGCGGCAGCAGAAAGAACAGCAAGATAAATAATTACTGCCGCTGCTTGAATATTAAAAGTATTAATCCTGCCGCCGCATAAAACGCCGAATATAATCATAACAGCTCCGCCGAGCATAAACTGCCAGCCGCTTAAACACAGCGGCTTTTCACTTTCGCTGTATTTTTTCATAAACACTGATGAAAGCGCATATGAAAGCGAGCTGATTATTATAAACCCTTCGCCGGAAAGCGAAAACGAATTTTCAATTTGCCCCTGTGAAAGATTTATAATCACTGTACCTGCAAAGCCGATAACACAGCCTGTAATCTTCAGCGGCGAAAGCTTTTCCTGTTTTAAGATAAGAGATGCGGCAATAAGCGCAAAGAAAACGCTTGTACTGTTTAAAATTGACGCCTTTGTGCCTGTAGTGTGAGCAAGTCCCAAATAAAAAAAGGTATATTGAAAAACTGTCTGAAATAAAGACAATACGCCTATTTTTCCTATGCTGTTCTTTTTCGGGAGCATAAGCTTTTTTGATAAGATGCTTGCAAAAATTATAACAATAACACCTGCCGCCAGAAATCGGATACCCGCAAAAAGTATCTGTGACCGGTAATCTGCCGGCTGAATGTCAAATAACTTATATCCTATTTTTATAAAAGGGAATGCGCTGCCCCACAAGGCACAGCAGATTATTGCCGTGAAACAAACGCCCGGCTGCTTGTTGAATATGCTTTTCACAACTATTTTGTAGTGGAACCGAAGCCGCCGTCTCTGACGCCGTTTGCGGCATCATTATAGGTAATTGCGAACTGTGTGAAAATTCCCTGTGCGAAGCCGTCGCCTGCATTCACCTGCGCACAGTGCCCGTCGTCGTGAGCAGCACAGCTAATCTTAATCATAATATGCCCCTCATTCGAGGAATTATAATAATCCGAATCTATAATGCCGACCGTGTTGTCAAGCTGACATCTGTGTTTAAAGCCAAGACCTGAACGCGGATATATTGACAGTACCCAGCCGTTTTCTATTTTTGCGCGGATACCTGTGGGAACGAGCGTTGATTTCCCCTTTTCAAATTTAACGGCATCGGGTGCATAAAAGTCATACCCCGCAGAACCGGCGGTTGCTCTTTCAGGCAGCTTAATGCCGTCATATACAGCTTTGACATTCTTTGTTTCGGGGAATGCCTTCAGCCAGTCCTTTTCAAACTGTTCAAATGAAACCTTTTGAAATTCGGCAATTCTTATCATAATGATTATCCTCCTGTTTTAAAAATTCCATGTATTTTAATCAAGGGCAACACCTCACATAAACATTTGTCAAGGGTACTGCCCCTTTTCAGCGCACATTGCATCTGCCGCTGAAAGGAAAAGGTGAACACGCCGCCTGTGCAGGCGCGGGACAGCTTTTCAAATGTTATAATATCACATTAAAAAAAATAAAACAATCCCATTACAGCATTTTAACGCTGTTTAAGATTGTTTTTTATATTATAGACCGAAGCTGACGCTTAGAGCCTGATTTACCTTGCCCATATCGTTGTTATCAAGAGAGCCCATACGCTCCTTGAGCCGCCTTTTGTCGATGGTTCGCACCTGCTCAAGAAGAACAACGCTGTCCTTTGCAAGACCGCAATTATGCGCATCAACCTCAATATGAGTGGGAAGATTGTTTTTATCACGCTGCGAGGTTATTGCCGCTGCGATTACTGTCGGCGAAAATTTATTTCCGACATCATTCTGAACAATCAATACCGGACGCACTCCACCCTGCTCTGATCCGACCACAGGACTTAAATCAGCATAGTAAATTTCGCCTCGTTTGATTAACAATTAAATCACCTTCATAACTTTCTTACCTCTTTCTTACAAAATTAGGATTGCCTGATTTTCAACTTCCTATACCATTATATGTAAATTCTTTTTAATGGTTTTTTGTCAAATAAGAAAAATTAACATAAGATGAATTAGTAAAACGAAAGGAGTTTAGTTATGGAAAACTATGTTGACCTGTTTAAACCAAGCTTTTTGAAAAATGATAAAAGAACAGCTCTGCCGGAAGACGCAACAGTCACAATGGCATATGTTCCGTTACAGCTGGAGCTCATAACATATGAAGATGAAAAAGGACTTGAAAACGGAACGATATTCCCGGCGCTTAATAAGCCGTTTATGGGAAGGATGGTTAAGAGAGTATGAATAAGGATAAGCTTTTAATGAGGGTTAATGCGCTCGGCTTTGCGATGCTTGAATACAGGCTGTTCTGCGATACACATCCGAATAACAAGGACGCGGAGGAAATGTTCAACACCTACAAGAAAAAATACGAGGCGGCAAAGGAAGAATTTGAAAAGCAATTCGGTCCGCTGACTCTTAACGGAATTAACAGCGATGAATGGCTCAAGGACCCATGGCCATGGGATAACGCGGCAAATTAAAATTTTGATGCACAAGTAAAACGAGAACAGTAATCAGCTGCTCTCGTTTTTTATATTGCTGTTATTTTTATAATCAATTGCTTTTTCCAAAAGTGAGGACTTATTGTTTTCAGTTTCGTCAGATACTACCAAATCAAGCAGATAATTAAGTACGCCGCCTATTTGAACACCGTGAAATCCAAGCTGCATTAAATCGTTGCCGTTTAAAGCCAAATCCTTAACCGTGAACGGCTCGCCTGATTCAATAATGCTGTTAAGCACCTCCTGCGTCAGCTTAAGATTTTCAAGCTCGCTGCCCGTAAGACTCGGGTTTTGCGCAAGCTTATCGGCTGTTTTAACGGCAATTAAATCCTTAAGCGTATTTTCGCCGAGCCTTGAAAGCATTTTTTTTATATTTTTTCTTTGTGTTGAAATATGGATATCGTGTATGGGTATAACCGCCATTGCCCTGTCACAAACAGTATTCGGCGCCTTTAACCTTTTAAATGCTGCTTGAGCATACTCTGCGCTGATTTTCTGATGGCCTTTAAAATGGTCGATTGAATTTTCATCTGTGGTTTTTGTGAAGGCCTTGCCGATGTCGTGGAAGAGCATTGCATATCTCAGTGCTGCATCTTTAGGCGCGGACTCAACTGATTTAGCAGTATGCTGCCATACATCATAAATATGCCATTTCGTATTTTGACTTATATCAAGTATAGGTTCAAGCTCAGGTATTATATACGCAATTATTTCTTTATAATTTACAAGAACATCAAAAACATTATCACCCATTAAAAGCTTTGAAAGCTCGGCATATATCCGTTCGGCTGAAACATTTTTAAGCAGCTCTTTGTTTTCAAATAATGCTTTTTTTGTTTTTTCCTCTATGTCAAAAGACAGCACCGACGAAAAACGAAGGGCGCGCATAATTCTAAGCGCATCCTCCTTAAATCTTTTATCGGCATTGCCGACAGCTCTGATAAGCCCTTTCTCAATATCTTCAACTCCGCCGAACAAATCGATTATGCCTGTTTTGTCATTATATGCAAGTGCATTAATTGTAAAATCCCTGCGTGATAAATCATCCTTGATATCTGTTACAAATGTAACATTTTCGGGATGTCGGCTGTCAAGATAATCGCCGTCTGTGCGAAAGGTTGTTACCTCAATATTTTCATTATCGGCTATCGCCGTTATTGTACCGTGTTTAATGCCTGTTTCAAAATGCCTGACGGAGTTATCGTCAAATACCTTTATCATTTCCTCAGGCTGTGCGGAGGTTGCAATATCAATATCATTAAGCTTTCTGCCCATAATAAAATCACGAACGCATCCGCCGACTGCGTATGCATCATAGCCGCCGTGTTCAAGCACTCTGATTATAATTTTTGCCGCTTTTGACAGTGTCATACCGGACCTCCTTAAATTTTCTAAAAGTATTTTAGCATAAAATACACAATAATACAATTATGAGAAATTTTTTTATTTATTTGTTTGTCGCTCTGCTCGGCGGCTTCGGGTACTGCACAATAGAAATAATTTGGCGAGGCAGAACACATTACTCAATGTTTTTTGCAGGTGCAGTGGTGCTTGCGTCTTTTTTCTATATTTCAAAAAACACAAGCCTTACATTTGTTCAAAAATGCATATTGGGCACAATAATCATTACGGGAGTTGAGCTTGTGCTCGGCTTATGGTTCAACATCGGACTGAAGGAGGAGGTTTGGGATTATTCAAAAATGCCGTTTAATTTCTTGGGGCAGATTTGCCTGCCGTTTTCAATTATATGGCTGCTGCTTTCAGGGGCAGTGTTTAAGGTGCTTGAAAAAATGTAAAATTTATCAGTCGAAAAATACTTGTACAATTACCGCATAAAAAATCCTCCAAGGCATCAGCCCGGAGAATTTTTATGCCATAACGCAATGATAATCAAAATTGTGTTGTTTATTTAAATATTATTTTTACAAGACTTTTTTTGTTGAACTTTTCAAGCTCCTCGAGAAGCTGATTATATTCATCCTGATTTAAAGGCTCCTGCTCCTCGGGATAATCCCAGCGTTCAAACGGTTTTTCCTTAATAACAAGCATATTGCCGTCGTTAATCACCCAGGGAAAAATCAATATTTTCCTTTTGTTTTTAACATAATAGAGAGTACCCTTGCTGCCTTTTGATACATTTTTAAAATATGTAAGGCCCTTCGCCTCTTTCATAAGAATGCGTATTTGCTGGTCATAAGGCAGTCTGCGAAAGGAGTGTCTGTTTATAATAGGAAAAATTATTATGCCTAAAACGAGAATAACTGCGGCAGCAATAAGTATTATCTGCGGCTTTGTCATAATCACACCCCGATGGTTATAATCTCAAAAGGCTTATATTCAATAACATCTGTTTCGCCTTCAACCTCTTCAAGCATATTTAAAAGCTTAACCTTGCGTGAAAGAGCAATTTTGCCCCTTCTGCCGTCCTGCTCCGAAAGGCGGATAACAGTCATTGAACTGTCCTCGCTCTTTTTTACAGCCTGCATATATAGCGGCTCAAAGGCTTCAAAAGTACATTCAACATCAGCCTTAACAAGAGGAATATTATATTCAAACGCAAGCTTATTTATACCGGCGCTGACAAAATCGGTATTGTGAGGCATAATCATATAGCAGAAATTATGCAGTCCCATATCGCTTGTAACATCAGGTCTGATTGTCGCGCGAAGAAGTGAAAGCGACATTGTGTTATTGTCAAAGCCGATGCCGTATTTGCCGTCATTTATTATTGCAATACCCGCGTCGGTTTCGCAAAGGTCCGCCCACTTATGGTGACAGACTTCAAAGCGCGCCTGCTGCCAGCTTGTATTTTTGTGAGTTTCACGCTCAATAAAGCCTGCAGAAGTGTCACAAAGCGCTTTTCTTGAAAGAATATTGCATCCAAATTCCGCCTTTGCAAGCTTATGCTTTTCATTCCAGTCAACAATGCTTTCAACCTCAATACCGCGGCTGCGCCTGAATAAACGTATAAGCATTGTCCATACTGATTTTTCGGTTGAAAGAACAGCTTTAAAAACTGCACATTCGCCGTCAAGCTCGCAGAGGGACAAGGG
This sequence comes from uncultured Bacteroides sp., assembly GCA_964646445.1. GTDB lineage: Bacteria > Bacillota > Clostridia > Oscillospirales > Acutalibacteraceae > Eubacterium_R. Next base: position 5,732 of record CAZYDW010000013.1, read on the forward strand.
CTCGCTTATTTCAATCGGCACCTGAACATCCCTGTAATTCGGCAAAATATCCCATGCGTCGTAATTGCCGGGACAATCGCTGTAAATTTTAAGCTTATTGAAATCACCGTTTACCCATTCTCTTTGCGCTGCTTTATCAAACAGTGACGAAACAGAGCCATCGGGATTAAAACGCACGCAATAATAAGGAGTTTCAACTGTATCGCCGATGCTAATCCATTCATCCCTATATTTGACGCAACGGATTTTTTTAGAGGAAAGCGCCGGAATATCGGGAATTACCCAGTTGCCCTTGACGCCGTATCTTGTTGATGTTCCCTTTTTATTAGGGATAAATGTAAGTGAGCTTCGCTTAAAATTAAGGGTATTAAAATACTTGCTGCCGGTGCCGATAATCCCGTCAAGCGCTTTGTCTATTTCTTCGTAGTCAGCCATTGCATCTTCAAACACAGGGTGAATATGTGAGCCGGGAAGAATATCATGGAACTGATTGATAAGCAGTTTTTTATAAAGCCCCGTTATCTTTTCCGTATTATCCTCGCCTCTGAAAACAGAGAGCATTTCTGCGTTGCGAAGCTTATACTCAAGCATTCTGTTAGCACGCTTCATATGCGATTTTGTAGTAAAGGTGCCGCGGTGCATTTCAAGATAAAGCTCACCGTCCCACACCGCAAGATTTTTATTGTTTTTAAGATTTTTTTCAAGATATTCGGCGCCGCCCATGTGCTGACATTTCGGCATAATTGACAGCTTATCAAATCTGTGCATAAGCTCAATCATTTCTTCCGTGCAGCCTGAGCCGCCGTCACCGTAGCCAAACATATTCATAGTCTGACCGCCGCAGTCCTTATCAATATAAGCCTCCCAGTTTTCCTGTATCTGCGAAGGCATATTCCAGGTTATGAAATGTGTGGGCGGAACACAGGCATAAATATCGCTTCCGTCAATACCTCGCCAAATAAAATTATTATGCGGGAAACGGTTTGTATCGTTCCAGGTTGACATTTTATTTGAAACAAAATAATCAACGCCGCTTTTTTTAAGTATCTGCGGCAAAATCCAGCTGTTGCCGAAAACATCGGGCAGCCAAGCATTATTAACCGTTTTGCCAAACATTCTTTTGTATGTCATCTGGCCGTAAAGGCACTGGCGAATAAGCGATTCGGCACACGGAATATTACAGTCAGGCTCAACATACATAGCCCCTACCGGCTCAAACTGACCGTTTGCAACCTTTAGCTTCAGCTCCTCAAAAACATCGGGATAATATTTTTCAAGTGTTTCATAAACATACGGCTGCGTATGAGTGTATTTGAAATCGGGATATTTGTCCATAAGCCTTAACTGAATAAGAACAGTGCGAAGGTTTTTCTGAACAGCGTGTATCCTTCGCCAATAATAAGCAATATCAAGGTGCGAATGAGCTATGAGCGCAACATCGCCGCTGCCCTTGTAGTTATCATTTGCAAATACAACATCATCAAGATATTTTTGACATTCCTCAACACCCTCAAGGGCGTCACTGTCAAAGTCAATTAAATTCATTGCATTATTAAGCTCTTTATTAAGGAAATTTCTGTAATCCTCATTAAACAAATCGCTTTTTGCAATATCAAGCAAAAGCTCAAAATCCCACACAAGATTCTGAACCTTATGATTTACAACACATATATATGCACCCTCAAAAATCTGGCGGCAGCCGCGAACGGAAAGACTTTCGGGATTACGCTCATCGTCAGGCTTTGAGCGGTTATAACCCATCATTTCAAAATGAAGAGTTTGATTATCATCAATATAAGGCGAAAGGAGCATACGCTCTCTGTTAGGGTCAACACCACCGACATACCTGCCGTTGACCTTAACACAAATTTCAGCAGCGGTTTTAAGCGAAAACCACAGCTCCCTGCCTCTGAGCTGCTTTGGTATATCAACATCAGCCTTAATAAACGCCGTTCCGTCGGGAGTAAAATACATATCGCCCTTATTAAGCAAACGGTAATCTGTGCTGTAATATTCAAATTCCATTTCGCTTATCTGACGGGCATCCCTTATCATAAGGTTTTTAATTTCCCACTTGGTTTCATAAATATACCTTTTAAGCCAGCCGAAGCGCAAATCCGTCCATTCTTCAGGGCGCATTGAACGCCTTACAACTTTAATATGAGCCATTAATCACACCACCTTATACATCTTGAAAATAGGGTTTTTTCCTGATTGCAGTAACCTTTACCGATTTATTCAAATCCCTTTTTATTTGCTCCTCAATCCAATCTGTACAGCGGTGGAGAATAAGACATTTTGAACATTCGCCCCTGAATATAAGGGTAAGCTCATTTGCGTCAAGTGACACAAACTCTACCCAGCCGCCGTCACCCTGAAGCTTTGGCTGCAATATATTTTCAACATATGACTGAACCTTTAACATATCAAATATATCTCCTGATTAATCAATAATTGCTTTAATTGTACTTCTGATACTGTCAAGCCTTAGTTTGGCATTGTCGCGGTTTTTATCAATAATTGAATAATAAACCTTGATTTTAGGCTCGGTGCCTGACGGCCTTACAGCCATCCAAGAACCGTCCTGCCAAATATATTTAAGCACATTCTCCTTCGGCAAATCACGAATACCGGTACTGAAATCGACAATCTGCTTTATACCGTCAAAAAGAGCAGTACCTTTGCCGCGAAAATATGTCATAAGCTTTTGTATTTTCTCGGCGCCGTCCTTGCCTTTAAGTACAAAAGAGTCAAGGTAATCAAGGTAATATCCGTATTCACTATAGATTTCATTAAGACCGTCAACAAGAGTTTTGCCCTGATTTTTATACCACGCTGCCATTTGACAGATTAGCATTGATGAAACAACGGCGTCCTTATCTCTTGCGTGTGTGCCGACAAGATAGCCGTATGATTCCTCATAGCCTATAACAAATTCCTGTTCGCCGGTCTGCTCATATTTATTGATTTTATCACCAATATATTTAAATCCGGTTAATGTTTCCTCAACCCGTAGTCCATAGCTCCTGCCGATATTTGCACCAAGCTCTGATGTAACAATTGTTTTAACAAGAGTTGATTTTTCATTAAGCTGCGGCTTTTTCATCTCAAGAACAAATTTAACGAGCAGTGCGCCTGTCTGATTGCCTGTAAAGAGCCTGTAATCATCGCCGTCTTTAACGGCAATGCCTACCCTGTCACAGTCGGGATCGGTGCCCAAAACAAGATCAGCATCTGTTTCCCTTGCTTTTTCAATGGCTATTGTAAGGGCGTCCTTTTCTTCGGGATTAGGCGAACGCACGGTTGAAAAATTACCGTCGGGAAGCTCCTGCTCCTTAACAACGCTTACATCCAGCCCTTTAAGCACCCGCCTTACAGGGATATTGCCGGTACCGTGAAGAGGAGTATAGACAATTTTTATATCGCTTTTTTCTTCATAAAGAGATTGCTTTTTAACCTCATCAAGAAATGCCGAAAGCTCACTTTCTCCGATGTACCTGATAAGTTCATCATTTTGCGCAAAAGGAATAGATGAATAATCGGTAATGTCATTTATATAAGCGATGGCATTTTCAGCGTCCTGTGTGCAAAACTGACAGCCTTTGCTGTCATAAACCTTATAGCCGTTATATTCCTTTGGATTATGTGATGCTGTAATCATAATTCCGGCCGTGCAGTTCAGATAATGTGTTGTAAATGAAAGCACCGGAACAGGAACAAACATTTCATAAATATTGACCCTAATCCCCTGAGAGGCAAAAACGCCTGCGGCGGTTTGTGCAAAAAAGCGTGAATTGTTGCGGGTATCATAGGCTATTGCCACGGAAATATCACCGTCGTTTTTGCTTTTCAAATATCTTGCAAGACCAAGCGTTGCCTTGCCGACAGTATATTTGTTCATACGGTTTGAGCCTGCACCCATAATACCACGAAGTCCGCCTGTACCGAAAGCAAGGTCTTTATAAAACCTGTCCTCAATTTCTTTTTCATCATTAATTGCTTCAAGCTCGTTTTTTGTTGCTTCGTCAGCAAATGAAAGCCACTGCTGATATTTGTCTTTATAATCCATTTTTTGCTCCTTACTTAAAATAAATATAATAGCGGCATTTAATCATACCGTTATAAAGCTTTCTGCGTTTATCTGCTTTCCTGCCGAAAATTCTTTCAAAATCCTCATCAGGTGAGATAATGCCGTATGACCAGCCGTATTTTGAAACGAATTTTTCGCCCATAACTTTATATAAAGCCTCGGCATTTCCGATATCAAGCATCCGCTCGCCGTAGGGAGGATTTGTAACAAGCGTACCCTTTTCGGTAGAGGGGGTAAAGTCTTTAATATCGCACTTATTGAGGCGAAGAAATTTATCAACCTTAATGCGCTTTGCATTATTCATCGTCAGTTCCAATGCGTGATAGTCAATATCACTGCCAAACGCCGTAAAATCGGTATCGGTTTTTATAATATCACGGCAGCGCTCACGCTCCTTTCGCCATACTCTTTCCGGCAGAAAGCCCCATCTGTCGCACTCGAAATTTCTGTTTATACCGGGAGCAATATTATTTGCAAGCATTGCGCCCTCAATAAGAATGGTGCCGCTGCCGCAAAACGGGTCATAAAGCATATGATAATGCTTTAATCGTGACAAGCTGCAAAGCGCAGCGGCAAGAGTTTCACGAATCGGGGCAGCGTTTGCTTCCGGGCGGTAACCGCGCTTATGAAGCCCATTGCCTGTTGTATCAAGCATTATTGTAACCTCGTCCTTCATAATCGAAAACTGAATCTGATGGACAGGACCGCTTTCATCGAACCATGAAATATTATAATCTTCTTTCAAGGCTTCAACAACTGCTTTTTTTATTATTTTTTGGCAGTCGGGAACGCTGTGGAGAGAGGAATTTATACTGTAGCCCTTGACGGGAAATGTATCGGTAGAGCCTATAAATTCAGACCACGGCAAAGCTTTAACTCTCTGAAACAGTTCCTCAAATGTAACAGCCTTAAAGCTGTCCAATACAATCAATATTCTTTCGCTGAACCTTGAATTTATATTTGCCCTTGCAAGTATGCTTTCATTGCCTTCAAAAAACACCCTGCCGTTTTGAGCGGTAACATTTTGGGCGTCCATTAATTTAAGTTCGTTTTTGACCAAGCCTTCAAGCCCCAAAAGACAGGGGGCAGCCATTTTTAAATACATATGCAAATCCTTTAAATTATTTTTGCTGCGTGCCTTGTAACATGGCAGCCCACATTAACGCTTACAGGCAAACCGGCAATATGCGTCGGATATGTTTCAATATTAACACAAAGGGCGGTCGTTTTGCCGCCGAAGCCTTGGGGACCTATGTCAAGCTGATTGATTTTTTCAAGCATTTCATTTTCCATATCGGCATAAAACTCATCGCTGTTTCTTACACTTACGCTACGGCAAAGAGCCTTTTTGGCGAGTATTGCACTGTATTCAAAATCGCCGCCTATGCCAACTCCCACAACAACAGGGGGACACGGATTAGAGCCGGCTTTTTTTATCGTGTCAACAACAAAGCCCACGATATCCTCCCTTTTTGCCGAAGGTGTAAACATTTTAAGCGCACTCATATTTTCGCTGCCGAAGCCTTTTGGCGCGGCGGTAATTTTAATCTTATCGCCTTCAACTATTTTTGTGTGAATTATTGCAGGCGTGTTATCATTTGTGTTGACCCGGTTTTTAAACGGGTCGCATACAACCGATTTACGAAGGAGACCATCGGTATAGCCGCATCTTACGCCCTCATTTACAGCAGCTTCAAGAAATCCGCCGGTAATGTGAACATCCTGACCGAGCTCGATAAATATAACTGCCATTCCCGTATCCTGACAAATCGGTATATCAAGCTCCTTTGCCGCCGAAAGGTTTGACTGAAGGTCCGATAAGATAGATTCGGCGGTCTTATTGCTTTCATGCTTTTGTGAGCATTCAATGCACTCAACCAAATCGTAGGGAAGAATTTTATTTGCTTCAATTACAAGCTGTTTTACTGTTTCTGAAATTTTTGACGCAGCAATTTCTCTCATATAAGTACCTCATAATACGCAAAAAAGACCGAGCGATTACCCGGTCCGTTTATCTATTCGCCTGCTGAAATATCATAAAAAACAATTTCGTCACTTTTTACATAGCCCTTTTCACGAGCCTTTTGCTCAATGTAATCGTCCTTATCTTCATTGTCAAGGACTGACTGCAGGCTTTCGTTTTCTTCAAGCTGCTGCTCATATTTAACCTCAAGCTCTTCCTTTTGTCTTTCAAGAAGGCTTATATCGGCATTCTGATTAACAACACTCACGCCTGAAAAAACAAACAAAACAACAAGCAGCGCAATTATAAAAACAAGAGGAATATTTTTTTTGTTTAAAAAAAAGTCTTTAAATCTATTGTTGCTTTTTTTGATTTCCTTTGTCATGGCATTCTCCCGCGCGCGCACGCTTTAGGCTTCGCAATCTTACTTTAATATTATAATATATACTGTATATAAATTGCAACACTTTTTTTAAACTTTTTAACCATTTTTTAATCTTTTCGGACAATGCTTTTTCGGCAGCGAGAGTAACCCTGCCGACGGTTAGGATATAAAAAATACCGCCTGCAAAAATCACGGCTATATAAAGCACTCTTATTTCGCCGTTATTGAATATAAGCAAGTAGCAAAAAACACACACGGCGCTGATTACCCAGAAAAGAAAATCAAGAACAAATTTATCATTAAATATCAAACGAAACAATCTGAATATGTCAAGAAGCGCACCCATACCTATTCCCACAATCACGGCACAGAAAATCGAATCAGCCACCGAAGAGCCTTTTCAGAAGCGAATTTGATGTAAATTTTTCAACATATGTCAGCGAATTTATTTTTCCGCTTACAGTAAGAATACCGGAATCAAGACTTAATTCCTCAATATGCAAAAGCTCCCCGCTTATAATAAGCTGTGAGCTTTCACATACGGCAACGATTTCACGGTCATTAAATTCGTCAACATCATTAATTCCCGTGATTGAAAGACTTTCCCTGTCGGTCAGGCTCAAGGTATGCTGTGTTTCATTAGACATAAAAATCACCTGCTATATACTATGCAGGCGATAATTGATTTATTAAAGCAGCTCATACATTTTGGCTGCATCCTCCTTTAAAGCATGCTCGCCGACAATCAAAACACGGTATCTGCGTTCATTGGAGCCGAGAGTCAGCTTTATTTCATCCCCGACCTTAACATCATATGAAGCTCTTGCTGTTTTGCCGTTGACCTCAACCCTGCCGGCGTCACACGCCTCATTGGCAACGGTTCTTCTTTTTATAATTCTCGAAACCTTTAAATATTTATCCAATCTCATAGCTGTTACCAAGAAATAAGGCACCGCACAAGCGATGCCTTATTAGTTATTTAACTTATTTTACAGCATCCTTAAGAGCTGAGCCTGCCTTGAATGCAGGAACCTTTGTTTCCGGAATTGACATAGGAGCCTTTGTAAGAGGGTTAATGCCTGTGCGTGCGGCACGGGTCTTAACGGCAAATGTACCGAAGCCTACAAGAGCAACCTTATCGCCGTCTGCAAGAGCCTCTTTAACAGAGTCCAATACTGCTGTTACGGCTGCATCTGCATCCTTTTTTGAAAGTTCTGTTTTTGCAGCAACTGCTGCAACAAGTTCTGTTTTGTTCATTTAAATTTCCTCCGTTTTTACTGAATTTTCAGCTGTTATTTCTTTTGCCTTATCCCACAGCAAATCAAGTTCCTCGAGTGAAGAAGCCTTCATTGAAATACCTTTTTCATTTGCAAGCTCCTCAACAATTTTAAATCGGCTGATAAATTTGTCAGTCGCTTTTGTCAATGCTTCCTCGCTGTCAAGATTTAAAAATCTTGATGTGTTGACAAAGGAAAAAAGCACATCGCCGAACTCATCCTCAATCTCCGACTGATTGCTATGCTCTGCGGCAATTTTTAACTCGTTAATCTCCTCCGAAATTTTATCAAAAGCACCCTCTTTATCGTGCCAGTCAAAGCCTACCTTTGCAGCCTTGCTTTGGACCTTTTCGGCACGCATAAGAGCAGGAAGCTCCCTTGCAACGCTCATCATTGACTGATACTGACTTTTAATGCCCTTGGTCTGCTGTTTTGCGTTATCCCAGCTTTGCAGTGCCTGTGCTTCATTTTCAGCCTTAACATCACCGAAAACATGGGGATGGCGCACAATAAGCTTTTCGCAAAGCTCATTGCAGACATCGCTGAAATCAAAATTGCCAAGCTCACGCTCCATTTCGCAGTGAAGCATAATCTGCATAAGAACATCGCCAAGCTCCTCGCGCATACCGGCAATACTGTGTTTATTGATGGCTTCAATAACCTCATATGTTTCTTCAATAAAATTCTTTTTAATTGAATTATGAGTCTGCGCTCTGTCCCACGGGCAGCCGTCAGGTGCTCTGAGCAAAGTGATAATTGATATTAAATCATTTATATCGTAACTGTCTTTAAATTCAAAATCAACCATATCCCCGCTCGCCTTCGATTAACTTGTCATATAGAATATACTATAATTATGAGGAAATTTCAAGTATTTAAGCATAAAATTTACAATTATTTAAAATGCTTTATCTCGCTGAGTGTTATGCTTTTTGTCGAAAAAAGTATTAATGCATACAAAATAAGTAAAATAAGCGAATATATCATCAAATAAATAACGGTATTATTTACGACGGCAGCATGGTTTTTTAAATAAGATACTGCAAAAAATACCGCAGCAGCAGCAAGTAAGGGCTTAACAAATACTGCATTTATATTTATTCTTACTTTTGTTTTATTTCTGATTGTTATTAAATTCCATACAGCTATAAGCGCGAAGCCTGCAAAATTTGAAAAAGCAGAGCCGATAATGTTTATGCGTTCATCAGGTATGAGAATATAATTCATAACGGCCCTTATTATTGCAGACACAGCAAACGGTGCGATTGTATTTTTTGCAAAGCCGAGTGCCTGAACGCAGTAAACTGTAGTTGATGCAAGCGCGCAAGGCAATGCGGTAACGCCGAACCAAAACAAAAGCGAATTTGAATTTTCAACAATATCGGGATTGCTGTTTTCATAGAAAACCGTCAATATTTCATTTGAAAACAAAGAGAGCATAAGTCCGCCGAAAAGCGAAAGAATAACCGTGTATTTTAATATGCTTGAAAGCAGTGACGGGAACTTATCGCTCCCTCCCTCATAGGCGCTGCTTATTGCCGGAACGGCAGTAACACCAAGCGCCATAACAAGCGATGGTATGAGATTTTTAAAATCAAGGTCAAGCGCATAAATACCGAAAACATATGACAAGACATCATTTGAGCTGACTGAATATTGCCGTGCAAGAACAGCCGCGTCACAGAGCGACAGGCAATACTGAATTGCAGAGGTATCAAAAAAATTGGCAATGCTCTGAATAGCCGCGGCTCCTGCAAGCGCACAGCCAAACGACAGAAGCTCGTTATATGTAAGCCTTACAAGTGATTTATCGGAGCATGGATATTTGAAATTAATTTTATCATAGATTAATACAAATAAATAGCCCGCTATGCTGCCGATTGTTGCACCAAGCATCGCGAATGCCGATGTTATGGGATATATCGCCGACAAAGCCTCTTTTTCATTTAACATATTAACGCCGAGCACCGTGCCGTTTTCAAGATAAAAGCCATACATACTGCTCATTGAATATTTTGCAAGCAGCAGACCGAAAACCATTTTAAATGCAGCCTCAATGGTTTGGAAAGCGGCGGTCGGCTTCATATCAAGAAAGCCTTCGGCAAATGCCCTGTGACTTGAGCCAAGACACGAAAAAAGCACAGACGGTGCAAGAGCCAAAACGGTATATATGCTGTTTGGGCTTGATGCAATCAGTGATGTATATGGCTTTGAAACGGCAAGCATTATTATCAGCCCTGAAATGCCTGCAATCAAAAACAGCTTCTGCGCAGCTTTTTTTACCGCGGCAAGCTTCAGCGCATCGCCCTTGACATTATATGTGCTGACAAGCTTTGTCAATGCTACCGGCAACGCCCCCATGGTGATTGCGTGAATCGGCATACAAAGGTTATATGCAACCGAAAAATAGCCCCTGCCCGTTGCTCCTATATATGAGGTAAGAGGTATTTTATAAACTGCACTTATCACCTTAACTATAACGGTTGATACAATAAGTAAAAACGCGCAAGAAATAAACCTTTGCTTAATCCCCTGCTTCAAGCAATCACCCTTATGCAAAAAAATCAGGCAGTACAAAATGTACTGCCTTTAAACTTCCTGCAAAATTACTCGCTTACTTCGGCATCAACCGCATCAACCGTAACCTCGCGCTTATTCGTTTTATCAAATTCCCTATGAATGACATTCTTTGTTTTTCTTGTCATATCAGAAACAGTATCGTTAAACTGCGCCTTTGCCTCCTCAATCTCAACGCTCAGCGTATCAATTTTATCCTGAAGCTGTGAAATTTTTGCTGCTATATCATCAACATTCTCTAAATCAGGCGCTTCGGACTTTAAGGAATTATAATATATTTCGCCGAGCTTTTCGTAAAGCCTTGACGCTTTAGCCTTGGCATCGAGAATTTCAACCTTTTTACGGCTGATTTCAAGGCGCTCAGCGCTCTTTTTCCCTACAGCTTCGGCAACATCCTTGGTTTTATTCAAAACCTCTTCGATTTTGGGATTATTTATATTTATGTCATTTGAATTAAATATATCACTGAATTTGATACCCATAATATCACCTCACTATCATTATATTACATATGGTAGAATATTGCAATACTAAAGGTGTAATTATTTGTATTTCCCGTAAAAATCATATATTGCGTTCTTACGGCTTAAAATTTCATCAAATCCGTCAATATACTCATAGGGATATTTATAATTATAAATGCGTTCAATTTTACCGCTTTTAAAAGCTTTAAGACGGGTAACCGCACCGGCGCCTGCTGCCAGAACGCTGTGGGTTTCATCCATCATAAAAACATTGTAAAGGCAATCCTTGCCGTCAAGGCACCAGCCGACATTTTCAAGGTTACCGAGCGATTTTGACTGTCTGTACATATAGTAAGGATAATAGCCGTTTTCGCTTAATGCTTTATTTGAATAATCAATCATAGTGCCGGCGGTAAGCCTGTTTGCAAAATCAAGCGTCAAATCGCTTGCAGACAAATAAGAGCCTGATTTAAGCGCAAGCGTGTGAATGGTAATTGACTGCGCGCCGAGAGCTGCGGCAGTGTCAACGCTGTTTTTAAACGAACTGATATCATCCTCGGGAAGCCCTGCAATAAGGTCCATATTAATATTTTCAAATCCGCACTTTAATGCAAGCTCATATGCATCAAGGGTCTGCCTTGTTGTATGGCGCCTGCCGATAGCATCAAGGACCTTATCGTTAAAGGACTGAGGATTTATGCTTATTCTTGAAATGCCGGCGTCGTTAAGTGCCCGTAGCTTTTCTTCGGTAACGGTATCGGGTCTGCCGGCTTCAACTGTATATTCCTTTAAGTGCGAAAGGTCAAAGTTTTTTTCAATAGCATCTAAAAGCAGTTTCAGTTCTTTTACATTGAGCGTTGTAGGTGTCCCTCCGCCGAAATATATTGTTTCAAGCTTAAGCGACAATGCCTTTGAAATATCAGCGATTTCCTTAAGCTCTCTGCATAAAAGCTCCGTGTAAGGTGAAATCAGAGAATTTGTTTTTTCAATCGAATGTGAAACAAATGAACAATAGCTGCACCTCGTGGGGCAAAACGGTATTGAAACATAAAGCGAAAACGAATCAGCCTGGGAAAGAGTGATAATTTTATTTTCGTTACGCATTACCTCAAGCGCAAGGTCTGCTTTTTTATTGGATGTAAGCAAGGTATTAACAAAATAATCCCTTGCTCTTTCCTCACCGATTTCATCTGCATATCTGTGCATAAGCTTTACGGGGCGAACGCCGAAAAGTATCCCCCACGGCGGTTTATAGCCCAAAAGGTCCGATAAAACGGAATAAAGGAGAGCGGACATTGCGGTATGAACATCCTCACTGCCTGACGGTTTATATGTTCTTTTAAGCCGTTTGTCGTAAACTTCGGCATCTGCAATAAGCGTGCCGCCGTCAATTTGAGTAATTATGATAATATCATCATTGCCGTCATGCCTGATTTTTTCATACGGAAAAAACATTATGCATATATTTTTCATATCAAACTCAAACTGATGATTAATTATTTTAAGTACCATATCTAACCTTTAATATACGGGTTATTCTCACGCTCAAAGGCAAGCGTTGACTGCCTGCCGTGACCCGGATACACTTTTAAATCGGCAGGTATAGACGCGATTTTCTTTAAGCTGTTGAGCATTTCTTCATAACTGCCGGTAGGAAAATCAGTTCTGCCGCAGGAACAAAAGAACAGTGTATCTCCCGTAAAAATGCAGTCATCGCATAAATAGCAAACTCCGCCGCTTGTATGACCCGGTGTCGCCATAACGGTGATTTTTGAGCTGCCCAAAAAAATCGTATCGTTATCGCTGACAGTTATATCGGCGGCTGCATTGATATGGTTTGCGCCGCAAAATGCTGCAAGGCTTGCTTTTGACGATGAGAGCATATGCTCATCTTTCTTTGATATTACTACCTTTGCACCCGTAAAATGTTTTATTCCCGAAACACCGCCGATATGGTCAAAATGACCGTGGGTGAGCAAAATATATTCAATATCTGCCATACCGATGAACGAGCGCATTTTGCCGTCGTCATTTGTACAGTCAACAAGCGCTGATTTAGCGGTATCGCTGTCGGTAATAAGATAGCAGTTATTTTCAAGCGAACCGAAGGTTGCACACTTAACCTCAAGCATTATTTAAGCTCCTTACTTTCAAGAATAATCGTAACAGGACCGTCATTGAGAAGGCTCACCTTCATATCCGCGCCAAATTCACCGGTTGACACTTTTTTTACACTGCTGTTTTTCAGCGCGCTTACAAAATAATCATAAAGTGCCTTTGCCTCATTCGGAGATGCCGATTTTGTAAAGCTCGGTCTTCTGCCGTGTGAGCAATCGGCACACAGTGTAAACTGTGAAATAACAAGGATTTCGCCGTCAATATCAAGGCAGGACAAATTCATTTTACCCGCCTCATCCTCAAAAATCCGCAAAACAGGGATTTTTTTTACAAGCTTATCGGCATCAAGCTCGGTATCGTTTTGCTCAACGCCGAGGAGAATCATAAGCCCTTTATTAATGCTGCCGGTCTCCCTGCCGTCAATAACAACATTTGAATATTTTACACGCTGAATAACTGCTTTCATTATTTACCGCTTCTTTCAATATGATAAACACCGTCAACCTTTTTAAGACTTTTTACAATGCTTTCAAGATGCTCCTTTGAATTAACCGAAATTGTCATAGTTGTAAGGCAATTTCCGTCGTTAATGGGGCGCGCATTGATTGAATGAATTTTTACATGGGCGTTTGCCATTTTCGCTGTTATATCAAGCACAACACCGTCACGGTCAATGGCATATACATCAATTGTGGATCTCGCGTCAATCTGCATATTGCTGTCCCAGTGTGCTTTTACCCAGCGTTCAGGCTCCGGAGAAAGCGCAATATCCTCAGGTACATTAACGCAGTCGCGCCTGTGTATTGTAAGACCTGTTCCCCTGTTGATAAAGCCTATTATTTTTTCACCCGGTATAGGTGAACAGCACCTCGCCATTTTAACAAGGCAGTTGTCAATGCCTTCAACAATTACGCCGCCTGAATTTTTTGAGGATGAATGGCTTTCAATATTCAGCTGCGGCTTTGAAGCGGCAGTATCTTTTGATTTCCAGTTACGGTTATACTCGTCCTTAATACCCGGCATAAGTCTCGTTATTTGAATACCGCTGTAACCGACTGCCGCATAAAAATCATCAATTTCGCCGAAATGCTGCCTTTCGGCAATTTTTTTTAAAAACGCTTCATATTTCGCGTTGTCATCAAAGCGAATAAAATTACGCTTAAATTCACGCTCAACCTCACTTTTACCGCGAACAATATTTTCATCACGCTTTTCCTTTTTAAACCAGGAACGGATTTTGCTGCGTGATTCGCCTGTCGTAACAATATTGAGCCAGTCGCGGCTCGGTCCCTTGCCTTGCTGATTTGATGTTAAAATCTCAACGATTTCACCTGTTTTAACCTTATAATCAAGATTGACTATTTTACCGTTAACTTTAGCTCCTACCATTTTATTGCCTACTTCGGAATGAATGGCATAAGCAAAATCAATAACCGTAGCGCCCTTTGGCAATGATTTGACATCACCCCTCGGCGTAAAGACATAAACCTCATCGACTGACAAATCGCCCTTGATATTATTAACAAGCTCCTCGGCATTGTCGGTATTATCACCTGTCTCAAGCATACGGTTAATCCACTCAAGACGGTTATCCATATCGTCCTTGCCGCCCTTGCCGAGCTTGTATTTCCAGTGCGCGGCAATACCGAACTCGGCGGTTCTGTGCATTTCCCAGGTTCTTATTTGAATCTCAAACGGAACGCCGGATTTTGACAAAACGGTTGTGTGAAGCGACTGATACATATTGGGCTTAGGCATAGAAATATAATCCTTAAATCTGCCGGGAATGGGCTGAAACATATCGTGAACAATTCCGAGGGCATTATAACAGTCTATCATTGAATCAACAATAATTCTGACAGCGTAAATATCAAAAATCTGTTCAAAATTCTTACCCTTTATATAAACCTTTCTGAATATGCCGTGAACGGATTTAACCCTTGACACTATCTGAACATTATTCATTACAGGCATTATTCTTTCACTTATTTGGGATTTAATGTCATTCAAAAAGCTTTCGCCCTGCTCCTTTTTCATAGACAGATTTTTTTCAATTTCCTTATATGCAATAGGGTCAAGATAATAAATCGCCAGGTCCTCAAGCTCCTCCTTAATCGGACGGATACCGAGCCTGTGAGCAATAGGAGCATAAATTTCAAGTGTTTCAAGACTTTTTTCACGCTGCTTATATTCCGGCATATGCTCAAGAGTTCGCATATTATGAAGCCTGTCGCAAAGCTTGATTATGATAACCCGTATATCTTCGTTCATAGCAATAAACATTTTTCGTATATTTTCAGCCTGAAGCTCCTCACGGGTCGAAAGAGGTATCTGACCGAGCTTTGTTACGCCGTCAACAAGCAGTGCAACCTCATCGCCGAATTCATTCTTAATATAATCAAGATTATATTCGGTATCTTCAACCACATCATGAAGCAGAGCGCCGACTATACATTCGTTATCCATACCGAGCTTAAGGAGTATTTCGGCAACTGCAACAGGGTGCATAATATAAGGCTCGCCCGAGCGTCTGCGTTGATTTTTATGCGCATCACGGGCAAGGTTATATGCCTTTTCTATTAACCTGTAATCATATTGAGGGTTAGCCTTGACCTTTAAGAAAAAAGCGTCGAAGCCGTCATTATAATCCCCGTTATAAACAGTATCACTCAATATTAAGCCTTCCCTTCAGGGTTTTTAAAATTTGTGTGTCTTCAAGCCGGACCTTGCCGCTGATTTTGTTTAAAGCAATTTTGCCGTTTCGTTTAATAAGCCCTGCCTGTTCAAATGCAGAAAGAGCATAATGGAGCTGACCGAATGTAACATTCTGTTCAAGCGCAGTGTATAAGTCGGTGATGCTGTACTGCCAGCCGTTATTCCGCTTTAAAAAATGATAAACAATACCGCAGATATTTCTGTCGGGGTAAAGCTGTGTTTCGGGATTATTGCCGAGCATAAAAAGCTCAAGGTCAGAGCGCTCACTGAAATACCTGTCGTAATCAATGCCATGTCTTCTGACTCCTATGCTTTTTACCGAAAGATAATATTTCCCCTTAAATAGATTTTTTGAAAGCTTAACAGCAAAATCAAGCCTGTCGCCTTTTTTGTACGGGAAATCGTTTACAGTTGTTTTAAAGCAGACTATTTTAATTGTCTTTCCTTTCTTCAGCACCTCAATCCTTATGTGCCTGCCGTCGCTTATAGGTGTTACACCGACAAGTACAACATTAAAAAGCCCAAATACCGGCTGCGGATTATCAGTGCCATACGGTTCAAGCCGTGAAAGGCTGTCAACCAAATCGGTATTAAGATAAAACGGAGAAAGCTTGCAGTCAAGCTTCAATGTTTCAACAGGCATGATTCGATAATTTTTTTTTGCGAAATCGTTAATTCTTTTTCTGAAAATACTTATATCCGATTTTTCAATGCCCAAGCCTGCGGCAAGCGGATGCCCTCCGAAATGAGTAAGTATATCCGCGCATGAGGATATTGCGTCAAATATATTAAAACCCTCAATGCTCCTTGCAGAGCCTGTGCATTTATTGTTTTCATCAATGCCGATGATTATTGCAGGCTTTGCGTATTGCGCGGAAATTCTTGACGCAACAATTCCTATAACTCCGTTATGATAGCCGCTGCCCTCAATAACAATAACTCTGTCATCAACGAGCGACGGTTCTTTATTAATCCTGCTTTTTATTGATTTAATGATATTTTCCTCAATTTCATGGCGATGAGCATTTTCCGTATTTAACTGCTGTGAAATAAAATCAGCCTGCTCATAATCATCACAAATCAAAAGCTCAAGCGCAACACCGGCATTATCCATTCTGCCGGCAGCATTAATTCTCGGACAAAGCTGATAGGCAATATCTATGGCAGTAAGCTCACCGTCACTGCCTGCTGCTTTTTTCAGCGCGGCAATACCTATCCTGCTCTCACGGTTAATAAGGTCAATGCCGTATTTAACCAATGAGCGATTTTCGGATTTGAGCGATACCATATCGCCGATTGTACCTATTGCAACAAGGTCGGCATACTGTTCAAGAAGCTCATCAATATCTCCGCCGTAAATCGCGCACGCAAGCTTGAAAGCAACACCGACACCGGCAAGCTCGCGAAATTCTATGTCATTGTCGGGCCTGTGCGGATTAATAACCGCCTGAGCTCTCGGCAAAGACGCCGCAAGCTGATGATGGTCGGTTATAATCAGCTGCATACCCGATGAATAAATATATTCAGCCTCGTCGATTGCAGTAATTCCGTTATCAACGGTTATAATCAAATCAGTGCCTTGAGATTTAATATAATCAACTGCCGCATTATTTATACCGTAGCCATCGGCAAGACGGTCAGGTATATAATACATAACATCGGCTCCCATGCTTTCAAAAAAGCTGTAAAGAAGCGCTGTTGCACTTACACCGTCACAATCGTAATCGCCGTATATGCATATTTTTTCGTTGCTGTCAAGAGCCTTATTAATTCTGTCAACAGCCTTATCCATATCCTTGAGTGAAAAGGGAGAGGTGATTTCGCAGCTTGACGATAAAAAGCTTGACACGGCAAGCTCACTGTCAATCCCCCTTGAGACAAGCAGAAAGGCGATAAACGGATCAATATTCAGTTTTTCACTTATCTGTGATGCCTTTTCCTTGTCAGCATCAGCAACAATCCATTTTTTAACTGACATTATGTATTTTTATCAACTGTATGAAATTTTTTCAAATTGCCTGCTTTAAGAGCTCTTTTTTCAAGCTCCTTTTCAATATCTTCAGGGGTAATCCCCAGGTTTGCCATCATTACAAGTGTGTGATAGATAAGGTCGGTTATCTCATATACCGTTTCAGCCTTATTGTTATTTTTTGCAGCTATTACCATTTCGGTACATTCTTCACCGACCTTTTTAAGAATTTTATCAATTCCCTGTTCAAAAAGGTAGCAGGTATATGAGCCCTCACGATTTTCGGCCCTTCTTTCAAGAATAACCTGATATTCATTCTTAATATAATCCATTATTGCTCTCCTTTTATTTCTTTAAAAAAGCAGCTGTGATTGCCTGTATGGCAGGCGGCGCCCGTCTGAATAACCCTGATAAGCAAGGTATCATCATCGCAGTCACTGAAAATTGACACGATTTTCTGGTAATGACCTGATACAGCGCCCTTGTTCCAAAGCTCCTGCCTTGAGCGTGAATAAAACCAGGTATAACCCGTTTCAAGAGTTTTTTTCATTGACTCGCGATTCATATATGCAAGCATAAGAACCTCGCCGGTTGACTGCTCCTGGATAACGGCCGGTATCAGGTCTGCCTTTTTAAAATACTTTTCAATATCAATCATCTGCAAACCTCCACAGCTTCCATAAGATCAAGCGTGCCCCCGTAAATGCTTTTGCCGCAAACGGCACCGTAAAGTTTCTTATCTTTAAGCGCAAGTATATCCGTAATACCTGTTATACCGCCTGACGCCGTAATATTGCAGGAAACGGAATTATTAAGCTCCTCAAGCTGTTCAATATTCGGACCTGCAAGCGTACCGTCTCTGCCGATGTCGGTATAAATAATGTTTTTAACACCCATATCCTCCATACGCCTTGCAAAATCAACAAAATACACATCGCTGCCCTCAAGCCAGCCCTCTGTCGCCGCATATCCCGATTTCGCGTCAATGCCGACAGCAATAATGTCACCGAACTCTTTAACGGCATCACTGACAAGCTGAGGATTTTTAAGTGCAGCGGAGCCTAAAATTACGCGGCTGATATTATTGCTTACATAAAATTCAATATCCTTCATTGTTCTTATTCCTCCGCCAAGTTCAACCTTGAGCGAGGTTTTATCGGCTACCTCAATAAAGGTTTTTGCATTGACAGGCTCCTTCTTAAGCGAACCGTCAAGGTCAACCATATGCACCCATTCACAGCCTGCCTTTTCAAAGGAATGTGCTGTTTCAAGCGCATCGGGTGCGACCTGACGAGCTGTTGAAAAATCGCCCTTATAAAGCCTGACCGGCTTGCCGCCGATAATATCAATTGCGGGAAAAATAATCATAGCCTACTCCTTAAAGAACACCCTTTGTTGAAAGCACGGTGCCGTCTGTATTTTTTCTTGTCGCGATATTAAGCGCATGGGCAACCGCCTTGAAAATCGCCTCAATCTCATGGTGTGCATTCGCGCCGTAAGGAACATTTATATGAAGCGTAATGCAGGCGTTCATTGCAAATGCTCTGAAAAATTCCTCGGTAACACAGGTTTCATAATCGCCGCAAAGCTCCTGTTCAAAGGACGCCTTGAAAACAAGAAACGGTCTGTTTGATATATCAAGCACACAATAGGCAAGAGCCTCATCCATAGGTAAACTGAATGAACCGTATCTTACTATGCCGCTCATATCGCCGAGCGCCTTTTTTAATGCAGCGCCCAAAGCAATGCCTGTATCCTCAACAGTATGATGTGTGTCAACCTCAAGGTCGCCCTTAACGCTTACCTCAAGCCCGAAGCCGCCGTGAACGGCAAATGCGGTAAGCATATGGTCAAAAAATCCTATTCCTGTAGATATTTCAACATTACCGCCGTCAAGATTAAGCAATACGGTTATTTGAGTTTCCTTTGTATTTCTTTCAATCCTTGCAGTTCTCATATCACTGTCACACCTCTTAATCTGTAAAAAGCTTATCCATAAGCCTTGAAATATTATCTTTACGCTTCTTTGTTTTATCTGTATTTATATAAAGGCTGATAACATCACCCTCGTTAATACCGTCAGGCAAAGCCGAGACAGATACGCTTATAATTGCGTCACCCGCCTCGCACAGCGCTGTGCCGTTTTCAATTCTGTCAATAATCCAGTCCATATCACTGCACCTCAACATCAATGCTTTTACCGTTTGAAATCATTGTTATTGTTTTACTTTCAGCCGTAACAAAAATATCAGCACCGCAAGCTTCAAGCCTTTCAATGGCTTCACTGTGGGGATGACCGTATGAATTGCCGCTACCACAGGAAATAACCGCGTATTTCGGGCTGACTGCCGTTAAAAATTCGCTCGTGGATGAATAACGGCTGCCGTGATGACCAACCTTGAGGACATCGCAGTCAAGAGCGGCGATATCATTTGAAAGCATTTCGTTTTCAGATATGCTTTCGGCGTCGCCGGTAAATAAAAATGAGGTTTCGCCATAGCTTACTTTAACAACGGCAGAGTAATTGTTAAGCTCATCGTAATCGTTGCTGAGCGGAGCGAGAAATTCAATATAGCTACAATCACTAACCGTCGTGCCTGCCTTTGCGGTATGTATAGTCAGGCCTTTATCTGATATTGCGTTAAGCAGATTTTCATATGTCTTTGTTGAAGTAACGGCTTTGGGCATATATATCTCGCCGATATCAAAGTGCTCAACAACCTCATCCATACCGCCTATATGGTCAGCGTGAGGATGAGTTGCAATAAGATAATCTATTTCGCAATAGCCATAGCTCTCAATGCTTTCAATAACAATATTGCCGTGCTCATCATCACCCGCGTCAATAAGCATACATTTTCCGTCAGGAAATTCAATAAATTCACTGTCGCCCTGACCCACATCAATAAAATGAACAACAAGACTGCCGGCGTTATATGAGGCATCGGACTGTGAATTGCCGCCGGAATTTGATGAAGCGAATAAATTATATGAAAAAGCGATAAGCACAACAGCGAACACAACAAGAGCCGATAATGATTTTTTATTTATTTTCATTCAAATCTTACCTTAATTGAATTGGCGTGAGCAGTAAGCCCTTCGGTATTTGCAAGATTAATGATATCATTTTTTGCATTTTTAAGCTCATTTTCAGTGTAATATATAAATGAGCTTTTCTTTATAAAGCTGTCAACCGACAGTGCGGAGAAAAACCTCGCAGTGCCGCTTGTAGGCAGAACATGGTTTGGACCGGCATAATAATCGCCGAGAGGCTCAGGGCTGTAATTGCCGAGGAAAACAGAGCCTGCATTATCAAGCATGCCTATATATTTAAGCGGCTCCTCAACGCACAGCTCAAGATGCTCCGGAGCAAGCTCGTTGGCAAACTTGATTGCCTGCTTTAAATTTTCACAAACAATTATTTCCCCGAAATTATTTAAAGAGCTTTCAATTATCTCCTGCCTGTCAAGATATTTAATCTGCCTGTCGATTTCCCTTGCGGTTGCTTTTGCAATATCGTTTGAGGTTGTAAGCAGAATTGCTGAGGCGAGCTTGTCATGCTCCGCCTGGCTCATAAGGTCGGCAGCAAGAAATGACGGCTTCGCGGATTTATCGGCAACAATCAGAATTTCGCTCGGACCGGCAATCATATCAATATCCACAGTGCCGTAAAGAAGCTTTTTTGCTGTTGCAACATATATATTGCCCGGACCGACAATCTTATCTACCTTCGGTATTTTTTCGGTTCCCCAAGCCAAAGCGGCTATAGCCTGTGCGCCGCCGACAAGAAACACCTTATCAACGCCTGCAACGGCGGCTGCCGCCATAATATCGGGGTTTGGATTTCCGTCCCTCGAAGGAGGAGTAACCATTATTATTTCTTCAACGCCTGCTATTTTTGCGGGAATTGCATTCATAAGAACAGAGGACGGATAAGCAGCGGTGCCGCCCGGTACATATATGCCGACTCTTTTAAGTCCCCGAACACGCTGACCCATAATAACGCCGTTTTCCTTTGCAGTCATCCATGACTGCTGTGCCTGACGGCTGTGAAAATCATAAATGTTGTTCTTTGCGTTGATGATTGCTGATTTAAAGCTTTCATCAACCATATCAAGATATGAGTTAAGCTCATCCTTTTCAATAACATTTTTTTTAGGCAGTGAACCGTCAAAGCGAACCGTAAACTCCCTTACAGCTTCATCGCCCTGCTCCTTTACGGAGTTGATTATATTTGTGACTATATCCATAACCTTTTTGTCGGTTTCGCCTGCACGCTTTTTCAGACCTTCAATCAAAGCATATTCTGCCTTACCGTTTGCCTTTGTGATATTCATGATTATCCTCCTATACCTTTGACGCCAATTCCAAATCGTTCAAAAATGATTCTATTTCATCCTTGCGAAGCTTCATTGAAGCCATATTGACTATAACCCTTGCAGAAATCGGCATAATCTCATCAACAATTTCAAGTCCGTTTTCTTTTAATGTTGAGCCTGTTTCAACGATATCGACAATACCGTCGGCAAGACCGAGAAGCGGGGCAAGCTCAACACTTCCCTCAATTTTTATAATATCAACATCCATACCCTTTGATTTGAAATATTCCTTTGCAACCTTGGGGTATTTGCTTGCAACTGTCTTTCTTTTATAGCCCGAAAAGAAATCGGTACCCTTCGGGCAGGCAAGTGCAAAACGGCATTTGCCTATATCAAGGTCAATTACCTCATAAAAAGAATTGCCGTGCTCAATTATTGTATCCTTGCCGGCAACGCCTATATCGCAAACGCCGTGCTCGACATAGGTTATTACATCCGGCGCTTTTGATAAAACCGCCTCATAATCGCCTACGGGCAAAATAAGTCTTCTCCCTTTATTTTCAAGCTCACTTGTATCAAGCCCCATAGTTTTAAAAAGAGCAAGCGACGACTTTTCAAGCCTGCCCTTTGTCAGGGCAATACGAAGAGGACGGTCAATATTAATCTGCTCGTGCATAACATCACACAGCGCACTGACATTAACGCCGAAGCCGACCGCCTGAGCATCAAGACCGAACTCACCGATAAGGTTATCATATCGGCCGCCCGAAACAATGGTAACACCGCTGCCCTGAGCATAGCCCCGGAAAATAACGCCGGTATAATAATTGCTCCTGTTGACAAGGCTCAAATCAATCAGCACATTATTGCCGAAGCCAAGCTCACAGAGCCTTTCATAAACCGTTCTTAAATAATCAAGCGCGTCATTGGCATTTTTATCATTATATAACTGCTTTGCACTGTCAATAACATCAACACCGCCGAATAACCGCGGAAGCCGTTTTATTACCCTTGCCTCGGTGGAATCGCCTATTTTGTCAAGCAAATCGCCGAGAGCCGAATAATTTTTGCCCTCAATAAAACTGCATATGTCAGCTTTTTGCGATGGCGTTAAATCCATTTTATCAAGTATGCAGTTGAAAAATCCGGCGTGGCAAAGCTCAAGCTTAAATGAATTTACATTATTTCGCTTCAATGCTTCATATGCAATTTTGATAACCTCTATATCGGCATCAAGGCTGCCGTCCCCGATAAGCTCAATGCCGCTTTGGGCAATTTCGTCTGTCCTGCCGTTAAGCTTAGTGTTCCTGACATAAATATTCTGATTATAATACAGCCTTACGGGGAAATCCTCACAAGAGAGCCTTGTCGCAACAAGCCGTGCAATCGGTGCTGTATTGTCAGGGCGAAGAACTGTTGTTCTGCCCATATTGTCTGAAAGCTTATACATTTCCTCGGGTTCAATACCGAGATTGTCACTTTTAAAAACATCAAAGTATTCAATCGCAGGCGTCATAACCTTGCGGTAGCTGTATTCTTTAAAGAGATCGGAAAGTGTGGTTTCAACTCTCCTTCTGTCATCACATTCCTCAAACAGCAAATCCCTGCTGCCTTGGGGTGTAATTTTTGAATATCTTTTCATTTTAATCACCATAGTCTTTCAGGCTGCAAACAGCTCAATATATCTCTATGACCGGCAAATACTTTAGCGTGGTAGAGTGTTAATATGCTACCACACTGCCGCACTAATGTCAAGTATATTTTAAAATAAAGAAATCTGATCGGATTCCGGCATATCACCGAGGGCACCTGTTTCTTTCAAAGATTCGACAACGCTTTTGCCGATACCGGCTCTTGCCATTAAGTCATCACAAGACATAAACTCCCCGCCTTTATCCCTTGCATTTGCAATGGCATTAGCGGCATTTTCGCCGATACCGTCTATAGCACCGAACGGCAGACGGATTTTGCCGTTTTCAATACGGTAAAGCTTTGCGTCGGATTTGTAAATATCAACCGGCAAAAATTCTATTCCCCTTGCAAGCATTTCAATAACAATCTGATTTACAACATAAGTCGAATCATCCTTTGCAGTGACATTGCCGTTTTTTCGCCTTTCACGGTAATCCTCCATTTTTTGCTTAACGGCAGCCTTTCCTTTAACGGCGGCAACTGCATCAATAGCATCGCCGCGCACAGTGAAATATGCCGAATAAAAATTAATCGGATAATAAATTTTATACCACGCAAGACGAAGCGCTGCTATAACATAGGCAGCGGCATGTGCTTTGGGAAACATATATTTAATTTTGTAACAGCTGTCAATATACCACTGCTCTACGCCGACGGCCTTCATTGCTTCCTCATATGGCGGCAGCTCTTTAGGCGCCTTGCCCTTACGGGTATATTCCATAATTTTAAAACAATCCTTTTTTGTCAGCGGAGATTTTTTGCCTGTATTTCTTTCATATTCTTCTGTTTTATGAATAAGATAGGTCATAATATCATCACGGCAGCCTATAACCTGTGAAATTGTGCAGGTGCCGTTTTGTATCAGCTCCTGCGCATTACCGAGCCATACATCAGTACCGTGCGATAAGCCTGAAATTTGAAGCAGGTCGGAGAAGGTTTTCGGCTGTGCCTCCTCAAGCATGCCTATGACAAAGGGAGTTCCCATTTCGGGAATTGCAAGAGTACCCGTGTTACAGTCAATATCATCCGGCGAAACACCTATCGGTTCGGTAGATGTTATAAGCTTATATAAATTCGGGTCGGACAAATCAACATCCATAACGGAAATACCTGTTGAATCCTCAAGATATTTATAAAGAGTAGGATTATCGTGACCAAGCTCATCAAGCTTCAGCAGTGTATCGTGAAGTGAATTTTTAAAGTCAAAATGTGTTGTGTACGTACCCTTTTTTTCATCATTTGACGGGTACTGAATAGGTGTGAAATCCTCAACCGTGTATTTGTCGGGAACAACTACCATACCGCCCGGGTGCTGACCTGTTGTTCGCTTTATACCCGTGCAGCCGGCAGTCAGCCTGTCAATTTCGGCCCTCGGTGTTTTCTGTGCAAGTCCCCGCTCATCAAGATATTTCATAACATAACCGTATGCTGTTTTATCGGCAACCGTTGCCATGGTGCCTGCCTTAAACACATATTCCTTACCGAAAAGCTCTTCAGTATATCTGTGCGAGCGCGACTGATATTCGCCTGAAAAATTAAGGTCGATATCCGGCTCCTTATCGCCGTCAAAGCCGAGGAAGGTTTCAAACGGAATTTCGTGACCGTCACGCTTCATAGGCGTATGGCAGTCAGGGCAGTCCTTCGGCGGAAGATCAAAGCCCGAGCCGTATTCGCCCTTCGTAAAAAACTCGCTGTGCTTACACTTTTTGCAGTAGTAATGCGGCGGCAGAGGATTAACTTCCGATATACCGGCGAAATGTGCTGCAAGCGATGAACCGACCGAGCCTCGTGAGCCAACGAGATAACCGTTACGCTCACTTTCCTCAACGAGTCTTTTTGCGATAACATAAAGCACGCCGAAGCCATTACCTATAATTGAGTCAAGCTCGCGCTGTAATCTGTCTCTTACTATCTTTGGCACCGGGTCACCGTAAAGCTCTTTAGCCATTGAGCGGCATTTTTCGATAAGCTCCTCGTTTGCGCCGTCAATATGCGGCTGAAAGGTTCCCGGCGGAATCGGCGGAATGTCGTCCATTATCATATCGGCAATTTTATTCGGATTGTCAATTACAAATTCCTTCGCACGCTCCCCTGCCCACGCAAAATCCTTAAGCATTTCATCGGTGGTTTTAAAATAAAGAGGCGCCTGATTGTCTGCATCGTCAAATCCCTTTGACGCCATAATTATCGCGCGGAAGCCTGCATCCTTTTCATCGATAAAATGAACATCGCCTGTGGCAACAACCGGCTTGCCGAGCTTGTCACCGAGAGCAATTATTTTTTTGTTTATATTAATTAAATCCTTTTCGCTGTGAATATTCGCATGAATCTCTCTTGTTGATTTAATCATAAATGCATTATTGCCGTTTGGCTGAATTTCGAGATAATCATAAAAGGCTGCAATTTCCTCGAGCTTTTCATCCGTTTCGTTATTAAGAACAGCCTGATAGACCTCGCCCTGCTCACAGGCAGAGCCGATAATCAAGCCGCCTCTTTTTTTGGAAAGCAAGCTTTTTGGAATAAGCGGTCTTGATTTAAAGGTATTTATATTTGATGAGGATATAAGCTCATACAGATTTTTCCTTCCGTAGGCTCTTTCTTCCTTGGGAATGCTCTCGTCAAGAGAGGTATCCTCTTTAACAAGAAGTATTATATGATTCCTTTTAAACTGCTTTAATTTAAGGCTCATAAAGTCGGGGTATTTTTCATCATCAACAAGATACCCCTCCATACCGAGTATAAGCTTTATCCTGCCTTTGGCGGCATTATATGCTTCAGGCAAGGCCTGAACAACACCGTGGTCGGTAACGGCAATGGCCTTGTGCCCCCATTTGATTGCACGGTTTATAAGCTTTTTCGGAGATGTAATACCATCCATTTCCGACAGTGAGGTGTGAAGATGAAGCTCAACTCTCTTTTCGGCAGCGTCGTCAGTTTTTTCAATTTTAACTACTGATGATATTGAGCTTGGCCGAAGAACATACTGATTTGAAAATGTATCAAACTGATAACCGCCGCTGATAATAACAGCACTGCCCTCTTTAAGCTTTTCGGTCAGCGGGTCGATAATATGCTTGTCCTCAAACATTTTAACGGTTATTGAAGATGTATAGTCGGATATGTCAAAATTAAATATTTTGCTTTTACCGCGCTTTGTGTCGCGTATTTCAGTCTTTGTTATATCGCCCCATACGGTTATGTAACCGTCGTCAGTATCAACATCTATAATCGGCTTCGGTTTTTCCTTCAGCAGCTTTCCGTAGATGTTTTTAACAGTATCTTTATATAACGGCAAACCGTCCCATTTTTCGTGGACAACGCTTTTTAAAGCATCTTCACGATTTTTCTTCTGCTCAAGCTGCTTTTTTTCAGCCGCCTCTTTTACAGCCTTTTCAATATCAAAGGTCCGAACCTCCAAAAAAGAAACAGCATCGACATCAAGAGCAAATAATTTATAAAGCTTGTCAATAATAATTTTATCGACTTTTTTGTTTTCAAGTATGTATTTGCCGCCGTTTTTCAGAAATATCGTTAAAATATTATCCTCAATTTCCGCCTCGGCGCCTTCAAAAAATCCGTTTGCAGCTGCTGTGTCCTGTTTAATATATTCAAGTATGCGCTCAATGTCGGAAAGCTTAAATTCACTTTTCGGAAATGTCGGAACAATAAGCACACGGCTCAGGCTCATTGATTTTTCGATAGCCGACTGCAGCTTCTGCATATCGGAATATGAAACAAATGCGTCAAAATCCGCCGCAATCGTAAGCGTTCGGTTCCCCCTTGAAACAGTAAAGCTTTCTATTGCTGCATTCGCAGCAAGCATAAGAACATCATCGGGTATTAAGTTGGTAAAATAATCAGAAAACCTTCTCATTACAATTTCTCTATTTCTTTCATCAGTTCTTCAAGCAAATCCTCCTCATTGACTTTCCGCAGGATTTTGCCCTTTTTAAATATAAGCCCGTTGCCGTCGCCTCCGGCAATTCCGATATCGGCTTCCTTTGCTTCCCCGGGTCCGTTTACAACGCACCCCATAACAGCAACCTTAATCGGCTTTTTACAGTCCCTTAATTTTTCCTCAACCTGTTTCGCAAGACCCACAAGGTCAATCTTTGTTCTTCCGCAGGTAGGACAGGAAATAAGATAAGGGCAATCATTTTTAAGCCCTATCGCTTTTAAAATATCAAATGCGGCATAAACCTCTTCAATCGGGTCGTCCGTGAGGCTCACTCTTATGGTATCGCCGATGCCGTGTGTCAGCAAAGAGCCTATACCGACAGCGGATTTAATAATCCCCATTCGCCGTGTCCCCGCTTCAGTTACGCCGAGATGTAAAGGATAGCTGCATTTTTGCGCGGCAAGCTCATAAGCATTAATCATGGTTTCAACATTAGATGATTTGATTGAAATAATAATATCATCAAAATCAAATTTTTCAAGAAGAGATGCGTGATATAATGCAGACTCCACCAGTGCCTGCGGTGTCGGCGAGCCGTATTTTGCAAGTATCTCCTTTTCAAGAGAACCGGAATTAACACCGATTCTAATCGGAATATTCTTTTGCCTGCAAGCGTCGGCTACAGCCTTTACTCTGCTTTCGCCGCCGATATTGCCCGGATTAATGCGTATCTTATCAATACCTCTTTCTGCGGCGCCGAGTGCAAGCCTGTAATCAAAATGTATATCTGCAACAAGCGGAACATCGACCGCATTTTTTATCGGTTCTATCAAAGCAAGCGCATTTTCGTCAGGAAGCGCAAAACGAATAACCCGGCACCCTGCGTCGGCAAGCCTTTCAGCCTGTTTAACGGAGCCGTCAATATCGTTTGCGGGAATATTGAGCATACTCTGAACGAGAATATCGCTGTCGCCGCCGATATAAGTATTTCCGAGTTTGATTTTTTTTGATAATCTTCTTTCCATTATTTACCTCTAAAATTTTAAAAGAGCTTTGTTATATCACTGAAGGTAACAACACACATTAATCCAAGCAGCAATACAAGCCCTGCCGCATTAATAATATATTCAATCTTTGACGGAAGCTTTTTCCTTGTCACGGCCTCTCCTATAAGAACAAACAAACGCCACCCGTCAAGCGCGGGTATGGGGAACAAATTGAAAAGCCCCACATTAATTGTAAGAAGCGCCATAATTTTAAGCATTGAATATGACGAAGCTTTAACAGCGCTTGACACCACCGATACAGCACCGACCGGTCCGCTTAAATCCTTTAAGCCGTATTTGCCGACAATCAAATCATGCAAAGATAAAAACACCATCCTGCCGTAGGATAAAAATTCCTTAACCGTCTGATTTAAAACATTTGATATATTTTTCTCAACACCAAGTATCCAGAAATCCATTTTTACATACTGAATACCGTCCTCCTCGGCGGTTTCAAATTTAACATCAAGCTTTTGCTCGCTGCCGTTTCGCTTAACCACCATTTCAACAACATCGTCTGTGCTTCTTGAAAGGCCGGTTGAAATATCGTTAGTTGTGTATATTCGCATACCGTCAATGCTTTTGATTTCATCGCCGACCTGAAGACCCGACTGCGCACTCAGTGCGCCGTCCTCAAATTTCGCAATTTCGTTTGTGCCGACAAGACTTTGAGAACAAACAATTATAAGCACAATAACAAATCCCAGAACAAGATTCATAAAAGCGCCGGCAACAACGACAAATATTTTTTGAATTGCTTTTTTATTTATAAAAGCATTTTCATCGTCGCTGTCACTGTCCTCTCCCTCCATTGAACAATAGCCTCCGAATAAAACAAGGCGCAGGGAATAAAGCGTGTCTTTCCTTTTAAACTGAATAAGCTTTGGTCCCATACCTATGGAAAACTCATTGACCTTAATTTTCATAAGCCTCGCGGCAACAAAGTGACCGCCCTCGTGAATTATGATTATAAGCTCAAAAAAAAGTATTGCTATGATAATGGGATACAGTGTATTCCAAACTGAAGTTATACTCACTTAACCGCCTCAACAACAAATTCTCTTGCCTGTCTGTCAGCTTCAAGGACATCGTCAAGAGTAAAATCTTTTTTATCAGAGGCATTAAGCATCGCCTCATTATTAAGATATGCAATATCCGTAAATTTAATTTTTCCCTCAAGGAAATATTTTACACTCTGCTCATTTGCACCGTTTGCTGCAGCCGGATGAAGACCGCCCAGATTAATTGCATTTTTACAGACATCAATGCATTTGAAGGTTTCGTAATCGGGTTCAAAAAATGTAAGCCTGCCGTAATCGGCAAGTGAAAGCTCTTTAACAGGACCGGGCAAACGCTTTGGATATGTCAGTGCATACTGAATGGGTATCCTCATATCCGGCACACCAAGCTGAGCAATCATTGAATTATCCTGATAAACAATCGCCGAGTGAACAACCGATTCCCTGTGTACGACTATTTCAATATCATCATTTGGCATGTCAAACAGCCATTTGGCCTCGATAAACTCAAGACCCTTATTCATCATTGTAGCGGAATCAATGGTTATTTTTGCGCCCATATTCCAGTTAGGATGCTTCAGCGCATCAGACGCGGTAACATTTTCAAGCTCGCTTAATTTTTTATTGAAGAAGGGACCGCCCGAGGCCGTGAGAATTATTTTTTTAATCGCTTCTTTTGAGGGGCTGCCCTGCATAGCCTGAAATATTGCAGAATGCTCGCTGTCAACGGGCAGAATATCTACGCCGCATTCCTTGGCAAGATTAGTTACAAGATGACCTCCTGCAACAAGCGTTTCTTTATTGGCAAGGGCAATAGTTTTGCCCGCTTTAACAGCTGCAAGAGTAGGTCTTAATCCGACCATACCCACAACCGAATTTATTACCGTATCGGCGCCCTCGTATGACGCACACTCGATTAAACCGTCCATACCGCAGCAAACACGGGTACCGGTATCGCTTATTCTGTCACGAAGCTCCTTTGCGGATTTTTCATCCATCATACAAGCAAGCTCCGGTTTAAACTCCCTTATCTGATTTTCAATAATATTGACATTTGTATTTGCCGTAAGGCATTTTACGCTGTAACCGTGCATTCGGCAGACATCAAGGCTTTGAGTGCCTATCGAGCCTGTTGAACCTAAAAGTGAAATTGTTTTCATAATGACTACCTGTTTGAATATTACATAAATTTTTGAATTGCAAGAACAATTATGTAGGTAACCGGCAATGTAAAAAGCGAGCTGTCAAGCCTATCCATTACGCCGCCGTGGCCCGGAAAAATCCTGCCGAAATCCTTAACGCCGAAATTCCTTTTAAGAACCGAAGCCGAAAGGTCACCCATCATACTCAGGAAAGAAACGGGTATGCAGCACACAAGAAGAACGGCTGCAATATTTTTTTCAAGCGGCACCTCGGCAAAAATGTTATAAAGCGTAAGTGCCGCGGAATTTAAGATAAAGCTTACGGCAAGACCGCCTGCAGCGCCCTCAACAGTTTTTTTAGGAGAAATGCTCGGAGACATCTTATGCCTGCCGAATGCCATACCGATAAGCTGCGCTCCGGTGTCTGTACCGAGAGCACATATAAGCGCAAAGAAAATAAAGTACACACCAAGCTGCATATTGTAAAACATATCCCGAAGCTTTATAAACAGGCTGAACGCGTACGAGACAGCAACGCTTGCAAACATACTTATTGCTACATCCTCAAAGGTTGTGTATGCATAACCCTTGAGCATAGCAAGCAAAAACGCAAGGCAAAGCAAAATAACATAAATAATGCCGGGAACAAAGCCTATTACCTGTGCCCAAACATCAGCGCTTACAACAGGCTCCAAAGCCTTTGAGCTTGCGAAAAACGGAACAAGCGCCGAAAAAATAATGCCGACTGTTTTTATAAATGTATTTTGAACATTTGCGCATCTCATAATTTCTCCGCTTGCGACAGCAGACAAAAATGCAACAACAATAACAAGCGCCGGCGTATTTATCTGCCAGACGACAACTGCAAGAAGTGCCAGAAGGCATACGGCAGTAATAACTCTTTGTTTCATACCTTAATCCCCCGTTTCAAATTTATGCACCGAATCTTCGGTTGCGTTTTTCAAATTCCCTAAGAGCCGAATGTAAATCCTCTGTTTTAAAATCGGGCCACAGAACATCACTGTACCAAAACTCGCTGTATGCCGCCTGCCATATAAGAAAATTTGAAAGTCTTTGCTCGCCGCTCGGGCGTATAATCAAATCACATTCGGGGTATGTATAAATTGATGACGAAATATCGTCCTGCGTAATATTTGTTTTGCCGCCTGCTATCAGACTGTTGACGGCAGAAACAATTTCCTGTCTGCCGCCGTAATTTACGGCAAGGTAAACAGTTGTGCCTGTGTGAGACGCAGTTTCCTCCTCCGCTTCATCCATTAAGTCAAGAAGCTCCTGTGATATACCGCCGCGTTCGCCGATAAATTTGATTTTACTGTCGCCTGCCTGCGTCATATCGGACTTTGCCTCGAGAAGATAATCCTTGAACAGTGACATCAGTGCATTGACCTCCTCCTCGGGTCTTTTCCAATTTTCAGTCGAAAAGGCGTAAAAGGTAACATATTCAATGCCGAGCCGGACACATTCCCTGCTTATGGTACGAAAAACATTTGCGCCCGCTTTATGACCGGCAGAGCGTGGCAGAGCGCGCTTTTTTGCCCACCTGCCGTTACCGTCCATTATAATCCCAATATGCTTAGGCAAAACGGAAAATTCATTATTACCCTCATCTTTTTTACCGAACAAAGCCAAAGTCCGCGACCTCCCTTAAAGAGTTTGAGGGCGACCAAACAAGCCGCCCTGATATTAATCAGATTGAAAGAATTTCTTCTTCCTTTTTCCCGGTAATTTTTTCGACCTGACCAACATAGTCATCCGTGATATCCTGAAGCTTTTTTTCACCTGTTTTTTGATCGTCCTCAGTAATCTCATTTTCTTTTTTTAACTTTTTAATATCATCTATTGCATCACGGCGGATATTCCTTATTGCAACCTTCGCTTCCTCGCCGCGCTTTGAAATGTCCTTTTGAAGACCTTTTCGGTGCTCCTCGGTAAGCTGCGGAAAGGATAATCTGATAACCTTGCCGTCATTTTGCGGATGTATGCCGATATCAGATGTGTTGATTGCCTTTTCAATCTCTTTGAGAGTTGAGGTGTCCCACGGCTGAATGATAAGAAGCCTTGCCTCAGGCACACTGATTGCAGCCAACTGATTAACGGGTGTAGGGACTCCGTAATAATCAACCGTTATTCTGTCAAGCACCGCCGGGTTTGCCCTGCCTGCACGGATTGCCGAAAAATCCCTTTCAAGCGATGTAAGGCATTTTTCCATTTTTTCTTTTGTTTTTGCAAATACTGTTTCCATAAAATTACCTCTCTTAATTTTTAACCAATGTTCCTATTGCTTCACCCTGAACTGCTTTAATCACATTATCGGGATTAGTCAAATCAAATACAAGAATGGACAAGTCATTATCCTTGCAAAGTGAAAACGCGGTTGAATCCATAACCTTGATGTCACGGGCAAGAACTTCCCTGAATTCAATTTCATTGAATTTTTTTGCATCATCATATTTGTTTGGATCTTTATCATAAACGCCGTCAACATTTGTTGCCTTAAGAAGAATATCCGCATTAATCTCAACTGCACGCAGAGCCGCAGCCGTGTCGGTTGAGAAAAACGGAGAGCCTGTTCCGCAGCCGAAAATAACTATTCTGCCCTTTTCAAAATGGCGAATAGCCTTGTTCCTGATATAAGGCTCTGCAATCTGGCGCATTTCAATAGCCGTCTGCACTCTTACAACTGCACCGAGCTGCTCAAGAGCGTCACAAAGAGCAAGCGAGTTCATAGCCGTAGCAAGCATACCGATATGATCTGCACGGGTCCTGTCCATATGCTCGCTTGTTCTGCCCCTCCAAAAATTACCGCCGCCGACAACGATGCCGACCTCTACGCCTAAATCCGCAACTTTTTTTACAGCCTTGCAGATTTTAAATACAGTGTCATTGTCAATGCCTGCACCCTTCTCACCGGCAAGCACCTCGCCGCTTAATTTCAACAAAATTCTTTTATAAGCAATGCCCATAATTTAAACCTCCAAAGCAGTATTGTGTATCCTCCTAATATAATAATATAAAAAAAACTTAATGTAAATAGGAATTATGCAAAATTTTATTTTATTTCTCAAAATACATAAATTCAATCTTGCTGAAATAAAAGTGATATATCACTAACCTGTAAGCAATTAGTGATATATCATTAAGTGAAAGGCAGGTACACAAATGGGCATTTATAATATGGTAGTTAAAAGAATCCATCAGCTTTGCGAGGAAAGGAATATAACTCCTAACGCATTGAGTTATATGTCAGGCATTTCTCAGTCAACCGTAAAAAGTATATTAAACGGAGAAAGCAAAAACCCGGGAATAGTTACAATTAAAAAGCTGTGTGACGGGCTTGATATTTCGATTATTGATTTTTTCAACACCGAAGATTTCATTAATATTGAGCAGGAAATAAAATAAAAATAATTCAGCTTAAGTCTTGTATTATCGCTTTAAATCGGAGCAGCGCTCCATCAAGCTCGCTTGAAATGGGGCCTGCGAACGAT
>CAZYDW010000014.1:0-38285 GCA_964646445.1 uncultured Bacteroides sp.
CTGAAATGGACCCCGCCGCCTAAGAGGCGGGGGACATCGGCGAATAGGTTATAAAACTATATGAGAGTTAGGATTCTAACTCTCAATATTTTACGCAAATTATTATAATATTATTACCTATTGAGTTTCGCTGACAAGCCTTTGCATCGCAATCTGATACTCATTCTTATAGTTTTCAACATCAATGTACCTTATCTGGCTTGACTGCATTTTTGTCATACCGAGCTTCTCAACCGCATATTTGTCAATCATACTGACTGACACAAGGGCGTTAAGCTCACTGTTAATCCTTGTGTTTTCACTCTCGGCAACAGAAAGCTCGGTTTCAAGATTGTTAATTTCATAAGTAAGCTCATTCTTCTTTGCATAGGAATGTAAAACAGAAAAGAGCATAGCCATGGAAAGAACGGCTGTAATCATAATAACGGCAGCCTTTTTAAAGCTGATACGCTGTTGTGAAATAAGTTCTTTTTTGCTTTTTCGCTTATTGTTTTCCCTTACCTTCAGGTCACGCTTTGTATCGGGCTTATATGCAGGCGCGGCAGATGATCTGCTTATATTGAATGCCTTAACGGCATATGATGTATCGCTTGAATAAGAATAACGCCTGAAATCACCGGTATTAGTCATCTCTTTCACCACTTTTCACAATTTTTTTAATTAGGAGCTTAACCGTCATTACAGTTAAAATTTTTCAAACACTCTTAATCTTGCCGAGCGCGCTCTTGGATTTTCATCAAGCTCACGCTGTGAAGGCACAACGGCTTTTAATGCCCTGCCCTTTGGCTTATTGCCGCAAACGCACACGGGAAATTCTTTAGGGCAAATACATCCCCTGCTCCACTCGCCGAATTTTTCCTTAACAATTCTGTCTTCAAGAGAATGAAATGTAATCACTGCTATCCTGCCGTTTGGAGCAAGCACATCAAACGCAGCGCCAAGAGCCGTTTTAAGCTCATCAAGCTCCCCGTTCACCTCAATCCTTACAGCCTGAAAGGTTTTTCTTGCCGGGTGTGCGTCCCTCATTGCTTTTTGCGGTAATGAGTTTTTTATTATATCAACCAAATCAAAGGTTGTTTCAATTGGCTTAAGTTTTCTTGCCTTAACAATATTTGCGGCAATTCTCTTTGAAAACTTTTCCTCACCGTATCTGAAAATTACATCGGCAAGCTGTTGCTCGGTGTATGTATTAATCACATCAGCGGCGCTTAAACCTTTTTTGCTCATTCGCATATCGAGAGGAGCATTTTTATGAAACGAAAAGCCCCGCTCTGCGGTGTCAAGCTGAAAAGAACTGACGCCGAGGTCAAGGAGCAATCCGTCAATCTTATCTATATTCAGCTCATTCAAAACATTTTTTATATCGGAAAAATTGCTTTGAACGATTGTCACATTTTCTTTATCCTTTAAGCGCTCGTTCAAAACAGCAATGGCATCAGGGTCACGGTCAAGCGCTATCAGGCGCTTAGCCGTTTTTGCTATTTCAGATGAATGACCCCCGCCTCCGGCAGTACCGTCAACAATTATTTTACTGCTGTTGAGCGCAAGTGCATAAACCGATTCATTGAAAAGAACGCTTTTATGAACAAATTCCATTATTCGCTTTTACCTTTAAGCTTGTCCATCAGGTCATAAATACCTTCGCTGTGGTCATAGCTGTTATAAATCTTTTCGTATTCATCTGTGTTCCAGATTTCAATAACCTTGCCTTTGCCCTTGAAAACAACGGTCGTTTCGTTTAAAAGAAGCGCCGCCTCCTTTAAGCGCTGATTTACCGTAAATCTGCCCTGGGCGTCAAGGCTTGCCTCCTCCGCATTATCAAGAAAGCTTGTTGTTGCATCGTATTTCTGATTTTCCGTACCGTATTGCATTGATTCATAGGTATTTTCAAAATGCTCTGCCGGATAAAGCGTCAGGCACTTACATCCCCTTACGGTTACGGCAACCATATAAAAATCCCTGCCGAGGCGCTCACGCCACTTTGTAGGAATAGAAAGACGACCCTTTGAATCAAGCTTATAGCCATCAAGGGTACCGACGAACAAACGCATATCTTTCTCTCCTTTCACAAATCCGGTATAAATAATTTTGGGATTTAATTGAATTTTATGGGATTTAAGTGGATTTTCCACCTCAAATACATTATATAAAGCGAAGCAACGCTTGTCAAGATAATTTTTATATGCAAAAATAATTGTAACTAATTTGTAACATTTTGTGCTTTTCATATTAAGTTGTTAATTTAACCGAACTATGATATAATCGATTTAAAAGCTGACTCATATATAAGGAGATTAATTGTTATATGGAAGGTTACAAGTCAACCTGGCGTGAAAAAATCGGCTATGGTGTTGGCGCCATAGGCCTTGATTTAAGCTACGGTCTTTTTTATTCTTATCTGTCATATTATCTTTCAAGCGTGCTTGGGCTTAAGGAAGGCTTTTTGCTTTTGCTCACGCCTGTTGCGAGAATATGGGACGGCATAAACGATCCGATGATGGGCACGATAGTTGACAGCACAAAAACAAAAATCGGCAAATACCGCCCGTGGATAATTATAGGCGCAGTTTCAAATGCGGTTGTTCTGTCGCTTTTATTTACAAGCTTTGGTATGAGCGGAACAAAGCTTTACATTTACATCGCGGTTATGTATATACTGTGGGGCATGACAAACACTATGGCGGATATCCCCTACTGGTCAATGGTGCCGTCCTTCACAACGGATTCAAAGGACAGGAATCTTGTTGCAACCGTAGCAAGGACATTTTCGGGCCTCGGCCAGGGTATAATAACAGTTATGACTCCGTACATATTACCAAAGCTTTCAAGCGGTGTTACGACGGCTAAAGGCTATTCGGCAACAGGCTTTTCACGCTGGGCAATAATATGCGCAGGATTATTGATTGCTTTTTCACTTATATGTGTTATTTCAACTAAGGAAAAAAATGTTATATACACAAGTGATGAAAAATTTTCATTTGCAAAAATGTTTAAGGTTATTTCAAAAAACGACCAGCTTGTAGTGTTTATTGTTTTTGCGATGATTTCAAATTCAGGCTGGTATCTTACAAGCTCAACGGCTGTTTATTATTTTACGGATGTTCTCGGCGACTCGACGAAGCAAAGCCTGTTTTCAATGATAGGAGCTATAGGCTCGGTGCTCGGGCTTCTTGTAATACCGATACTTTCCAAATGGATGAGTAAAAGAAGAATATATCAGTTTTCACTTATTATAACTATTGCGGGATATGTTCTTATGTTTATATTCGGGCCTGTTTTAAAAATAACAATTATGCTTGATATATGCTATATTCTTGCATCGATAGGAATAGGCTCAATGTTTGTTGCACAAACAGTATTTCTTGCCGACATTGTTGACTATGGCGAGTATAAAACGCACGAGAGAAACGAGAGCATAACCTTCTCAATGAAGGGCTTTTTGCAGAAGCTCGCATATACTGTTCAGACAATTATACTTTTCGGCGGGCTGAAGCTGATGGGATATAACACTCAGATTAAGGCAGGCGTCATAAACGATGCAACCAAAGAAGCAATAGGTATTATTGCATTCGCAATACCGCCTGTTCTTGTATTGATTTCGCTGATAGTATTCAGCACAAAATTTAAAATACACGCAGAGCTTGCCGACAAGGTACACGATTATATAGTTGAAAAAAGAAATGCCGGTTCTTAAAGGCATAAAAAAGGCCACCCGATACATTTTGTATCGGGTGGCCATATTATTCAATAAGGATTTGCCCGTCATTTGGGCGCGGCAAGCGTCGGCTTCAGACGAGCGGTATTCAGCGGGAGATTGTACTCACACCGAATACTGAATGGACCCCGCCGCCTCAGAGGCGGAGACATCCTGCCTAAGTTATAAATTATTTATTTTCCTTTGTTCTGACTGTTCATAATTCCCTGGCGGATTCTTCTGACATCCGAGAGTGCCTTGTAGAGCGAATCATCAATGGAAAGCAGAGTATCATCTGCATAGTTATTAACCGCTGTAAGCATTTCTCTTGATTTATTCTGTGCAGTTGTAACCATTTCGTTTGCCTGATTTGTTGCGTTGCTTAAAATTTCCGACGCCTGATTCTGTGCGTCTGCAATATAAGCATCGCCCTGCTCCTTAGCCTTTGCAATGATATCGGCAGCTTCTGCCTGAGCGGTTTGAGTAATCTGATCTCTCGCAACCAATTCACGAGCCTGCTCCTGCGCTTTTGCAATAATATCGGCAGCCTGCTTGTTTGCCTCCTCAAGAATCGAATTTCTTGAATCAACAATCGCCTTTGCCTGCTTTGTTTCCTGCGGGGTATTAAGACGGATATCCTCGATAATGGTCTTAATTTTATCAACATCTACAGCGTATTTTTTGCTTAGCGGAATGGATGTTGCATCATCAAGTACATCTTCTAAATCTTCAAGTAAAATATCGGTATTTGTCATTTTAGTTATCTCCTTTACATCTTAAAATAATATCATTTGTAATTGCTTTAGGAACATATGATGAAATATCGCCGTTTAGACTGCAAACCTCTTTCACCATACTTGAAGAAAGAAACATATTTTCGCCCTTTGCCGTTAAAAAAACTGTTTCAATCTTCGGGTACAGACTTTTATTTATAAGTGCCTGCTGGAATTCATAATCAAAATCCGACACGGCACGAAGCCCCTTAACAATGGCGACAGCGCCTTTACGCTTTGCATAGTCAACCAAAAGCCCGCTGTATGTATCAACCTCAACCTTGGTATTATCAATGCATTTATTTAAAAGCGATATCCTTTCGTCAACGGTAAATGCGGAATTTTTAGCGCTGTTGCTCATAACAAGAACAATAACCTTATCAAAAAGCTCGCTTGCTCTTTCAATAATATCAAGGTGACCTAATGTGACCGGGTCAAAGCTGCCCGGACATATGGCAGTTTTCATATCAGCACTCCCTTCGGTAAAGAGTCAGTTTGGTTTTGCCATATTTCCTGATCCTGACTGAATGCCAGCAGTTATATAAATCCGGCAAAGCTTCGACGGCAGATGTTTCGCAAACTATAATTCCGTCATCTGACATCATATCAGTCAATATTTTCATACATTTTTCAGCAAGACCTTTATTATAAGGAGGGTCAAGAAAAGCGATATCATAGCTGCCGCCCCGCATTAAGAAGGACACTGCATCGCTTAAAACAACATTTGCCCTTTGCTCAAGCCTACAGCGGGAAAGATTGCCTTGAACCGTTTTCAAAGCCTGCCTGTCGTTTTCAACAAAGGTACAAACTCTTGCCCCTCTTGACAGTGCCTCTATGCCAAGCTGACCGGAGCCTGCAAACAAGTCAAGAATTCTTTTGCCCTCAAGCTCAAACTGTATCATTGAAAACAAAGCTTCCTTAACAGATTCAGTTGTAGGTCTTGTAACATCCTCGCCGTCAAGCGTTTCAAGCTTTCTTCCGCGGCAGGAGCCTGTAATAACTCGCATCATTTTGTTTCCCCAAATCAGTTATCACTAAATTACATTATACAAATTAGAGCTTTAATAGTCAAGACGATTAACATTATTTTTACAAATTGTGATAAAATTGAAAAACGGCGTCGGCATTTGCACTGCTTATTCCTTTCACCTGTTTAAGCTCCTCAACTGTTGCATTTTTAACAGCCGAAATTGTTTTGAAATGCTTTAAAATGCTTTTAGCTTTAGTATCCCCTATACCGTCTATTTTAGTAAGCGAGGTTGAAAGGGTGCTTTTTTTATGCTTATTATGATGATATGTTATTGCAAAGCGGTGCACCTCCTCCTGTATATTTGAAACAAGAGTAAACACCTGACGGTGTGAATTTATTTCAATTTCGCCGCCGTTGACAGCAATCGCACGGGTGCGGTGTTTGCTGTCCTTAACCATACCGAAAACAGGAACATTAATGCCCATTGATTTTATAACCGGCAGCACGGCATTAACCTGCGGTTCGCCGCCGTCAAGTAAAATAAGGTCAGGCAAAAGCTTAAAGGTGCTGCCGTTTTCGTCATTGTAATAATGATTAAAGCGCCTTGTTAAAACTTCCTGCATTGAGCCGACATCGTTTTGTCCCTCAAAGCCTTTAACAGCAAATTTTTTATATGCGCTTTTCATCGGTCTGCCGTTATGAAAAACTACCATACCTGCCACATTGTCAGCACCAAAGGTATGGGATATGTCATACGACTCAATATATTCGGGGAGCTTTTCAAGACCCAGAAGATTTTTTAGTTCCTCAAGGCTCGCAAGCTCCCTGCCGAGCCTGCCCTGATATTGTGCAAGATGCTCGTTTGCATTTCTTACACACATATTGACTATTGATAAATGCTCTCCCCTTTGCGGATGAATAAAATCAACCTTTTTTCCTCGCCTGCTTTCAAGAAATTTTTTTAAAAGCTCCTCGTCAGCAACTTCTCCGTCAAGTGCAATCCTTGACGGAATACGCTCTCTCATTGAATAGTACCGTTCAATAAGCTCAAAGCGAGACTGTTGCAAGTCATCAACGGCATCAATAAGCCAAAATTCGGTATCAGTAAGCCTGCCGTATTCAAACCTTATAACCTCAAAGCAGGCTTTTTTGTTTGAATTTACAAGGGCAAAAACATCCTCCTCCGGCACATTAATGGAAACTACCTTTTGCTTTTCATCAAGATTTTTTATTGCTCTTATCCTGTCACGAAGCTTTGCACATTCCTCAAATTTAAGCTCCTGCGAAAGGCGTTGCATCTGTTCTTCCATTTCACGAACGGCACTTGCACTGCCGCCTTTAAGAAATGTAATTGCGTCTTTGATATTATTTGCGTATTCGGGCTGTGTTATTCTTGCCGCACAGGGAGCGGAGCAAATCCCCATAAATCCGTTAAGACACGGTCGGCTCTTGCCGTAATCACGCGGGAACTGCTTATTGCAGCGAGGGAGCTTATATATTTTGAGTGTTTCATCAACAGCCTGTTTTACTGAAAAATTTGAGGTGTAAGGGCCTATATAAACCGCACCGTCATCAAGGACCTGCTTACATTCACGGATTCGCGGAAATTCACCTTTTGTTATTTTTATATAATTATATCCCTTATCATCTTTTAAAAGGATATTATATTTTGGCCGGTGCTGCTTAATCAGAGAACATTCAAGAACGAGCGCTTCAAACTCACTGTCGCAGAGAATGTAATCAAAATCATCGACATTTTCAACCATTCTGATTACCTTTAGAGAATGATTTGAATGACTGCCGAAGTATGATGATACACGATTTTTAAGCTTTTTTGCCTTGCCGATATATATTATTTTTCTGTCTTTGTTTTTCATAATATATACGCCCGGCTGCAGCGGCAGCGCCATTGCCTTTGCACGAAGCTCTTTTTCAGTCACAAGCTCACTCTC
The DNA here is from genome assembly GCA_964646445.1 of uncultured Bacteroides sp. GTDB lineage: Bacteria > Bacillota > Clostridia > Oscillospirales > Acutalibacteraceae > Eubacterium_R. Next base: position 7,390 of record CAZYDW010000014.1, read on the forward strand.
CTTAATTTTTTATTTAATCAATATCAGCGCCAAAACAGCAGCATTTGTCAAGGGTGCCGAAGCTTTCAGCTTGATCCAATAAGGGCTTACCCGTCATTTGGGTGCGGCAAGCGTCGGCTTCAGACGACCGGTATTCAGCGGGAGACTGCGCTCACGCTGAATACCGAATGTCCCCCGCCGCCTAAGAGGCGGGGGACATCTTGCCTAAGTTATACTCACGCCGAAAGAAAAATATGTAAGACGCCGTTTATAGGGCGGGACATTATTGCATAAGCCACAGCCTCGGATTATCGGCATAATCGGGCAAAAAATAAAGCGCGGCAAAGCCACGCCTTCGTAAATGCTTAATTATTCTGTGAAGCCTGACTTAACAAGTGAAACCAGACCTTCAACGGCATCCTCCTCGTCAGAGCCGTCAGCGATAATACGAATATCCGTGCCCCCCATAATTCCGAGTGAAAGAACACCTAAAAGGCTTTTTGCATTAACTCTTCTTTCTTCCTTTTCAACCCAGATTGAAGATTTGAATTCATTAGCCTTTTGAATAAAGAAAGTTGCAGGGCGAGCGTGAAGACCTACCTGATTTTCAACCTTAACATCTTTAACAAACATAACAATACCTCTCATTCATAAAATACAATATCTTGTATATAATAAACTGAATTATTTATCTTATACATATTATACCACCAAATTTAATTCGGTCAATAAATTAATGGCAAGTTCGTTTGACTTGTTAATTTCAAACAATTAAACCATTTGTTATTTGTGCAATTTTCACATATTTTTTTATTCTTTTTTTAGTTTCGACACAAAAGCAATATCGGCCTTGTCAAGCTGTGCATTTTCAAGCATATCAGGTCTTCGTTCAAGGGTTCTGATTAACGATTGCTCTCTCCTCCATTTATCAACCCTTGCGTGATGACCTGACAAAAGCACCTCGGGGACTTCTCTTCCCTGCCATACGCTCGGATGCGTATATTGCGGATATTCAAGAAGTGAGCTGAAATGGCTTTCTTCCTCAAAACATTCTTCATCGCTCAATACACCGGGAAGCATTCTTGAAACGGCATCGGCAACAATCAGAGCAGGAAGCTCCCCTCCGGTAAGCACATAATCGCCCACGGAAATTTCTTCGGGCTGCAATGCTTCAATAACTCTTTCATCAACACCTTCATAATGGCCGCACAAAAGAGCAATATTATCAAGCCTTGAAAGCTCCTTTACCCTTTTTTGCGTCAGGGTCTTGCCTTGAGGCGTCAAGTATATGAGATGAGGCTTTTTGCCAATTTCTTCACAAAGGGCGCAATAGCAGTCATATATAGGCTGCGGCGCCATAATCATACCCATTCCGCCGCCATAGGGTTTATCGTCAACTCTCCTGTGCTTATCAAGTGTATAATTACGAATGTCAATGCTGTTTATTTCAACCTTGCCTGCCTGCCTTGCTCTGCCTATAACCGACTCGCTCATTACGGCATCGCACATATTAGGGAACAATGTTAAAATATCAATTCTCATCAAACAATCCCTTCATCCTTTTAATTTTTATAACCTGAAATTGCGTATTTATTTCACAAATAATATCCGGCGTGACAGGCACAAGATAATGCCTGCCCCGGCTTTCAACATCATAAATGTCGCAAGAGCCGTAGTTTAAAACATCTTTTACCTGACCGTACTCCTCATCGGTATCGATATCAACAACATAGCATCCGATTATATCGGCAATATAATTTGAGCCCTCTGCAATTTCGGTATCATCACGGTTGCAGTAAAGAACCCTGCCTTTCAAAAGCTGTGCCTTTTCAACAGAATCAATGCCTTCAAGCTTTATTACGGCATGATTTTTTTGCTTTCTTGCAGATATAAGCTTAACGGGCGCCTTGCCTTCAGCATCAAAATACAGCACTTCAAGCTGTTTTAAAAAATCGATATCATCACACCACAGCTCAAGCTTCATTTCTCCCTTAATGCCGTGGGTGTTATTGATTTTTCCAACCTCAAGAAATTTTTTCATTATATCACCAAATTAAATGCTCCTGCATAAATTTGCAAGAGCATTTTTAATCAGTCAATTTCAACTGAAATTTTTGCATTATTTCTTGTTGCCGCTGCACGCATAACAACACGGATAGCCTTGGCAATCCTGCCCTGCTTTCCTATAACTCTGCCCATATCCTCCTCATCTACATGAAGATGATAAACAGTAACGCCTTCTTCGTTAGGCTCGTCAACTGCAACAGAAACCTTGCCGGGATTTTCAACTAATCCCTTTGTAATGGAAATCAACAAATCCTTCAAAGAAAACACCTCCGTTATAAATCTTTTTTACCGGTCAAAGATTAAAGAATGCCTTCTTTTTTAAGAATACCTTTTACCGTATCGGTTGGCTGTGCGCCGTTAGCAATCCATTTTTTAGCCTTTTCCGCATCAATCTTGATTTCCGCAGGGTCAACCATTGTGTTGTAATAACCGATTTCCTCAATGAAACGACCGTCGCGAGGATACCTTGAATCTGCAACAACTACACGATAAAACGGTGCTTTTTTTGCGCCCATACGGCGAAGTCTGATTTTTACTGCCATTTAAATTACCTCCAAAATATATAAATAAAAAATTTATCAAAACCAAAATTATTTGGTTAAATACATTAAATGCCAAACGGATTTGAACCGCCTGTTTTGCCCATCATCTTTTCAGCCATTGCAGGATTAGCCTGCATCATTCGGCGCATTTTTTTGCTCATTTTGGGACCGCTCCTGCCTGCGAACTGCTTGAGCATTTTCTGCATTTGCTTGAACTGTGAAAGCAGCTTGTTCACATCCTCAACCTTCATACCGCAGCCTGCCGCAATCCTGCGTTTCCTTGAAGGATTAATGATATCAGGATTGGCGCGTTCCTGCATTGTCATTGAATAAATGATTGAGCGGAATTTAGAAAAAGCGCCCTCGTCAATATCCTCATCTTTAATTTTATTACCTATGCCGGGTATCATTTTTATAGTATCCTTAAGACTGCCCATTCGTTCAATCTGTTCAAACTGGTCAAGCAAATCATTAAGGTCAAATTTATTCCTTGCAAGCTTTTTTTCAAGCTGTGCCGCCTTCTTTTCATCAAGTGACTGTTCAGCCCTTTCAATAAAGGAAAGCACATCGCCCATACCGAGAATACGGGACGCCATTCGTGACGGATGAAAGGTTTCAAGATTATCAAGCTTTTCGCCCGTGCCGACAAATTTAACAGGCTTGCCGGTAACAGCTCTTACCGAAAGAGCAGCACCGCCTCGGGTATCGCCGTCAAGCTTTGTAAGAATAACACCGTCAATGCCGAGCGTTTCATTAAAGCTTTTTGCAACATTAACTGCGTCCTGGCCTGTCATAGCGTCAATAACGAGCAATATTTCGTGAGGATGAACGGTTTGACGAATGTTTGTAAGCTCCTTCATAAGCTCTTCATCAATATGGAGCCTGCCTGCCGTGTCAAGGAAAACATAATCATTGCCGTGGTCCTTTGCATATTTAACAGCCTCTTCAGCTATGCGGACAGGGTTTTCGATTCCCATTTCAAAAACAGGCACGCCTACCTGCTCACCCACAACCTGCAGCTGTTTAATAGCCGCGGGTCTGTAAACATCGCAGGCAACAAGAAGCGGTCTGTGCCCTTCCTTTTTCAGCTTCAGGGCAAGCTTCGCGCAATGAGTTGTTTTACCGCTGCCCTGCAAACCGCACATCATAACAACCGTCGGCGGATGATTTGCAATAGCAAGCCGAGCTTCGCTGCCGCCCATAAGGGCTGTAAGCTCCTCATTGACAATTTTAATTACCATCTGACCGGGTGTAAGCGATTCCATAACATCTGCGCCAATGGCACGCTCGGTAACTTTTGCGGTAAATTCCTTTGAAACCTTGTAATTAACATCGGCCTCAAGAAGCGCAAGCCTTACCTCACGCATTGCTTCTTTAACATCAGCCTCCGTTAATTTGCCCTTGGCACGCAATTTTTTGAAAGAGTTTTCGAGTCTTTCACTCAAGCCCTCAAATGCCAAGCTTAATCAACTCCCGTAGTCAGCCCTCTTTAAGAAAAGCTGCAAGTGTTTTAATTCGTGCAACGCTGTCATTAACCTCTCTTGAAAGAGTATGGTTAAGATTATATTCATTAATAGCCTCTGCACATTCAACTATCTCGTCAACGCCTTTTTTCATTTCATTAAAGCGTTTTGCAAGACCGAGCCGCTTTTCCATATAAAAAAGCTGTGACTCCGCACGCTTGATGGAATCGCGAACGCCCTGGCGGGTTATGCCCTCGTTTTCGGCAATCTCTGAAAGTGAAAGGTCATCCTCATAATAATAGACAAGAAAATCATGCTGTTTTTGAGTAAGCATTTCGCCGTAAAAATCAAGCAAAAAAGGGATTTCCAAATTCTTTGCCAAAAGACCTCCACCTTTCCTTTCGTCTGTAAAGTAAATAATCTTTACAGCGCTTGACTATTATACAAGACAAGAAATATATTGTCAAGTGTAAAAATTAATTTGTAACATTTTTATTATAAAAGCTGTCTCAGAAATTATCCGAGACAGCTTTGCTTAATACACAATAGAATTTGTAACTTATTATGAATTATATTTGAATGTATAAACTGTTTTTATTGTTAATCCGTTATATCCCGCTTGACTGAGTTTTAATTCTGCCGCTGGGATGCTTGTAGTACTACTGTTCCACGAATCATAACAATAAATAGTACCTGTAGATTTTGTCTTAGCATTATTTATCATTACATAATGACCACCGGTATTACATATACTGTAATAACCTTTTTTAGCATTCTCTATAACCTTAGCATTACAGTTGCTTGAAGTTGCACCTACATAACTCAATCCCGTTTTACCTAGACTTTTTGCATATGCAATTACTGCATTGCTTCCATTAGAACTGGTAAATCCTCCATTGTTTACATAACCTTTATTAAGACAGTATTTGTAGTAAACATCCGGATTAAATGATGAGGATTTATTTATACCGGTTTCATAAATTAATTTTGAATATGCCACGATACCGCAACCATAGCTTCGCATCCACGAATAAGATGATTTATTTTGAGACCATCTCCTATAATCACTGCTATAGTTTGAACTGTTAGTTTTTGTTGTAGTTTTCGGTGTAGTAAATGTGCCGGTTGATGTATAATATGTTTTATTATTATACTTGCAGAAGCCTCTGTATTCATATGTTGTTCCCGCGGACAGAGTAAACGAAAACTCTTTACCCTTTCCGACCGTATACCATACGGGTATAGATGACTTCTTCTGATAGGAAGATGTTACGGTTTCACTCTTTGTAGACCAAGAGGAAGTGCCTTTTTTACGAATCTGCATGCCGCAGGTTTTTACTGTCAGACAGCTGGGGTTTTTAATTGTAAAATCAACCCTTACACTGCTTGTTGTAACACTGCTTGTCTTTAGAGAATTACAGTTTGGAAGCTTAGCTGTTGTAAATGTGCCGGTTGATGTATAATATGTTTTATTATTATACTTGCAGAAGCCTCTGTATTCATATGTTGTTCCCGCGGACAGAGTAAACGAAAACTCTTTACCGCTTCCCACCGTATACCATACGGGAATAGATGACTTCTTCTGATAGGAAGATGTTACGGTTTCACTCTTGGTTGACCATGAGCTTGTGCCCTTTTTGCGAATCTGCATTCCGCAGGTTTTAACCTTAAGGCAGCTTGGATTTTTAATTGTAAAATCAACCCTTACACTGCTTGTTGTAACACTGCTTGTCTTTAGAGAATTACAGCTTGGCATTGTTGCCGCTTGCGATATAACGGGAATTGCGCCTATTACACTGACAAGCATTGCAATCGCTAAGATTGCCGATAAAAATTTCTTCATTTTTATCTCTCCTTGAAAATTTATTTTTAGAACATCTTGTTCTAAGCATATTATAGAACAATTTGTTCTTGTTGTCAATAGAACATTTTGTTCTTTCGTATAATATTATCGGTGATACAAATGAAATTTCAAAGAATACGAGACCTGCGTGAAGATGCAGATTTAACACAAAGCCAGATGGGTGAGAAACTTAACCTGCCGCAACGGACATATGCTTATTATGAAAGCGGTGAACGCACAATACCGCCGGAAATATTAATCCAGCTTTCAAAATTTCATAAGGTTTCTGTTGACTACATTTTAGGGTTGACAGACAAAAAGTGAGCATTAAAAATATCTAATGCTCACTTTTTATTTTGAATATTTTATTTCAGCTTTGCTATTGTCACACCGTTTTCGCCCTCGCCGTATTTACCGAGGCGGTATTCTGAGATGTTCGGATGTGCCTTAAGATAATCGGTTACCGCGCTTCTCAAAGCGCCTGTACCCTTGCCGTGAATTATGCGTATTTCCTCTATATTATTGAGCACGCATTTATCAATAAAAAGTCCAAGCTCACCGATAGCCTCGTCGACTGTTTCACCTCTTAAATCAATTTCTGTTTTAACATCGGCGTCGGCACGGGATGAGGCGCGGTAAATATTGTGATTAACCCCTTGCGTTTTTACCTTAGGCTTATCGTAAAGCATAATATCGCAGAGCTTTACCCTTGTTTTTATAAGCCCTGCCTGAACAAGTATTTTGTCCCTTGACATCTCAAGTATCACGCCCTCGCCGATACCCTTTATTATAACGGTATCATTTATTTTCGGTTCACGGGGCAGCTTATAATCATAATCCCAGTTATCGGCAAGCTCGTTTGGATTGACTAAGTCCTCAAGCTCACCCATTTGATTTTTAACGGCGCGTCTTGTTTTTCGTGCGATATCAGCGACATTAGAAGCACTTTGTTCCTTTTTAAGCCTCTCAAGCTCCATAAGAAAATCCGCGCTTTTTCTCTTTGCGGCATCAAGCAGCTTTTCGGCCTCACGCTTTGCTTTGTCAAGCTCCAGCTTTTTCAGTGCTTCTGTTTTATCCCGTTCGTTTTTTGCCTGAGCCTCAATCTTTTCCGCACGCATAGCTGCCTCTCTTGCTGCTTTGCGTTCATGCTCAAGCGACTGCCTTGTCTGTTCAAGCTTTTCAAGCACAGCTTCAAAATCACGGCTGTCGGAGCCTGCGATACTCTCGGCTCTCTTAATTATTTTGTCGTCCATTCCAAGCTGCCTTGATATTGCAAATGCATTTGACCTGCCGGGCACACCGATAAGCAGCTTATAGGTGGGGCGAAGTGTTTTTACATCAAACTCACAGCAGGCGTTGGTTACTCCGGGAGTGTCAAGCGCATATGCTTTAAGCTCGGCATAATGAGTTGTTGCGGCTATTCTTGCTCCTTTTTCTCTTAATGCCTCTATTACGGAAACTGCAAGAGCCGCACCCTCAACGGGGTCGGTGCCTGCACCAAGCTCATCAATAAGTACGAGTGATTTTTCATCAGCCCTTGACATAATGTCAATTATATTTACCATATGCGATGAAAAGGTTGAAAGCGATTGGGCGATGCTCTGCTCATCACCTATATCAACAAGTATTTTATCAAACACCGATATTCTTGACATATCGCCTGCCGGTATAAGCATACCGCACATAGTCATTGCAGTTAAAATGCCAAGCGTTTTCAGTGTTACTGTTTTTCCACCTGTATTGGGACCTGTTATAACAAGAGTATCATATTCAATACCAAGCATAATATCGGCAGGCACGGCTTTGTCTTTATCTATAAGAGGATGCCTTGCTTTTTTAAGATATATTATGCCTTCATTATTAAGTATCGGCTTTGAGGCTTTCATTTTATATGCAAGATGCGCTTTCGCAAAAATCAGGTTAAGCATAACGGCACTGTCAAATGAATGCTTGATGCTTTCGGCGAATTCGCCTGCCTCGGCGGAAAGCTCAAAAAGTATACGCGTTATCTCATCACGCTCTTTGCCTCTCAAAACCTTTATATCATTATTTGCATCAACAACAGCTGACGGTTCAATAAAGACCGTTGCGCCTGTTGACGAAGTGTCGTGGACAAGACCTGTGACATTTCCCCTGTGTTCTGCTTTAACCGGTATAACAAATCTTCCGCCGCGCTGGGTTACAATAGTTTCCTGTAAATACTGTCTGTAATATGAAGAATGAATCATATCATCAAGCTTATCACGGACAGAGCTTTCTTTTGAACGGATTTTTCTTCTGATATCAGCAAGCTCTGAAGAAGCATTGTCACTTATTTCCTCCTCACTTATAATGCAGGAAAATATTTTATTCTCAAGGTATTTATTTGCCTGTATTCCCTCAAAGAAAAAGTCCAGACTTGTCCTTATCCCGCTGCAATGAGCGTACCAATCCAAAAGAGTGCGAAGACAGCGCAGGCAAAAGCCGATGTCAAGCAGCTCGGCGGCATTAAGCTGACCGCCTGCATTTGCCCTGTGAAGCGGATTATTAACATTTTTCAGGCCTGAAAATCCCGGCGCACCGAAGCGAGCCAAAAGTGAAAACGCGTCCTCCGTCTGTTTTAAAAGCAGTTCAATATGCTGCATATCGTTTGACGGCTCAAGTGAAAGCGCAAGCTTTTTTGCGTCGGCACAGGTACACTCCTGCGCAAGCCTTTCAAGTATCAAATCAAGCTCAAGAATTTTGTAATTTTTATCCATTATAATAATCCTTTATAGAAGATTAATGTTGAAAGGTTTTTCTGAATACGGCTTAAAAGATATTTTTCGCTTATCTGTGAAAGCAGATTGAGATTATCATCATTAAGCGAAAACGAAAAAATTTTTTTAGGCTCCGTAAGACAGATAAATCTTATAGCGGTAATAACATTTTTAGGGCACATAACAGCACCCGGCTTTTGACAATTTTCGCAGTAAATGCAGCCGTCAAGAGTATCAAAATACATAATATCACTTTCATATGTACCGCAATTCGCGCAGGCGAGAATATCGGGCATATAGCCACCAAGGCACAGCATCCTTAACTCAAATGCCGATTTGATAAGCCTTATATCCTTGCTGCCTTTGCAAATAAGGTGAAGTGAATTAAGCATAATCGAAAGTGATTCGCCGGCAGGCTGTTCTTCCTCACAAAGCTCATATGCAAGCTGTGCAAAATACTGTGCAAGCGAAAGCCTTACTATATCATTTCTCAAATCAAAAAAGACCTCTATCGGGCTTGCATTATCAACCACAAATGCATCACGGCCTCTGTACAAGGTAAAATCGCAGTATGCAAAAAGAGATGTTGTTGAGGCAAGCCTGCTTTTAATTTGCTTTGCTCCTCTGACAAAAGCTCTTATAAGACCGTAATCAGCAGTAAGGAGAGTAACTAAGCGGTCACTCTCCCCTATTGTCTGTTCTCTGATTACTAATCCCCTGGTTGAAATATTCATCTTCCCTTGCCTTTTCACCTTGTCTGTAATTGAGATAATCCTCAACAGACCCTGTATTCAAAAACTGCTGCCAGTTTTTATCAATCACCGTTACCACCACCGATATTATTTTATCCTATGGCGGCAGTTAAATTTGTGTTAAATTAATCCAATCCGAAATTATGAATAAGTCCCTCTCGGTTACGCCAGTCAAGCTTAACCTTAACCCAACAATGCAGATTAACCTTAATTTGAAAAAATTTTTCAAGGTCCTGTCTTGCATAGGTTGAAATTTTTTTAAGCATTGCACCGTTTTTACCGATGATTATACCTTTATGACTTTCGCGCTCACAGTAAACGGTTGCATCAATATCAAGTATATCACGGTCGTCACGCTCACGCATTTTTTCAACTGCAACGGCAATGCCGTGAGGGACCTCTTTGTCCATAAGACGAAGTATTTTTTCCCTGATGATTTCGGCGGCAAGCACTCTTTCCGGCTGGTCGGTCAATGTGTCATCAGGAAAGAAATGCGGTGATTCAAACGCAAGCCTGTCAAGCTCGTCCTTAAGCTCATCAATATTATCGCCACGCGCTGCGCTGACCGGAACAACGGCTGTAAAATCATAAAGAGCTTTAAGCTCGATAATTCTTTGCAGGATTATCTTTTTATCTTTAATCATATCAATTTTATTGATAGCAAGAATAACCGGCAGCTTTTGTTTTTTGAACATATTTATCAGCTCTTTTTCCTGCTCGTTAAGCTCACCGGAAGGCTCAACCAGAAACAAGCAGGCATCAACGCCGCCGACCGTATCGTTAACAGCCTCGTTCATTTTTTCACCAAGCTTATTGCGCGCCCTGTGAAAGCCGGGAGTATCGGTAAAAACAAGCTGTGTTTCATTTTCGGTAAGCACGCCCATAATTTTTGTTCTTGTTGTTTGCGGCTTTGATGAAACGATTGCAATTTTCTGACCGAGCATTTTGTTTAAAAGCGATGATTTGCCGACATTCGGCTTACCGATTATTGCAATAAATGCAGTTTTTGTCATTACTCGTCACCCATATAATAACTGTTATTGCGCTTTAATCCGATTTGAGTTAAAACGGTTTCTTCCTTTTCCCTCATATGTACCTCTTCAAGTCCGCCGTTTTCGTGGTCATAGCCAAGAAGATGCAGCATTGAATGAACAGTTAAAAAGCCTATTTCCCTTTGCAGAGAGTGATTGTAAAGCTCTGACTGCTCAAAAGCTTTTTCCACTGAAATAACAATATCGCCGAGCAATTTTGCACCTGTATCAAGATTAACATCATATTTGCCGTTTTCGCCGAGAGGAAAAGATAAAACATCTGTTTCCCTGTCAATATTGCGGTACTGATAATTAAGCTGTCTTATCTGCTCGTTATCAACAAAGCGAACGCTTACCTCCGCAGAGCCGTCAAAGCCCTCAAGCTCAAGCACTGCATGACAGCAGCGCCTGATGAGTAACCTTATACCGGTCGGTATTTTAACTTGTTTTTGGTCATTACTGATAATAACCTTCACAGTTTCCATTATCTTTTTTCCTCCTCATACCTTTGATATGCATTAACAATATCCTGAACGAGCTTGTGACGAACAACATCTCTTTGATTAAATCTGCAAATGGCAATATCATCAACATCACGAAGTATGTGCATAACCTTTTTAAGGCCGGACTTTTTGCCGTCGGGCAAATCGATTTGAGTTATATCGCCTGTAACAACCATTTTTGAGCCGAAGCCAAGCCTTGTTAAAAACATTTTCATTTGCTCGGGCGTTGTATTCTGCGCCTCATCAAGAATTATAAAGCTGTCATCAAGCGTTCTGCCGCGCATATATGCAAGAGGTGCAACCTCAATATTCCCTCTTTCCTGACAGCGCTGAAAATTCTCTGCGCCGAGCATATCAAAAAGCGCGTCATAAAGAGGTCTTAAATACGGGTCAACCTTGCTTTGCAAATCCCCCGGCAGAAAACCGAGCTTTTCCCCCGCCTCAACAGCCGGTCGTGTTAAAATGATACGGTTCACCTCTTTACCTCTGAAAGCAGTAACCGCCATCGCCACGGCAAGATATGTCTTGCCTGTACCGGCAGGACCGATTCCGAAGGTTATCGTGTTATCCCTGATTGCCTTACAGTATTTCTCCTGTCCGATTGTTTTGGGCTTTACCGGCTTGCCTTTGGAGGTAATACAAATTGAACCTGAGGTCAGTGTGTTAAGCTTATCCTCATTGCCGTCGTTCACAAGTGAAATAACATAGCGGACATTTTGAGAGTTCAAGACTTCGCCCTTGCTGATAAGGACAAGAAGCGAATTAAGGCATCTGACCGCCTTCGATACATTCTCGGCATCGCCCACAACCTTTAAATCACTGCCTCTTGAAATTACCGAAACATTATATTCATTTTCTATTAACCTGACATTTTCATCAAAGCTGCCGAAAAGGCTTACCGCCTGCTCAAGAGCCTCAAATTCAATAATCTGTTCAATCATTATTTTTCTCTGCCTTGATTTTTTCAATTCTGCGCTCATCAACCTTGAGCACGGTGAAAATTATATTTTTGTATTTAACAACTGCATTTTCGTCGCTGTTGCCCGTAGGCAAAAAGCCGAGAAGATTAATTACAAAGCCTGCAAGCGTATCATAATCCCCTTTTGGAAATTCAACACCGAGCACCTCTTGTGCCTCATCAATATCGTAAACGCCGTCAAATATAAAGGTTTTGTCATCAATTCTCGTTACAAGCTCGCCTTCCTCATAATCATACTCATCACGGATGTTTCCGACAATGCTTTCAAGCAAATCCTCCATAGTAACAAGACCGGCTGTTCCGCCGTATTCATCAACAACGACCGCAAGCATAATTCTTGTTTCGGTCATTTGCGCAAATAATTTTCCGCAGGGTATTGTTTCGGGAACAAACAAAGGCTTTCTCACATAATCGGCAAGCTTTTCATCTTTTGAAATTTCAGTGCCGACAAATTTCAGCAAATCCTTAACATAAATAATTCCGCATATATCGTCTAAATTTTCTTTAAAAACGGGAATCCTCGACCTCCCGTGCTCGATTGAAACCCTGACCGCATTTTCAATACTGTCATTAATTTCAACGGCGTCAATATCAGTCCTGTGAGTCATAATATCGCCGGCATTCAAATCATCAAATTCAAAGATATTATTAATCATCTCACGCTGATTTTTTTCAAGCTCTCCGATTTGCTCGTCACCCTCGACAAGCTGTTTTATTTCCTCCTCGGTTGAGCTTTCTTTTTTGAACCTCTTCAGCAGACCACTGCCCATAAAGGCACATACCTCCAAACATAATTAATTTAAATCGTAGAGCGCTCCGGCAAGCCCGCTTGAAATGGGGCTTGAAAACGATTGCAAAGTGCTCAGGGAGCGTTAGCTCCTCAGAATTTTAATGGGAGATTATCAGTCCCACTGAAATTCTGAAATGGACCCCGCCGCCTAAGAGGCGGGGACATCGGCGAATAGGTTACAAGTATTATATAATAAAATTATTTATTTGTAAAGAGCAGTAACATATGCTATAATTTGAGTGGGAGATAAATTATGCTTGAATTATTGACTGAAAAAGAGAATATATGGTCATATCTTGCAAAAAGCGACAAGCCTATTGTAATTTACGGTATGGGAAACGGCTCACAAAAAATAATTGAAACCATAAGAGCCTACGGCGGAGAAATCAGCGATATTTTTGCAAGCGACGAATTCGTCAGAGGCCATTCATTTTTAGGCTATAAGGTTTTAAAATACAGTGATATATGCAAAAAATACAGCGATTTCAATGTTGTTATAGGCTTTGCGTCGCATATAGGCAAGGTGCTTGACAGAATTAAAAAAATCAGCCTTGAACACCCGACCTTCGCGCCTGATGTACCCATTGCGGGGGGCGGACTTTTCACAATCGAATATGTTAAGGAAAACGAAAATAAATTTGACTTTGTGTATAATCGGCTTGCAGACGAAAAAAGCCGACAGGTTTATCTTGATATAATAAATTTTAAAATAAGCGCAAAGGTTCAGTATCTGTTTAACGGCTTTACCGATAAAAATGATATTTACAAAAATATTTTAAAGCTTAACGATAATGAAACGATTATTGACCTTGGCGCGTATGACGGTGACACAATAAAAGAATTTACTGATTTTACAAACGGCGGATACAGGCGCATTTATGCCCTTGAGCCTGATGAAAAAAATTTTGCAAAGCTTTTGAAATTCACTGAAAATATGCCTGAAATCAGGGCTTATAATATTGGAGCATGGGATAAAAGGGACACACTTATTTTTGACAAAAAGGCTGGCAGAAATTCAAAGCTGTCATCAAGCGGCGTTTCAGTTGAGGTATGTGATATCGACAGCCTGATAGACGATAATATAACAATGATTAAAATGGATATAGAGGGAAGCGAGCTGAAAGCGATTGACGGCGCGCGCAAAATCATTGAAAAATACACTCCAAAGCTTTATATTTGCGCCTATCACAGAAACGAGGACTTATTTTCACTGCCTATGAAAATACTTGAAATCAACAATAATTATAAGGTTTATTTCAGGCACAGCCCGTATATACCGGCGTGGGAATGCAACTTTTATTTTCGAGGAAATAATTTATGATTGTCGTAATTTATTCGCTTATAATTTTTGCAGCCACCTTTCTCGGCGCATTTGTCGGGCTTGGCGGCGGCGTTATTATTAAGCCCTTGCTTGACCTTATAGGATATGACAGCATTGACGCTGTAAATTTTATATCAAGCTGTGCTGTTTTCAGTATGAGCATAAGTTCAACCGTTAAGCACATCAGAGCTAAAACAAAATTTGATTATAAATTTCTTATCACATTATCCGCGGGGGCAGTTATAGGCGGAATTACAGGTTCAAAGCTTTTTGATTACCTGCTTATGCTTTTCAGTAATAATACCCTCAAATCAATTCAGGGGTTTATTCTCTGCTTGTTGCTGGTGATGTCGGTAATATACATAAATTTGAAAAACGCAAAAAGCTTTAGAATTAAAAGCCCCGTATGCACGGCTTTGGCAGGGCTTTTAATGGGGCTTATCGCATCGTTTTCGGGCGTAGGCGGAGGTCCGATTAATGTTGCTTTTTTGGTGCTGTTTTTTTCATTAACCGTCAAGGAAGCGGCGTTTTACAGCATAGGCATTATTTTTTTCAGCCAGCTTTCAAAGCTTATTACAATATTTGTCAGCGCAACGGTACCTGATGTAAGTATCACCACACTTGCAGCGGCAATTATTTTTGCAGTGGCAGGCGGAGCAGCCGGCGCCGCGATGAACAAAAAATCCGGTGAAAATGTTATCAGAAAGGTTTTTACGATTGCTGTTGCGTCACTTGCGTTTGTAAACCTTTATAACGCCTTATCAGGCTTACAGTAAGGCGTTAATGATTTTGAATTACTGTTACACCCTGAAAAGAGTTAATGTTTTTTAAACTGTTACAGCCTGAAAGGATATGGTGATTAGTATGAATAAGCCGAATATTATTTTATATTTTTCCGACCAGCAGCGGTGGGATACTGTGAATGAAACGGTAATGCCGAATTTGTGCGCGCTTGCAAAAGAGGGCGTTACATTTAAAAACAACTTTACCTGTCAGCCTGTCTGCGGACCGGCAAGAGCCTGCCTGCAATCCGGCAGATACGCAAGCCAAACCGGCTGTTTTTACAACGGTATTCCCCTGCCTGAGGACACAAAAACGCTTGCTCATTACTTTAATGACGCGGCTTACCAAACGGCTTATATAGGCAAGTGGCATCTTGCGTCTGACCGAATAAAAGGAATGGGCATCCACTGTGAAACAAAGCCCATACCAAAGAGCAGGCAGGGCGGTTATCAGTACATGAGAGCAAGCGATGTGCTTGAGTTCACCTCGCACGGCTATGACGGTTATGTGTTTGACGAGAACGGCAAACGGTATGATTTCAAAGGCTACAGAGCCGACTGCATAAATGATTATGCCCTTGAATACCTTGACAAGTGCGACAAAGAAAAACCGTTTTTTATGTTCGTCAGCCAGCTTGAGCCGCACCATCAAAATGACCATCACCGCATTGAGGGGTACAGGCAAAGCGTTGATGATTTTAAGGACTATCCCATAGCTGATGATTTAACATTTTTAAAAGGCAGCTACAGGAAGGATTACCCCGATTACATATCGGCGATAAACAGGCTTGACTATAACCTCGGCAGACTTATTGACAAGCTTAAAAGCCTCGGCATATATGACGATACAATAATCATATATACATCTGACCACGGCGCTCATTTCAAAACAAGGAATGCCGAATATAAACGAAGCTGCCATGACGCATCCATACACACGCCGCTTGTTATAAAGGGCGGTAAATTCACAGGCGGTTTAATTGAGGAGCGCCTGTCATCGCTTATTGATCTGCCCCCTACCCTTTTATCTATGGCAGGCATACCGATACCGGGCGATTATATGGGTATTGACCTTGCAAGACTGACTGACAACAGCGTAAAACCCCGTGACTGTGTATATATTGAAATAAGCGAGGCGTCAAACTCCAGAGCAATAAGAACACAAAGATTTAAATATGAGGTAAGGGACCCGGCTATAACAGGCTATGTTCATCATCATTCAAAGGCTTACTTTGAAAGCTATTTATATGACCTGAAACGCGACCCGAATGAAATGCACAATTTGGTTAAGGACCCTGCATATAAGCACATTAGGCAGGAGCTTAAGTATTTACTTTTAAAGCAAATGGAAAATACGGGAGAGGAACGCCCCGTAATATTCCCTGCCGTAAGAGCAAGGAAAAAATAGCACAGCACCCGTTTGGCAAATCGCTGCTCAAACGGGTGCTTATTTTAATAATTAATCTAAAGGCATTACTCGGCGTTATTTCTTTTTGAAACAAGCACTGAGAGTATTTTTTCGTGTTCCTTATCGCTCATAGCGTACTTAATGGTCGGCAATGCGGAAAGAAGCATACCGATTGCCGGAGGAATTGAAATAAGGAAAAACATAGCCGCAGCATACTTGCCGCCGTTATATGTTATAAACGAGGCGCCGTTATTCAAAGCCTCCTGCGTTTGCTCAACAACCACATCGGAAAAGCCGACAATGCTGTAAACGACTGACTGAACAAGCGCCGCTATGCCGCCTGAAAGCTTTGTTATGAAGGACTGACCCGAGAAAAATACGCCGTCAGGTCTGATGCCGTTATGGTACTCCTCATAGTCAACGCAGTCGGCAATCATTACAGACTGCATAACATTGATGCCGCCCATCGCCGCACTTGCGAACAGGAAACAAACGCCTATAATGATAACCCAGACAATCGGAGTTATATCTCCGCCTGCCATTTTGAAAAATACAAAGAGAAGCGCAAACGGTATTGCACCGCCGATTGAATAGAAATTGTAGAGCTTTTTATTTTCAAATTTCTTTATAAGCGCAGGAGTAATAATCATTGCCGCAAACTGGCCTACAAATACGCCTACAGCGATTATTGCAACGCCGATAAGCCTGCCCCAATTTATACCGCCGTCAAACAGGTTCATAAAGTCGCCGTCCGCGAAATAATATGTGACAAATGAAATGGCAATAAGCATTAAAAGCTGAATAGGAGATCTCAAAATACCCGATATAAGTATCTGACGGAAAGGCTTGCATTTAAACATAATTTGGAAATTTTCCTTAAATGTATAGCGCTTTTCGGAGGACTGAACCCTCTCTCTCGTGTTAAGACCGGCAAGCTCAAACAAAACTGTGCTTATAACGGTTAAAACAACAACCGTAACAATGAAGCCGTATTTTTCCGAAACGGCGTCTGAATACCTGCCTTTAAAAATACCTGCGACAGCCTGCGCGACAGGAACGATGATAACACCGATACCGCCGACACCCGCGGCTACACGCGCAAGCCCGAGGATTTTTGCACGGTCGTTTTCATCCTCGGTCATAAGCGAGGTAATGCCCCAAAGCGGAATATCGCATACCGTAAACACCATGCCCCACGCAATATAGGAAACAGCGGCCCATGCTACAATTAATATTTTGCCCGAGGACGAAGCAAGCGTATAATCGCCGTTTATAAAGCAAAGAATTGTAACAACGCCGATTATAGCGGGGAAAATAATAAGATACGGTCGGCATTTGCCCCATTTTGTTTTTGTTTTGTCAACGATTGTGCCCATCATAGGGTCGTTGACAGCGTCCCACACCCTTGCAATCGCAACAATAACGCCGATTGCCATAACGGGAAGATGAAGCACAAACTGAAGATAATAAGCAATCAAGCCCGATGCAATTATGTTGTAAATCAAATTCTGACCAAACATACCCGCAAGATAGCTTGCAAGCTCTTTTTTAGTGTAAGTGCGTTTACTGTCAGCCAAACGAATCACTCCTTAATAATCAAGCATATATTTAAACAGAAGCCGCCGACCGAGACAAAGGCTGCCGTGGTGCGGTGAACATCTTTACAAATGTAATAATAACAAATTTTAAACAAAAACACAAGACATATTTATAATTTTTTTATAAACATTAAACAAAATTTTCCAAATCAGAGTGATTTTGACATCCAAATATGCGGGCAGGCTTCATCATAATCAATTTCACCGTATGAAATAAAGCCCTGTTTTTCATAAAACGGCACCGCCTGAAGCTGTGAGTGCAGGCAAAGCTTTTTGCCGCCGCCGGCTTTAATAAGAGCGACCGCCTTTTTAACAAGCTGCGCGCCGATACGCTTTGAGCGGTACTGCTTTAAAACAGCGAGCCTGCCGAGATAATACACACCGTCTTTATTATAAAAGCGGCAGGTGCCGACAGGCTTATCATCATAAAAAGCGACAAGGTGAGTTGACAGGCTGTCGGTTTTGTCAAACTCATCGTTAAAGCCCTGCTCTTTAACAAAAACGGTTTCACGGATAAATGCCGCCTCATCGGGCAATGAATTTATATATACTTTAATTTTCATAAATACCTCCGACAATAACCGAAACATACGCTCAACAATCAAAACTGCCGATGCAAACGCGCACCGGCAGTTTTGATTTAACTGCTTTCAGTCTTCGGGAAATTCTATTTCAAACTCCCCGCCGCCCGAAGCAGTTAAAATACTGTTTGATATAATGAATAATTCAATTTCGTAATCAGGATTTAAATACTTCTTTTTCATTTTATTAATCCTCTCCTAATACAGCAACCCCTCCTTTAAGAAAGGAGGGGCATGCAAGCTGTCTTACCTTCACAAAAAGACTTTTTTTAAAACTCTTCGGTGTCGCCGCCTTCAAAGCCCGGGTCGGTGCATGTTGTGCCCGAAAGGTCAGTTAAAACATCGCAGTCTACGCTGAAAAGCTCTATTTCATAATCGGGATTTGAATACATTTTTTTCATTCTGATTACCTCCCCAATTAAGCTGAAACCGAAGCGTCAACAACAGGTGTGTAATCAACCGCCGCTATTGAAGCGGTCACATCAGTTGTTGTTTCAGTGTTTTGATATGAATAGTTAAAATTATATCTTACAAACGCCCTGGCGCTGAACGATGTTATGCCTGCCGCCTTTGAAAGCGTGTAGGTGAACTGATTACTTGAAAGAATATTTTGGGAAGAAACCGTTCTCTTATAATCAGTGCCGTCTAAGGTAAATTCCACGCCGAGAGAGGTGTAATCGCCGCAGCCCTCGGTAACGCGGGCGTAAACACGAGCCTTTGTATTGCTGTCATACACCTTAACGGTCTGGATATATACAAACGGGTCTTTATTATTAAGCTTCTGAACAAGGAACTCATCATTCGTGAGGGAGCCTGTGCTGCCCGCGGTTTTTGAATTAACAACATTATCCGCCGTAAGAACAGTACCGTCCGCCGCGCTGAAGCTTTCATAAACGCCGTCACTGTCGCTGTCGGTACCCATAATTTCAACATAGGTTTCATCTACGCAGGCATAGAAGGTATAATCAGGACTGTAGGAAACAATCTGATAGCCTTCGCTTGTTTTAACAGCCCACGCCGCGAAATCGTCAAGAGTGGAGCTTACCGTAACCTTGGTGTTGTATTCAGCCAAGCCGTCTTCATAGGTGTCGCCTGTGATTGCTGCCGTGGAAGATGAGGTGTCAAGCGTGATATTGAGCTTATTTCCTGTATCATATGTCGGCACGGCGTTAATTGTATTTTCGTCATCGCCCTGCTGAACGCTCCACCTTGTGAAGGTGTAGAACGGAATAGGCTTCGGCGAAACTACATCACCGTTTACCGTAAGCTCGGCGTATTTGCCTATAGTCGGAGCCGTGCTTGTATAAAGAATATCAACGATTGTGCCGTAGGCGTCATAAATATTGACGGTCACGGTATTGGCGGTATCGGTGTTTGATGTTACGGTTGCCGTTACAACCATATCGCTTACAACTCTGCGGCTGTAATTTGACATATTGTAGGACTTAACATCAAATGTCTCCGTCGCAGCGGCGCCCTCGCTGTAGCCGTTTGCGTAGAGAGCAACATTCCACTCGACGGCATTGCCCGAAGCGTAGGTGCTTACATCAAACTGCGCGATTTCACCGTAACTCAGTGATTTTTCTGTAGTAGTACGGTTTCCTTCAATGTCATTAACAACAAGGTAAGCCGTGTAGCCGTTTACATAGCTTTCGTTCAGAGTGTTCGCGAGGTTCAGTATAGACGCCGTGAACAAATCTGTTTCATTAATCGATGTGTATTTAAGAGTTGTGTCGGTTATAGCTGAGCCTGTAGCAGCTTCATACGCAGCCTTTTCGGCATCGCTCGGCGTGTAATAAACCGAGGTGCAGGAAGCGTCGTTCGGCTTAACGGCAAGGCTGTTGACAATACCCGTCGTAAACTGGCTGTAGTACGCGTCAAGAAGCACCAGTCCCTCAGGCGTGTACCTGTCGCGGTCAAGGGTATTGATAACCTCTGCCGCGGCGTCGTAGGCTTCATAAGCGTCAGCAGTATCGACATTCTTAAGCGTCATAGCGTTAAGGGTATCCGCCTCGTTAAGCTCCCACTTCTGCTCATCTGAATAGTTGGCTTCGTTCTGTTCATCAACAACATCAATGGTATATGTTGTGCCGGAGCTCATAGTATATTCATTTTGAGTTGAGGTGTATTTAGGGCTGTCGAGGTATTCGGCGGTCATATAATCCTCAGCGTAAGCTTTCTCACCGTAAAGGTCAAGCCAGCTTGAAAGCGACTTCGTCTGCACGCTGTTTTCATCATATATGCCCTCGCCGAGGTTAGTCTCGGCGTCGTTGATAGCCGTATCAACCTCATCGGTCGTTACCTTGGGCATTAAGGTTTTTTGAATATCGGCAAGAGCTTTTTTAAGGTTGTCATAATCCTCTTTGGTAAGCTCGGTATATCTCCAATAAACCTCGTCATCAGCGGCCGTTTCATTATCGGTATAATAATTGAAATCAGCGCTTACTTTTTCAAGGAGGTCTGTATAAGCCTGTACCGACGCGCTTGTCATATTTGCAGTGTCAGCACTGTTTATAAAGTCCAGAGCCTTAGTATACGCGGTGTTTGCATCGGCATATGTTGAAACCTCAAAGAGGTTTTGATATGCCTTAACAATGTTATCGATAATCATTGTCTGAACAGGGTCGGTGTTAACGCTGCTGCCTTCGCCGAAAATATCCGTACCTGTGCCCAAATCGCTTGAATCGTAAATCGGTGTGCCGGCTGAGCGGTCAACGGTGTATTCGTTGCCGTCGGCGTCCGTGCAGGCAATTTCCTCACCCTCGGTTCTGTAGGCGGTTACATATTCGTATTCGCCCGTATTGTCGCCCGCCGACTGAGCGTCAGAACCCGTGCCGTTATAGGTGGTGTTCTGCTCATTTTCAATAAACCAGTAAGCCTCGGCAATGGCGTCAAGGTAAGCCTGATATGACGCAACGGTGTATTTGCCCGATTCGATAGCGTCACCCGGTACAAGGTACATATTGCCGTCATCATCATAAACGGTTGTTATAGTTTTGTTTACATACGTTTCAAGGAAGTCGCGGACAGCGCCCTTGTCGCAGGTGCTGACGCCGAGGTTATAGTAGTTGTAAACTTCCTGCTCGGTATACCAAGAACCACCTAATGTATATGAGGACTTTGTATACAGTCCCGTTTCAAGGATATAGTTTGCATAGCTCTCGGCAGATGTAGTATCCGCGCTTCGTTTAACGCTATCCTTACCTGTGAAGACAGCCGTGCCCTGCCAACTGTTTGTCGCGCTCCAACTGTTGTCGATATAATCAAACGCATCGTCATAGCCGATATTTTTGAAATATTCATAAATATCAGGTGCAGGGCTACTGCTTGCCCCATAACGATAACCAAAGCCGCCGTTTTCTATATTGCTGTTGGTACCGGTCGCTACTGCATTTGCTGTATCGGCAGTATAATTCGTTTGATATGAAACATCAAGACCCGTTTTGTTGACAGCATACGACGACGCACCTTGAACATTGCCATCTACAGGATTCCAATAGTAATTGGAAACAAGAAGGTAAAGCTCATAGCCGGTGGGAGTGCCGTTTCCATTACGGGTAATAAGGCTGTCACTTGTATCGGAATAGTCGATATAGTAATCGGCGTTTATAACATCAGCCGCAACGCTTGCGTTGTCGTTACTTGTTTTAATTTCGGCTACACAGTACGCTCCCGAGTTAAGCGCTTCGTCAGGTTCATAGAAATTAAACATCTGAGACACCAAAAGCGGTGTTGTGTAATCATCGTTTACACTTTCGTCACTTCCGAAGGAGGAAGCATATTTAAACACGCCCGTTCCGCCCTTAATCGGCAGTGAGGAGGAGTCTGATGATGCTGTGGTTTCGGTACTGTCGGCATTATAGGTTGTAAGAGTTGTTCTCAAGCCGGACTCCGTGCCGTAGGAGCCGACAAATCTTGAAAACGCGGTAACAGCTGTACGCATACCGCCACTGCTAACAGCAGCATTTGTATAATCCTGGTTACGCATAGCCGTCACCTCATGCGCCAGGCAGGGGTTTGGCTGAACATAGAAGTATTCATATTCGCCGTAGCTTTTGCCGTCTGCAAGGCTCGAGTAGGTTATAAGAAGCTGAACGCCCGTTTCGGGGTAGCCGCCGTCCTCGCCGTTGCCGTACTCAAAGTATGATGAAACCATACCCGTTAAGCCGTAGGTTTTGGTGAGGGTTTTGCTGCTTGAGACTTCGGCAGCCTCGGCGTCGGTATAGGCATTTCCGTCCTCGTCATACCAGCAGCCGTAAATATCAACGGCATTAAACGAGCCGCCTACATAGCCCTGCTCGGCAAGCTTTTCACTTGTGAGCGAATAAATGGCGGTAGTGCTGTCGGTATCGATAACATAGGGATAGGTGGTTGTTATTGTTGTGCAGCGCTCACCCGTAGAGCCAGTCTGACCGTAGGTGAAGTTATCGGAAATCTCCCTGCCGTACATTGAGTAATGCTCATTTTCAAGGTGAGTATAGATAACGCCCGAATGCTGAACAATATCGCCCGCACTCTCCTGGTCAACCGCGGGTATTTCGTCGGTGCGGTAGCCCCAGGTGAACATATGGTTATCATCGGCGCTTAATCTGAACCAGGAAATCTCGGTTACGACCTCGCCGTCGATAACCTGCTGACCCACAACGCCCTGACATAAGCCTTCAATATCTATATAGGTAACAGGGTCGCCCGCATAGTCCGTGCCGTAGCTTAAGGTAAGCGTTTTCGCTATAGAGGTTGAATAAACAAGAGCCTCGGTTTCAGAGGTGGAGTTTATTGTAAGGGTGTTAGCGTCTGCGTAGGAATATGCCGCCGCGGTAAGCAGATTGTTGACTGTGTAAACGCCCTTGATATCATCGGCTGTGTAATAGCCGTCGTTTACGATATTGCCCGAAGCGTCGGTATTAACGGTAGTATCAGTGCCGTTATACTGTAGCGGGAAAGCAACCTGCCAATTTTCATTTGTATAGGCAATCATATTTTGAATTGATATATTACCCGTTAAATCAACCTGACGGGTAATCATACCGCCGTCCTGCATACCGACAAGACCGTTTGAGGACGAGCTTGTCGAGAAGGTGCGGGCGTGCGCTGAATCAACGGTAACCACCTTGCCGTAATTATTGACCGCTTTATAAACGGAGTTGTGACCGACCGAGGTATAAACATAATCATAAATCGGAAGATAATATGATGAAAGGAAGGACATACCGTGAACTGTCGCTGATGTATCTGTAGCCTCCTGACCGGAATATACCGCAAAGCCGCTGTCAGGCTCGGTTGAGCGGAACACACGAAGGTTATAGTTGCCTCTGTTTGAGCCGAGCGATACATAAAGGTAGTAATAGCCGTTTTGATAAATCATATATCCGCCCTCGCCGGAGCCCTCGCCGGAGCCGTTACCGTCGGTTTTGGGATTCGCGGCGCAGATAATCTTGCCGTAATAGTAGTAGCCGTCAGCGTCAGGCGTAGTGGCATAAGCGGAAGTTGTGCCGTAGGGGTCGGCTGAATCATAATTGACATTCTGACCAGTTGTCGGGTCAAGCTTAATAACATATGTCGGCTGCCAAGAGCCGTAGAGCATATAAAGCTCGTCGGGGTTAATAGTGCCGTCTGAATTATGACCGTAGTAAACGCAGGAGTCGATTGCGTTACCCGGGGTTGTAGTGCCCGCATAGTCAGCGCAGGAAGCGAATACAGTCTTTATATTTTCATAAGGACCGACAACGCTTTGTGAATTGCCTGTGAAAATACAGCTGTCCATTGAACCCCAGGAGGAGGTTGAGCCGTAATACTGCCAGCAGTCGGAATTAATGTTATACATTACATGAGGAGCCCACTGCAGATAGCCCGCGCCTTCAGACGGTTGCTGCCACGTGTTAGTGCCTGCATGCGTATAATCCGAATGGCTCGCGAAAGCAAGCTGTTCTGCAATAGCGGTTGTGTACACTCCGCCGTAAAGCTGTGTATTCTGGTAGCCGCAGCGGCCCATACTGTCGCCTACAACCTCCCAGCTTACATTATCGTCGGAATGATAAATCGTCATACCCGTACCGAAGATGTAGTAATCAATATCGGTAACCTGTGTTTTATCGGTCGCGTCAATACCGTAATAGTCGATAAATTCCTGACCTACGGTTTTGCCTGCCGATTCCGTTACAGTATTCTTGCTGTCTGTGCTTGTGTATGTTCCGCCTGCAAGAGTATAAACCGTTACAGCCGTCGGGTCGTGACCCGTCGAGGCATTATTGTACGCGTCGGGGAAATCGCCGTCTGCATACATATTATTAATATCAACCTGTGTGAGGGTATCGGTATAAATGCGGATATCGTCAACATAGACATCATTTACGGACTGATTATAAACATCGCCGTCTATAAGGGTGAAGTCGGTGTCTGACGCGGTGAGATACGCTATAATATCCTGCGCAAGCTCAGCGTCATTTTCAAAATCAGCGTACGCGCCGCCGCACTGCTTTTCGGAAGTTACATTGTGCGGCTCGCCGTTAGTGTAAACCATAACGCCGCTTGTCGGGTCAATCGTAACGACAACATTCATCCAGTGATATGTGTTGTTGCCGGCGGCATGGGTTGTAGGATCCTGATTTTCATATATGAAATCATAATAATCGCTGCTGTTGCCGTTACCGTCGCCGTAATTAAACGATGATGTGCCGGTGCCGTTTATTTCAAAATAATAAAACTCACTGCTGTTTGTACCCTCAAAGCTGCTGTCCTTGCCGAAGCAGATAAGCTGCTCCCAGTTTTCCGGGGTAACCGAAGCGGGGTATGCGCGCCAGAAGCTGATTGTCACGCCCTTTGATTTAGCGACAATGCCGGCGGAGGTACTTGTAAGCGGGTTAGTGTTAAATGTGATTGTATTGCGGTTCTCTTTTGTCGAGCCTGTTATATGAAGAACATTCTCCCTGTAATCGGCGCTGTTGCCGTTACCGTCAAGTCCGTCAGGGGCGTAGCCCTCAAGAACCTCGGCGGTATCGGCGTTTTCAAGAGTGGCGTTACCGCTTGAGGAGGTAAGGTCATTTCCGCTGACTGTGGCGTCGTCGAAGCTTTCGTGATAAACAAGCGTATCATACGCGCTGTTTATAAACATTGCCGAGCCGACAGAGGTTTCTGCCCCGTCAATAGCATAGACTTTAATCTCAACAACGGTATTTGAAGCGTAAGCGCTCGCGGATATGCCCGATGTTTGATTATAAGCCGTGAAGGCGCCCGGCGCACCGCCGTCAACAGCAACGGTGTAATAAATCGTTGAAGCTTCGGATTCTATTTTGAACGTGCTGTCGGAGGAATAGGTATCCGTGGAGGTTACGCCGTTTGTAACCGCGTAAACCGCGACATCAACATCGGCGAAAAGCGTGTATGAAGCCACCTCGGAGGTTGAGGTTATACCGCTATCGTCCGTAGCCTGTTCTCTGATATAAAGCGTAACGGAAAGCTCATTTTCCTTTTCACCGTCAAACGGAGCGAACGCGCCTGTATAATTTGACCAGGTCTGACCATCATAGCTGTATTGCAGGGTGCCCTGCTGCGTACCCATACCCGTTGTGATTTCAACAGTATCGGTCGATGAAATTATTGAATTATTATCTTTGCTCAGGGAAGGCGCTTTAAAATAGGTATAGGTATTTGTAACATAGGCGGAACTATAAGTGACGTCGTTTTCTACTTTAGTCGCATAAGCGGTAACTGTGATTGTATCGCCGCCTGTGTAATAATCGGAGCTGAAGGGTGCATAAGAAATACCATCGATAATAATTATAGTTGAATCGCCGATTTTACCGGCAGCTCCTTCGCCTTCGGGAACGCCGAATGTAATTTTATCCTCCGGGCCGAGGAGTGACGCGCCCGTTATTGTGGGCTTTTCAACTTCAACGGTTGATTTTGTAAGAGCTTGAAAGGTGGTAAGAACATTATCTGCGAGCGTAAAAATTCTATCATTACCTTCACTGCTATCATACGAGGTATAGCCGTTTTGGTAGAGACCTTGAATTTCATCAATCACTGCACGATATGCTATACTGAAAATATTCCAGGTTTCCATATCATAGCCGTCGCCGTTTGACTCGTATGCGCCTTTCGCAGTATTTCCATTAACATCTGTCGTTGCGCCAAGGTTGCCGGTTCCACTTAGAATCTGATATAAAAATTCATAATACTCGTTACTGTCAGATATTTCGGCGTTTGAAATAGCCGAAGCAAGACTGCTTATCTGTGAAGCGCAGGAGGTGTAATCGTTTGACGAGGTGAAAGCGCTGTTCGGGTCATAGGAGGTAGCATTGTCTACAGCCTTAAGCAGTGAAGCAAGATGACCCTGAGAAAATGAATATTGTTGGTGACTCGAGTTCGAGTATTCGCCGTTAACGTATTTAGTTATTTCACCGACAGCAGTATCAACAGCGTCGATAAGGGCTTTATAGTTGATGACATAAACAGGCATTGATGATGTTGTATCCTGAATAATGTCATTTAATTGAGGTGTACTGTTGCTGCCGCCGTAAAATGTTACGGTAGGCGTAAGCGCCAGATAATAGCTGTCACCAAATGAGCTTGAAGTGCCTGTAAACTTCATAACATTTGCAAAACCGGTAGATTTGTTGCTTAATGCAAATGCAGTTGACGATGTATCTGTATCAGAAGCCGATACTGTGTCAACCTCACCTGTTTGCTCGATAATCCAGTCATAATCCCAGTTACCGCCGTTGCCTTGATTACCGCGCCAGGTTTGAACCAATGACAAATTTTTAATATCGCTTGTATCTTTATCGGTTGCAATAGACATAGAATAAGCCTGACGATTGCCGTTGCTCGACTTTATAACCATACAAATACCCGACTGAGCTTGCGTTTTACCGTCATAAAGCATAGTAACCTCAGGGTACTGCAAATAAGCGGTTATTGATTTATCAACATTATTATTGTCCCTATTACTTGTACCTAAATCACCGGTACAATAACCGACATACAGCAGATTTGACTGATACTCAGTAGGAACATAACAAGTGGAATCGTTGTTCAAATAACCGCTTGTGCTGACCGTGCCCGAATAAGGAGTCCATACCTCCATATTGCTGACGGCGGTTAAAAGGTCCTTTGCTACCGCGGCAAGGTCAATATCCGTCCTGCCGCCGTAATACACAGCGTCATAAGCCTCGTTAGCGGTAACATACGCGTCATAAGCCGCGGACATATTTGTATAAACCAAGCCGTGCGACATAGCGTTTTCATAAATCGATATCGCGTTTTTAAGGTTATCGGCAGTACCGTCAACAGAAACGGTGTTATAAGCATAAGCCCTTAAATTATAAACAACGCTCGCGGGATAATAGCTGTCTTGCTGTACGCCGAGCGCAACATGGTTAAACTGAGAGGCGGTATAGGCGCAGCTTGAGGTAATATCATATTTGGTACCGTTTACATAAAGGTCAAGGTCCGTGCCGATAAGTATGATATGAACATCATATTTAACATTGGCAACGGGCGCGCCGATATTCACCCCGGTTTGTGAACCGTTATAGTAAACATCGCCGCTTACAGTAATATATAATATATTATTAAAGCTACTGTCATGGCTTTCTCCTACGCTTATAAAGCCGTAGCCGTCAGAAGAATTAACCGACGTGAACATAAAGCTTGCGTTAATATCAACGCCGCTCGCGTCACCAAGAACAGTGCCGAGGCTGTCCGTATAAAGATAGCCGTCGCTGTTATAAGCGCCGCCGTTTTGATACGACCACTCGGTGCCCCAGACGACGCCCGACATTGTAAGACCGTTGACCGTGTCGGTAACCGGTGGAGTATCGGTGAAGCTATTGAATGATTCGGTATAATCCCAATCGGCAACGACCGTTTTAACAGTCACATCCTCAGCAGCCGACGCGGTAAGAGCGAACATCGGCACTGATGTAACAACCAGCATTAAAGAAAGAAAAGCTGATAACAATCGTTTTGAAAATTTGACTTTCATAAAAAATCCTCCCTGAAATATTAAGGAAGCCGAGCCTTTTTATGCCTGACCTGCCGAAAAGGCGCAGTTATCCTAATTTTTTACGATATAATTATAAAGGCAATTTTAAACAATGTCAAGTATATTTGTGAATAAATTGTAAATTTTTTATAACGGACATTTCAGGCAATATTTGTCGTGTATTTTTAAACAAACGCCCGGGCGCAAGTCTGCCCCCAATGCCGCGAGGGGCTGCCGACCCCTTTTCATTAAAGCGCAAAATGTAAAGCGCAAAATATTTTTTTAAACGGCAAAGCACGAATTTTTTTTAATCGGACTGATTTTACGGCTATGGGCACTTTTGAAATAAAAGACTTGCAATTTTTTTTCGGGTAAGTTATAATAACAGCACGGTATTTGCAGATGTGTCCGAGCCGGCCGAAGGAGCACGATTGGAAATCGTGTAAGTCTTTAACGAGGCTTCAAGAGTTCGAATCTCTTCATCTGCGCCATATCAGGCTGACAAAAAGCTGTCAGTCCGAAAAAAGCCCCGATTATATCGGGGTTTTTTGCATTTTAGAAAGCGAAATTTTGACATCTCATTTCATAGATGTATTTAGAGGGCATAATTGTTTTTAAATCGGAGCAGCGCTCCGGCAAGCTCGCTTGAAATGGAGCCTGCGAACGATTGCAAAGTGCGCAGGGAGCGTTAGCTCCTCACGGTTTCAGTGGGAGATTAGCACTCCCACTGAAATTCTGAAATGGACCCCGCCGCCTAAGAGGCGGGGGACATCGGCGAATAGGTTATAAATGAAATTGTTTGAAATCGTCAAGTCGAAGTAACACTGGCTCAATGCCAAAGCCTGCACCAACATCTATATCAATCCAAGTGCGTGTTTTGATGATTTTACCCTTATATTCATCACCATAAG
Organism: uncultured Bacteroides sp.; assembly: GCA_964646445.1. GTDB lineage: Bacteria > Bacillota > Clostridia > Oscillospirales > Acutalibacteraceae > Eubacterium_R. The sequence continues at coordinate 36,663 of CAZYDW010000014.1, forward strand.
ACATTGTTGGGGTGTGACCGAAGATTGTGATTATATCATCGTAATAATCTTCATCAATCTCCGGCCACGCCCAAATAAGTTCTTCGGCAGAGTAGTCACTCATTTTCTTATTAGGGCTAAAATTATCAAGCCCTGAATGAACAAGCAAAAAATCCTTATCGCCAACACTTATACCGTCATATAACGGTGCATCTTTGAGGTAATCAATAATCTCACTAACTGTTTGGGGCGATTTTTTATTGAGTTCACCAAGAGCATTTAGAGTGACATCACCACCATTAAGCTGATAATTTGTGAACAATTCCATTTTTTCGCTGTCAAAAGCCTGCACTGTTTCATCTGTAATTTCATCAAATAGAAATTCACACGATAAAAGCATTGCCTCGTGATTGCCGAGAATAAGCTCAACATTCGGCTGATTCATAAGCCAGCAGAGCATTTCAATTCCGCCGTCACCGTTTCTGTCGATAACATCACCCAATATGTATAAAAAATCATCGTCAGAAAAGTCAGCCTTTTCAAGCAACTTTTTAAATTTTTCAAGCGGATAACCGTGCAGGTCTGAAATTACATAGGTCATTTTAATCAAATAAATTTTCCCACTTTGTTATTGATTTTGGCAGATTGTTCTTATATTCATTATAAAAAGAAAGCAAATCTGTTTTTGTTATTTCAATACAGTTTTCAAGTCTGTCTATATTACTGATTTGCGGTGCATAAAAATACACTATATATCCATCATCTACATAAGACTGATAATCTAATGCATCTAAAATTTTCTGCTTTCCGCCTTTAACCTGAAGAACTGCCTTTCGGAAATTTGATTTATCACGAGAAATTAATTCGCATTCTATTTTTATTGTTGTAGATTTATTGGCTATTGAATTTGAAAGCACATAGTAATTTTCTTTTATTTGCAAATAAGCAATAACTAATTCTTCTAAATCGAAATCAGGAAGATTATCTAATAGTTCACAAGTTGTCTTTCGATAATCATAAATATTACTTCCGGATGCTTGATTATACATATACTTAGAATATTCAACAATACTTTCATCATATATGCATTGTGTGATTCCACCACGAGGTCTGTTGAATGATGCTTTAATTTGCCCGGGTATTTCCAAACCAACTTTATATGCTTTTATTGGTAAAACTGCACCAATATCCATATCTTCATCAAATTTGGGTTCAGCCTTATCAATAACTCTGCATATCCAATAACAGCCGTCAAGATCTCTTGTCCAAAACAAATCATCTTCTTTGGCATACCAAAAAATATTGAATGCAGGATTCATTCTTTTTACATTATCTTTTACAGCATAGTAGAAAGATTTATAATTATTAATATTTTGATTAAAATTGTAAATATAACTCCAACCTATTGCTAAATATTGCTTTTGACTGTTTAAGCAAAAATCAATTAAATCTTGCCTGTTTTTTCCACTTGTTTTCAAATTAATTCTTGTTACAAAATTCATTTGTATATACCACCTTCCCAAAAATTATTTTATCTAAAACATATCATACAACTTTTAAGCGGATAACCATGCAGGTCAGATATTACGTAAGTCATTTTAATCTCCACATAGTTTTTTTGCCTTTTGAAGTAATTGTATAAAG
>CAZYDW010000015.1:0-37434 GCA_964646445.1 uncultured Bacteroides sp.
AACCCCTGACCTGCTGATTACAAATCAGCTGCTCTACCAACTGAGCTACACCAGCGCATTTACAACGCTTTAATAATATATCATAACTTTTTTTTATAGTCAAGTGTTTTTTGAAAATTAATTGTTCCCCCAATTATTTATCACATCGTCAATCATCCGGGGGTTCTTAGTTGTTATATTATCGGGCTTTATAACCAGCATTTTTTGTGCTGTTCTTTCGCTGTCAACAGTCCACACTGAAAGCTTATAACCCTTTTTATGGAGCAGGCTTGAAAGCTGTGAATTTGCATATTTATAGTTACAATTAATGCCTATTGCCCCCGTTTCTTCAAGTAGGTCAATAAGTTTTTGCCTGTAGTCATCAAAAAAGGTCTTTGACCTTATCGGCATATAATTAAGGTAATAATCCATCATCGCGCAGTCGGATTCCTTAACAGCCTTAACATCTGTTGTTTCAATGCCTGTAAGGAAGGAACGCTCAACAAGATTATACTTAAGCAGCAATTTATAAAGGCTGTTAAGCACTCTCGTTTCTTTAATGTCAAGATTAATTTTTATATCGGTATCCTTTAAAAGCTTAAATGCTTCCTCAAGCTCAACACCGTCATTATTTGTTACAACAAAGTCATGGCTCATTACAACCGTTTCATCAGGGCGGCGGCGAATATCAAGTTCTATTATTTGAGGATTATTTTTTATTGCCGCCTCAATAAACTCAATTGTATTCATAGCTGTGTCATAAGCGCCTGTATGTGCAGTAATGGTAAAGCCTTCCACAAAGCTCAGCTCTCTTTCATCATATGATTTGGTAACGGCATAATCGGCAACTCCGACAACCATTGCAACAGAAACCGCAAATGCAAAAACCTGATAGCCGAAATGCTTTGCCCAAGTGGGAGTCATATTTCGTTTTAAAAACCGTTTAAGCTTAACCCATTTTGACACTTTTTCTGCCATAAATAACACCCATAAAACAAGGGAGCATCTGCCCCCTTTTTAATAATTAATCTGCGTGAGAGCTTGCTGAATAGTTAGGCGCTTCCTTTGTAATTGAAACATCATGAGGGTGGCTTTCCGCCAAGCCTGCACCTGTAATTTTTATAAACTTAGCCTTTGTGCGCAGCTCCTCAATAGTATGACAGCCGCAATATCCCATTCCGGAACGCAAGCCGCCCATCATCTGATAAACAGTATCGCCGAGTGTTCCCTTATAAGGGACACGGCCTTCAACGCCTTCAGGAACAAATTTCTTTGAGCCCTTTTGGAAATATCTGTCTGCACTGCCTTGATTCATAGCGCCGAGAGAACCCATACCTCGATAGACCTTAAACTGCCTTCCCTGGAATATTTCGGTATCTCCGGGAGATTCATCACAGCCTGCCACAAGTGAGCCAACCATAACAACAGAACCGCCTGCTGCGATTGCCTTAACAATTTCGCCGCTGTATTTAATACCGCCGTCAGCAATAATCGGAATACCGTATTTATCCGCTCTTTCAGCAGAATCGCAAATTGCGGTTATCTGTGGAACGCCTATACCTGCGACAATTCTGGTTGTGCATATGGAGCCGGGACCTATTCCCACCTTAACTGCATCTGCACCTGCTTTGATGAGTGCTTCGGTAGCGTCTGCTGTTGCAACATTGCCTGCGATAAGTGATATTTGCGGAAATGCATTTTTAACAAGCTCAACCGAGTCCATAATATTTTTGCTGTGTCCGTGAGCAGAATCAAGAACAAAAGCATCAACGCCTGCATCGGCAAGAGCCTTTGCTCTGTCAAGCACATCATTTGTAACGCCGATAGCGGCAGCACAAAGAAGCCTGCCTTCTTTATCTCGTGCGGTATTGGGATATTTAACGCTTTTTTCAATATCCTTAATTGTTACAAGACCGGTGAGCTTGCCGTTTTTATCAACAAGAGGTAATTTTTCTATTTTTGAACCCATAAGGATTTTTTTAGCTTCCTCAAGAGTGGTACCCTCTTTAGCTGTAACAAGCTGTGATTTCGGAGTCATAACAGTTGAAATCTCAACACCGTAATCAGACATAAAGCGCATATCACGGTTTGTAAGGATACCGACTAATGTACCGTCATTCTCGCATATAGGCACACCGCTGATGTGATATTTATTCATCAGAGCCTCCGCATCCGAAGCAAGATGCTCAGGAGAAAGGAAAAACGGATTTGTAATAACGCCGTTTTCAGACCTTTTAACCTTGTCAACCTCGGTTGCCTGATCTTCAATTGTCATATTTTTATGGATAACACCTATGCCGCCTTCACGGGCAATTGCAATCGCCATTCTTGACTCGGTAACTGTATCCATAGCCGCAGTCATTAATGGAATGTTCAGAGTAATATTTTTGGTCAGCCTTGTCTTAAGCTCAACCCTGTCAGGTGTAACATCGCTTTGTGCAGGGATAAGCAAAACATCATCAAAGGTTAATCCTTCTTTAACAAACTTTGCACCGTAATCGCTCATAATCCGCCTCCGTTTAATTAAAGTATATTATATATTTTTACTATAATAGCACTTTTCATATCAGTGTTCAAGTATTATTTTTTACCGAATCGTAAACAGCCCGTGCCGTTTCTTCGGCGGAAGCATTATTGCAGTCAATAACCGTGTCTGCCCATTTCAAGTAAAGCGGACGCCTTTCATTATACATATCAAGAAGCGTATCGCCGTTTCTGATTAAGACACCTCTTGTTTCAAGGTTGCCGAGCCTTTTGCACATATGCTCAAAATCAATATCGAGAAAAATAACAGGACCCGTTGATTTCAAGTGCCTCATTGCCCTTTCGGAATAAATAACGGAGCCCCCGGTTGCAATAACGGTTCCCTGTATATCAAGGCCGAGGATTGCCGATTCCTCTGCGCTTTCAAAAAAAGCATTACCGTTTTCATCAATTATATTCTGAAGCCTTTTGCCCTGAATATTTTGTATAAGCAAATCCGTATCGAAAAAATTTTTCAAAAGCATTTTCGCGGCTATAACTCCGCAGGTTGATTTGCCGCAGCCCGGCATACCTATAAGTACAACATTTGACTTCACTTTTTTACACCAACCCTTTTGCACACATCATAAAGACTGCATTCATTACAAAGCGGCTTTCTTGCCGAGCACACATCCCTGCCGAAAAGAACAATTCTGTGGCAGAAATCACTGCCCTGATTTGAAGGAATAATTTTTTTAAGCGCAAATTCTATTTTTTTAGGGTCCTTTTCGTCAACAAGGCCTATTCGGTTTGAAATTCTTATCATATGCGTATCAACAACAATGCTTTCCTTGCCGTAAATATCACCTACAATAAGATTTGCCGTTTTTCTTCCAACGCCGTTAAGAGTGATTAAATCATCAATATTATCGGGAACGACGCCGCCAAAGCGGTCCCTTACTCCCACCGCCATATCAATGATTGATGACGCCTTGCTTTTATAAAAGCCGCAGCTATGTATGAGCTTTTCAATATCTTTTACATCTGCGTTGCAGTAATCATCAAGTGTTTTATATTTTTCAAAAAGAGCAGGAGTTACAAGATTCACCCTTGCATCCGTACACTGCGCGGAGAGTCTCACCGCGACAAGCAGTTCAAAGGGATTTGACGCATTCAGCGAACAAGCTGCCTGCGGATACATTTTTTTTAATAATTCTATAACCTTTAATGCTCTTTCTTTTTTAGTCATTGCTGTTACCTTTTATTTTATCCCAATAGGATTTAAACGCCTGTTCGTTTTTATTTTTTCCGTATTCGTAATAGCGTTTGTTTTTTATTTTATCCGGCAGATACTGCTGATAAGTCCAGTGGTTTGGATAATCATGCGGATACAGATAAAACTGCCCCTTGATATCGGCGTCGGCACCGTCATAATGCTTGTTCTGAAGCTGCCGCGGTATAGGTCCGTAATCGCCCTTTTGCACATCTGCAATAGCCTTGTCAACCGCCGCAGAGCCCGAATTGCTTTTCGGCGCCGCGGCAACAAGTATTACCGCATCTGCAAGCGGTATCCTCGCTTCAGGCAAGCCTACCATCTGTGCAATATCAACTGCCGATTTGACAATGGGTATTATCTGCGGATATGCAAGCCCTACATCCTCGCAGGCACATACCATAAGCCTTCGGCAGGCAGACGGCAAATCGCCCGATTCGAGCAGCCTTGCAAGATAATGAAGCGCCGCATCCGGGTCAGAGCCGCGCATACTTTTTTGATAAGCAGATATTATATCGTAATGCTCATCGCCGTCCTTGTCATATCTGACGGCGCTTTTCTGTGTGAGTTCATCAGCTGTTTCAAGTGTAATATGCTTTTTACCGTCAAGCGTATTTGCAGCAAAAAAACAGTTTTCAACCGAGTTGAGCGCCTTTCTTACATCGCCGAAGCAGCCGCTTGATATTTTTTTGATAACCCCGTCATCTATCTCAAGCGCGACGCCGTATTCAGCAGAAAGAAAATCAAAGCCTCTTTTAACGGCAGGCTCAACCTCACTGCTCTCAATACTTTTAAATTCAAAGACGGTTGAGCGTGAGAGAATTGCCGGATAAATATAAAAGTAGGGATTTTCGGTCGTTGAGGCTATCAGCGTGATTTTGCCGTTTTCAATAAATTCAAGCAGACTTTGCTGCTGTTTTTTATTGAAATACTGTATTTCGTCAAGATAAAGCAAAATACCGTTAGGTGCGGTAAAGGTATCAAGCTCGTTTACGATATCCTTTATGTCCTGTGTTGATGCAGTCGTGCCGTTAAGCTTTCGCAGTGCGCGGTTTGTTGTTCTCGCAATAATTGACGCTACGGTAGTTTTGCCGACGCCTGACGGCCCGTAAAATATCAGGTTCGGTATTTCACCGTTTTTTATCAGATTATACAGTGCCTTACCCTCGGTAAGCAAATGCTTTTGACCGACTACTTCATCAAGCGAGGTCGGTCTTATTCTGTCAGCAAGCGGTTTATTCATCATCATTCTCCCTGCTGCGCTGTGAAAATACACAGCCGCAATAATTCTGCCTGTAAAGATTATATTGTTTTGAAAGCTCAATTGAACGCTTATAGCCTTCACGCTTTTTAAAATCGGAAGGCAGCCATTTTACGCCGTATTTTTCTGACAACAAAATACCCGTTTCATTTATTTTTTGTGCGTTTTTAAGCGGACTTATTGAAAGCGTTGTGCAAAAATAATCAAAATTATTCCGCCTTGCAAGCTCTGCAGTCTTTTCAAGCCTTAAGCGATAACAGCGAAAGCACCTTTCCCCGCCCTCACGGCAGGTCTCGTAGCCTCTTGCAATATCGAAAAACTCCTGAGGATTATAACCGCATTCCATAAAATCAACAGGATTTTCTGTTTCAAGCTCCTTGATAAGGCGTTTCTGCTCCGCCTTCCTTTTTTCATATTCATACTGCCGTGAAATATTCGGATTATAATAAAGCACGGTAATATTAAAATATTGCGACAAATATTCAATAGTATAGCTTGAGCACGGCGCACAGCAGCTATGCAGTAAAAGAGAGGGCGTAATGTCCTCTCTCTTATTTTCATCAATTATAACATCTAATTGCTTTTGATAGTTAATTTTGTTCATAAATTTATCAGCTTAAATAATTTTTCGGATTGACACGAGTACCGTCAAACCTTACCTCAAAATGACAATGCGGACCTGTTGAGTTCCCGGTCGAGCCGCTTTTCGCAATGGTTTGACCTCGTTTAACGCTCTGACCGTTTGAAACAAGTATTGATGAATTATGTGCATAGAGTGTAACAACCGACCTGCCTTTTTTATCCGTGCCGTGATAAATCATAACGTAATAGCCGTAGCTGTAATCAAGGCGTTTAACCGTTATTACAATGCCATCCTGTGCCGCAACAACATTTGAACCTGTTGAGCACGGAAAATCCAAGCCGCCGTGATAACCGCCGGATGAATAATTGGGAAAGCCCGCCGAAATACTTGTGTGCCCCGGTACAGGATAAGTCATATTAAGCACTGCGTCGGAATTATAATAAACATCGCTTTTGCCGTCGGAAATCTGCGCCGTTGTGCCCGTCCTGTCGCTTGCAGCTGCGGTTGTTACCTCGTCAGGCGATTTAATGCCTGCAATAAGATCCTGCACCTCTTTTTCAACAGCCGCTATAAGCTCACTGTCCTCATTGCGAAATTCGGTATATTGCTGATTTTGAGCATTAAGCTCTGCAAGCAGCCTGTCACTTTCCGCCCTGTCAACAGCAAGCGACGCTTTCTTATGTGCAATTACCTCGCTGTTTGCTTCAACGGCCTTCTGCTTTTCATCAAGCAGCGCTTTTTGGCTGTCGAGCTCATCCTTTGCTTTTTGGTATTTTTCAACCTTTTCGTCAAGTCCGTTTTGCTTTGTGACAATCTCTGTCATTTTTTCCTGAACTTCCTGCAAAAGCTCGGTATCACTTTTTGATACGGATTTTATCATTTCGTATCTTGTAAGAAATCCGGATATATCCTTACAGGTCAAAAGAGCCGTAAGAATATTATAATCACCGCTTATGTACATAACCCTTAATCTGCAGCAATATGCCTCATAAACGCTTTCAAATTTTTTTTGAAGCTTTTCAAGCTCTTTTTTTGTTTCCTCAACCTCTTGAGAAAGCGTGCTGAGAATTTTTTCGTTTTCCTCAATTTCAGGCGTCAGTTCATCAATATCCGCCTGAATTGACATATTCTGCTCCTCAAGTATTGTGAGCTGTTCGTTTATATAGCCTATTTTCTGATCAAGAGTATCGATATACTCCATCGTTCCCTTTGATGTTTTTTCAAGCTCGGCAAGCTTTTTTTCGGCAGCGGCCAGATTTTCCTCAAGCTCCTTTTGCTGCGCCTCAAGCTTTGCCTGAGCCTCTTCCTTTGAAATTTGCGTTGTTTCTTCGGCAGTATCTTTAAGTGTTGTTGTTTCGTTTACTGAAGCTTCCGTTTCGCCATCGGCATATACTGCGCACGGAAAAGACGAGCATACAACAAAAACAAATGCAATTATCAGCGAAAGAAATTTTTTATTCAATTTTAAAACCCCTTTCACTATATAATTTTAATAATAACTTAAGGTAAATATGCAGTCGGGTTTACACAATGCTCATATTGGGCATCAGGTGTTCTGACCTCAAAGTGACAATGCGGACCGGTGGAATTACCGGTTGAACCGCTGTATGCAATAAGCTGTCCCTTCGTGACATACTGACCCTGCGAAACAACCCTTGATGAATTATGAGCATAAAGCGTATAAACATAATTGCCCGATGAATTTTTTTTGTCATGCATTATAACTATATATCTGCCATAGCTGTGATAACCGCCGCCTGTGTATGAACAGCTGCAATTACTGTGAGAGGTAATATCCTTTGAAATAATTACATAGCCCGATTCGGCGGCAACAACTGCCGAACCGCTTGCACAGGCAAAATCGACGCCTGTATGACCGACATAGCCTGCACTGCCGTAAGCTGTTGTTATCTTTGTCTGACTCGGAACAGGATAAGTCATTGACAATGCACCCGACGCCTTGGTAGTTGCAGCGGAAGTTGTGGACGAGGGCTTTGCGGTAGTGCTGCCTGAAGCCTTTGCGGTAGTTGTGGTTTCTGCCTTTTTGGTGGTTGTGGTTGTACTTGACTCAATCTTTTCAAGATACTTTTCAGCAGCAGCCGCAATTTCTTCATTTATTGCTTCAAGGTCTGCCTGATCCTGATTTCTGTATTCACTGTAGGTCTGCGTTTCGGTTTGAAGCTGCAAAAGCAAAGCGTCAGACTCTGCTCTTTCATCCTCATAAGCATTTTCCTTCTGCGTGTATGTGACCTGCTGACTTTCAAGCACGGCTATTGTTTCTTTAAGAGATGCCCGGGTATCGACAAGCGCCTGTTGATTAGCGGATAATGTATCTTGCTTGTTTTGAAGATCAGCCTGCACTGCTGACAACTGCTCACCCTCGCTCTTAAGGTTGGACAGCAGCTCTTTGTCAGATATAGAAACACGTTTAATCATTTCAAGCCGTGTTAAAAATGATGATATATCATCACAGGTAAGCAGCATTTCAAGTGTCGTTGTGTTGCCGCTGATATAAAGAGCTCTTGCTCTCTCCCCGTATTCTTCAAAGGTTTTGTCAAACTGCTGCTGCAATTTTTCACTTTGCTCAGAAACCTCTTTAATTTCAATCTTCAGCGATTCTATTTCACTTTCGTTTTTTTCATATTGCTTTTCAAGATTTGATATTTTTGTTTCAGAGCTTTCAATCTCCTGCTTTGAAAGAGCAAGCTCGCTTTTAAGATAACTTATCTTTTCATTAAGTGTGTTTATATATTCCTCTGTTTGATTTGACTGCTTCTTAAGCGAAGCAAGCTTGCTGTTTACCTCCTTGAGCTTCTGCTCAAGCACAGCCTGCTTTTCCTGTGCTGATAAGCTGTCATAATTATCGGCATTTTCCGCAGCGGCTGTAACAAATACATTCTGCGGCATGACAGCCGCCGATAGAAAGCAGAAGGCCAATAAAACAGCTGCTGCCTTTATAAATATTCCCGACTGCTTCATTGACCTCACTCCTATTTTTTATTATGTATCAAATGACTTTAATTATAAATAATTGAGCGGATTAACCTGCGTTCCGTTTACACGCACTTCAAAATGGCAATGTGGACCTGTTGAATTGCCTGTTGAACCGCTTTTTGCTATAACCTGACCCCTTGTAACCTGATCGCCGACGCTTACAAGTATCTGACTGTTATGTGCATATAATGTCGATAAGCCGTCACCGTGGTCAATCATAACATAAAATCCATAGCTGTAGTTAAGATATTTAACAAGAATAACCGTCCCGCTTCCCGCAGCGTAAACATTTGAGCCGGTTGATACGGGAAAATCTATGCCGCCGTGATAACCGCCGGATGAATAATAAGGAAATCCTGCGGAAATAGTTCTTCCGTCGGTAGGATAGCCGAGCGCACCCGAGCCGGAGCCTGTCGAGCCGGCAATTGAGCCTGAACCCGTTGATGCACTTGCAAGCGCCGCATTAATATCAGCCTGAACCTGAGCAAGCTCCTCTTTGTTTGTTTCGATAGCCTCCATAAGCTCGCTTGACTGGCTTGAAAGCTTTTTCATAAGAGTGTTTGCCTCGGCAGCCTGCTCATCCAATTCACTTTTTGATGTGTCAATTTCGTCTATGCTTGCCTGAAGTGACGCCTTGTCATTTTCAAGATTTTCTTTATCCTCATTAAGCTCGTTGCGCTTAACCTCAAGCTCCTGCTTTTGAGATTCAATCTCCTCCATAATCTTCATAAGAGCATCAAGCTGGGCGCTGTCCTGCTCGCTGACGGATTTAATCATCTGTGAGCGTGTGAGCATTGCGCTCATATCGGGGCAGGTAAGCAAAACCTCAAGCGTTGACGCCGAGCCTGAAACATACATTGCGCGAAGCCTTTGACAATAGATCTCGTAATTTTCATCAAACTCCGCCTGTTTGGCGTCGATTTTGTTTTGCGTCTGCGTTATCTCGTTTTCGGTTGATATAATTTTTTCCTCAATAGCATTAATCTCCGATTGGAGAGCGGATTTTTCATCCTCAAGCGAATCAATCTTATCCTGGAGCAGATTTATTTTTGACACAAGCGCGTCAAGATATTCCTGCGTTTCGGCTTTTTCTGCGGCAAGAGTATCAAGCTTGCTTTGAGCTTCATCAATTTCGCTTTGTATTTTTTCCTTTTCCTCACGAAGCTCTGATGTTGATTTCGCGGATGCCGAAATAAGGCCGAGGTTAAGAGAGGAAATCAAAAATACAATACTCAATATTAAAGAAGTTAATTTGAATTTTGACTTAAACATTGCTGATTTCACTGCCTTCCTTGTTGAGATACTTGCTCATTGTAACGATTGAGCCGCCCACGCCGCAAACAACTCCGATGAGAACGAATATTCCGAGCATCGCAAGCGCGTAATCGGCAAAAGGTATTGCCTCAAGATTAAGAGAAGTGAGCAAGTCACTGAACTGTTTTACCACAAACTCATAAAGCACCCATACAAGACCGAGACCCAAGCATCCCGAAAGAACCCCGAGTATCATACCCTCGATTATAAACGGGAAGCGAACAAATCCGTTAGTAGCACCGACGGATTTCATAATGCTTATTTCAAGCCGTCTGCTGTATACGGTAAGCCTTATTGTGTTTGAAATTATGAAAAGTGAAATTGCAAAAAGAACCGCAACAATGACAATGGCAATAACACTGATACCCTGCCTTATTGCAACAAGCTTTTGAGCGAGGTCCTTGTTTTCACGGATTGTATCAACATTATCAAGCCCTTTAAGGCTGTTGACGGTTGTGTCAAAGTAATCAAGATTTTCAACAGTAACCTTGTATGCGTCAGGCAAAGGAATATCAGAGCTTATTTTTGTGAAAAATTCAGCCTGTGCCTCCTCCATAGTGGCAAGCTGCTCCTCCCACGCCGATTCCTTTGAAACAAATTCAACCGATTTTATGTTGTCAAGAGCGTTAATATCGGCAGCCATCTGCTCAAGCTCTTCGTCGGTAGTATCGTCCTGAACATAAACCATAACGACATTTTCCTCCTCAATCCTTGAAAGCAGAGAGTCAATATTAAGAAATGCAAGCGCGGCGGAACCGATAAGAACAAGACAGCTCATCAAAACACAGATTGATGCAACCGACATCATTCTGTTTGTCCATGTATTGCGAAAGCCCTCTTTGGTAAGGTACCTTATGCTTGAACCCGTCATTACTGCTCACCCCCTGCATTTTCATCAGACACAACATCCTCAAGGTTGTCAAAAACATCGTCTATCTCAACATTATCAATCGCAACATTTTCATCAAAGAAAAACATATCGGTATCTTCCTTGGGTGTTGAGCTTTCAAACTGAGCGTGCGTCGGGTCGGGAGTATCTGAAACGACCTCGCCGTTTTTGATAACAATAACTCTTCTTTGGAAGGAGCGAACAAGGTCGTGCTCATGTGTAACCATAATAACCGTTGTGCCGGCATTGTTGATTTTTGTTAAAAGCCCTACAATTTCGTGGCTCATTTCGGGGTCAACATTACCGGTAGGCTCGTCCGCAATAATAACTTTAGGGTTATTTACAAGCGCTCTTGCAAGCGAAACACGCTGCTGCTCGCCGCCGGAAAGCTCATTGGGCATTGACCTTGCTTTCTGTGAAAGACCGACAAGCTGAAGAATATAGGGAACTCTTTTTCTGATTTCCTTTTCCTTCGCGCCGATAACTCTCATTGCGAATGCTACATTATCATAAACAGACATTTTCGGGATAAGACGGAAGTCCTGAAAAACAATACCCATGTCACGCCTGTAATAAGGAATCTGTCTTTTTTTTAATTTCGCAGAGCTGTAATCATTAAAAATAATTTCACCCTCAGTAGGCTTCTCCTCGTGCATAATCAGCTTTAAAAAGGTGCTTTTGCCTGCACCTGATGAGCCGACAACAAAAACGAACTCGCCGTCCTCAATCTTGATATTGACATTTGAAAGAGCGTGAGTTCCGTTACTGTCATAAACCTTTGACACATTTCTGAATTCAATCACGGTTTTTACCTCTTAAAAAATATTTGCGCCAAGGCGCATTTACACAATTTACACTTAATATAATATATCAACTTATATAATAAATCAAGACCTTTTTGTAATATTTCTGTAACCAATTATTGCACAAAATATTACAAAGCCGCAGCACCGTAAATTAAAGGCGCTGCGACATATATAATTAATATTTTATCGGACTTGAATTAAGATATTTATTAACCATCAAAGCTACCTTAAATACAATAGCGTCATCAAACTCTCTTAAATCAAGACCTGTGAGCTTTTTGATTTTTTCAAGCCTGTAAACAAGCGTATTCCTGTGGACAAAAAGCTTTCTTGAGGTTTCGGATACATTAAGATTATTTTCAAAAAACTTCTGAATAGTAAAAAGAGTTTCCTGGTCAAGGGATTCAATCGAACCGAGCTTAAACACTTCCTTTAAAAACATATCGCAAAGCGTTGTCGGGAGCTGATATATAAGCCTTGCAATGCCCAGATTTTCATAGCTTATAATGTTTTTCTCCGTGTCAAAAACCTTGCTGACCTCAAGCGCAACCTGAGCCTCATTGAATGAATGGGCAAGCTCTTTGATGCCTGTTACGCAGGTACCTATGCCTATTGTGGCATTGAAATAAAATTCGGAAAGCAGAGTATCGTTTATCGAACGGGCAAGCTTTTCAAGATCCTTGCTGTCAACATTTGTTCTTACTTCCTTAACAAGAGCAATATCCGTTTCATTAACATTGATAACAAAATCCTTTGTCTTGTCGGGGAAGAAATTTTGAATAATTTCAAAAACGGAAACCTCTGTTTCCTGATTGGTGCGGATTAAAAAAACAACCCTTGTTGCGTCATTGTTAAAATGAAGCTCCCTTGACTTAATGTAAATGTCACCGGGAAGAATATTGTCAAGTATAACATTTTTAACAAAATTGGAACGGTCAAACTTTTCGTCATTATTTTGTTTTATCTGGTCAAGAGCAACAGCAATGAGCTTTGAATAACGACGGCTGATTTCGTCAACGCCGTCAACAAAAACTGCATATTCAGGGCGCACAAGAACATCAAATGTGGTGTAGGTTGAATTATCAACGCAAACCTGTTGTGAGTTGAAAACCCCCGCGGTTATAACACCCTTGCGAACCTCGCCGATAATACCGAGATCGCTGCAGGCAATAACCGTACCGCTTTCATCAACAACACCGATATTGCGGTCAACGGCATCACGCATTTGATTAATGATACCCTGAAATAATCTGTTAGGCATATTTTTTACCTCTCATAAATATATTATGCAAAATTTGCACAAAAACAAACTGCTTTACTTGTTCATATTATACAAGAGATTTATTTGCTTTGCAACTATTTTCACAAAAAAAATTAAGTTTTTTTGTGATTGTTGCATAATTTATACAAACGCATATTTAAAATACACAATATATTGTGATTTTGAAAAATAAAGACATATTTGTAGTTATTTGTTCAATTTTATCAAATCAAGCTCATCAGAGGTTATATAACGGCACCCGCCTTCCTTAAGACTGTCGTCAAGCGGCAAGCCGCCCATTTTTATCCTTTTAAGCTCAAGCACCTTAATGTGATATTTGGCAAACATACGCTTTATCTGGTGGTACATTCCCTGTCTTATTGTAACGACTGCTTTTTTCCTGTCGCCGCCGAAAGCTGTTATTTGCGCACTCTGACAAACAGTATCATTAAGCTCAACGCCTGCTTCAAACTGTCTTTTAAGCTCGTCATCAAACGGCTTGTCCAGCAAGGCGGCATATGTTTTAGGGATATGATTTTTCGGACTTAAAATTCTGTGTGCAAAATCGCCGTCATCCGTTATAAGCATCAAGCCGGTAGTATCCTTGTCAAGCCTGCCGGCAGGGAACAAGCCCCTGCGTTTCATTTCATCAGGCAATATATCAATAACCGTTTTAAACCCGCTGCCTTCGCTTGCCGAAATAACGCCCTTTGGTTTATTCATCATAATATAAACATATTTATTGTATTTTATTTTTTTGCCGTCACAGGTTAAAGCCGTACATCTCTCGTCAAGCTTTTCGCCGATACTTTTTATTACATTGCCGCCGAGCGCAATTCTGCCTGATTTTATCAGAGCCCTTGCATCATTTCTTGATATATTGAGCGCCGATGAAATTATTTTGTCAATTCTCTCCATTAAACCCTACCAGAAAGCCGCTGTCAGCAGAAGTATTACATATATCGCCGCCGATGAGTACACCGTCACAAACCAGCATATCGGCAACAACGCCCTGCTTAACCGACTCATAATTAGTAATATTGTATGTATAAAGGGTAACTCGCCTGCCCTTATACTCGCTTAAATCAAACCCCTGATTAACCTGAATTTCATTATAGTCGGCATAGACCTGATTCCAGCTTTCGGGAATGGTGAGCTCCTTTTCCTCAAAATCCGCTTCTGTTTCCCATCCGAACGAAGCAAGATATGCTCTCCTTTCCTCATCGGTAGACGCGCTTACCACGGCAGATACGGTTTCGTTTCCTACTGAATGGTTCGTAATAAAGGTAAGTGCAATAACAACAACGCCTGTCACGGCAAGCACTATGCCGAAAATTGTTTTTGGCTTAAGCTTCAATGTAAACATTTTCATAAAATCACCTGAGTAATTTTATGATTTTGTTTTAAACAATATAACCTATTCGCTGATGTCCGCCGCCGAGCCTTGAAAGGCTCATACCCTTACCGGTAAGCCTTGGCAGCAAATATTTAAGCTGTGCAGACTCCTCAAGTTCGTTCATTGAAGCCTCGGCGTCATAATCGCCTGTATCAACTGAAATAAGTATTGATTTTCCTGCGCTTTTTTCATAAGTTATTTCCAAATCCATAAAGCTATGTTATTTATTTACAATCGCCTGCAAGACCTTATTTGCAATCGGTCCTGCCGTGTTGGAGCCTGAATTGCCGTATTCAACAAGCACAACAAAGGCATAGGGGTTATTATCATCACGCATATATCCGACAAACCATGCGGTATTATGACTGTCATACATATCAATCTGTGCTGTGCCCGATTTAGCGCAAAGATTAAGTCCCTCATAGTTATAGTCGCCGTATTGCTCCTCAACATTGTACCGAAGCATATCGCTTATTTTGCCCGCCGTTTCAGCGCTTAAAAGCTGTGTTTCCCTTTTGGTAAAATCAAGGTCAAGCGCCTTGCCGGCCTTATTTGCAAGGGAATTAACTATATTGAAGGATACAGCGTTGCCGTCATTTGCAACAGCGCTGACAAGCCTTAACATAGCTATAGGCGAAACAAGAGTGTCGCCCTGACCTATGCCGGTCCAGCCGATATAATCGTCAGCATCACCGTTTTCAAGGAAAAACCTTCCTGTTGAGGAGGTAATATCACCGCTGACAGCTACACTTGATGTAAGCCCCAGCTGCTTTGCCGTGTTTGCAAGCTTTTCGGGACCGAGCTCAATAGCAATCTGCGCGAAAGCCGAATTACAGGATTTTGCAAGCGCCTCTTGAAATGTAACGCTTCCGTGATAGGCATTACATTCAATAGGCGTTCCGCCTGCGTCATATTCGCCCTCGCATACAAATGTGCGCTCATAAATATCGCTGATATTTTCAATAGCGCAAATAGCGGTAACTATCTTAAAGGTTGAACCGGGTGTGTAAAGGCCGGAAAGAAGACGGTTTATGTAAACGCCCTCATAATAGTCATTTGTATCTATATCCGACGGCTTGTTTGAAACATCATAGCTCGGAGTTGAAACCATACAAACAATATCGCCCGTTTTGTAATTAACAACGCCTACACAGCCTGCCTTGTAATCAGACAGTGCTTCATACGCAACATCACATATATCGGCGTCAAGAGTAAGCTCCATATCGTTTGAATTGTTGCCTATTGCACTGTAAATACCTGTCAGTACGCTGTAGCCGGTCAGCTTTGCCTCATACACATTCTGAACGCCTGTTGAAATAAATCCCTTTGTATCGCCGACGGCATGAAGTGTTGCCTTTCTTGTAACAGCAGAATCGCTGTAAACCCTTTTGCCGTCAACTGTTTGAGCAAGCACTGCGCCGTTGCAGTCGGTAATTGTGCCTGCGCCGGTAAGCTCACCGTTATAATATATATGGCTGTTATACGGCTGCATAACCCAACTGTCACCCTCTGTAACAAGACTGAAGGTTAAAAATATCAGACCGCCCAAAAACGCGGCAACCAAAATCAGGAGGAATAGTCCCCTCTTGGTAATCATTTTCATCTTTTCTTCACACCTCCGAGATAGTTATAGGTGCGAACATCCGACGCTTTTATAAATGCAAGCACTGCCCAGCAGCTTATCATTGAACTGCCGCCCTGACTTACAAAAGGAAGCGTAACACCGGTAAGCGGCAGCACATCGGTTATGCCGAAAATGTTAAGCGCTGTCTGAAAAAGCAGCATACCTGCACCTGCGACTGCCGCTATTGAATAGAATGCGGACCTTGCGGCGATTGAATTGACAAGCGCCGATACGGCTATCGCAACAAATGAAAGCACCATTACGAGCGCAAATAAAAATCCCCATTCCTCGCATATTATTCCGAAAATGTCATCAGTAGTAGTTAAATAATCATCAAAATAATTTCTTATATTACCGTTGCCTATACCAAGTCCGAGCAAACCGCCCGACGCAATTCCCGTTAATATATGCGCCTGCTGATAGCCGGTATCATAAGGGTCCTCCCAGACATGACGGTAAATAGAAAATCTTTTTGTAACATATGATTTATATTTAATTACAATTGCCCCGCCGAGTCCGGCTGCCGACACGGCAAGACCGATTGTTTTAACATCGCCCGAATTCATAAAGGCTATGATAAGAAAAGTTATAAAGAAAATAAGGGCTGTGCCGAAATCGCGGATTACAATAAGTGTTCCCACGCAGACAACCGAAAATACTATAAACTTAATTATATTTTTCGAGGTCTGTATTTTTTCAAGCGTTGCGGCGCCGACAAAAATAAATGCAACCTTAACAAATTCCGACGGCTGAACGGTAACGCCGCCTATGGTTATCCAGTTTTGAGCACCGTATTTTACCTTGCCGATAATAAGATTTAAAAGCAGCAGCACGATTGCAGCCGCAGCCACCGGCATTCTTAATTTCATACATAAATCCACATTGCCCAGTATGAATACAAGTATCGTATATCCGATAACGCCGCATAAAGCTATTATCAGCTGTTTAAAGCAGGCATCGGTATCAACCGAGCCTATAACCGTAAGACCGACGCCTGTCAGGAAAAAAGCTATAAATTCAAGCTCAAAATTCCTCCTGTGCAAAGCAGTATGGAAGAAAACCACATAAGCCCATTCAAATATAATGAATATACACGAGCATAAAAGCGTTTTGAGTGAAAACTCATCGCCTGCCGCGGCGGCTTCATAGCCGGTAAAAATCTGAAATAAAGATAAAACCGAAAGCATTGCAAAGCTGTTGACAGGTTTTATATGAGGTATTTTTTTTGCTTTATCAGTCATATGCGCACCTACCCTTCATAGAATATGAAAACCCTGTCTCCGAAAGTAACCATATCCTCATCAAAAATAAGCTGGGGCTGCGAAATAAACCTGCCGTTTAGCTTTGTGCCGTTGTGACTGTTCAAATCAGACAAAGCCCAGCCGTGACTTGTAAGGTGAATGCGGGCATGATTGGAGCTGACGGTGTCAAGCTTAATCTGAATATCACAGTCGTCTCCCCTGCCTATTAAAACATCCTTGCTTTTTAAATAAACAGGTCTGTGAGTTTTTACATCAACCAAAACCGCATATGCGACATTATCTGATTTTTTCATTTCCCTCGCCTGATTTCTCATTTCGTTTTTGCTTTGCGCCGATATTGCCTCGGCACATAAAAATTTAAGCGGTATGTTGCCGATTGTAATTATATCCCCGTCAACAATGATTTCACTGCCGTCAATTTTTTTATCATTTACAAATACACCTGTTCTTGAAAAGGTGTCGGTTATTACCCAATCCTTACGCTTTTTTGCAATAACGGCGTGGAACCTTGAAACATGGGGAATCGGGAAAACAATGTCATTTGATTTGCTTTTGCCAATGGAGGTTTCCCACCTGTCAATATTGATAATTGAACCGTTATTCCTGTCAACAAGCTGCGCCAGCTTATGAAGTCGAGGTCTGTTCCTGAAAAGTGAAATAACGCATGTTGCAATGATTGCTGTTGCCAAAACAGGCAGAACATATCTTAACGCGCCTGTTATTAATATATTGAGCTTGTCCACAAGCACCACTCCTAAATCTGTCTATAATAATAAAATACTTTTATTATTTGTAAATGTCAAGAAAGTATTGAATTTGTTTACATTTTGATTTATACTATTGAATTGGTTATTTCGGTTAATTTTATTAAGAGGTATTAAAAAAATGAGCATTGAAAAAACAGTATTCGGACGCCTTGAAAGCGGTAAAGAGGTTGAGCTTTACACCATTAAAAACAAAACGGGCGCAAGCGTGAGCCTTATGACGCTCGGCGGCGGTGTTCAGTCGCTGAATGTACCCGACAAAAGCTCAGTCCTCGGCGATGTTGTTCTCGGCTTTGATGATGTGAACAATTATGTAAATCCGGATTTCGGCTATCAGGGCTTGCTTGTCGGCAGATATGCAAACAGAATAAGAGCTGCAAAGTACAGCATTGACGGCACCGAGTATCACACACCGGTAAATCAGGGGAACTGGACTCTTCACGGCGGCGGACGCTTCAGCTTCAGCATATGGAATGTTGAAGAAACCACGCATGACAGCATTACTTTCAGCTTCTTTTCCCCCGATATGGAGGACGGCTTTGGCGGCAATTTCAAAATGACAGTCAAATACACATTTACAGATGATAATATTTTAAGGCTCGAATATACTGTTTTATCAGATAAAAAAACCGTTGCAAACCCAACCAACCATACATATTTCAATCTGTCCTGCAACAGCAGTGAAACAATTGAAAATCATTTTCTGCAAATTAATGCCGACAAATTTACCGAAACCGATGAATGTCAGCTCCCGACAGGCAAGCTCGGCAAGGTTGACGGCACAATGATGGATTTTCGCGCTATGCATAAAATAGGGGACAGAATTGACGAGCCTTTTCGTGCGGTTATTGACGGCATTGGGTATGATAATAACTATTGCCTTTATAACACGCAAATCGGTAAAATGTCACAGGCTGCCATACTTGTCGATGAACACAGCGGCAGAAAATTAGAGGTGTGGACCGATTTGCCGGGCATTCAGCTTTACTGCGGCGGCTGGCTCTCAAAAGCCTGCGCTGTCGGCAAAAAAGGCTCTGCCGTTGCTTTCAGGCGGGGCGTAGCTCTTGAAACACAATTTTATCCTGACGCAGTCAATCATGGCAATTTCCCGTTCAAATATGTTGAGCCCAACAAGGAATTTAAAACCATAACAGAATTTAGATTTTCAACGATATAGTTAAATAAACTTGACAAGACCATAAGCAAAGTAAGCAGTTGCTTTAATAAGCGTTACAGAATATTTTTAATTTTTGACAGATTACAAAGAGGAGAAAAAAATAATGGAACAAAAAAATACTGAAGTGTCAGACATCGATAACGAAACACCCGAAAAGAAAAAGCCAAACAAAAAGAAAAAGATTGTTGTTGTAGTTTGTTCGGCTGTTATTGCAGTCGTAATAGCGGCAGGCGCGTTTGCCGGCGCTTCCTATGCCGCTGAAAAAAGCAGATATGAAGAAGCCAAGCTGCAGGCAGGCGATAATATAATTTGCGAAAAGGAATATGAGCTTGATAATGAAGAACACGAGCTTAAAGCAGAGGACTTTATTTCCGCCGCGGAGGGTTACGAGTCAGACAGCCCGGTTGAGACAGAAGTACAATTTGACGATTCAAAAGGGCTTTCTTTTACCGCAGACGAGGTCAAGGATTACAGTTATAAAATAGTGGTTACCGTAAGCGATAACAAAATATGGAACAGCTTTAAAGCATTTGATTTGGACTGCAGGATTTCCGTAGTTGATACAACACCGCCCGAATTTACCGATAATATCGAAGAAATCAAAATCACGCAGGGCGAGGAGCTTGATTTGAGCGGCAAATTCAAGGCGACCGATTTATCAGGCGACGCGGTTATAACCGTTGACGGTGAGGTTGACGCGAAAAAGGTCGGCACGCAGACGGTTAAGGTTTGCGCGGCAGACAAAAACGGTAATACTGCCGAAAAAGAAGTAAAAATTACAGTTGAAGCAAAGCCTGAGGAAAAGACAGAAGCTTCCTCGTCAGGAAGCAGTACGGCAGCCTCCTCGTCAAAGTCAACTACTTCATCAAGTTCTAGCGGCACAAAATCAAGTAGTGGTGGCTCATCATCAAGTAATGGCAAAACTTCATCTTCAAATAAAATTTCTGGAGCATCTTCAAGTAGTAGTTCAACTACTACGACATCTGCATATTGGTGTACAGAAGGTGGAAGTCACCACGCATATGATGTAGGACAGATAGGATGGTATTCTTCTTATGAGGAAGCTGTGTCAGCAGTTGATAAATATATAACTGTAAATGGTGGTAGCCACGCAAAATACACACAATGCCTTTGTGGACTATATACTGCATATATTACAACAAATTAAATAAATATTGACAAATTCAATTAATATAGAGTTATTGACATAGATAAAAAATACGAGGAAACACTTTTAAAGTATGAAAACGAGGAAAAAAGCGAAAGCGATTACAGTTTTTGCAGTCATAGCGGTAATAGCTGCTGCCGCCTGCATTTTTACATATATAAAGCTTATACCTATGGTATCAATCAAGAGCCTTTTACCTATGCAGGAGGGAATAAGCGCAAAGCTTAATACAAACAAAAATGCAAGCGGCTATATGCTTGAATATTCTTCATCTTTGAAATTCAGCAATTCAAAAGAAAACCGAATTATATTAAAAGACGGCTCAGCTCAGATTGAAAATCTAAACGGCGGCGAAATATATTATGTAAGAGCGCGGTCATATCGGAATTTCGGCGGTATAACCCTTTTGTCACCATGGTGCAAAGCAAGCAGCACCGTAACGGATAAAAGAGTTGATTTGCTTTATATCGGTGCCGCGCCCGCGTACAAAACAATACTGATAAACAAAACCGTGCAAATTAATACATTTCTTATTCCCGCTAACTCAAGCTGCCGTGATATTACATATACAAGCTCCGACGATAAAATTGCAGCCGTTGACGAAAACGGACTTGTAAAAGGAATTTCAGCAGGAAATGCTAAAATAACAATTTCGGTTGAAGGGAGCGAAAAAAGCGCAGCTGTGGCAATAACAGTTAAAAAGCCATTTGTAGCGGCAACAGGGATTGAATTTACCGACAAAGCCGGGAAAAGCGTTGAATGCGGCAAAACAATTCAGCTTCACGCAAATATTTTGCCGGCAGACGCGACAAACCGTGCGATTATATGGGAAGTAGATGACGAAACCAAGGCAAAGGTTGATTCAAAAGGCGTCGTTACGGCACTGCGCCCAACTGAATACCTTGAGGTTACGGCAACAACGAAGGACAAAAAATTCACGGCAAAATACATTTTAAAGATAACAAAAGCAAGCGGTTATCTGACTGAAGAATATCTTGACTCGCTTGGACTGTCGGGCATTGACAAGCTTATGATTGTTGCGCATCCGGATGACGAAACGCTGTGGGGCGGCGCGCATCTTATGAATGCACGGTACTTTGTTGTTGTTTTGACAAATGCTTATAAAGATGAACGAAAGAGTGAATTTAAAAAGGTTATGAATATGTCAAACGACAAGTATCTCATAATGTCATACCCCGATATAAAAAACACTTGGTATGATAAACGCGGTAATTATCAGTACAGCGTTGATGAATGGTCAACCGTAAGCGATGCCGTAAACGCCGATATTAAGCTGATACTTAATTATAAACACTGGTCGGTTATTGCAACCCATAATCCAAACGGTGAGTACGGTCACTATCATCATAAGCAGGTCAGCGACAGAGTCACAAGCCTGGCAAAGGGTATGCTGTCACAGGACCAGACTCTCTATTATTTCGGGAACTGGTATTCAAAAAATACAAAAAATCCCGACAGTCAGCTTGACAGCACAAATCTGTCAAAGAAGCAGAATATGATAAATGTTTATCTGCCGTCGTCGCCGTATGCGATAAACAACAATAAGCATATGATACCGTATGAAAACTGGATAAAATCTACCGATTGGCAATTAAAGAAAAGCAGATAATGTATTTCAAACCAAAAGCGAAAAATATTTTACAAAAAACAATACTTTGGATATGCACCCCTAAAGCCCGGCAGCTTTATGGGTGCATATTTTTTTAATAAATACATCACCGATTCGGCTGAATATACTGTTTGTATTATCTCATATTACACTGATGTACAACCGGGGACAGTCCCCGGTTGTACAAATCCCTCGTGTTTCAAACACCTTTTGCTTGATTTTAAATAATTTTCTCCAATATTTTAAGTAATCTTTTGCTTCTGAATATAAGATACCCTGCTCCTATTTTGCCAAGAGTTTTATACCACAGCAGCTCATTGTAAAGAGAATACAATTCAACCTTATATACGCTGCTGCTTGCACCATTACCGATAACAGATACGCTTAATACTTTGCAACTGAAATTTTTTTCAACTATATCGGTTATAAGCTTTTTCATTTAAATAACCCTTCCAGTAAAATATCAATGTACAATCAGGGACTGTCCCCGGTTGTACATTGGTGTAATAAGTGATAATACATATAGTATATCCTCAAAAAAAATCCGTTTATGTCATTATAACAGACACAAACGGATTTTTCCATACTGTTTAATTTTTATCGGTCACTGTGATTACAGGTGCTGTGACACTTTGAACAGTCACCGCCGCACACAGCGGATTTACCTGCCTTTTTATCCTTAACTATTTTTGCTATTATTGCCGCAGCCAACGCCGCAACAATCAGTAAAACCACAAATGTACCTAAATTCATAATTACACCTTATTTCTTTGCTTTTGCTTTAACTGCGGAGGTGCTGAGAGATGTAGCTTCTTTATAAGGTCTGAACAGCATGAAGAGCATTGCTGCAAAAGCAATTACGGCAACAGCAACGCCGAGAATATTTGCACTTCCTGCAAAAAGGTTGCCGAACTGATAAATAATAAATGCTACGATATATGCAAAGCCGCACTGATAACCAACGGCGAACCATGTCCATTTAGCATTATTCATTTCTCTTTTAATAGCGCCGATTGCTGCAAAGCAAGGTGCGCAAAGGAGGTTGAATACAAGGAAGGATAAGCCGCTTGTTTTTGTAAATGCTGCGGCAAGTGTAGCATATGTTCCAGCCTCTGTGCCGCCATAAAGAATGCCCATTGTGCCAACGATATTTTCCTTTGCAACAAGTCCGGTAACAGACGCAACTGCTGCCTGCCAGTTGCCCCAGCCAAGCGGTGTAAATAACCATGCAACCGCATTACCGATTACGGCAAGGATACTGCGGTCAAGCTCGTCGTCGGAAAGCATACGGAAAGAACCGTCAACAAATCCAAAGTATGTTGTAAACCAAACAACAATCGTTGAAAGAAGAATTATCGTTCCTGCTTTCTTTATAAAGGACCAGCCGCGCTCCCACATGGAACGAAGCACATTGCCTACTGTCGGCCAGTGATAAGCGGGAAGCTCCATAACGAACGGAGCAGGCTCGCCTGCGAACATCTTTGTCTTTTTAAGAATAATACCCGAAAGAATGATTGCCGCCATACCGATAAAATATGCTGTGGGAGCAACCCACGCGGCGCCGCCGAAAATAGCGCCGGCAATCATTGCGATAAACGGAAGCTTTGCGCCGCACGGAATAAATGTGGTAGTCATTATAGTCATTCTTCGGTCGCGCTCATTTTCAATCGTTCGTGACGCCATAATGCCCGGAACACCGCAGCCTGTACCGATAAGAACAGGTATAAAGGATTTGCCGGAAAGGCCGAATTTTCTGAAAATTCGGTCAAGCACAAATGCGATACGGGCCATATAACCGCAGCTTTCAAGGAAAGCAAGGAATATAAAGAGCACAAACATCTGCGGAACAAAGCCGAGTACAGCACCGACGCCGGCAACAATACCGTCCAGAATAAGTCCGCTTAACCAGTCCGCGCAGTTCACTTTATCAAGCACATTGCCGATAAGCACCGGTACGCCCGGAACCCAAACGCCGTAATCAGCGGGGTCAGGCTCCTCGCCAATGCTTTCAAGTGTTGCAGCAGCAGCCTTATAATCTTCAATAGATGCAGTTTCATAGCTTACCTCAAGGGTTTCCTCATCCTCAACCGCATATTCAAAATCGCCTGTAGGCTCTGCCCCCGTTTCCTCGGTTATTGCATCGTAGCCGTCAACAATAAGCGAAGCCTGCGAATATTCATCCGCAACCTCACTGTAAGCGGATGTGCCTATACCGAACAAATGCCAACCGTCACCGAAAACGCCGTCATTCGCCCAGTCTGTCGCATAAGTTCCGACTGTTGTTACGGAAACAAAATAAACTACAAACATAATAACTGCAAAAATCGGCAGTGCAAGAAATCTGTTGGTGACGATTTTATCAATTTTATCCGAAGCGGTAAGCTTGCCTGCGCTTGCTTTTTTATATGCGCCCTTGATTATTGAGGCTATGTAAATATATCTTTCATTTGTAATGATGCTTTCAGCATCGTCGTCAAGCTCTTCCTCGGCAGCTTTTATATCCTTTTCGATATGAGCAAGAACCTCTTTTGAAAGGTTAAGCTTTTCAAGCACCTTGTCATCGCGTTCAAAGATTTTAACCGCATACCAGCGCTGCTGCTTTTCAGGCATACCGTGAACCGCGGCCTCTTCTATATGGGCAAGCGCATGCTCGACAACACCGGAAAAGCTGTGCTGCGGAATAGGTGCCTCACCCTTTGCAGCGTCAACAGCAGCCTGTGCCGCGTCCAAAATGCCCGTGCCCTTTAGTGCCGATATTTCAACAACCTTGCAGCCAAGCTGGCGCGAGAGCTCATCGACGCGGATTTTGTCGCCGTTTTTCTTGACGATATCCATCATATTAACAGCAACGACAACCGGTATTCCAAGCTCTGTAAGCTGAGTAGTCAAATAAAGATTTCGCTCAAGGTTTGTACCGTCAACTATATTAAGTATAGCGTCGGGTCTTTCATCAATAAGATAATTTCTTGCCACTACCTCTTCAAGAGTATACGGCGATAATGAATAAATACCCGGAAGGTCGGTTACAACAACATCATCATGCTTTTTAAGCTTGCCTTCCTTTTTTTCAACAGTAACACCGGGCCAGTTGCCGACAAACTGATTAGAGCCTGTCAAAGCGTTAAACAATGTTGTTTTACCGCTGTTGGGGTTACCTGCAAGTGCAATTTTAATACCCATTTTATAATCCCTTTCATTTCAATCAGATAATTAGTAATAACTAACTCACATTTTAAAGAACAGGGGCAATGCCCCCTGAGTTTAATTATTCAACCACTATGCTTTCAGCATCAGCCTTGCGAAGCGAAAGCTCATAGCCGCGAACGGTTATTTCAATCGGATCACCGAGAGGAGCAACCTTGCGAACATAGATTTCGACACCCTTTGTAATGCCCATATCCATAATTCTGCGTTTCACTGCACCCTCGCCGTTAAGCTTGACAACCTTAACGGTATCGCCGATTTTAGCCTGCCTTAAAGTGCTCATTTTATCCTCCTTAACTATAGCATAAAATATGCTGACACACTCTATGCTATACCATTATTTTGCCTGCCATTTCCTTGCTGATTGCTACCCTTGACTCTTTAACATTAACTATGAGATTGCCTGATAATGAGGAAATAACCTTTACATTTCCGCCAACCACAAAGCCGAGATTTTCAAGATGCGCTCTGACCTCGGGGCTGCCGCCTATTTTTTTTATGATATTTTCCTCACCCATATCGGCGAATGTTAAAGGTATCATAAAATCACTTCCAAACAGCAAAGATATAGTTAGCCCTTTCTAACCACCTATATGTTAGCACCGCCTAACCTGTTTGTCAAGAATAAATTTTATTTTTTTTTGCTGATTTATAACCTTTTCACAAAAACTTGAAAAAATATATTATCAATGCTATAATAATAAACAAATAATTTTTAAAGGGAATCAGATATGAAAATACAGGAATCCGCCGAAAATTATCTTGAGGCAATACTAATGATAAAAAATAAAAAGGGCGTTGTACGTTCAATCGACATTGCAAATGAGCTTGAATTTTCAAAGCCGAGCGTAAGCGTAGCCATGAAAAATTTAAGGGAAAACGGTTATATTGATGTTGACGAAAACGGTTATATAACTCTGCTTGAAAGCGGCAGGGAAATCGCGGAAAAAATGTATGAGCGCCACACGACACTCTCGCACTGGCTCATAAGCCTTGGTGTTCCCGAAAAAATTGCCGTTGAGGACGCCTGCCGTATTGAGCATGTAATAAGCAGTGAAAGCTTTGATGCGATTAAAAAAATAATATGATTTATTTCATATAATACATAATCATTTGCATACACAGCATATTGATAACAGTGTTAAAAAGCGGTATGCTTTCATCAAAGGTAAAAACATTTTTATCACTTATTCCGTCGGGCGCAATCGACAGGCTTACCTGCCTGCTGCCGAGAAGGCTGTAATGCTCACAGCTTGATGCGATAAAAACAGATACATATTTATCAAGGCTTTTTTCATCATCAGTAAGCGCTGACGAAAAAGCATCACCGTCACAAAAGCAATTTATTATATATGCGGCGTATATCGCCGTACCGAAATCTACATTTGCGCCAAGCAGATGTATTTTTTTATTCTTCAAAAATATACCTGTCTGCTTTAAAAGATATTCGCTTTTAATCACCGCATCAAGCTTTTTTTCAAGACTAAACAGCATTTTTACCGTTATGTCATAATAAAGCTCTGTTATAACCTCATTTTTTTTGCCTATATATATAAACAGCATCAAAAGCGCCGTAAGCTTTAACAGCGTGCTTGCCGTAGGCATATCGGCTTTACTCTTGAAATCAATGCTTATTGTGCACTTATCGTGAAACGCAAAATCATATATGCCTATAAATTTTGCTCCGCTTTTTTCGCTTTTCAGCTTTGCGCTCAAGCAATAATTTTCATCTGCGCACAAGGCTATAACAAGTGTTGATTTGTCAAGTATAGGTCCGGTCGAATTAAAATCGCTTATCAGTTCATTGACACATATTATATCGCACATCACTTCAATATTATATCTGCCTGTAACAGCAAGCCCGTAATTTGCCTCGTCGGTTATGATGTAGGCTTTATTTATTCTGTCTGTTTTTATTTTCAGATAGTCAAAATTTATTTTTCCGGCTTTTGTGTATTTTTCAACAAGCGCGCCGACAAGCCTTGGTATTAAAAATATTTCTCTTTTTACATAATCCGAAAAGCCGTCAATCTCAAATTTAAACGGCTCGTGATTTTTATGCTTGCTTTTATAATGCATAAGCCTACCCCTTTATCAGCCTTGCAACAACGACCGACATATCATCGCGATGCTTTTTGTCACTGCGGCTTATTGCGTAATCAAGTATCTGCTTTGCCCTGTCATCGGGGCTGTCGCTGTCATCATAACGCAAAAATTCAAGAAGCGGATTTTCGCCGATGTCGGTTACTCCGTCGCTCATAAGTATAATTTCGTCTCCGACATTAAGTATTGTTGTACGCTTTGCAAATTCAATACCCCTTAAAATACCGGCAGGCATTGATGAAAGCTCACATTTATTAATTGTATTGCTCTTAACTATATATGAAAGCGGCGCGCCCGCCTTGTAAAATTCGCATTTTCCCGTAAATAAATCCACACAGGCACAGTCAAGTGTAGCAAGGCTTTCATCGCAGCTTTTTACAAGCAGAGCACTGTTTACAACCTTAAGCGAGCTGTCAAATCCAAAGCCTGCCGACAAAAGCTTTGACAGCAGACCTGCTCCCATTGCGCCGTCAAGCGCAGCACGGCCGCCCTTGCCCATACCGTCGCTTATAATAAAAATCATATGCCCCTTTGTATCATTGACTATTTTTACCGTATCGCCGCAAAGCTCGCCCTGTGCACTGTATTGCGCAAAGCCGAAGCTCATTTTAAAATTGGGCTTTTCGATAATTGTCATCATCATATTTGAGCCTGAATAATTTACTCTGCTTTTTTCAAAATCCCTGCCGCAAATTTTTACAATTTCACCTTTTATTTTCGGACTTTCAAGCCCCTTGGTTTTCGATGGGGCAAGTATCTCAACTCTCATTCTGTCGAATTTATCGATTATCACAGATATGTTTTCCGGATAAATTTCATACTCGCCGAGCATTCGCCGTATCTTTCCGGCGGCTTTATAATCAAAAAGCTCCGCTTCATTAAATTCAAATGCAAGGTCGGAAAGCATATCCGATATTGAAAAAAACTGGTCTGCCGCAACCATTCGCAGCTCGCTTTCCATAGGCTCGTCCGAATTTATCGTGCTGATTTTTTCCCTTACATCCTTTACACTTTCGCTGACCTGTGCAAGTGCACAGGACGCGAAACGAAGTCTTACAACAAGGCTTTGCCTTAAGCTTCCGTCAGGCAGAGTATCGGCGCCGTTTTCAAAAAATTCCTCAAGTTTGTCAGTGAGCTTTTCAGGCATAATTACAAGCAAAACCGTGCCTATAAGGCTCTCTATTACACAGCAAACCGAAAAGCTGCCCATATTTGCGCATACCGCAAAAAACACCATTGATACCGTAAAGCCAGCACCTGCGCCAAGCCTTGAAAAAGATGTAAAAACACCTGAAACAAGTGCAGAAAAAGCATAGGCACCGATTAAGAACATACTGTCCTCACGGCTGATTCCAAGCGCAAAGCCAAAGCTTAATGATATGATAAGTCCCCATTTAACACCGTCATATCTTACCACCGCAAGTATCAGGAGCACCGCAAGCACCCTTGCAAGCGAAACCCCCTTTATCTCAATAAACGACAAGCCCGATACCAAAACGGCGCTTGATACGGTAAGGCAAGTAACCTCGGTTATAGGCAGAGCCTTGTATTTTATTCTTTTACAGTTACAGTGTACTGCCTTGAAGAAGAAAAATGCTCCGCCCATAGCAAGCACCGACTCACCGACGGTAAGGGCATATGCACCCGCTGCCGCGCCCAGTCTGAAATTCATAACAAAGCCTGTGGCAAAAACCGAAAGAAATGCTGCAAGCATAGGCATATATGCAGTTTTTCTGTCTCCTAAAAAATTAATTGCCGCAGTTCCCAAGGCTGCTATAATTACAGCACTGAAATAGCGCACCGCCGAGGTGTTGTCGCAAAATACAATATAACCTATGCCTGCGCCTATGGCGGCAAAAAGAAAATTTTTTTTGCTTGAAACGCAGATAAGTGAAACAGCAAACGGAGAGCTGCCGCCAACCACTGTTGAAAAACAGAGTAAAAATGAAAAAACAAGCCATATTCCCCTTTTTAAAACATCTTTAAGTAAGGCTTTATATGAATTTTTTGTCTCGAGCCTTTCCTTAATTTGTTCTTTAAGCTGCATTTTTTACACTTCCGAATTATAGTTATACAGGCATTATATTATGAAGCATATGAAAAAAATGTAAAAAAAATAAAGCCCAAAAATTTAATTGGGCTTTACTATATTCTTTAACAAATGCTGCGATAACCGAGAATTAAGCTGAGCTTTGATTTTTGACGCGCCCATACCAAATCCGTTTCTCACTGTGTTAAGAAGCCAATCCGCCCTGTGCCGACAGAGAGTTTTTCATTACGATATCACAAGAAAACTGTCAGAGTCAGATGACTAAAAATTGAAAAAATTATCAGGGACGGATAATAATCCGCCCCTGCGATTTAAAGCACTATTGCATTTTGCAGTTTTTTCGTTATACGATACCCTGTGCCATCATGGCATCTGCAACCTTCATAAAGCCTGCTATGTTTGAACCTACAACGAAGTTGTCAACTGCATCATATTTTTCACAAGCTTCTTTCATATGATAATAAATGTTAATCATTATGCCCTTAAGCTTTGCATCAACCTCATCGAAGGTCCAGCTTGAACGAATTGAGTTCTGACCCATTTCAAGAGCTGATGTAGCAACACCGCCGGCATTTGATGCCTTACCGGGGATAAAGAGAATCTTTCTGTCAAGAAATACATTCGTTGCCTGTGTATCAGTCGGCATATTAGCGCCCTCGCAAACTGCGTAACAGCCCGTGTCCGCAAGCCTTTCAGCCTGCGCCTTGTTAATTTCATTTTGCGTAGCGCACGGAAGCGCTATCTCACAGATAACATTATCCCAAACAGAGCCTTCGCTGTAGGAAGCTTCAGGATGAACATTAATATATTCCTTAATCCTTTTGCGCTCAACCTCTTTAAT
Organism: uncultured Bacteroides sp.; assembly: GCA_964646445.1. Taxonomy (GTDB): domain Bacteria; phylum Bacillota; class Clostridia; order Oscillospirales; family Acutalibacteraceae; genus Eubacterium_R. The sequence goes on from CAZYDW010000015.1 coordinate 30,043, forward strand.
CTGCTTAACGGCTTCAACATCAATACCGTTTTCATCAATGATATATCCTGTTGAATCCGAACACGATATAACCTTTGCACCGAGCTGCTGTGCTTTCTCCATAGCATAAATAGCAACATTGCCCGAACCTGAAACAGCAACTCTTGCGCCGGAAATATTTTTGCCGTGGTCTTTAAGAAGCTCCTCGGTAATATATATAAGGCCGTAGCCTGTAGCCTCATTTCTTGCAAGTGAGCCGCCGAAGCTTAAGCCTTTGCCTGTAAGAACGCCCTCTGAACGGTTAGTAAGCTTTTTATACTGACCGTAGAGATAACCGACCTCACGGGAACCTGTGCCTATATCACCCGCAGGTACATCCTCGTCAGCACCGACATATTTATAAAGCTCGTTCATAAATGCCTGACAAAAGCGCATAACCTCCATATCGCTCTTTCCTTTGGGGTCAAAGTCGGAGCCACCCTTAGCACCCCCGATTGGAAGACCTGTAAGGCTGTTTTTGAAAATCTGCTCAAAGCCGAGAAATTTGATAATGCTCAGGTTTACGCTTGGATGAAGCCTTAAACCGCCCTTGTAAGGACCGATTGCCGAGTTGAACTGAACACGGTAGCCGCGGTTCACATGAACCGCTCCGTTATCATCAACCCACGGAATACGAAACATAATCTGCCTTTCAGGCTCAACAAGCCTTTCAAGCAAGCCTGCTTTCTGATATTTCGGATCATTATCAACTACAGGAGCCAACGCTTCGAGCACCTCTGTAACCGCCTGCAAAAATTCAGGCTGATCCGGATTTTTTTCTTTTAAATCATTTAATACCTTTTGTGAATAAGTCATTAAACAATCCCTCCCATAACGATTATTTGTAAACAAAAGAAGCAGGAAATATAAATAAATATACCGCCTGCGTCAAGCGCCCCATTGCACTTAATTGGAATTATACCAACTAATATTTAAGTTGTCAAATTTTTTTGCATAATTATAAATTTTATGTATATTTGTTTAATAACCATTTAATTTGTATTGAAATGATAGCGGAAAAATACTCGCCCATCATACCCTCGCAAAATCGTTGCTTTACATTAAGCAAAGGGGAGATGAAGCTTGATACAGGAGCGTATTTTTACAATATATCCTCAAGGGTTTTGCTTGAAAGATAGGCTTCGATTAAATCGTCAAGCTCCTTCCACATTTTATATATTTTGCAGTCAGGTGCATTTTCACACATATCGTTTTCAACACACGCAACAGGCGCAAGACTGCCCTCCGCGATATGAAGTATCAGCGAAAGCGTATATTCACAGGGTTCACGGTTAAGACGATATCCGCCGTTTTTACCTCTGACGCTTTCAAGCAGATTTGCTTTAACAAGTGATGACACGATAATTTCAAGATATTTTATGCCCATACCATTGTTATCGGCAATCTCCTTAAGCGAAACAGCGTCCTGCTCGCGATGCTGTGCAATATATGTCATTATCATAAGAGCATATCTGCCCTTTGTTGAAATCATCATTTTTCACTGCCTCCGAAAAATGCCTTTGCAATCCTTACACTGTCCATAGCATCCTTTGCGTAATAGTCGGCATTAATCATACCGGCATATGATTTTGTCAAAACAGCGCCGCCTACAAGAACCTTTGCATTTGTGTTATCGTGAATCAATTTAATGGTTTTTTCCATATTCACAACCGTGGTTGTCATAAGTGCCGAAAGCGCAACAAGTCTGCAATTATGCTTGATTGTTTGAGCAAGTACCTCCTCGCACTTAACATCCTTGCCCAAATCAATAACATCAAAGCCGTAATTTGATAACAGTACCTTGACTATATTTTTACCGATATCGTGAATATCGCCCTCAACGGTTGCAATTATTATTTTATCATCGCTCTTGCTTTCCTCACCGGAAATTATAAGATGCTCCTTGATAACATCAAACGCAGCCTTTGCCGCATCTGCACTCATCAGAAGCTGCGGCAGAAAGAGCGTATTTTTTTCAAATCCATCGCCTACAGTATCAAGTGCAGGTATGATATATCTGTTGATGATGTCAAGCGGCTGCTCGCTTTTGAGCAAGTCCTTTACACAAGCGCAAGCGTCATCTTTTACGCCTTTTATAATCGATGTTTTTAAATCGAATGATGAGCTTTGCTCCACCGTGACCTGCAAGTCTGAAACCGAATTTATATACTCGGTGCAGTTATCATCATACCCCCTCAGCGCATTATATGAATAATATGCGTTCATCATTCCCTTGCTCAAGGGATTGATAATACCTGCCGATAAACCGTTTTCAAGCGCAAGAGTGTAAAAGGCCGTATTAACGGCATCTCTGTTCGGCAAGCCGAAACTGATATTTGAAACGCCGAGCACTGTTGCAACTGCGAGATTGTTTCTGATGTATTTAACTGCTTTAAGCGTTTCGACAGCATTGTCCTTGTTTGTTGATATTGTCATTGTAAGCGCATCAACAACAAGGTCTTTTTTGTCAATACCGTATTGAGCGGCAGTTTCGATAATTCTTTTTGCTATATTAATTCTGCCCTCGGCAGTATCGGGTATTCCGTTTTCATCAAGGCAAAGACAAACCACTGTGCCGCCGTATTTTTTAACAAGGGGGAAAATCGCCTGCATTGACGATTTTTTACCGTTTACCGAATTAATCATAGCCTTGCCGTTATATATTCTCATGGCCTGCTCAAGTGCGGCGGTGTCCGACGAGTCAAGCTGCAAGGGCAGCGAGAGCACACTTTGAAGGTTATACACAGCGTCGCAAAGCATTTTTTTCTCATCAATTTCGGGAAGTCCCACATTAACATCAAGTATATGGGCTCCCCTTTCCTGCTGTGAAAGACCTTCCTTAATAATATAATCAATGTCATTGTTGCGAAGCGCTTCTTTAAAAAGCTTTTTGCCGGTGGGGTTTATCCTTTCGCCGATAACTACGGGCTTTCTGCCTAAAGTAACGGCAGCCGAATATGATGTAACAACAGTATCTGTTTTTTTCTCGGGAACATTTTCCGAAACATCGCGGCAAAGCTCAATCATCTGCCTGATATGCTGAGGTGTTGTTCCACAGCAGCCGCCGAGGTATGAAACACCTAACCTTGCAATTTCGTACATATCATTCGCAAATTCACTCGGAGTGACATTATATACCGTTTCACCGTCAACACATTCCGGCAGGCCGGCATTTGGCATAACAATAATCGGCAGCGAGGTGCACTCACGCAGTGACTTAACAAGAGGTATCATCTGCTTTGGCCCCAAACCGCAGTTAAAGCCTATTGCGTCAGCGCCGAGCCCCTCAACCATTGCGCAAACGGTTTTGATATCAGCGCCTGTAAGCAGCCTTGCGCTCTCGTCAAATATCATTGAAACAATCAGCGGCAAATCACAGTTTTCCTTAACAGCAAGCATAGCAGCCTTCAGCTCATAGGTATCGCTCATGGTTTCGGCTATAACAACATCGCTTTCATCTCTGCCTGCGATTACTACCTCGCTGAAAAGCTTAACGGCACTTTCAAAATCAAGATCTCCCATAGGCTTTAAAAGCTTGCCTGTAGGTCCTATATCAAGTGCTACCTTTTTGCCTGCTTTTTTTGCAAGCGCAACTCCTGCTTTTACTATTTCGGACACATTATCATATTTCAATGAGTTTGCGCCGAAGGTATTTGCGGTTATATATTCAGCGCCTGAGGCTGCATACGCCATATGAACGGCAAGCACCCTTTCCGGCTCATTGATATTCAATTGTTCGGGCAGTTCCCCTGCCGACAGATTAAGCATAGAGCCTAATCCGCCATCAAAAAATTTAATCATTTTCAACACCTATAAACGCTGTAACCGACTTTGTCGGCAGCATTTGATATGTGTCCGTTAAAGTCAGCCCTATGCGTTTTGTCAATTCAAGAAGCTCAAAAACTTTTTTGTTTTCCTTTATATCAAGATCATAATATCCCGGAGAATACCTTTGGCGAAGAATTAAACCGTCAGCCCTTATTTTATTTTCAAGCTCGTCACAGACCTCCTCAATCTTTGACGCAAGACACGCCTGTAATACAACAAGCCTTGCAACATCGTTTGAGCTGTAGGTGCGAAGGAGTCTGTCGCACTCCGTGCCGAGAGTTGCCCCAAATACGCAAACTCTGCCGCAGCCCCTTAAATTTTCGGCAAGCCTTTTACTTTTAAAGATGACATCGCCTATTATGAGCTCATTATCCGTAACAACACAGTCAAAAATTCTGTGAAGGGTTTTAGGGCTGACACAAGCATTTACCTCGTTGCAGCATTCGTTAATCAGACTAATCAGCCTTTTATCATCAACTTTTGACGATGTGCGAAGATACCTTAATATTTCAGCTCTGTCCATTTATTACAGCCGACAACCCTTCCATGATTTTATGTGCAACATCGGGCTTGTTCATAGTGTAAATATGTATATTATTTGCACCGTTTGCCATTAAATCAATTATCTGCTCTGTTGCATAAATAATACCTGCCTGCTTCATAGCATCTGCATTATCCCCAAAGCGTTCCATAATTTTCTCAAATTTTTTGGGCACGGAGCAATTTGAAAGCTCAACCGATTTTTTAATCTGCTTTGCATTTGTTATAGGCATAATACCTGCAATAACGGGAACATTTATTCCCTTGATGGCACACATTTCACGAAAATTATAAAATTTTTCATTATCAAAGAACATCTGCGTTGTTAAAAAATCAATACCGCAGTCAACCTTTTCTTTGAGCCTTGCCATATCCTCAACCCTGTTCGGCGATTCAGGATGTGTTTCAGGGCAGCAGGCCGCGCCTATACAAAATCCGCCCCTTGACTTAATATCATTAATAAGCTCATATGCATGGCGGTACTCAGCATTTTCATATGAAAAGTCCTCTTTTGGAATGTCACCTCTCAGGGCAAGAATATTCTCAACGCCGTTTGCCCCCAGCTCGTCAAGCACGCTGTTTATTTTTTCCTTTGTTGAATTAATGCAGGTCAGATGTGACAGCGGTGTTATGCCTCCCCTCAAAACCTCTTTGGCAATTTCGGTTGTGTAACCGCTTGCAGTGCCCGCAGCTCCATATGTAACACTCATCCACGCAGGCTTGTCCTTGACCATTTCTTTTATAACCGCATTTGTATCGGCAATTTTTGACCACACCTTCGGCGGAAAAACCTCAAATGATACCGTGACCTTATTATCGTTAAGAATTTCACTTATTTTCATAGCTGAATACTCCCGGATTTTGTTATTAACAGAAATATTATACTATCATTTTAATGGGAATTCAAGCTATATCTGTATTTGAGTTGTTATTTAAGGCTCATTGCCTGTTGCTATTGTTGTAAGCGACTTGCCAAGCTCGTAAAAAAACTCAGAGCGTATTTATTTCATCATTGGTTTTGCCCTTTGCAATTCACAGACAAGCGCACAAACCGTTCAATAAGGACCTTCCCGTAATTTGGCACGGCAAGCTCTGCTTCAGTCGACCATATCCGGTGGGTGGTTGTACTCCCAATGAATACCGAATAAAACCCACCGCCTATGAAGGCCGGGGACAGCTTACCTAAACTATATTTAATGAGAAGCCGTCTAAAACAGTGCCTCCGTTTCATAAATAATAAATCAGATTTTGATATGAAAAAGTGAGTAATTGAGAGATTTTAAAAGATTCTATACATAATAATTAAATTTATTTGATTTTTTTATTGACTATTAAATTTCTCTATGCTATTATATTCAGGCAAAAGAAAAGCGACCGGTATCAAACGGTCATTTCAAAAAATTATTCGGAGGATATTGATTATGTCAACATTTATACCAAAGGCTGATGAAATCAAGCGCAACTGGTATGTTATTGATGCTGCCGGCAAGCCTTTAGGCCGTGTAGCAAGCGAAGCTGCCGTTCTTTTAAGAGGCAAGCATAAGCCAATCTATATGCCCGGCGTTGACTGCGGTGATTTTGTCATCATCATCAATACTGACAAGGCGGTTCTTACAGGCGGCAAGCTTAACAAAAAGCTTTATCAGCATCACACAGGTTATATAGGTAATCTTAAAGAAATTAAATACTCCACGCTTATGGCTGAAAAGAGCGATTTCGCTATGAAGCTTGCTGTTAATGGAATGATTCCCGACACAACACTCGGCAGAAAGCAGCTTACAAGATGCCATATCTATAAAGGCGCGCAACACAAGCATGAAGCTCAAAAGCCAACTGCTTGGGAATTTTAATTGGAGGTATCTGAATTATGTACGAAACAAATCCTTATTTCTACGGAACAGGCAGAAGAAAAGAATCTGTAGCTCGTGTGCGTGTTTATGCAGGTACCGGCAAAATTACAATCAACGAAAGGGATATTGACGATTACTTTGGACTTGAAACACTAAAGCTCATCGTTCGTCAGCCTCTTGCTCTTACAGAAACAACTGAAAAGTTCGACATCGTATGCAAAGTAAACGGCGGCGGTGTAACAGGTCAGGCAGGTGCTATCCGCCACGGTATAGCGAGAGCACTTCTCCAGTATGACGAAGCTCTCCGTCCTGCTCTTAAAAAAGCAGGCTTCCTTACTCGTGACCCTCGTATGAAGGAAAGAAAGAAGCCGGGTCTCAAAAAAGCTCGCCGTGCACCACAGTTCTCAAAGAGATAGTCTTTGGATTTCTCACGGCTGCCTGAAGCTGAATACGAAATAAATATTTCGGGAATATTGATGTTCTCAAAAAGCTTAATAAATTAAAAAATCATAACCGCCGAGCAAAATTTGACGGTTATGATTTTTTTACTTTAATATTTGATAATAAACAGAATTAATACCGATTATTTCCCCGAGTTCATCAATTTCAATTAAATCAATGCTCGAATAAAATAATACACAAGGCGCTCCCGTTATACTGTCAGCCGAGCTTATGATGCACTGATGATAGCTTTGATTTATATTCACAAGCTCGCTTTTATAAATTTCGTTAACATCAATGCAATCCCTGATAAGCTTACCGCCGTTAAGCGAATTTTCCTCCTTCCATTTGCCTATATATTCCTCTATTTGCTTTTCGGTCATCAAATCACTCCCTTTTTGAAAAACATCTCTGCATTTATAAAAGTTACAAAAATGCAAAAAGGTAACATAAAAAATTTAAAATTTTTTAAATTTTTTTGAATGAAGATGAAAGAGTGAAAAAGAATATCCACAGCAAATATCGGCATTTTACATCTGAATAACGGTATGAAAGAGCCTTAGCTGTTTATTGCGGTTCAGACGATACAGCATTATCAGTGTTGCGATTTTTCTTCCTTTCGCCTGGTGCCGGCAATTCAGCCGTAACACACCCATTGTAAAAAAAACACAGATAAGTTTCGACAAAATACAGCAATAATATTGTAAATTCACGG
>CAZYDW010000016.1:0-37293 GCA_964646445.1 uncultured Bacteroides sp.
AATTCCACCTGAAAATAATATGCTTTTTAAAATGCGTTTAGCACACAAAAAAGGGATACCGAATATAGGTATCCCCTGTACTGTATTGAGCAGCCGTAATCAAACCAGCTCTACGGTTGCAGCTACCTTTGTATTGCTTGATGAAAGCCATTCGCTGACCTCTATTTCAAGAGGTGTTGTCGTATCACGAAGCGCATAAGCCTGCTGAACATTAAGCGTTGCGCCGGGCTTAATGTCAACAAATACATCTGTATAATCATAATCAAGCACTGCAAGCTCAAGCGATATGCCGTCCTGATAAACAGCATCCTCAAGCGCAATACCGAAGCTTGATGCTTCAGATGAATTATTTGTAAACTCATAGGTTACAAGAACAGCGTCATTACCCTCCCAGTCCTTTGTAAGCTCCGCGCTCACAATCGAACAAACATAATCACCGAGTACGCCGTCATCTGCAACAGTTTCTTCCGCCCGTAGCGAACCGACATTTTCAACATTTTCGCTGTCATCAATCGCAGAGCCTAAAATTGCACCGCCCGCAACAGTAATAATAATTGATATAACAATACCCAGCAGAAAGCTTACGAGAGCGCATATACCGCTTGTTTTTGCATTTTTCGGTTTTTTATCCCTGTCAACAAGAAAAACAATAAGACCCACGAGCGGTATTATAAATGACAGTATTGCAAGCCCCACACTTGCCTTATCTTCCTTTTGAGGCATTTGTATATTGTTTTCCTGATAATTTTCAACTTCCGGCCGGAAATAATTGTTTTGTGAGTTTTGGTTGTAATCATTGTCTGCCATAATGCAAACCTCCTCTTTTTGATAAGTTAATATTAACACATAAGTATTCGCTTTGTCAACATATGTATTCATATTTTTTTACAATCTCGCATACACTATAATAAGGTGATTAAAATGTTTGTACCGACACTTGATGCAAAAGCAGTAGGCGAGGTAATAGCCGATTTCAGAAAGCAGCGTGGCATATCACAGGAGGTTTTGAGCGGTCTTGCCGACATATGCCGCACTCACCTTTCCGCTATTGAAAGAGGAGAAAGAAAGCCGACGCTTGAAACACTTTATCGCATATCCTGTGCGCTTAATATTAAGATGAGCGATATTGTAAAAGAAATCGAAAACCGCATTTAATAATCTATTCGCCGATGACCCCGCCTCTTAGGCGGCGGGGTCAACTTCAAGCGAGCTTGCCGGAGCGCTCTGCAAACTAAATAAGCTGATTTGCCTTTGCATTTCTGTTTACCTCCGCAAAGTAAAAAAACTCCGTCTGAAATTTCAAACAGAGCCTTTTTCTGTCATTCATATTTTGTCAGCTTTCCCTTTTGCAGAAGCCGCGGATATCCCCACTGCCTTAACACCTCATACGCACCCGCGCAAACAGAATTTGAAAGATTAAGGCTTCTTATTATACCGCGCATCGGCAGTCTAACGCATCTGTCGCGGTTAGCCTTTAAAAGCTCCTCAGGCAGGCCCTTAGTTTCCTTGCCGAAAACAAGAAACGCATTGTTTTCATAATGCATATCGCTGTGTGCTGTTCCACCCTTTGTTGTGAAATAATAAAATTCCGCGCCTTTATTCCTTTCAAAAAAATCCTCAACGCTGTCATAAAATGTAATATCAAGCTTGTCCCAATAATCAAGGCCTGCTCTTTTTACCTGCTTGTCAGTTATCTGAAAGCCCATAGGCCCCACAAGATGCAGTCTTGCACCTGTTGCCGCGCAGGTTCGTGCTATATTGCCGGTATTTTGCGGTATTTCAGGTTCAATCAAAGCTATGTTCAAAGAGTATTCCATTTATGTAAACCTTATCTATTTCCAGATTGTCATTACAGATTATCATATCCGCTGACTTGCCGACTGCTATTGAGCCGATGCTTTTATCCTCTTTTATAACGCGTGCGGGGTTAATGGTGCAGGCTTTAAGTGCGGTTTTAAAATCAACGCCTATTTCTATAAGATTTTTGAACTCATCAAACAAATTTGTTATTGAGGCGGCAATTGTGCCGTCAGCAAGCTTCGCGGCTTTGAAGCCCTCATTAACATAAACCGTCTGACCGCCAAGCTCAAATTCGCCGTTACCGAGACCTGCGCCCCTCATACTGTCCGAAATGACGCAGGCTCTGTTTTCACCCAGAATTTTAAATGTACTTCGCAAAACGGCAGGGCAGATATGCTCTTTGTCGCAGATAAGCTCACAGCTGACAGTTTCGTTATCAAGGACCGTGCCGGCTATGCCCGGCTCTCTGTGAGTCATAGGCGTCATAGCGTTATAAAGATGAGTCGCGTGGGTTATGCCGCAGTCAATTGCTTTTTGACATTCGTATGAGTCAGCAGCCGAATGGCCTATTGAAACCGTGCATTTTGCACTTGCATATTTAATAAATTCGCCGCTGTCAAAGGCCTCAGGCGCAATCGTTATTATTTTCATAAGACCGGCGCTTGACCTTTCAAAGTCATCAATAATATCCTTGCTGCCGGCAATTACATAATCCCCGTTTTGCGCTCCTTTTTTGCTTGCTGCAATAAAAGGGCCTTCAAAATTAATGCCCATTATCTTTGTGCCTCGGCTTTTATATGATGCCGCAAACTGTGCTATTTTAACAAGCCTTTTAACGGGCAGCGTCATGGTTGTGGCACAGCAGGAGGTCACGCCGCAGCCGGCAAGATATGATGTTATTTTGTCAAAAGAGCTTTTATCTGCATCACAAAAATCCCCACCTGCGCCGCCGTGAATGTGAATATCAACAAAGCCGGGAAGTATGATTTTGCCGGACATATCAATACCGTCTTCGCAGAGCAGGCCTATTTCACTTATAATACCGTTTTCAATTTTTATATCGCCTGATTCTTTTTCAAAAAGCTCGTTATAAAATGTACAGTTTTTTAAAATCATCATTCATTTTCCTTCGCTATTTTATATGCTAATTCCTCAAGCTGTTCAAAATACTCAAAGCTGCCTATTGCCCTTCTGTATGAAGCAGAGCCTCTTATGCCTTTAGTATAATACGCAGCGTGATGCCTTGCCTCACGCATTGCTGTATATTCACCTTTATATTCAATAATTTTGCTGATGTGTTTAAGCATTACAAGCATTTTTTCATTCACGCTTACATCAGGTAAAACCCTGCACTGCGAAAGATATGCATTGAGCCTTTTGAATATCCACGGATTTCCAAGCGCTCCCCTGCCTATCATAATGCCGTCACAATTTGTTTTTTCAAGCATTATTGCCGCACTTTGTTCATCAACAATATCTCCGTTTCCGATTACTGTGATACCGACTGCCTGTTTTACCTGACGAATTATATCATAATCAACGCTGCCCGAATACATCTGAAGTCTTGTTCTGCCGTGAACAGTGATTGCACTTGCGCCGTTTTTTTCGGCAATTTCGGCAATCAATGGCGCATTTATGCTTTCATCATCCCAACCCTTGCGTATTTTTACGGTAACAGGCAAATCAACTGCGCCTGCAACCGCCTTTATAATTTCGCCCGCAAGGTCAGGCTTTTTCATAAGGCTTGCACCGCCGCCGTTCATTGCGATTTTAGGTGCGGGACAGCCCATATTAATATCAATAACCTGCGGTTTAAACTCAAGACATTTTTCAGCTGCAAGTGCCATCGTTTCAGGGTCATCACCGAAAAGCTGAATTGCCGCGGGCACTTCTTTTTCACCGAGCTTTAAAAGCTCACGGCTTTTTTTGTCGCCCATTGTAAAGCCCTTTGCCGACACCATTTCACTTACAACATATCCGGCGCCGTAATCAATGCACAGCTCGCGAAACGCTCTGTCCGCAACGCCTGCCATAGGGGCAAGGCATATTCCGTTTTCTGTTTCAACACTTTTAATTTTCATAATTTTTAACTGGTTTCCATACAAAAGACGGCACAATGTGCCGCCTTTGATTTTTTATGAATTATCTTGTAACAGATGTTGCAGGTACAAATTCACCGCTGTTATCCTCAAACTCCACCGTTACGGTATCGCCCTTTGAAATGAGCAGCACATCCATAGCATCAACAACGCTTATATAATAATACTTGTCGTTAATCTGTAGATAATAAACGGTGTTGCCGTTATTTACCGAGGTCATAATATCAGTTACCTCGCCTGTTACATAGCTGTCGGTTACGGTTGCCTGTTCCTGTGCACTATCGGTATTTTCATCGGCTTCAGGCGTCTGGTTGTCCGCGCTTTGTATATCGGCCTCATCAAGAATAACATCGTTTTTGCTGATAATATTGCCCTTTTCCTCGAGAGCATCAATATAGCTTTCAAGCGCACTGTTAAGCGCCTTTGCATCGCTTTTTGCCAAATCGAGAAGACCCGTGCCGACAATGGTTTTATCATCAAGGCTTACAAAGGCGTAGCCTTTAACGGTATTACCGTCACCGTAAAGCGACATAAAGTATGTCGGGTTTCCGTCAATGCCGAGAAGAATGGGGAATGTAGCAGAGTAACCGTAGTTTTGAACTGCATCCTGTGCCGACTGCTGCGCGGAGCTTTCCATAGCGCCGCCGTTTTTATAATATCTTGTTTCCTTTGTCCTCTGGTTGCAAAGTATAAATCCGAAATTCGATGTATCGCCCTTTGATGAGGTTACACCCGTATATACCCAAACATCATCGTCAAGTGCAATATTGCCTGCACCGGTTGATGCGATATTCACATCATTTTGGAAGATGATTGAGTTCCAAAATCCGTTTTGCAGCTTGCCGTAATAGTTATACTGTTCAATCAAAAGACTCTCGCTGTAAACAACATCAATCCAGCTCAGGCTGCTGTCGGTTTTAACCTGCTCAATATCATAATAACTGCTTTCACCGTTGAGCGCATCGGTAATTATAACTCCCTTAACATCGGTACCCCCGAAAAGCCCTATGGTCTTTTTAAGCACCGGAGTAATCCAGTACGGGTGCATATCATCGTTCACTTCAAAATTCGGTGTGTCAAGTAACTCTGTTGGATATTGAAAACGAATATGGCGATAAAGCTTTTCATTAAATAATTCAGTAGGTGAATACTTAATACCCTCGCCGAACTGATCAACACAGTTTACGGCAGTTACCTTTTGAGTGACAAGGTCAATCATCATATATGCCGGCAATCCGTTTTTCGTATTATTAACCCATTTAAAGAAATCTGCATATTCAAGGTAAGCAACACGGACAGGTGTGCCCTTATAGTTAATCTGCGTTGATGTTGACGAAACGACATACTGACTCTTATATTCGCTCAGGGAACCAAGCTGCTGGTCGGCAAGCGTATATGCGCGTGAGGCGTCTATCCTCGGCACCTTGTCATAGCTGATATTTTCAAAATCGGTTTCAAAGTCACTTTCACTGACAGTCATCAGCTGACTGTATGAATTAGCTCTGAAAAGCGTTATGCCCGTAACATAACCAACTGCCATCACTGCAACAATAACGCCTATAATTATTATGGGAACAATTGACTTTTTCTTTACAAATTCCTTGCGTTCAATCTTTTTGTTTGCTCTGCAGGCAAGTGCAAACACACCGATAAAAACAGCAATAAGCAAAATAATGTAGACATAAAACTGTGAATCATGAATATTGAGTGCCGGAAGCATCATATAATAAACAGCCGCGCCGACAACAATAGTTATAACAACTGAAAGCAATATCCTGAAAAACAATTTGTCAGGCTTAACAACAGCCTGGACCTCGTTGCTTTTAGGCCATTTGATTTTTTCCTTAAATTCATTGATAACCTCATCGGCATCATAATCCATATTAGGTATATTATCCATAAGCTATCTCCCGTCAAAAATATAGTATATTAATTATACAACATAAAAAACATATAATCAACAAAAAAATATTATTAAAGCAAATCATAACTACCCGTCAGGCAGGTGGTTCTTTGCTTTGCTCTCTTGAGCAAAACTGCCTAAAGGCATTAAAAGGAAACGGCAGCAAATATATTGCCGCCGTTTTTATGATTTTTTATTTATTACCAGCCAAGCCGTACTATTTCAAGAGTGCAGCTTCCCGTGCCGTATCTGTAGCAGGCTGCGTGACCTTCAGGTGTGAAGATGTCAATTCTGCCTACGGTTGAAAGGCCTGAACCGCCGCGATCAACTACAGTATAATTAACACCGTCAACGCTCACCACCGAGCCTAACGGCAGCCAGTTACAAGCAATATAATACGGGTTAGTCATACCGTTGCTTACTTTTTTACCGCTTGCTGTTATGCCTGTACCGCTTCCGCAGACCGCGCAGGCGCAATAATGAGTATACCTGCCTGAAATTACCTGACCGACCGTATAGCCGTTTTTAGATGTTACGCCGTTTGGTGAAGCATCGGCTCCGGTTGATTTTTTTGTGCCTGTTTTAACTACTTCGTTAACAGGCTCCTTTACGGTAACCCTTGTAAGTTCGGTTTTACTTTCTTCTTTGCCGTTAACATATTTGGCGGCGTAGGTTACCTGCTGTTCGCCGTTTACACCCTTGGTAACAACCTTGGTTGTGCCCTGCGTCATTGACGAATCATTTTTTCTTGTTGTTTTGTATTTAACTGCTTCGGTTACGGTAATATTTTTATACTCAACACGATAAACAGTTATCTGCATATTTGCCTTAAGCTGTGTATCAAGTGACGGGCTTGTGTAATCATCCTTGCCGAGCGTAACCTGTGCAAGCTCAAGCAAATCTTCTACTGTGCCCTGATACATCGCATAGTTTGCTGCGTTTCCGTCAACATTGAGGGTAACACTTTTTGCCGAAATGATATTTATTACCATACCCTCGACAACCGCAGCGTCAAGTGAATAATTTATTTTGTCGGTGCTGCCCACCGTAATGCCGAGCCCTTCAAGAGCTTCGCCTACAGTATCCTCATAAATATTATAGGTTGTGATAACACCGTCAAATTCAATGTTGATATTGTGTGCCTTGTCAACTTTAATTGTTCCGCCCTCACCGGAGGTAAAAGCGCTTATGTCAAGCTTGTCATTGTCATCTAATGTGACATTTGCCTGTGACAGGATTTCGATTGGTTCCTTCTCATTTGTCGTAATTACCATTGAGCTGCCGTCAACAACTATCTCAACATTATACTGCGTCATAAGATCAGCAAATGCTGTAGAAGCAAAGATTGTGATGGCAAGAACGAATGCAACTACTGCAGACAGGATTGCACGGCTGAGGCCCTTGAACCTGCTGTTTGTTGATTGGTTAATCATCTTAATCTCCTTTTTTTATTCGTAAACATTAGGGTCAGTTACTTTAGTTCCCAATATCAGTGGGTACCCCCACTAAACAGAAGAAAGAATTTCTGCTTTACCGTTATTATTTACCGAACGCTTGGTATTATAGTCAGATGTGCATAAGATGTCAACAAATTGTCAGTTATGTTTTTGTTTATATTGCACAAATGATTAATTTTTCATCTGTTCAAAACCGAAATAATACCCTACATCTTGTGGTCATATTTTTCAGCGATTTAATACGATAAAGTAAATTTTTGACAAATAGTTAGAAAACCGCCAAATCTATCTTACATTTTGTAACTTTTTATTTTTTTCAAATTTAAATATCACAATATATTGGGTTACAAAATGTAATATTTCATTTTTTCATCAATATATAGGGATGAAAATTCACGCTGATTTTTATCATAAAAAGAACAAAAAATATAAGACAACTGTTAATTATTGCAGTTGTCTTTATTATATATTATTTAATTTAAATTATATATTATTTAATTTAAAACTGTTAATTATATTAGCTGTTATAAATCACATCATGCTTATATTGCTTCGCCGCAATATAATATGCTGCAGCCGCTATCATTACACCTGTCACAAACAAGATGATATATGCAAACCTGAATGACATATTAATCATATTGCCGTAAATATGAGGCGTTATGTTAATTAATCCGGCTGTGCCGACAAAAGCGCCGACAATACCGGTAAGTGCAAGTGATATGCCTGAAGCTGCAAAAGCATATGCGCAATAACTCTTAGCCTTTTTCTTGCCCTGAATAAGTAAAATAAACGCCACAGCCAAAACAACAAGCAATATACCCGTTGATGAATATTTTGGCGAATTAGCTGTAACACTGTCGATAATCCATTCAAATGCCTTTGCATTTTTTATACCGTAGCTGTCTGAAAATACTGCAGCCGCCTTTAATGCGGTATTATGTATTGCAGCTTTGTTATATGAAATTTCATTACCGTTGAGATATTCAATACAAAGGCTTTCAAACTTTTCAATAATGTCTTCCGAGTAAAATGACGCATTTCCGTTTGAAAACAGCCTTTGAACCGCATTTTCATTAAACAGGGTTTCATCAGACAGTATCGCCTCAAAAACCCGTGAGGGTATTAAGCTTTCCTCAGCCACAGACTCAATGCCCTTTTTGAAATTTTCATCACACTCGCCGAGCACCTTATCAGAGCCGAGAAATATATTAATGTATTCACCTGACGCAATAGTATATCTTGCGACAAGCGAGCCTATAAAAAGAAAATTGCCTGCAACAATTATAAGTGTAAATATAAAGCAAAGCACCTTTCTTGATGATTTCAGTAACATATAACTAATACCTTTCTATTGTGCTACGGGTTTACCGCTTACCATTTTGCCGACCGCTGCAAAATATTCATCGCTTATTCCGACGCCGTCAAGATTATCGGTATATATAACAACCGCCCTGTCTGTACCGAGTGCCGCCTTTGCAATTTCGTTTTTATTCAAAGTGCAAACCTTTGTTATCTCAAATTCATAGTTGCCGTAGCAAAGCTCAAAATCAATCTTGCTGCCGACGGAAAGTGCTTTCACAAGAGAGCTGTCGGATTTAAAACATTCAAGATACGCACACCCCACAGCACCTATGTAAGCGCTGTCTGAAAGATTAAGCTTGCCCGGTGCGTTTGCCAAATCGGCACTTAATATAACAGGAAGCTTGCTGCCGGTTATATCCGCGGTACCGATAATAGTATTATCCGAAAAAGAAAGATACCGCCTTTCGCTTATATAATCCCCGTCAGCTTCTATTTTATCGGCAGCTTCGGCATTGTCTGAATATTGAACGGCAACGCTGAAATCAAGTATATCTGAAATGTTGTTTTTTAAAGCGCTTAATGTTACTGCAAAAAACAAACCCGTCATAATCACAGCAATTATGACAGGTACTACAATACCGTTTTTTATAAAGTTTTTCTTGAAGCTGTTCATATTTTTCCCTTGATTGTCAGTTATTATTTTGTGACTGAAGCGCGCTTTGCATAAAATTATTCTTTTTCTTTTTAGGCTTATACGCGGGCGGATTTTTAAGCTTCCTTGTAAGCGAGTTGTTTTTGCTTGTAAGCTTATTAATCTCACGAACGGGACCTGCCATATAGTCAGACATATATTCATTTGCAACCTTCATAAGAGCCGGGTCGTTTCGCATTTCGCCGAGTATTGAAACGCCGATAATATCCTGAACCTCATTTGTGCCGTCCTCATAAACCTCATTAAGCATTTTAAAAAGCTTTTTATGCTCGGCAGCAGTTCCGTTTGCAATTACATCAAGCACCTTCTTTGTTCCAACCTCGGCAAAAAAGGTCTCGGGCAAAAACTCGCCGTATTGCGCAATATTGGCTTTTATACTGTTTTTAAGTTCAGGATATAATGTACCGAAGCGATTTGCAAGGCTGTCAGTATCATAGCTGATAACACCGTTCTTCGCTTTTGTTCTTGAAACCGCTTTTGGCATTTTAACCTTGTCAAGGTCAACTTTTTTTCTGGATTTAAACAATGATGAAAGCTCGTCGGAAATTTCATTGGCAAGCGACTTTGCATCACGCTCATTATAACTTTCGGTATCAAAAAGGCTCCTTGAAAGAGTGTTAAACTGCGCATCGTCGGAATTTTCGTACGCACATTCAAACGCCATTATATTGCTGCTGTTATCATAAACAATCCTGTAAACGCCCTTATCACCTGAAAATGCAATGCTGCTGTTATCCTCTGATTTTTTTGCAAATCCGAGCTCCTCATTGACAGAATCAAGATTTTTTTCAATTATCTTGAAAACCTCAGCTATCTCCATATTTAACTCTCCTTTATTACAATAGATTATCGTTTATTTCTTGGTCAGTGTCTTTTATTATAAGACGGTCCTTATAGTGCCGAAAAACATTTATAAATATTGCCGCGCCGATAATTATAAGCACCACGCCTAATAAAACATATATCAAAAGCACTGTATTGACAATATTGTTTATAGCTGAATTATATGCAGCTATGTTTGTAAGGCATAAAGCACTGCGGCTGTTCATAATCAGCGCCATTGCTGAAATCACGCTCATAACGCAGCCCGAAACAGTGCATGACATTGCCGTGTAATTATAAAACTTGCGCCGCTTGCCGTTTAAAATGTATTCAAAAAAATTACATACCGAAAATGCCGCCGCAAGCAAAATAATTTCAGGTATTGAGATTGAACCGATTTTTACCGCGCAGGTGCAAAGCTCACTATTGTTTTCAACCGAACAGGTGGTATTGAAAATATCAACTGCTTTATTTGTAATTTTTTCTATTTCGGCGTCACTTTTTTTAATTGAATTATCGGTGCAGTAATTGCTCACAGCCGTCTTGTATTTTTTTGAAAGCTCGGAGGTTGCGTCAAAATCAATTTTTTCACTGCCGTAAAAGCCGTTCACGACCGTATCCTGCTGATTGCTTATAAATGTTTTATCAACCGCCGACATAAAAACATCAGACGGCACATCATATTCATTACACAAATTTTCAAGATTATTTTCAAGCTCAAGCGAAAGCTGATTTATAACCTTATCGCTTTTAAAATAACTTGTTTTGAAATCCTTATTGTTAAATGTAACAACCGACACCGAAAACACAACAGCAAGCACAAGGCATATCGCCATTACAAATGAAAGCGTATAGCAAAGCAGCTTTAAAAACTTATATTTGAGCCTGTTCATAAGCATCAATACCCTGCTGCTGAAAATATTGGCTGTTATCGGGAAGGCTTTGTCTGATTGGAGAAATAGCTGCAAAAAATC
Organism: uncultured Bacteroides sp.; assembly: GCA_964646445.1. Classification (GTDB taxonomy): domain Bacteria; phylum Bacillota; class Clostridia; order Oscillospirales; family Acutalibacteraceae; genus Eubacterium_R. Next base: position 11,073 of record CAZYDW010000016.1, read on the forward strand.
CGCAAACAGCTATTGCCGTTACCGCAAGCGGAACAATCACTGCCTTTATAATAACACCGTTTACATACTTTCTATAATATGTCAAATATATCACTCCACCGCATTTTAATTCAATAAGATTTTGCCTGTCATTCGACTTGGCAAGCGTCGGCTTAAGCCTATCGGTATCCGGTGGGAGATTGTACTCCCGCTGAACACTAAACAGAACCGCCGCTTACGCAGGCGAGAATGCCTTGTCTAAGTTATAATAACACAATATCAGGCGTTTGTCACTAATATTTTTAATTACAAATAATATATTTTAATGTGTTGATTATTAAGAGCTTCTGTGATAAAATAATATGAATAATTATGAAAGCGGGCATTTGTGATGAAAAAAACACTTGGCATAATATTCGGCGGTGCTTCGTCAGAGCATGATATAAGCTGCATATCAGCTAAAGGAATAATTAAAAATCTTGATTATGACAAATACAATGTAGTTTTAATAGGCATTTCAAAAAACGGCAGATGGTTTATTTTTAATGATGACATAAATCTTTTACCTGATGATAAATGGTTAAATTCAAAAAGGCTTGTACCTGCATTTATCTCACCTGATACATCAGTCCACGGCGTTGTAACAAGCCGCGGTGAAATAATCAGGCTTGATGTTGTTTTCCCTGTTCTTCACGGTAAGAACGGCGAGGACGGAACTATTCAGGGATTGTTACAGCTTGCACAAATTCCATTTGTCGGCTGCGATTCAACCTCATCGGGCGTCTGTATGGACAAGGCGCTTACAAACGCTGTTGCCGATGCATTTGAAATACCGCAGGCAAAATGGGTTGCAATAACCAAATATGACTACGGCAAAAAAGGAAGCGAGCTGCTTAACGCGGTAATTGAAAAATTAGGGCTTCCAATATTTGTTAAGCCGGCAAATGCGGGCTCATCGGTCGGCATTTCAAAAGCGCACAATAAAGACGAGCTTGCCAAAGCTATGGACATTGCTTTAAAAGAGGATAAAAAAGCTGTTCTTGAGCAGTTTATTGACGGCGCCGAGGTTGAATGTGCCGTTCTCGGCAACAACGAACCCGTTGCGGCAGAGGTAGGGCAAATTATCGCAGGCGCGGAGTTTTATGATTTTGACGCAAAATATAATAATCCTTCATCAGAGCTTCACATCCCTGCCCTGATAAGTGAAGAAAAGCGAGATGAGGTAAGGGCACTGGCGCTTAAGGCATATAAGGCTCTCGGCTGTGAAGGACTTTCAAGAGTTGACTTTTTCGTAACAAAGGATGACGGCAAAGTTCTTTTAAATGAGGTAAACACCATACCGGGTCAGACAGAAATCAGCATGTATCCCAAGCTTTTTGAAGCCGCAGGCTTGCCTTATAAAGAGCTTATTAACCGGCTTGTTGAGCTTGCCCTTGAACGAGGAGGAAAAATCTGATGGATAAAAGACCCATAGGTGTTTTCGATTCAGGTCTGGGCGGTCTTTCGGCAGTTAAGGCAATGCTTAAAATTCTCCCCAATGAGGATATCGTCTATTTCGGCGATACCGGCAGAGTACCTTACGGCACACGAAGTGAAAAAACCATTGAAGCTTATGCAAAAGAGGATATTGCATTTTTGGAAAAATATAACTGCAAGCTTATTATGGCCGCATGCGGTACTGTATCCTCAGTTGCAAAAAATGCAATTTCAAGTGTTAAGGAGCCGTTTGTCGAGGTTGTAAAGCCTGCGTCCGCAGCTGCCGCAAAAAAAACGAGAAATAATAAAGTCGGCGTTATGGGTACATCGGCAACAATAAACAGCGGCTCATATATAAACGAGATTAAAAAAATCAATCCTGATATAAAAGTTTTCGGAGTATCCTGCCCCATGCTGGTTTCACTTGTAGAAAACAACTGGATTGACGATGACAATGAAATAGCAAAAAAAATAATCGGCAGATATCTTGAGCCGATATTAATTGAAAATGTTGACACGATTATTCTCGGCTGCACGCATTTTCCGCATCTTGCGCCTGTTATAAGGCAGGTTGCCGGCAATGATACAGTGCTTATTGACACCGGACTTGAAGCTGTTTTGCAGGCAAAGGAAATGCTTGAAAAATATAATATTCAAAACGAGCCCTGCCACAAAGGCATTGCCGATTATTATATTTCAGACAAAACACAGAATTTTTCAAAAACAGCAAATACCCTGTTAGGAGTAGATATTTCAGACAGAGCAAATTTTGTTGATTTATACTCTGTTTGAAAAAAGTAAAATTATGGATAATATATTGTTAGAGGTTATCGGCACACAAAAAATTGATAATCAAAAGGACAAAATGGAGCTGACAACTCTTGCTCTTATTGACGAGCGCGACGACTGCTATATAATAAGATACCGGGAAGAACAGGAGCCTCCCCTGTCGGCAATAGAGGTCTGTGTAAAAGTAAATAAGGATGAAAGCCGGGTTCAAATGATACGGTCGGGCTCATTCGCCTCGTGCCTTGACATTGAAAAATCAAAGCGTAATCTTTGCAGATACGGCACCGAATACGGTGATATTCTTATGGGCATATCGGGTCACGGTATTGACTGTGAATATAACGGCAAAAGCGGAAAATTTGTATTTTCATATGATATAGACATAAACGGTGCGCTTGCATCAAAAAATCAGGTTGAAATGAATTTCAGAAAAAATCAGGAGTAACATATGTCAAAATTAGTAAAAGTAACAGAAGACCTTTTAAAGCAAAAAATACTTTCGGCGATAAAATCGGCAATTAAAAATAATGAGCTCCCACATGCGGAGATACCGGAATTTATAATTGAAATACCGTCAAATAAAGCAAACGGCGATTATTCAACAAACGCGGCAATGACAGGTGCAAGAGTCTTTAAAAAAGCACCCCGTATAATAGCTCAAAGCATTGTTGACCATCTTGATTTAAGCGATACATTTTTTGACAGAGTTGAAATTGCCGGGGCGGGATTTTTAAATTTCTTTCTATCGCAGGATTTTTACTCGGCAGTTTTGCGTGATATATTTGCCTGCGGCGAGGATTACGGTAAATCCGATTTCGGAAACGGCAAAAGAATTATCGTTGAATTTGTTTCTGCAAATCCGACAGGTCCCATGCATATCGGGAATGCACGCGGCGGTGCAATAGGAGATTGCCTGTCGTCTGTACTTGAATGGGCGGGCTTTGATGTCAGCCGCGAATTTTATGTTAATGACGCCGGCAATCAAATTGAAAAATTCGCCGCCTCCCTTGAGGTTCGTTATCTTCAGAACTTCAAAGACGGTATTGAAATGCCTGAGGATGCATATCATGGTGACGACATTACCGAGCATGCGAAAAATTTTATCAGGCAATACGGGGACAGCTTTACAGAGGCTTCAAGTGATGAGAGGCGCAAAGCGCTTGTTGACTTTGCTTTGCCGAAAAATATCGAAGGACTCAAAAGAGATCTCGGCAGGTACAGAATAACCTATGACAAATGGTTCAGGGAGTCGGAGCTTCATAATGACGGCTCTGTGGATAAGGTTATAAATACCCTTAAAGAAAAGGGTGTTACCTATGAACAGGACGGCGCACTCTGGTTTAAGGCAAGCGAATTCGGAAATGATAAGGATATTGTGCTTGTAAGAGCAAACGGAATACCAACTTACATTGTGCCTGATATTGCTTATCATTACAACAAGCTTGTAACAAGGGGCTACGACAAGGCTGTTGATGTTCTCGGCGCCGACCACCACGGCTATGTGCCGAGGATGAAGGCTGCGCTTACGGCACTCGGAATTGACGCCTCAAGGCTTGATGCGGTTATTATGCAAATGGTACGCCTTGTCCGTGAAGGCGAAACAATCAAGCTTTCAAAGCGTTCGGGAAAAGCGATAACGCTTAACACCCTTATTGATGAGGTGCCGCTTGATGCCGCAAGATTTTTCTTCAACCTAAGGGAGCCTAACTCACATTTTGATTTTGACCTTGAGCTTGCGGCAAAAAAGTCAAGCGAAAACCCTGTTTACTATGTTCAGTATGCGCATGCCCGTATCTGCTCAATAATTAAGAAAGCAAAGGAACAGGGCATAAAAGAAAGAGTCCCCTCCGACGAGGAGCTTTCAAAGCTTTGCAGCAGTGAAGAAAAGGAGCTTATCAGGCATTTATCGGCACTTACAGGTGAAATTATAAATGCTGCAAAAGCTTATGACCCTGCAAAAATAACGCACTATGTTATTGAGCTTGCAACACTGTTTCATAAATTTTATAACGCGCAAAGGGTTATGGTTGACGATGATGGTCTTATGCAGGCAAGGCTCTATCTTTGCACTGCCGTTAAAAATACAATTAAAAATATTTTGACAATGCTTAAAATCAGTACACCGGATGTTATGTAGAAGGGAATAAAGCTATGCAAATGAAAAGTAAATCACTCCATATTGTTGGTAACAGACTTTTCAAGTATATTTATAAAGATCCGAAAAGGAATATGCTAAAGCTTGTTAAAACGGCTAAGCTGTTCGCAGGTAAGATGTACCCCGAAAGCACATTCACTAAGCCTATTGAGATTATAAGCGACAGCTCGAATATATGGCATCAGTTTCTTTTCAGAGGAATTGAAGAGGTTGACAGGGACTTATTGCGCAATGCTGTGCTCACCTTCGGAATTGATGCAGGCTTAATCGGCACTTCCACACTGCGCAAAAAACGCGATGAGGAGCACTGCAACATACCTTGGGTCATTCTTATGGACCCTACATCCGCCTGCAATCTTAAATGCAAGGGCTGCTGGGCAGCCGAATACGGTCATAAATCAAACCTCTCACTTGAAGATATGCAGCGCGTTATAAGTCAAAGCAAAGCTCTCGGAACACATTTCTTTATGTTCACGGGCGGTGAGCCGCTGATAAGGAAAAAGGATATACTTGCACTCGCAAGAGAGAACAGTGACTGCATTTTTCTTGCATTTACAAACGGTACTCTTATTGACGATGAGTTTTGTGAGGATATTAAAGCCTGCGGCAATTTTGCACTTGCGCTGTCAATTGAGGGCAGTGAGGAAACAAACGACGCAAGACGCGGCGACGGTATATATAATAAAACCATTAATGCTATGCAAATGCTGAAAAAGCACAAATGTCTTTTCGGAACCTCAGTATGCTATACAAGCAAAAACTATGCCGCTGTTACAAGCGACGAATTTTATGATTTGATGATTGAAAGCGGCGCAAGATATGCATGGTATTTTCACTATATGCCCGTCGGCTGTGATGCTGACACCGATTTACTTTTAACGCCGGAACAGCGTGAGCATGTTTACAGGGAAATAAGAAATAAACGAAACAGCAAAACAGGCAAGCCGATATTTACTGTTGATTTTCAAAATGATGCTGAATTTGTCGGCGGCTGCATCGCCGGCGGAAGAAATTATTTTCACATCAACAGTGAGGGCGATGTTGAGCCGTGCGTATTTATTCATTACAGCGACTCAAATATAAAAGAAAAAAGTATTTCCGAGTGCCTTAAATCCCCGCTTTTCAGGGAATATTATAAGGGTCAGCCGTTTAATGATAATATGCTTATGCCCTGCCCTATGCTTGAAAATCCGCAGGCTTTAAGAAATATTGTTAAAAGGTCAGGCGCCAAATCCACTGACCTGATAAAGCCGGAAAGTGCCAATGAGCTTTGCGGCAAATGCGATGATTACGCAAAGCTTTGGTCTGAAAAGGCAAAAGAAATATGGGAAAATCAGGAGCACTTTCATCCGTTTACGCAGTATTATCGCGATACTCCGGAAGGAAAGGCAGAGCTGAATAAATAGCATAAAAAGGGGCTGTAAAAAATTTTGTTTTTTTACAGTCCCTTTTGATTAACAGAGAAAATGCGCCCGGCTTTGGCACTTTACTCCTGTTGGATATACTTTAGTTTTGCTTTTTTACAATATCATATTCATTGCCTGCCGGTATGAAGTACCGACAGGTTCTGTTTTTGTCCTGCATAAGCCTTACATATTCATCCTCGTCAAGCACAAGCGAACAAAAGCACTCATCATTTATATCATCGCATTCATTATACCGGCAGCTTTCGCAAAGACTATCCATAAAGCCTGCCCCCTTTATATTCAATAAGGGCTTGCCTGTCATCCAATATGGCAAGCGCGGGCAAATCCCTCAGTCACTTTAAGCATTGATTAATGGTGGAAAAGGCGGATACCTGTCATAGTCATTGCAATACCGAAATCATCACAGCAGTCAATAACAGCCTGATCCCTTACGGAGCCTCCCGGCTGCGCAATATATTTAACGCCTGAACGGGCAGCCCTTTCAATGTTATCCTCAAACGGGAAGAAAGCGTCGGAGCCAAGTGCGACATCAGTCATTTTTTTATGCCATTCAAGCTTTTCTTCCTTGGTAAACGCATCCGGACATTCAGTGAAATATCTCTGCCATACGCCATCCTTCAGCAAATCCCCATACTCGTCACTTATATAAAGGTCAATCGCGTTATCCGCGTCACATTTTCTTATGCCCTCAATAAACGGAAGATTGATTACCTTTGCATTATGACGAAGCCAAAGGTTATCCGCTTTATTGCCTGCAAGCCTTGTGCAGTGAATACGGCTTTGCTGCCCTGCACCGACACCGATTGTCTGACCGCCCATTGCATAGCAAACGGAATTTGACTGTGTATATTTTAAGGTTATCATTGAAATGAGCAAATCTATTTTTGCGATTTTCGGAATATCCTTAACCTTGGTAGGCATATTGTCAAAAAGCTCCATAGTGATTTTTGCATCATTTCGCTTTTGCTCAAACTTAATACCGTAAACCTGTTTTGTTTCGATAAGCTCCGGCTCATAATCCTTGTCAACCTTTATAATCAGATAGTTTCCCCTTCTTTTAGCCTTAAGTATTTCAAGAGCCTCATCGGTATATGAAGGTGCAATAATGCCATCGCTCACCTCTTTAACGAGGAATTTCGCAACCGAAGCGTCACATTCATCACTAAGCGCGGCAAAATCGCCGAAGGATGATACCCTGTCACATCCCCTTGCACGAACATATGCCTGTGCAATCGGCGAAAGCTCCAGCTCATCATTAACCATGCAGACCTTACGCTCAACATCATTAAGCGGCTGTGCTACTGCCGCACCGGCGGGCGAAACATGCTTGAAGGATGCTGCGCTTGCAAGGCCCGTTGCCTCTTTAAGCTCCTTAACAAGCTGCCACGAATTAAATGCGTCAAGCAAATTTATATAACCGGCTGCACCGTTAAGTATTTCAAAAGGCAATTTTCTTCCATCCATATGAATCCTTGCGGGATTTTGATTTGGATTGCAACCGTATTTAAGCTTATATTCAGTCATAACAAAAGACCTCCTCTTTAGTCAAGGGCAGCGTCCTAACTCAACATTCGTCAAGGGCGCAATAGCGTTTCAGCGAAGAAATATTTTTTACATTAAAAAGGTGAAACCCGCCGTCTATGAAGGCGGTGGACATCTTTTCAAATGTCATAATACAGTTATTTTATACTATTGAATTGAAAAATGCAAGGATATTTGCTACAATTAGTAAAACGGAGTTGAAAATATGAATGCTTTGCTTGCTGTAAATCACTTTTTAAATACAAAAAAATACAATGAACTTCACACCCACCTCATTAATTCCGCCGCAAAAAAGGGTATTGAACTGAAGCTTAAAACAAATCTTGAGCTTGCCGAAGAAGAAATCAATGCGGATTTTGTGCTTTTCTGGGATAAGGACATTAACCTTGCAAGGCGGATTGAAAGAAAGGGGATACCTGTTTTTAACTCGTCACAAGCCATAGCATTATGTGATGACAAGGCGCGCACATTTATTGAGCTTGAGGGGATTGTTTCACAGCCGGAAACGCTCATTGCACCGAAATGCTATTTCAAATGCGATATGAGCGGTTTTGTTGACACAGCAATTAAACGCCTCGGTCTGCCGCTTGTATTTAAGGAATGCTTCGGTTCGTTCGGGAAGCAGGTGTATCTGTGCAGGACAAGAAATGAAATCCTAAACCATATCAGCGAAAGACCGTTTATTCTTCAACGCTTTATTAAAGAAAGCCTGTCAACAGACATAAGGCTTGAAATCGTCGGCGGGAGATGCGTAAGTGCTGTAAGACGGATTAACGAAAACGATTTCCGTTCAAATGTCACGAGCGGCGGCAGTATGCAGCCGTACTCCCCTACAGAAAGTGAAATCAAAACCGCTGTTTGTGCCTGCGAAAAATTAGGCTTAACCTTCGGCGGAGTTGATATTCTGTCAAACGGTATGCTGTGCGAGGTAAACTCAAATGCACATATTATCAACATAATGAATACAAACGGCATTGATATTGCACCGCTGATTTTTGATGAAATTGAGGAAAGATTAAAATGAGCGGTATTCTTGTTTATACAGATGAGCAGGCAAGGCGAAACTCCTTTGCGGTTGAAAAATACACAAGTCTGCTTGACATTAAGCTTGTAAATGAGCATTATAAGGGAGATGCTGATTTTGTAATCAACAGAACCAATGATTATAAAATTGCCGAGTATTTTGAAAACAGGGGTATTCGTGTTTTCAACCCGTCAAGCCTTTCACGCATTGCAAATGACAAACAGCTTTGCTATGAATTTATGCAAAAAAACGGCATTGATATAATGCCGATAAACTATACGGGCATACCGGCCGTTAAGAAAAAAATTGACGGTTCAGGCGGAACACAGGTTTATATGCTTAATAAATTTGAAGAATTTGAAAAGGGATATGTTTATCAAAAGCCGTGCGATACACTCGGTAAGGATTTAAGAGTGTGGATTATCGGCGGCAGGATAATCACATCTGTTCTTCGTGAAAGCAAAACCGATTTCCGCTCAAATTTTTGCCTTGGCGGCAGCGCAGCTTTCCATAGCCTTAACGAATATGAAATCAAGCTTGTAAACAAAATAGCAAATCTGATACCAAACGATTATATAGGCATTGATTTTATTTTTGATAACGGCAAGCCGATATTCAACGAAATAGAGGATACTGTCGGCGCAAGAACGGTTTATGAAAAAACCGATATTGATATTATTAAAATCTACTGTGATTATATAAAGACGGCTGTTTGTTATTGAACAGTCGTCTTTCATTATGGCTTCAATCGCTGTATATATCCTGTTTTTTCGGTTGTGTGTGAGATTAGGTATAATAACGCAAACTCAGTACGAAACAATTTTTTAATTTTTTGTTATTGAATGACGACTTTTATATTACATATAAAGCATAACCAACAGCAATTACATAACAATAAATATAAATAAGGTATAATTGAAAAAAAGAAAAGTCCAATAAATCAAAAGGCCAATCCTATAATGCCCAATACCATCAGGCGAGGTTAGGTCTTTTTCTGCCTCGTCTTTCTTTCCCATAAAAATATGCACCTCCAAAAGTTAGACACTTTTGGAGATGCATATCATTAGAAGTGATTACATTTCTAACCTTTTTTATGAGGACAAGGGAAGCGGCAAAAAAATGTTTGGTAAAGCCGGCGGAAGATAAAATATTAATAGACAACTTATTGTTATGATGATATAATTATTGAAAGCAACAAATCGACAAATCGCAATTCAATGAGGAAATTATGAGAAATCCTATTTTTAACCAAAATGAAAAATATTCATACAGAGATCCTGCAGCATTCATTAAAGATGGAGTTATTTATCTCTTTTTCACGATTGTTATAAATGAAAATGATAATCAATATTTTTGTATAGCAATGAGTGAAAGCAGTGATTTGCAAAATTGGACCAAGCCTGAAATTCTGACTAAAAAAGATATTTTTAAAAATTATTCATCACCCGGTAATGTTGTTGAATATAACAATGAATATTATCTTTGTTTGCAGACATACCCCAGACCCAATAATGAAACCTATGGTAATGAGGATTCAAGAATTTTCACTATGAAAAGCTGTGATTTAAGGAACTGGGGCAAACCTGAATTGCTTATGGTAAAGGGAGATGTCTGTGAGCAGGATATGGGCAGAATGATTGATCCGTATATATTGGATGACGGTGATGATTATATTTGCTTTTTTAAGCAAAACGGTGTTTCATTCAGTAAATCAAAAAATTTAAAACATTGGCATTTTCAGGGTTATACTGAATGTGGCGAAAATGTTTGCGCGATAAAAAATGATGATGAGTATATTATTTTTAATTCGCCTGAAAACGGCATTAATATACTTACGACAAAAGATTTTATTAATTTTGTTGATAAAGGAACAATATATCTCAATCAAGACATAAAACCTTGGGCAAAGGACAGAATAACAGCCGGATTTGTTATAGACATTAGTAGTATTAACAATAAATATAAATATGCAATGTTTTATCATGGAGACGATGAAAGTAATTATCTTTTTGGCGCTTCTTTAGCTGTTGCTTTTAGCAATAATCTTTATGATTGGGTTGATGAGTAAATTATATAAAATTCTGCAGAAGATAGTGCAGAATTGTCAGCAGAAGAAAAGGCAAAACTCCGACACCTTGAAAGAAAAATGTATTGATTATTGTTGCGATCAGTATTGTTGCGGCACAGACTTATTGAGATCAAATAATAAATATGATATAGTTTTTCTTGATATTGAAATGGATGGATAAAGAGCAAAACAGAGTCTGGCATAAGAGATGTGCCGATAGCAGATGTGATTGTTCCTTTCTTTGAGCATTTCTGCAAGAAATCAAAATACAAGTGGGTATTTACAGGAGACAAAGGAGGCAGATTGCCGGATGATTGGTACAGGAGATTGCAGGCAAATGCACTCAAAACATTGAATATGAAACACACAACACACGAGGCAAGGCATACTTGTATCACTCAGCTGACTGTCCACAATGTCAATCCCACAATTATCAAAGAGATTGTTGGTCATAAGGCGGCGCAGACCTTCACCGAAAGGGTTTACACTCATATCTATATGAAGACAAAAATTGAAGCGGTCAATCTGATACACACATAAAAAAAGGGCGGCAAAAATGCCGCCTTCTTTCTTCGCAAAAATGTATCGTGTTTCCCGCGCGTTACCATTATGTATCCCGCAAGGTAGTTTTTTGTAGGTTTATATGGGCTTCCAAAAAAAGAAGAAACCCGCATTTTCCCGTCATTTTGGCGGTTCAATGTAGGCTTCTAATGCGTGGTGGAGTTGGCGAGAGTCGAACTCGCGTCCAAAATCATCTTGCCAAGGGTTCTACGAGTGTAGCTTGTTTTTTAAGTTATCCCCTTGACTGACGGCAGCAAGCAGCCTTCAGCCTACGGTAGCCTCTGTTACCTGATGAAAGCCGAGGCGTTCAATCATTCAAGTTCGCCACTGAGTCGATGCCCTGTTCACAGCCGTGGCAATCCGTGGCAGGACACAAGCTGCCGATTAGGCAGCAAGAGCAACTGATGTTTTTTTGTCAGTTAATTTTAAAGTGTTACTTTTAAAGTGGTGCAACTCCACTACTCGCTGACCAAAGCTCAACGACCCTGTCGAAATCCTTTCAACCCCTAATATTTAAAAACTTAATAGCGCTCTTTAAATTCACGCTCAATTATTCTGTCGGCAGATTTTTTAGCCGCTGCGGCACGCTTATCATAAAGCTTTTTGCCCTTGCAAAGACCGATTTCAAGCTTTGCTCTGCCGTTAACAATATATAGGCAAAGCGGAATAACGGAAAGCCCCTGCTGCTGCGATTCGCCGAAAAGCTTCATTATTTCCCTTTTATGGAGGAGAAGTCTTTTCCTGCGCATGGGGTCGCGGTTAAATCTGTTGCCCATTTCATATGGGGATATATGCATACCTATCACAAACATTTCGCCGTTGTCAACGCTGCAAAAGCTGTCCTTAAGATTAACTTTGCCGCTTCGTATTGATTTAATCTCCGTGCCGAAAAGCTCAATACCTGCCTCATAGGTATCCAAAACAAAATAATCGTGATAGGCTTTTTTATTATTTGCAATTATTTGCTTTTCATCATTCAAATTAATTACCTCAACTAATTAAATAAGGCTCCTGCCCTCAAGCGCTCTTGAAAGTGTTACCTCATCGGCATATTCCAAATCCGCGCCTACGGGAACTCCGTATGCAAGCCTGCTGACCGTAATGCCCATAGGTTTTAACAATCTGCTTATATACATAGCCGTTGCTTCGCCCTCAACGGTAGGATTGGTTGCCATGATAACCTCCTCAACCGTATCATCGCCAAGTCTTGCAACAAGCTCTTTTATGCGTATCTGGTCGGGGCCTATATTATCCATAGGAGATATTGCGCCGTGCAAAACATGATAAGTTCCGTTATATTCGTGTGTGCGCTCAATGGCGGCGACATCCCTCGGATCCTCAACAACACAGATAACGCTTTTGTCCCTTGTATTGCTTTTGCATATCGGGCAAAGCTCATCATCAGCAAGGTCACAGCAAACGCTGCACTGCTTTATTTTAGTATGGGCGTCTGTTATTGCATTGGCAAAATCCTGTGCCTCGCTGTCACTCAAGCCCAAAACATAAAACGCCATTCGCTGTGCAGTTTTGTGACCAATGCCCTGCATACGCTCAAAATGGTCTATTAAATTTTGAAGTGGTGCAAGATTATATCCCATAAAAAAACCTCAAACTGACTGTAAGCGAAATGTGAAATAAAAAATATTAAAGTCCGGGAATATTAAGGCCGCCTGTTACGCTTTCAAGCTCACGCTCCGATTCCTCGTCAATACGGCGCATAGCCTCATTCAACGCCGCAACAAGCATATCCTCAAGCATCTCAACATCATCAGGGTCAACGACCTCGGGATTAAGACCTATCGATGTTACCTCGTGATTACCCTTGACGGTTATTTCAACCATCCCGCCTCCCGATGTAACAACATATTCCTTTTCTTCAAGCTCTGCTTTTTTTGCCTCTATGCTTTCCTGCATTTTTTGAGCCTGCCGCAGCATATTTTGCATATTCTGCGGTGAGCCGCCCATTCCTTTTGGGAGTCTTGCTTTCATTTTTATTTCTCCTTTATTCAAAGTTTATTTTAACATTGTTTTGTGCTTTGTTTATCAAATCCTCAAGCAGGTCAGACTTTTGCCCTGACTGTGTTTTCGGCTTGCAAACGGCAATTTTATATGCCCTGCCGGTCATCTCAAGCACAGCCTGTTTAATTGCTTTAAAATGCGTAGGTATTCTGATAAATTCCTTAATTGTGGGATTACTGCTGTCAATAACGAAATATTCATTTTGAATATGAGCAGATGCACTGCTTAATACCCCGAAAAGAGCGATATCGTTTTTATGAATAATATTGAGAAAATCCTGCCACTGCTCAAATGACTGATATAATTCCACCTGTTCCCGAACGGGCTTTACATCTTCGCTTCCGGCGGCAGTCGGCGATGCTTTTGTTCCTTGCGTTTCTTCGGTATCATTTAAATTCGGTTTTGCGCTATCGCGAGATTCGTTATGCTCGCTATGCAGCGCCGATACTTTTTCGTCTTTGTTCAAATCAGGCTCGCTGACGGCAATATGCTGTGAATGCTCCTTTTGAGGATTTGCGGCTTCATCATTTTTTAAACCTGTGCTGTTTTTTACAACCCGTTCAAGCTGCGAAATTCTTTCAAGCAGTGAATCAAGCGACTGTTCAAGCTTGGGCTCACAAAGCCTTACAAGTGCAAGCTCCATTTCAATTCGCGAGTTTGCGCCTGTCTTTATTTTTGTAAGAGAGGTCTGCAGCAAATCAAGCGCAAATATTATGCTTTCAAGCGTCATAGCTCCTGCGCTTTCGGTGAGCACATCGTATTCATTATCAGTGCATATGATAAGTTCACGGCTGTTTTTGACTGTTTTTACAATAAGATAGTTTCTGAAAAGGTTAATCAACTCAACGCACAGCCGTTCCATATCAAAACTGTTTTGATAAAGCTGCGATATAATATTTATTGCGTCTGCACTGTTTTTGTCGGCAATAGCCTTTGCAAGCATATGCAGCGTTTCCCTGCCTGCTATTCCGGCAACTTCAGCTACAAGGTCAGCATCAATTTTTTCCCCCCTGCTTGCGCACTGGTCTAAAACGGACAAGCCGTCACGCAGCGCACCGTCTGCAATGCGTGCAATAAGTATTGCAGCCTCATCGGTAATATCAAGCCCTTCAAAATTTGCGACCTCTTTTAATCTTAAAGCCATAGTTTCAGGCTGTATTCGTTTGAAATCAAACCTCTGGCAGCGTGAAAGAATTGTTGCGGGAAGCTTGTGCACTTCGGTTGTTGCAAGTATAAATATAACATGCGACGGAGGTTCTTCAAGAGTCTTAAGAAGCGCATTAAACGCGCCTGTTGAAAGCATATGCACCTCGTCAATAATATAAACCCTGTATCTGCCCCTGCTCGGAGTATAATTTGCCTCCTCACGCAAATCACGAATATTATCAACACCGTTATTTGACGCGGCGTCAATTTCAACTACATCGTAAATCACACCGCTGTCAATCCCCCTGCAAACCTCGCATTGATTGCATGGCTCGCCGTCAACGGGATTTTCACAGTTTACTGCCTTGGCAAGAATTTTGGCACATGATGTTTTGCCTGTTCCCCTTGAGCCTGTAAACAAATAAGCATGCGAAATTCTGTTTTCTTTAAGCTCATTTTTAAGGGTAGCGACAACATGATCCTGACCGTAAACATCAGAGAAGCATTTAGGTCTGTATTTACGATAAAATGCCTGATACATAAAATCCCCCCGCAAAGCAATACAATTAAAAGGCAGGGAGCATACTTATTTCATAATGTAACGCACAGACTTGTCTGCGGCGCACAGAATAATCCACTTATTGCTGCTCGGTTCCCCGCCTGACAAGGTTCGTAGCATTCTGTCGCACAGGGCCCATACGCTACATTATGAAATAAGGGTAAACCCCTACCTTTCGCCTAATTATACTATATAATTATTCAGAAATCAAGACCTTTTCAATTTCACCGTAGTAAATAAAGTGAAAATCTTTTTCGGGATACCATTTTTCCGTAACGGAAGTATCAATAAAATCCTTCGGGTCAAATTTAGATTTTGCGGCTTTTTTGCAAATAAGCACAAGCTTTGCCTCTTTGAAATACGGCGCTTTGTCGTCAAGAACGGGTGTAAGCCCCGTTTCGGAAGTCTTGTCAACATCCCTTCCGCTTTTTGAGCCGCAGACACCGTGGACGGTTTTTTTCATTTCATCGGGATAAAAGCTTAAAGTAAAATATTCCTCTTTATCAAGAAATTGCTCGGTATAGCGCTGCGGACGGATATAGACGGTTACCATATCTCTGCCCCAGAGTTCGCCCACTGCGCCCCAGGAAACCGTCATCATATTATAGCCGCTTCCGTTGCCTGCCGTTACAAGACCCCATTTGTTTTTAATAAGGTCAACGGCATTTTCTTTAACATCCGTAAAATCAATCTGCTTCATAAAACACCTCAAAACTAAAGGATAGTGAAATCACTATCCTTTAAAATTATTTAATAAATTTAACAAGCTCAAGCGCTGCATTAACATCACCGTCAACCTTAAGCTTGCCGGTGGTAAATGCAATAACGGGATCAAGCTTTCCGTTAATAAGCTTTGTGAAATTTGTCGCATTCATGGTAAGAATTGCGTTTCTGTCATAATATTCATAAGGTTCGATATTAACTTTGCCGTCTTTGATTTCAATATAAAATATACCTTCAACCTTGCCAATAAGATTAATTTGAAAAGCAAGTGTACCTGAAACCGATGATACATCGGTATCCATAAATTTTTTCCTTGCAGCCTGAACGACTGATTCATATGTCATTGCCATTTTAGTACCTCCGATTAAAATTATGTTTTGTTTTTTTAATTATATCATATATGCAAAAATATATCAAGAAAATTTATTTGACAAAAAAGTACGATATCCGGATTTGAACAAAGCTCAGTCAAGCACCTGATAATATTGCGAAAACCGATTGAGCTTTTCCTCAAACTTATCTTTCGGCTGCTCATCGGGAACCTCAACAGGATATTTACCTGTAAAGCAGCCGTCGCAAAATCCGCATCCGGCACCTTTTGCAAGCTTATGCGTTGCCTCAACCGAAAGATAACCGAGGCTGTCGGTTCCGATTTCCCTTGAAATATCCTCAACGCTTTCAAACTTGCAGGCAATAAGATTTTCGCTGCTGTCAACATCCGTTCCGAAATAGCACGGATACTTAAAAGGCGGCGATGATATTCTCATATGCACTTCCTTTGCGCCTGCTTCGCGCAAGAGTGCTACAATTCTTGCACAGGTTGTTCCCCTGACGATTGAATCATCAATCATAATAACCCTTTTGCCCTTTATGTTTTCCTTAATAACATTAAGCTTTATTCTTACCGCGTCCTCGCGCTGATTCTGACTCGGCTGGATAAAGCTCCTGCCGATATAACGGTTTTTAATAAAGCCTACGCCGTATGGGATTTTGCTTTCCTGTGCATAGCCAAGCGCAGCATCAAGCCCGGAATCCGGCACTCCTATTACAATATCCGCATCAACGGGATGCTCCCTTGCGAGAAAAGCGCCCGCACGCATCCTTGCATGCTGGACTGACGAGCCCTCAATAACCGAGTCGGGGCGTGCAAAATAAATATATTCAAAAACACATATATTGCCTTTTTTGCCGCAGTGGGTTTTAATTGACCTCACGCCGCTCGTACTTATAACAACAATTTCTCCCGGCTTAACATCGCGAATAAAATGCGCACTGTTTGAATCAAGCGCACAGCTTTCAGACGAAACAATCCACGCACCGTCATTTGTTCTGCCCAGGCAAAGCGGTCTGAAGCCGTAAGGATCACGAAAAGCAATAAGCTTTGTGGCTGTCATCAAAACACATGAATAAGCGCCCTTAAGCGAGTACATAACCTTTTCAACAGCCTCCTCTGTGCTTTTGCTCGTAAGTCTGTTTGAGACGATTGAATAAGCAATTGATTCTGTATCTGAGGTTCCGTGAAAAATACCGCCCTTCAGCTCAAACTGACGCCTTAATTCAGGAGCGTTTACAAGATTGCCGTTGTGCGCAAGAGCGAGATTACCTTTGATATGGCGAATAACGAGAGGCTGAATATTATTTGAATTTTTGCCGCCTGTTGTTGAATAGCGGACATGACCTATCGCCATATTGCCCATACCGAGATTGTCAAGCCTTTGCTGTGTGAACACATCGGGTACAAGCCCGTCGCCCCTGTGATGCCTGAACACGCCGTCATCGTTTACAGCTATACCACAGCTTTCCTGCCCTCTGTGCTGAAGTGCAAAAAGGGATAGATATGCTGATTGTGCAACATATGTTGTTTTGTTTTCAAAAATGCCGAATACTCCGCATTCTTCGTGAAGATTATTAAACATTTAACGCTCCTGTCAGTTAGGTGTATAAAGATTTGCATAAGGACGAGATGTTGCCGGAATAAGCTTTTTAAACGGCTTATCCATAACTGTTTTATAATCAGCGTCAAAATATCTGCAATATTTTCTGACATATTCGTCAAGCTCTTTTTTATCATTCTCGTCAAGAGCTGTAATTTTGATATTCGTGCTTAAATTTTCCTTCGGGAATGAGCCTCGTACAAAAATTTTTCCGCCGTGCATACCTGATGCACAATGAGTACCGAAAAGCTTTTCTCCCCTTTTAAGGTTAAGGCCGAGCAAAACTATTGTTCCGCCTGCCATATATTCACCGAGAAAGGAGCCGGCATTTTTACCGATTACAAGCACAGGGCGCATCTGCCTGAACTCTTTCATATGAATACCGCCGCGGCATGCGACATTATCCCTTATGAAAATCCTTCCGTCACGCATACCGTATCCCATAGCGTCACCGCTGTGACCGTGAACAACAATTTCGCCGCCGTTCATAGTATTGCCGACTGCATCCTGACAGTTGCCGTATACAACAACCCTTCCGCCGTTAAGGTAGCAAGCCATATCGTTTCCCGGTGTTCCGTGTATTTCGATTGTTTTGCCCTTGTCAAGCGCACATCCGATATAGCGCTGGCCGTTGACATCCCTGACAGTTACTTTGTTTTTATGCAAAAGCTCATTTTTGATAAGCTCATTTACTTTCTCGTATCGTGCAAGCCCTGCTTCTATAGGCATATTTTCATTCCCCCTCTCAGCTTTTCAATTCTCTTATCCTTATCAAACATAAAAATCGAGGGGTCATCCATAATATCCCTTTCAAGAATATCAAGAGGCACCCTGTTTGAAATGAGATTTGTATATATACCTGCATTCTGACTTGAATTTATCAGTACGTAGCCGACAAGCCTGTTGCCCTCAAAAACAAGTCTTTTATAGCTGTCCGCCTCTGTTTTTATTTTATCGGTATATTGCTCTCCCGCCGCATTAATAAGGCCGCAGGTACAAATCCTTAAACCGAAGAAATCAATCGCATTAACCGAATATGTGCCGCCTGTTATATCGTCACAGCCTGCCATCTGCGCTCCCGCGGCAGTTCCCTGCTGCACGGCATTAGGCCAAAGCGCGATTATTTTTTTTGAGCCGTCAAGCATATCAAGCGAAACCGTGCAGTCACCTGCCGCATAAATATCGCTGTCGCTTGTCTGCATAGTATCAACATCGGTAATAATACCTCGGTCAACCGCAAGCCCCGCTTTGAGCGCAAGCTCTGTCTGCGGTCTTACGCCGACTGCCATAACAAGCAAATCGCACTGAAGCTTTTTTCCGTCCTTAAGGATAACGCCGGTAATCTGCCTGCCTTTTGAAGCTGCTCTTACCACAGTATTTTTCAGATGGAATTTTATACCGTTATTTTCAAGGTGCTTTTTGACCTGTTTTGCTGAACCTGCGTCAAGTATTGACGGCAAAACTCTCGGTGCAAGCTCAACCACATCAACGCTTTTGCAGATTTTCACAAGTCCTTCAGCCGCTTTCATACCTATAAGACCGGCGCCGATTACAACTGCCCTTGTGTCCTTTCCGGCAAGCTTTTTAAGCTTTTTTGCGGCAGCAAGGTCAAGAAATGTCAATGCATTTGATTTGCCCTTTACATTTTCCATAGGCGGAATAAACGGCACAGAGCCTGTAGCAAGACAGAGCTTATCATAAGGATAAGCCTTTCTTCCAACCTTAACGATTTTTTTCTCCCTGTCAATATCGGTAACCCTTGAATCGGTAATGATATTGATATTATTTGATTTGTAAAAACCGGGCTTGCGAAGAAGCATATCGCTCTCTTTAACCTTGCCCTTGAGATAATAGCTTATAGATGGCCTTGAATACGGCTTATATGCCTCCTCGGTTAAAACGGTTATTTCTCCAGAGGAATCATTTTTCCTTATCGCCTGTGCCGCGGCAAGGCCTGCAGCCGACGCGCCTATAATAACATATTTCATTATTCAGCACCTCCCGCCTCAAGCCACAGCAGCGCATTATTCGGGCAGTTTTTAACGCACGCCGGCTCTTCGCCGCTGCACAAATCGCACTTGTATGCAATACTGCCTGTCTTTATACAGCCTATGGGACATACTGCAAGACATGTCATACAGCCTATGCACTTATCCTCGTTAACGGAAACAATGCCTGTTTTTTTATCCTTTGTCATGGCCCCTGTGATACAAGCCTTTACGCAGGCAGGGTCATCGCAGTGGCGGCAGTTCACGGCAACCGACACATCCTTGCCGCCGTAAACCGAAATACGGCTTACAGGCGCAGGGCTTTCATATTTGTACGCCTTTACAACATCCTTGGATTTTGAGTGATTTGTTTTGCAATAAACCTCGCAAAGACGGCAGTTTATGCAAAGCTCTTCTCTCGCAAATACTTTTTTCATATAACTGCCTCCTATTCTCCTGCGTGTTTAATACCGAGTATTTCAAGCTCTTTTTCCGTTAATCCGATACCCCGAAGCATAAGCCTGTTGCCGCGAAGCGAATCTATTGAGTTAATACCCATACCGCCCATAATCTCCTTGATTTCGTGGTTCCACGCGTTAATTAAATTAATTACCCTTTTATGAGCAATTTCGGGATTTAATCTTCTTGTAAGCTCAGGCCTTTGCGTTGCAATACCCCAGTTGCATTTGCCTGTGTTGCATGTACAGCACATATGACAGCCGATAGCGATAAGCGGCGCGGAAGCTATATAGCAGGCGTCTGCGCCAAGCGCGATTGCTTTTACAATATCCGATGAGCACCTGAACGAGCCTGCCGCGACCAAAGAAACGGTTGAACGGATACCCTCGTCACGAAGCCTTTGGTCAGCGGCTGCAAGCGCAAGCTCAATAGGTATGCCGACATTATCACGGATACGGGTAGGTGCAGCGCCTGTACCGCCTCTGAAGCCGTCGATTACAACTATGTCGGCACCGGCCCTTGCACAGCCTGACGCAATAGCGGCTACATTATGAACAGCGGCAATTTTTACCGATACGGGTTTTTTGCCGTCAGTAGCTTGTTTAAGCGACCATATAAGCTGGCGTAAATCCTCAATGGAATAAATATCGTGATGAGGAGCGGGCGAAATAGCGTCTGACCCTTCAGGAATCATACGGGCGTTTGATACCTCAACATTAACCTTTTCGCCCGGCAGATGACCGCCTATTCCGGGCTTTGCGCCCTGCCCTATTTTAATTTCAATAAATTTTGAATTTTCAAGATATTCTTTATAAACACCGAATCTTCCCGATGCCACCTGCACTACGGCATGACTGCCGAACCTTGCAAGCTCCGGGTGCAGACCGCCCTCACCTGTATTAAACAGCGTACCGAGCTTTTCGGCAGCCATTGCAAGTGATTTCTGCGCATTCATTGATATGGAACCAAAGCTCATTGCAGAAAACAATATAGGCGTTTCAAGAATAACCTGCGGCGGCATTTCGGTAATGGATTTGCCTTTCTTTTCGACTGAAAGCTTTTCGGGCTTTCTGCCGAGTATTGCCCGTATTTCCATAGGCTCGCGCAGAGGGTCGATAGACGGATTTGTAACCTGTGAAGCATTAAGTAAAATACGGTCCCAGTAAATCGGATAAGGCTTTGGATTGCCCATTGCCGAAAGAAGTGTTGAACCGGTGTTTGCCTGGCGGCATATTTCCTGCTGGTATTGAGGAGTCCAGTTTGCATTTTCACGATAGTCGCAAACATATTTTTCAATGCGAAGCGCACCCGTGGGGCAAAGGTCAACGCATCTGTGGCATGCAACACAATCATTTGAATTGCAAAGAACCGTTTTGCCTTCCTCGTCAAAATAATGGCACTCATTTGAGCATTGGCGAACACAGCAGCCACAGTCAATACAACGTTCCCTGTCCCTGATTATTGTAAATCTTCGGGGGATATAATTAATCATCAGTCATCCACCTCCTCTTCATCAATTTCAAGAGGAATGAATACCGGCTCCGCTCCTGAAACCGACCAAACCTTTTCGGGGTCCGGGCATATTATTCTGATAGCTGATTCCTCAGATGCAAAATATGCACGATTACCCTTTGTTGCTGCCGTAAGCGAGCGAAGCTTGAGCCTGTCGTTAATAGCAAGAAGTCCTTTGTTTGAGCCTAATATTACCGAAAAAGGACCGTTGACAAGAGCGCCGCTGTAAACGGCACGAAGATTTGTGAAATATTCCCTACGCTCGGGGTCCATTCTGTCAATCTCCTCCCATTCGGGGGCAGTGAGCACATCAGCGGCAACCTCGATGGGAAGGTTGTGATGGCGAAGCAGATGGTCAAACAGGTATGTAATTACCTCTGTATCAGTCTGCATTGTACAGATATAACCGAACTGCTCAATATATCTTCGGTTTGCATCATACGACGATATTTCCCCGTTATGAACTATTGACCAGTCAAGTATGTTAAACGGATGCGAGCCGCCCCACCAGCCGGGTGTATTGGTCGGGAATCTGCCGTGGGCGGTCCATATGTATGCTTCATACTGATCAAGCATATAGAATTCACCGACATCCTCGGGATAACCTACGGCCTTAAAGCAGCCCATATTTTTTCCGCTTGAAAAAATATATGCACCGTCGATTTCATTATTCACCGCGGTAACGCACTGGGCAACATATTCCTGCTCATCAAGCCTTGCATCCTTCATACGGACCCTGTTTGCCTTGCCGAAATAGCGCCATATGTCAGGCCCCTTTTCAATGCTTGCAACCTGCTTTGTCGGTATGCGCTCGGCAACATCTATATTAAAATGGCGGAATAAAAATTCCTCACACTGCTTACGCGCGTCATTTGTTTCAAAAAAAATATGAATTGCATATTCGTCTTTATGCTCGGGGTAAATACCGTATGCGGCAAATCCGCCGCCCAAGCCGTTTGAACGGTCATGCATAAGAGCTATTGATTTTATGATTTCAGAACCGTTGATACGATTGCCTTTTCTGTCAATTATCGCAGCAATGGCACAACCGGAAGGGATTCTGATTTCCCCCTCTTTTAACATAATACCTCTCCTTACAGTTAATAATATGCTTTAATATAACCTATTCGCCGATGTCCCCCGCCTCTCACGCGGCAGGCTCCGATTTAAGGCTACTTAAATTTTACAACACTTATGCATTTGCAGTCAATTCTATCAGATATAGAAAAAATCGCAAAATATATGCAAATTTATGTATAATTTAACATAGAAATTTATAAATTTTACATATTTATGCAATATTTAGTGAATGTTGTTGTATAAATATAAATCGGACTGTCTCAAATTACCATTTGAGACAGTCCCAAGAGAGCAGTAGTTTTTAATTAAACATCATCTTCACCCTGAAGAGCATCATAGCCGTGCTCGCCTGTACGAACCTTAACAACATCATCGACATCGTAAATAAAAATTTTACCATCGCCGATATTACCTGTATAAAGAACATTGCGGGCAGCCTTTACAACGCTTTCAACCGGAACAGCCGAAACAACCATTTCGAGCTTCATCTTCGGGTTGAGATTCATTTCCTCAATCTCAACGCCGCGATACTTTCTTATATGCCCCTTTTGAACGCCGCAGCCCATTACATTGGTAACCGTCATGCCTGTTACACCGATTGCGTTCATTGCTTCCTTAATATCCTCAAATTTTGCTGGGTTGAAAATCATTACAATCTTTGTAAGCTTTTTATCTGTATTTGTTGTGTAGCTTTCAACAGGGACAGCCTTTTCGACGGGAGCAAGAGGAGCTTCGGCAGTCTTTGACTCTGAAGCAGCATTTATTGCTTCTGAGGCTAAATAGTTTACAGTCGGCATAAAATCCGCATATGCGGAAGGAAGATTATGCTCTGTCGCGTCAAGGCCCTTGATTTCCTCTTCGGGGGTAACACGAAGTCCGTGAAGCTTTTTAATGAGAGCGAATGTAATAATCATAGTAACAACAGTCCACGCGGCAACGCATACAAAGCCCAAAAGCTGGATACCGAGCTGTGCAAATCCGCCGCCGTAAAACAGACCCTTGCCTACGCCGTCAGCACCTGTGGAGAAAAGACCGACAGCTATGGTTCCCCAGATACCGTTTGCCATATGTACTGCCACAGCACCTACGGGATCATCAATGTGAAGCTTTTTATCAATCACCTCAACCGCAACCACTACAAGAATACCCGATACCGCGCCTATAATAATTGAGCCGAACGCATCAACGCAGTCGCAGGGAGCGGTTATCGCCACAAGACCTGCAAGTGATGCATTAAGCGACATTGAAACATCGGGCTTGCCGTCCTTAACCCAAGTAAAAATCATTGTAACAACAGTTGCAACTGCAGGCGAGAGAGTTGTTGTGAGGAAAATTGACGCCAAGCCGTCAACGCTTGTTGCCGCGGCACCGTTGAAGCCATACCAGCCAAACCAAAGAATGAAGCAGCCCAAAGCACCGAGCGTCAGTGAGTGACCGGGAATAGCTTTCGCCTTTTTCCTGCCTGTTTTTTTATCAACACTGTATTTACCGATACGCGGGCCGAGGAAAATCGCGCCGATAAGCGCAGCTATACCGCCAACCATATGGATTGCCGTTGAGCCTGCAAAATCGTGGAAGCCCCTTACCGCAAGCCAGCCTTCGGGGTTCCAAATCCAGCCTGCCTCGATAGGATAAACAACCGCCGAAATAACTGCCGAATAGATGCAGTATGCCGAAAACTTTGTTCTTTCCGCCATAGCACCCGATACGATGGTAGCTGCTGTTGCGCAGAATACTAAATTAAATACAAAGCTTGACCAGTTTGCCGCGTTGCCTTCATAATCGGTAAGCAAGCCCAATGTCGGCATACCTATCAGGCCGCCGAGGCACTCCTCACCCATCATAAGACCGAAGCCGAGCACAACGAACATAATTGAGCCTATACAAAAATCCATAAGATTTTTCATTATGATGTTACCTGCATTTTTTGCTCTGGTAAATCCTGTTTCCACCATAGCAAAGCCGCACTGCATAAAGAACACCAAGGCTGCGCCGACTAAAAACCATACTCCGAAAACATTTTCGGACACGATTGAAATAATTGAATCTGTCATTTTTATCTCCTCCTTAATATTTTAATAACAGAAAAAAGGGGTACCCGTATAAATACGAGCACCCCATTGTGCATAAATAAAAAATTTAACCGGCGCCTGCGCTTTTACAAACGCCGGTTAAAAATGGCATAAGCCATAAGAGAGGGCTTATTTGTGAGCACTTTGAGCGATATACGGTATTAATAATTAACCATATATCTGTCGATTTCCCACTGTGAAACTCTTGTTTTATATTCATCCCATTCGTGCATCTTGCCTTCGGTATATGCTCTGAAAACATGCTCACCGACGGTTTCTTTGACAAACGGGTCGCTAATCGACGCCTTAACAGCCTCTTCAAGAGATGACGGCAAGCACTCAATGCCTTTTTCGGCAAGCTCATCATCGCTTAAATCAAATACATTGTAATCAACGGCGGGCGCCGGCTTCATACCTTTTTTGATACCGTCAAGACCGGCGGCAAGGCAAAGAGCCATTTCAAGATAAGGGTTGCAGGCAGGATCGGGGCAGCGAAGCTCAACACGGGTGCCCATACCGCGGGCTGCCGGGATACGAACAAGGCAGGAGCGGTTTGACGCCGACCAGACAATATAAGTAGGAGCCTCATATCCGGGAACCAATCTTTTGTATGAATTAACAGTCGGATTTGAATAAGCGGCAATACCTTTAATATGAGCGAGAATACCTGCAATAAAGCTATGCGCGATATCGCTTAAGCCGTCTTCGCTTTCAGGGTCGTAAAAGGCATTTTTGACATTGCCGTTTCCATCGGTTGTCATAAGCGACATATTTGTATGCATACCTGAACCGTTTATGCCGTAAATAGGCTTTGGCATAAATGTCGCGTGCAGACCGTGCTTTGTAGCATAGGTTTTAACAACATGCTTAAAGGTCATTACACGGTCGGCGGTTGTCATAACCTCGTCAAACTTGAAGTCGATTTCGTGCTGACCTTCCGCAACCTCATGGTGTGACGCCTCTATCGTATAGCCCATTTCTTCAAGGGCAAGGCAAATATCACGGCGGCAGTTTGAGCCTGTATCAATGGGGTTAAGGTCAAAATAGCCTGCCTTATCGTTTGTTTCAAGCGTAGGGGTACCGTTTTCATCGACCTTGAAAAGGAAAAATTCACACTCGGGGCCGACATTAAACGAATAGCCCATTTCCGCCGCCTCGTCCGTTACCTTTTTCAATACATTTCTCGGGTCGCCGAGAAACGGTGTTTTGTTATCGGCACAATAAACGGAGCATATAAGGCGGGCTGTCTGTGCGTTTTGATGCTTTCTCCAGGGGAAAATAGTCCATGTGTCATAATCGGGATGAAGATACATATCCGATTCATTAATTCTTACAAAGCCGTCAATTGACGAGCCGTCAAACATACACTCGTTATCAAGCGCTTTTTCAAGCTGCGACCTTGTGATAGCCACATTTTTCATAATACCGAACACATCGGTAAACTGAAGCCTGATAAATTCAACGGCATTTTCGTCCGCGCTTTTAAGGATGTCTTCCTTAGTGTACCTACTCATAGTAAATACTCCTCTCTTATTTATGTTTACTTTAATAAAAAGCAATAAAAAGAGGGCGCTCCGAAATTATCGGAACGCCCTTGTTCTTACTACACTGTCATTATATAGGTATGAAATAAATTTGTCAACACTTTTTAGCTATTTTGTTGATTATTTATTTAAATTTAAACTTTTTCACAACTTGATTTGTGCAA
>CAZYDW010000017.1:0-32463 GCA_964646445.1 uncultured Bacteroides sp.
AGGTCGTTATTTCTGCTCCCGCAGGAAAAGACCTTCCGACAATCGTTTACAATGTAAACCATGATACTCTTACCGCTGAAGATACAGTTATTTCTGCTGCTTCCTGCACAACAAACTGCCTTGCTCCTATGGCAAAGGCTCTTAACGATTATGCAGAAATTCAAAGCGGTATTATGTGTACTATCCACGCTTACACAGGCGATCAAATGACGCTTGACGGTCCGCAGAGAAAGGGCGACCTTCGCCGTTCACGCGCTGCCGCAGTAAATATTGTTCCTAACTCAACAGGTGCTGCAAAGGCTATCGGTCTTGTTATTCCCGAGCTTAACGGCAAGCTTATCGGTTCTGCACAGAGAGTTCCTACTCCTACAGGTTCAACTACAATTCTTACGGCTGTTGTTAAGGGTGAGGATATCACTGTTGACGGTATCAACGCCGCAATGAAGGCTGCTGCTACGGAGTCCTTCGGCTATAATACTGACGAAATCGTTTCTTCGGATATCGTCGGTATGAAATACGGCTCACTCTTTGACGCTACGCAAACAATGGTTCTTCCTATCGGTGAGAATCTTTATGAGGTACAGGTTGTTTCTTGGTATGATAACGAGAACAGCTACACATCACAGATGGTTCGTACAATCAAGTATTTTTCAGAGCTTGGTTAATTAAATCCTAATATTAACAGGCTGTAAGAAGCTTTAGCTTTTTACAGCCTGTTTTTGCATAACAGCGAGAATTTACTTATTTTCAGCATATCCCTTTTTAAATCTTGATAATGACGCCTTAATGTGCTAAAATACCTGAGAGGTATGTTGATATGAATAGATTGTGGACTGGAAATTTAAGAAAAATTAATCCTTATGTTCCGGGGGAGCAGAGCAGGGAAAAGGGTATTATCAAGCTTAATGCAAATGAAAACCCGTATCCGCCGTCACCGATGGTTGAAAAGGCAATAAAAAATATTGATATAAAAGAATTGAGGCTTTATCCAAACGCTGACGCAACGCCGCTCAAGCAGGCTATTGCCGATTATTACGGCGTTAAGGTAAAAAATGTTTTTCTCGGCAACGGTTCCGACGATGTTATTGCCATTGCGTTTCAGGCTCTTTTCAACAGTAATTTGCCCATAGCATACCCTGATTTAACCTACAGCTTTTATCCGGTGTGGTGTTCGCTTTTCAATATACCGTATAAAACCTATCCTGTCGACGATGATTTCAGGATTAATCCCGATGATTACAGCGAGAAAAACGGCGGTGTTATTATACCAAATCCGAATGCTCCGACCTCAATAGGCGAGGGCACTGATTTTGTTGAAAGTATAATGCAGTATAATCAGGACAGCGTTGTGGTGATAGATGAGGCTTATGTTGATTTCGGCGGTGTGTCGAGTGTTGCACTTATAAACAAATATGAAAATCTGCTTGTTACAGGAACTTTTTCAAAATCGCGATCGCTTGCAGGCTTAAGAATAGGCTATGCAATCGGCAGCGAAAGGCTTGTTATGGCTCTTGAGGCAGTAAAAAATTCATATAATTCATATACCATTGATACCATATCCGTAAAAGCCGGAACGGCAAGTATTCTTGATGATGATTATTTTAAAAAAACCTGCGGAAAAATCATCAACACAAGGCAGTATGTTACAGAAAAAATGCGAGCGCTCGGCTTTAAGATTTTCGACTCATCGGCTAATTTTATTTTTGCAACTCACAGCAATATTTCAATGAGGGATTTGTTTGAATATCTAAAAACCAAAAAGGTGTTTATCAGGTATTTTTCATTGCCGAGGATTGAAAATTACGCAAGAATTTCAATAGGAACCGATGATGAAATGGCTGTGTTCTTAAAAGAGCTTGAGGGGTATTTGAATAAATGAGTTCACAAAAAAAATTAGCGGTGATTTTTCTCGCCGCCGTAAATCTTATTAATATTGCAGCCGGCATTACAGTGCAGCTTAAAATATTTTTCGGCAGTGATGTTATATCAATAATACCGATTAAAGCAGAGCTTACCGTTAATCAAATACTGCTGCTGAATTTTTTGTGCGTGGTTGCCGTTATAACGCTGATAAATATCGTTGTTACCTGCCTTGCGGTTGATGTGCCTTATTCGCCGTTTGAGATAATTTCAAACTGTGCGGGCATATTTGTTGTGCCCTCGGTGATTATTTTTTTAACAGGTTTGTTTAACGCGGTTAGGGCACCCATTACCGCCGATAAAATTTTCATTATCGCAAGCGGCATTTTTTATGTGCTTTCAAATATTATAAATACAGGCTGTATCATTACGATCCGCGAGGATGCATAAACAGCAAAAAACTGCGCCTGTCGCCATCAGATGACAGGGGGCTGTCCTGCTCCAATCCTTTCAGGCAGGTAAAAGCAAATTTGAAGCTGCCGATTAATTAAAGCCTGTACGGCTGAATTACTTTTATCCAAGCAGCAAAAGCAATATCAAAACGATTATTGCAATAATGCCTATGCACACAAAAAACTTAACTGTTCGTGTTACGGCGTCAAACATATTTGTGGGCATAATCTGATATATTGCATACTTAAAAGGCTCCTTTACCTTTTTGCCTACAATATTTTTAAATCTTAAATCATATGTGCTTATGCTCCCGCCCTTATGAAGCTCTATAATTCTGACGCCTCTGTCCTTGCCGGGGCCGTAAACATGGAAGCCTGCGCCCTGCGTGTAGCCAAGGTCAATTCCGTCAACATTCCCGTTAAACGAGTTATTATGGTCATGACCGAAATAAACACCGAGCACCTCGCCTTTTTCCTTGAACGCTTCAAACTCGCCGCTGTTTTCCTGAGGCTCTGCAGGTGATTCCTTCATAAATCCAAGGTCGTTTACCATATCTTTATTAAGTATGTAAAACTTGTTTGCATGATTTCTGAAACCTCTTACCGCACCTTTTGTTGTTTTTTTCACCTCGCGCAAAAGGTTATAAATTTCACAAAGCGGTATATGCTGAATAACAACTGACGGTATGAGTGAACCGTATTTTATCTCATAATCGTCACGGGTTTTTCTGTACCATTCAATCTGATTTTTATGAACGCAGTCATATCCGATTTTAAGGCTTGAATGGCTGTCAAAAAGATATAATATAAATTCGGGCTTATCATCGTCAGCCCATATTTCAATGGAGTGGTTTGCAACACCGTCAATCCCTGAAACGCTTTCACCGACAAAGCAGTCGAAGCCTTTATATATTTCAAATTGCTCCCGGTTGCTCAGCCCTGTCTGTCTGTCGTGATTTCCAAAGCAGATTGTAAAAGGTATGTGCCTGTTCCTTACAGGCTTTGTCAGCTTATCAAGCACTTCGGTAACTGTTGCTTTGTCAGCTTTAAAGCTGCTTTTTTTCCATATCTGATCCCCTGAATATACAACAAGATCAGGCTCCTCCCTGTCAAGCGCGGCGTTGATTAAATCGATGGTATCGGGGCTTACCCTTTTGCCCTCCTGTGTGTCTGCAATCTGCATAATCTTAAAGCTTTCGCCGGTAAATTTCAATATCATCACTCCCGTATAAATAATTTTAACACATATTTTTCTTGACTGCAACTTTTGATGTAATTATAATATTATCTAAGCGCAGATGTCCTTTGCGATTAAAGGTGTCAGCTTTTACTTGTTCTTTCGGTGGGCGGAATCCTAAACCGAAGCTCTTAAAAGTCAACGCCTCCTGCGCGCTCTGCAATTTGCCGCAGGCTCTGCTCCTTACGGGCAAAGCCGGTGCATTGTTTGATTTAAAGTATATCTGCCCGTAGCATAACGGCTAATGCATCAGATTCCGATTCTGACGATTGTAGGTTCAAATCCTATCGGGCAGGCCATATCAGGCTGACAAAAAAGCTGTCAGTCCGTGAAAGGGGATGTCTCAAATGGAAATTCGAGACATCCCCTATATTACATTTGTCTTTATTTGGTTACCCAAACATTTGATATTGGACAAAAAGACTGCATTTCTACTTTTCAGGTAGTTTTCAGTCTTTTTTCTCAGGGTTGTTTTTTTACAGCTCCTCATTATTGTGATTTCTGAATAAGTATATTCAATAAGGTGCATTGCACCATAATTCAATGTTTCGGTGGAAGATTGTACTCCCACCGAAAAACGCAAGCATAACCCGCCGCCTATAGAGACGGGGGACATCTTTCGTTTAGTTATATGTGTTAATGTAAAGCGATTTTTTCACACAGTGTATCATAATCTATTCCAACTGCATTTGCTTCTTGTGGCAATAAACTTGTTGATGTCATACCCGGCAAAGCGTTAGCTTCTAAAAAGAATGCTTTATTGTTTTTATCTACTATAAAATCAATTCTTGAATAATAATTCAAACATAATAATTTGTGCATTTTTATTGCCTTCTCCTGCAATGCGTTTTCTAATTCAATTGGAATATTTGCCGGACATTCTTCCAATGTTAATCCCGGCTGATATTTGTTTTTGTAATCATAAAAGCCTTGCTTTGGTTTGATTTCAATTGCAGGCAAAGGTTTGTCATCCAGTATTCCAACAGAAAATTCACGACCTTTTAATAACTTTTCGACAAGTATTGTATCGTCGAGCTCTTTTGCTGATTTCATTGAAGCATCAAACTCTTTTTCGTTATTAACAATTGTTACTCCTATGCTTGAACCGCCATTTGATGGCTTAACTATACAAGGATAGCCAATGCTTTCATTACAATTTATATTCCAATCTGCAGTATCAATACCGTTCTGCTTTGCTATCAGTTTAGAAATATTTTTATCCATTGCTAGCATGCAGCCTTTATAATCGGATCCGGTATGCTTGATATTATTAAGTTCTAAAAGAGCTTGGAGCTTGCCGTTTTCTCCGATATCTCCGTGCAATGCTAAAAAAACTAAATCTGCCTTTTTGCAACATTCAATAACATTATCACCAATTTCTTGTTTTGCATTTTTGCAAATATTTGTTGCATTCTCAGTTATAACATAGTTGTCAATTTCTGACAATGAATTTGTGAATTTTAAATCGCTTTCAATATTGAAAATGTTTTCACATAAATCCATAACACAGACATTGTGCTTTTTTCTGATTAATGCTTTTGCAATCATTGAAGCAGATACAAATGATACATCTCTTTCAGGACTTAAACCGCCAGTTAATACTAATATATTCATGCTGCACACCTCTATTAAATATTGACACTGTATAGTATAACATTAATTATATAAAAGTCAACGATTATTGTACAATCAGGGACAGTCCCCGATTGTACATCAGAGTAATAAACGATAATACAAATAGTATATTACCCTATCTGTATTTTGAAAAGAATGAGATGTTTTTTCTATGCATACTTGCTTTACGCGGCTTTATTTTAATAAAAGCAAAGCGTGACAAGCCGTAATTATCGCAAAGCAGTATATTCAGTCAAATGTGTTATATGTATTTTTTTCTGAACAAAATCAGGTTATAATATAACTAAACGAAAGATGTCCCCGCCTATGGCGCGAGAGCATCTTGCCTAAGAGGCGGGGACATCGGTGAACAGTTTTTATTATTTCGGGAGTTGATATTATGTGCACAAGCATGGCTTTTAAAACAGATGATTTTTATTTCGGCAGGAATATGGATATTGATTGCAGCTTTAAGGAGCAGGTTGTTTTAACGCCGAGAAATTACCGGTTCTCTTTCAGAAAAGAAGGAGTAATAAACAGTCATTTTGCCATTATGGGTATGGCGTCTGTTGAAAACAATTATCCGCTTTATGCGGAAGCTTTTAACGAAAAGGGTCTGTGCATGGCAGGACTTAATTTCCCCGGCAATGCATATTACGGTAAGAAAAGCTGCGATGGTAAATACAACATCTCGCCCTTTGAAATAATTGCGTGGGTGCTTTCGCAGTGCGAAAATGCAAATGAGGCTTGTGAGCTTTTAAAGAAAACATCACTTGTTTCAATTCCGTTCAGCGACAATCTGCCGCTTGCAGAGCTTCACTGGCATATCGCCGACAGCAGCGGTTCTTTTATTCTTGAAAGCACAAGGGACGGTATGCATATATATGAAAATCCCGTGCATATATTGACTAATAATCCGCCGTTTGATTTTCATTTAACCAATCTTGCACAATACCTTAATCTTGACACAGGTGATGTGAAAAACTGCTTTTGGGAAAAAATCGGAACAAGAGCCTTCGGAAAGGGTATGGGCAGCGTGGGCTTGCCGGGGGATTTTTCGCCTGCGTCACGCTTTGTTAAAATTGCTTATTTAAGACTTAATTCAGTTTGTAAAAACGGTGAAAATGAAAGCATCTCGCAGTTTTTTCATCTGCTTGACAGCGTTGCGGTGGTAAACGGGAGCATAAGGCTTTCAAACGGCAAAGCATATATGACCACATATTCATGCTGCATTAATACCGACAAGGGAATTTATTATTACAAAACCTATTTCAACAACCGCATAACTGCTGTTAATATGTTTAACGAAAAGCTTGACTCAAAGGAGCTTCTGACATTTCCGCTTGTAAGTGAACAGCAAATATTCAAGGTCAACTGACAGTTTAAATTTTCTTTAAATATTTATTAATTATTATCATATTTATTGAGTTTTGCGCTTTGATGTGTTACAATTACTAAAAATATTTCATAAGAGGTTTTCAGTATGATTGATTTAATTCCTGTCCCTTATGAATATAAAAGCTGTGATGGCTTTTTTAAAATAAGCGGTGAGCTGTCTGCTAAATCCGATTTTGATGTCAGTGTGTTCGGTATTAAGGCTTCAGATGATGCTTTGATTTCCATTACCGAAAACAAGGCGCTTGACAGGGAGCAGTATAAGCTGTCGGTTAAGCCCGACGGCATATTAATTGAGGCATCGGCTCAAAGCGGCGCGCATTATGCCATTCAGTCGCTGCGCCAAATAAGCCGTTATGAGTACGGCGGCAGGGAAATACCCTGCGTTGAAATAAATGACAAGCCGAGCTATAAATGGCGCGGCCTTCAGCTTGACGAAAGCCGTCATTTCTTTGGTAAGGATGAGGTTAAAAGACTGCTTGATTTTATGTTTATGATGAAGCTTAATGTCTTTCACTGGCACCTTACCGATGACCAGGGCTGGAGGATTGAAATTAAAAAATATCCTTTGCTTACCGAAATCGGCTCAAAAAGGAAATACACGCACATTAACGGCTGGCACAGCCGTGAAATAAAAAATGAGGAATACGGCGGTTATTATACACAAGCCGATATTAAGGAAATTGTTGATTATGCCGAAAAAAGGAATATAATGGTTGTGCCCGAAATTGATTTCCCCGCTCATTCGGCAGCGGCGATTGCCGCGTATCCCGAACTTGCCTGCCGTACTCTTGAGCGTGAGGTGCCGGGGTATTTCGGTGAAACAATTCCTCAGCGTGTTTTAGGTATAAAGGATTGGAACAGAACTATTTGTCTCGGCAGTGAAAAGACCATGGAATTTGTTTTTAATGTCATTGACGAGGTGTGCGGGCTTTTTCCGGCGCCGTATTTTCATATAGGCGGTGACGAGGCACCTGTTGATGAGTGGGTAAAATGCCCGCGCTGCCGTAAGGTAATCAAGGAAAATAATCTCGCAAGCGAGGAAAATTTGCAGGGATGGTTTAATAACCGTGTGCTCGAATTTGTTCGGGCAAGGGGTAAACGCCTTATCGGCTGGAACGAGATACTCAAAGCAGAAAATCTTGATAAAAGCGTTATCATTCAGTATTGGACTCCCGACAGAGATAAACGAGCCGAAGAATATGTGAACAGCGGCGGCAATATGATTGTTTCAAAGCATCAGAGCTTTTATTTTGATATGCCATACGCCAAGTATCCGCTTAAAAATACATATTGCTTTTCGCCTGAAAAATACGGTATTAATAAAGAAACGGTTAAAAATATAATCGGTCTTGAGGGCGAGTGCTGGAGCGAATGGATTGACGCGAGGGAAAAGCTTGATATGAATCTTTTCCCGAGAATGCAGGCTCTTGCCGAGGTTTGCTGGTCTGACGGTAAAAATCTTGATTACAATGATTTTATGCAAAGACTTAAAGGGTTTAAAGGCTATTATAATTTATTAGGCATCAATTATGCTGTTGATAAAATATCAAAGCCTGTTAATATTTTGAACAGATTTAAAATAAAATTGAAATTTATGAAGGGCGATACTCATATTGAGGTCAAGCTCAATAATAAATATCATAAAAAAGGAGATAAATAAATGAAATTTTCAGATTTCCCCAAGGCAGTCATTGATGAAAATGTTGATTATGCCGTCAATGAAATTACAAATGTGATTAAAAAATACGGTCCCCGTGAATCGGGCAGTGAAAACTGTTATGCAGCACAAAAGCACATAAAAAAAGAGCTTGACTGCTTTTGCGATGAAAGCGGATTTGAAGGCTATAAAATGGCTCCTAAAGCGTTTTTGCATTTTACAAAGCTTGTATCGGCTGCAATCATTTTAGCTGTCACGGTTTGCAGTGTTCTTGTGTTTACAAGTATTATAAGTATGTTTCTTGCAAGCTGCATAATAGGTGCTGCCGTGCTTATCGGTCTGTTTATTACATTAATGGAATTTATACTCTATAAAAGGTTTATGGACCCGCTTTATAAAAAGGTCGAGGCACATAACCTTTTCGGCGTAAGAAAGCCTAAGGGTGAGGTTAAAAGAAGAATTGTAATCAGCGGTCACATTGATGCTGCATATGAATGGCGTCATATTTATTACAGCAAAAAGCACCATCTTATGCTGCCTTTAATGGCGCTCACCATAGGCAGTGCGGTAATTTCGCTGATTATTGCGCTTCTTGATATAACGGCCTCATTTTTTAATATGGGCGCTTTCGGTGACTTTATGGCAGGCTATGCTTTTTTCTTTCATATTATAACTGCCGTTATTATGATTACGCTTTATATGTTTGTCGATTTCAAAACTATTTCTCCCGGTGCAAACGATAACCTCACGGGTACTTATGCTGCCGTTGCTGCGCTTCGTATGCTTGATATGGCAGGCGTTGATTTTGAACATACGGAGGTTTGCGCAATGATTACCGACGGCGAGGAGGCAGGGCTTCGCGGCTGTAAGCAGTGGGCAGCGGACCATTATGACGAATATGTAAACAGCGGCGTTGAAACAGTCGTGCTTTGTGTTGATACGCTCAATGACCTTGATTACCTCAATGTATATGAAAAGGATATGACAAATACCGTTAAAAACAGTAAGGAGTTTAGCAGACTCGTTATGGACAGCGCGATAGATGCAGGCTACGAAAGCCTTAAATATTCAAGCGTATTTTTCGGTGCGTCAGATGCCGCGGCGTTTTCGCAGGCGGGGATTAACGCAACATGTCTTGCGGCAATGGATCCCGCACCTGCCGATTATTATCACAACCGCCGTGACACCGCCGACAGACTTAGCCCGGAAACAATCAAAGCCGGCTTTGAAGTCATAATTTCAACAATACTCAATTTTGACGAAAACGGCTTGAAGGGCAGCAAGACAGAGGATTAATAAAATACTTTTTTCTTGATTAAAGTAATATTACATATAAAAAAACAGCACCGCCGGTCAATGATATGCACCCCAAAAGCGTTTAACTTTTGGGGTGCATATTACAAACCGAAGGCGCTCCTTTTTTATTCAAGTGCATCTGAAACTGCATTGCCCGCTTCATCTACCGCATTGCCTACTCCGTCGGCAACATCGTCGACGCCTTCACCGATATCATTGGCTGCATCATCGACATTTTGTGAAACACTGTTTGTTGTGCTGTTTGATGCGGCGGTATTATTTGTTGTTGAGTTTGTTGTGCTTAAGGTTGTGCTTGATGATGTTGAATCAAGCGTGTTGTCCGCCTTTGAGCAACCCATAAACACCGTTGCAATAACTGCAATAGCCATTGCTATGATTAAAATTTTGTTTTTCATTAGTATGACTTCCTTTCAAAAAATAGTATTGACATAAAAAATTCTTTTATTCAAATTATTTTGTTAAAGTACCGCCGTCACTGTAAAGAAGCAGCAAAATGTTTTCCTCATTGCCTGTTTCGGCGTTTGTATATATTAAAACTTCTTCTCCTGTTTCACTGCTTTCACAGTGAAATTCATAGCAAAATACCTCTGTTCCGTTATCCTTAGGTATAACGCACAGCTTGCTGTCAATAACATCAAGATATGCGCTTAACCTTTTTTCTGCGTCAGCCTGAGATATTTTTGCTTTTTGTGCTGTTCTGTCAATATGGTTTGTCAGATAGCCCTTTGCTTCAAGAGATGCTACCTTGCCGTCATTAAGCGATATTCCCACCTTAATTAAATCGCTGTAATAAACAATATTGTTTTCGGTGTAGGCAAAATTTATAACACAAATATTGTTGCTTATCATGGAGTAGGTTGCGCTCATATTTTCATAACCGATTTTCTTAAGGTAGCTTTTTGCAAGATTCATGGCGTTGCTTTCGCTTATGGTTGAATTTGATATTTTGCCGCCGTAAAGAATATATGCGACATAGCCGCCGGATTTAGTTATACCTGCCGTTTTTTGACCGTATGAAAAAACATAGCACGGCATAATGCCGTCCTCCTCCTCGCTGAAGCTGATTTCGCTTGCGTTGCAGCCGAGCGCGTTTGCGGCGACATCTCTCGCTTCCTCCTTGCTGTATAAATCGGATTTTTCAAGAAGCTGTGATTTTCTGTTTAAAACCGCATCGGCAAACGGTCCGTCATATAAAAGAGTAGGGTAGTCCTTGAAAGCCTCCTCGGCGGTTGTCATATTATTCGCAAGCGAGCTTATATTAACCGTGCTGCTTTTAACATTGCTTGCGGTTATTCTGCCGCCGTTGTTGCAAATTGACACCATTGACTCGACATTATCGTTAAGCTGCCTTGCATATTCAAGCAGAGTTGAAAGATTTTTGTGCTCCTCGTCGCTAAGCTTCTTGCCTGATTCAACTCTTTGCGCAACATATGCGGCATAGTCGCCTGCCTGACTTATAAATTTATAGGTCGAGCTTAAATTCATCTGACTTACAGGCAGCCTTGAAAGCGCGTCCTTAGCTTCGCCGCATTCGCTGTAAAGGTCGCGGCTAATCTGATAAAGCATTTGGTCATTGCTTGAATAAATGCTTTTTGTCAGATTTGTTTCAATTGAATCAAGCGTTTCAGACAGTTCATTCAAGCTTTGCTGATAGGTGTTTTCAAGCTGCATTTTATAGTTGTTTGCATTATTCATATTGATAATGGCATAGCTGCCGAGAATTGCAACCAATGCAAACGCATAAGAAAACAACCTTATATATCCTCGTTTGGTCATATATAATTACCTCCGATAAGTATTTTTTACATAAACAGCAAAAAAATTCAAAAAAACATTTAATTATTTTTTTATATATGTTACAATAACTAACGATTATATTTATAACTAAACGAAAGATGTCCCTCGCCTCTATGGGCGGCGGGTTGCGCTTGCGTTTTTCGGCGGGAGTACAATCTCCCACAGAAACGCTGAATGACAGTGCAATGCACCTTGTTGAATGGAGAAATATGTTATGGCAAAGGCTGACGGTAAAAAAAGAATTGTTGTTAAGGTCGGCACCTCAACTTTGACTCACAGTACAGGCAAAACAAATATTGCACGAATGGCAAAGCTTGTTTCGGTGCTGTCGGATCTTAAAAACGCAGGAAATGAAATTGTGCTCGTTTCAAGCGGTGCGGTAGGCATAGGTGCCTGCAAGCTCGGTCTTTCAAATAAACCCGAAACCACAAAAGGTCTTCAGGCTTCGGCGGCGGTGGGTCAGTGTGAGCTTATGTTTTTATATGACAAGCTGTTTTCTGAATACGGCGTTGTTGTAAGCCAGCTTCTTTTCACTGCCGAAACCTTTGAAAGCATTGAGCAAAGGCACCATTTGCTTGACACCTTTAATCAGCTGCTTTCATACGATGCTCTGCCGATAGTGAATGAAAATGACTCTGTTTATGTTGAGGAGCTTTTAAACGGTGACAACGATTGCCTGAGCGCCAATGTTGCAAAGCTCATTGATGCGGACTTGCTCATAATGCTTACCGATATTGACGGACTTTACAGCGCAGACCCGAGCATAGATAAAAATGCAAGGCTTATAAGCAGGGTTGATGAAATAGACGACGATATAATTGCAATAGCGGGCAGTGCCAAAGCAAAGGGAACCGGCGGCTTTGCCACAAAGGTTAAGGCCGCGAAGCTTGCGACCGATGCCGGGATACCCGTAATAGTTATGAACGGCGAAAGACCGACGGCTGTTTATAAGGCTATTGAAGGTGAAAGCGTAGGTACATATTTTTCTGCAAGGAGAGAATAATGTGAAAAATCACACTAATCCGTATCCGATTATATTATTCGGTTGCGGTACCCAAAATTTTGTTCGGTCAAAGTATTGCCCTCCAACATTTTGACCGCTGCCGGTTCTTTTTGCTCCCTTTATCTCGCACTGCGAGCGCTCGCAAACGAACCCCTCAAAATTTGCCTGCGGCATAATTTTGAGATGGCTGAATTTCCATTATACGCCTTGCCCGACTGCAGCAAGTCGTATGGATAATTTTTAAAAAAAATTTGCAGTCGGAAAGGCTATGGAAATTAAAATGCTGGAGATTTTAGGCAAAAATGCAAAAGCGGCTTGCGCGTCACTGAACGCCGCCGATGCCGATAAAAAGAACAATGCCCTGATTAAAATCAGCAGGGGGCTGATTGATAACGCGGATTATATAATAGAATGTAATAAAACCGACCTTAAAAACGGCAGGAAGCAGGGGCTTAACGCAGGGCTTCTTGATCGCCTTATGCTCAATTTTGAAAGAATTAAGGGTATGGCTGACGGCTGCGTTAAGGTTGCAGAGCTTGAGGATCCCTGCAAAAGAATTGTAAGCGAAACGGTGCGGCCGAACGGCCTTAAAATACAAAAGATAACCTGCCCTATAGGTGTTATCGGTATTATATATGAAGCTCGCCCCAATGTTACCGCCGATGCTGCTGCACTTTGTCTTAAAAGCGGTAATGCGGTTATACTTCGGGGCGGCAAGGAAGCCATTAACTCAAATAAGGCTATAGCCGAGGTTATGAGAGATGCTGTTTCATCGGCAGGGTTAAATAAGGATGTTATTCAGCTTGTTACAGATACAAGCCGCGCTTCATCAAATGAGCTTATGAAAATGACAGGTTATCTTGACTGCCTGATACCGAGGGGCAGCAAGTCGCTGATAAAAGCAGTTGTTGAAAATTCAACCGTTCCCGTTATAGAAACGGGCAGCGGCAACTGTCATATATATGTTGACAAGGATGCCGATATAAATATGGCTGCCGATATAATATTCAATGCAAAAACACAGCGAATAAGCGTTTGCAACGCTTGTGAAAGCCTTGTTATTCACAGTGATATTATTGACAGGGCGCTTCCGATTATCAAAAAAAGGCTTGACAAAAAGCAGGTTGAAATCAGGGGGGACGAAAGGGCAAAGGCTGTGTGCCCCGATATAAGCGACGCGACGTCTGCCGATTTTTCAACGGAATATCTTGATTATATAATCAGTGTAAAAACCGTTGACTCGCTTGATGAAGCAATACGCCATATAAATAAAAATTCAACAGGCCATTCCGAAGCAATTATTACGGATAACGCCGAAACGGCAGATACATTTATGAATATGATTGACAGCTCGTCTGTTTATCATAATGCATCAACAAGA
This sequence comes from uncultured Bacteroides sp., assembly GCA_964646445.1. Taxonomy (GTDB): domain Bacteria; phylum Bacillota; class Clostridia; order Oscillospirales; family Acutalibacteraceae; genus Eubacterium_R. Next base: position 13,717 of record CAZYDW010000017.1, read on the forward strand.
TTTACAGACGGCGCTGAATTCGGGCTTGGCGCCGAAATCGGAATATCAACCCAGAAGTTGCATGCCCGCGGTCCTATGGGACTTTGTGAGCTTACAACAACAAAATATAAAATTTTCGGAAACGGACAAATAAGATTATGACAACTTCAAAAGAGGAAACAGAAGAAAAAAAGCGTGCAAAATTCAGGAAAAAACGGCAGCGCGCGCGCCGCAGAAAAAAGTTCAGGAAACGCTTTTTAATGGTGCTTTCAATAATTGTTATTGCTCTTGCGGCATTTTTAATTACAATGAAAATCTGCAATCCCGAATGGCAGATTAAAAGCATAATACCGCAGGATAAGGCACAGCAGCTTGTCAGCTTTGTTAAAGAGGATATATTTAAAATAACTACTGAAACACAGCCTGTTACAACAACCGAAACCACTACAACAAGACCTGCGAATTACGATTATGCTTCGTTTGATGATTTCGCCTTTGACACAGCGCTTCAGGGTAATCAGACAGGTAATCTGCTTAACAACACGCAGGGTGCGGTTACATATAATTCATCATATATTTTTTACTGCATAAAGGGCAGCGGGCTTTATCGTTTTGAGCCTGAAAGCGAAACCAACGCAGCGCTTGTAGTTAAAAATTATAATTTTAAATGCCTGAATATATTGGGCGATTATATCTATTTTGTTAATGAGGATACCAATCAGCTTGACCGCGCGGCAACATCCGGTAAAAATGTTAAATGCATTGCACAGGATATTGAGTTTGCTTATCTTTATAATGACAAAATATATTTCATCGGCTCTGACAATACGCTTGGCTTCATTAATACAGATACTCTTGAAAAAAGAACGCTTTACAAGGCCGGTGAGGGCAAAGCGCTCGCCTTTGTCGGAATATCGCTTTCACGGGTTTTCTTTACCGAATATGATGACTCTGTAAATATATATCAGTATAAAACAGTTTCAATTAATGATAAAAGTGATGTTCAGTATTTTCGTGATGATATAAGCGGCAATGCCATTAAGAATATTCAGCTTGAATGCGGATATTTCTATTATTACGAAAAGCAGGCGGATAACAGCTTTAACCTGATCAGGCAGAAGTTCGGTTCCGAAAAAACGGTTACACTGCTTGAAAACTGTACTCTTACCGATTATCCGGTTATTTATGCAAACAGACTTTATTATACCTCAAAAAGCGGTAATAATATTCAGGCAAGGGAACTCAATATGAATACCGCCAAAACTAAAAATATGCTTACGATGTTTAATGCTGACGAGAGCGCCGATGTCGGCGTTGGATATGGCTATCAGTATGTTTTTCTGTTCTCACGGGCAGATGATAGCGGCGATTGCAGCTATATCGGAAGCTGTATATATACCTCGGCTTCAACGGATAACACAATTCATTTCAGCAGCGGTCAGTGGCATTATTAAAATATTATTTGTATTAAGGAGATGTTTTTATGGACAAGTACAAAAAATTAGCCTCCAATACTTTAATATTTGCCATAGGCACATTTTCATCAAAGGTGCTGTCATTTCTGCTTATGCCCTATGTTACAAGAGTAATGGGCACCGGCGATTACGGCTCTGCCGATCTTGTTCAGCAAACCGTTAATGTTCTTATACCGATTGTAACGCTTCAGGTAAACAGTGCGGCACTTCGCTTTTCACTTGACAAGGCGAGTGATAAAAATGATGTTTTAACAGTAGGCGTCAGAACAACGCTTATAGGCTTTTGCGCCTTTTTGCTGTTTGCATATCCCATAAGCTTTATAACAATAAATGACTTCAGATTCGGCGATTATATTATTCTTATAATAATTTTTGTTCTTGTATCGGGCTTCAGGCAGCTTTGCCAGCAGTTTGTAAGGGGCAGCGGATATGTTAAGCTGTTTGCTGTTGACGGCATTATATCAACGGCCACAACGCTGCTTTTCACAATTTTGTTTCTCGGTCCGTTTAATTGGGGCGTTACAGGCTATATTGTTGCAATCATCGCGTCCGACGCATGTTCAATTCTGTTTTTTACATTTACCGCCAAGCTTTACAGGAATATTAAACCGAGGCTTATGGAAAAGGGTATTGCCGGTCAAATGCTCAAATACTGTGTTCCGCTAATACCAACCGTTATTCTTTGGTGGATTATAAATGTGTCCGACAGGTATATGGTTACTTATTTTGTAAATTCATCTGCCAACGGTCTTTACACTGCGGCATCAAAAATACCTAACTTTGTTATCCTTTTTTCACAGATATTTATTGACGCCTGGCAGCTTTCTGCCGTTGATGAACAGGGGAACAAAAAAGAGCGTGAGCACTTCTTTTCAAAGGTGTTCAGGGTTTACAGCGGCGGAGTTTTTGCTGTTGCGTCGGCGCTCATTATGTTTTGTCAGCTTATAACAAAAATTCTTGTATCCGATGCATTTTATGATTCATGGCAATATGTTCCTATTCTTATAATTGCAACAACATATTCCTGCATAGTTAATTTTCTTGCGTCGGTCTATATGGCGGAAAAGAAATCCGTTATGTCGCTTGTTACGGCATTGTCAGGCGCGGCAACAAATTTTGTTCTTAATATTGTATTTATTCCGAGGTTCGGTGCCAACGGCGCCGCACTTGCTACGGTATGCGCTTTTATTGCGGTATTTATTACAAGGGGACTTAATTGCAGAAAATATATTAAAATCAACTATAAGCTCCCTTTGATGATTGCACAAACCTTAATACTTGTTTCACAGAGCTTTCTTATGCTGTATCTGAGAAACGGAATAAAGCTGTATGTGCTTGAAGGCGTACTTATGGTTATTATGATTGTGCTGAATATTAATCCTGTAAAGGAGCTTTTAAATCTTATCCTCGGTAAATTTTTGAAAAGGAGTAAAAATAATTAATTCACATATTTTATAGTTACTATTGCAAAACGGCTGATTTTAGTATATAATTAACAAGGCAAACTTTAAATTATGCAAAATTTTTATTTCTTTTTGGAGGATTTGTATGAAAAAAATGACTGTGGCTCAAGCTAAAAAGGCCATCAGCGACAAGCTAAGCCATTTCTTTGGAGTGGATCCTAAAACGGCAACCAATGAACAGTATTATAAAGCAGTTGCCATGATAGTGCGTGATATGCTTTCAAAAATGCACAGCGATTTCAGAAACGCTGCAAAGGAGCAGAATACAAAAGAAATCTATTATCTTTGTATGGAATTTCTTATGGGACGCTCACTTAAAAATAACCTTTACAATTTAGACCTTATTGATATATTTGATGAGGCACTTTCGGCATTTGATGTAAAGCTTGACAGGCTCTATGATGAGGAGCCTGACGCCGGTCTCGGAAACGGCGGTCTGGGCAGGCTTGCCGCCTGTTATCTTGACGGTCTTGCAACAAACGGATTTATGTCAATGGGATATTCAATTCGCTACGAAGCAGGTATTTTCAAGCAAAAGCTTATTGACGGCTGGCAGACAGAGCTCCCTGATTTTTGGCTTCCGGGCGGTGATGTATGGCTTGTTCCCCGTGATGAAAGGGCAGTTGAGGTTAAGTTTGAGGGCTGGATTGACGAAAGCTGGGACGGCGATTATCATCATGTTGAGCAAAGGGATTGCAACACGATTACCGCCATACCTTATGATATGTATGTTTCGGGAAAGGGTAAGGGTGTTTCAAGGCTTCGTCTTTGGGCTGCGAGAAAGCCGGAGCTTGATATGGGGCTTTTCAATTCCGGCTCATACATCAAGGCTATGGAGCAGTCCGCTATGGCGGAAGCAATCTCTAAGGTTCTTTATCCCGCGGACAATACACCCGAAGGCAAGTCACTTCGCCTTCGCCAGCAGTATTTTCTTGTATCCGCATCAATTCAGGATATTATTAAGCGTCATTTAACAAAATTCGGCACGCTTGACAATCTCCCCGAAAAGGTTGCAATTCATATTAATGATACTCATCCTACCCTGGCTATTCCCGAGCTTATGAGAATTATGCTTGACGAGTGCGGCTATGACTGGGATACAGCATGGGGTCTTGTAACAAAAACAGTTGCCTACACAAACCATACGGTTATGAAAGAGGCTCTTGAATGCTGGAGCGAGGATCTTTACAGGCGCTTGCTTCCCCGTATTTATGAAATCACAAAGGAGATAGATAATCGCTTTCGTGCATATATTTGGGGTGCTTCGCAGGATGCCGCCAAGGTTGAGCGCATGGCTGTCGTTTCAGGCGGAGTTATAAGAATGGCTAATCTTTGCGTTGCAGGTTCACACTCGGTAAACGGAGTATCCGCTCTTCATTCTGAAATTTTAAAGGATACTGTATTCAACGACTTTTATATGGTAACGCCTGATAAGTTTAAGAATGTTACAAACGGTATTGCGTTCAGGCGCTGGATTTGCCAGTCAAATCCAAAGCTTACCGATTTTATAACCGAGCTTATCGGCGATGGATTTATAACAAAGAGCGATGAGCTGTTAAAGCTTCGCGACTATAAAGATGACAGTCAGGTGCTCAAAAAAATCAATGCCATCAAGCTTGAAAATAAAGAGCGCTTTGCTGAAATTGTCAAAAAGAAAAACGGCATTGAGCTTGACCCCGAATCTGTTTTTGATGTTCAGGTTAAACGCCTTCACGAGTATAAAAGGCAGCAGCTTAATATTCTTAACATAATTGCACAGTATCAGATGCTCAAGGCAAACCCGTCAATGGACTTTCAGCCGAAAACATATATCTTTGCGTCTAAAGCAGCCCCGGGCTATTTTATGGCTAAAAAGATTATTGAGCTTATTGATGCTTTTGCAAAGGTTGTTAATAACGATCCTGACATTAAGGGCAGAATTAAAGTTGTGTTTATGGAGGACTACAGTGTATCACTTGCCGAGGCACTTATGCCGGCAGCGGATATAAGCGAGCAGATTTCACTTGCAGGAACCGAAGCGTCCGGTACAGGCAATATGAAGCTTATGTTAAACGGTGCGGTTACTCTCGGCACAATGGACGGCGCAAATGTTGAAATTTATGATGCTGTCGGCGAGGATAATATTTTCATCTTCGGTATGACAACGCCGGAGGTTGAACAGCTCAAGAGAAACGGCTATAATCCTATGCAGTATCTTAACAATAATCCTGCCCTCAAAGCAGCGGTTGATTTTATCAGCCGCGGTGTAAACGGCAAACAGTTCGGCGAAATTACATCATCGCTTATTAATGTCGATCCTTATATGGCACTTGCGGATTTTGCCGATTATCAGAAGGCACAGCAGCTTTGCTCACAGGCATATATCGATAAAGAGCGATTTGCAAGAATGTCACTTATGAATATTAGCGGTGCAGGTGTGTTCAGTGCCGACCGCTCAATAATGGATTATGCAAACAACATTTGGCATACAAAACCGGTAATATTGCCAAAGGAAAATCCACAGCTTCCAAAAAAGTCCGCGTCATCGCCGGCAAAGATATCCAAAGCAGCTAAGAAAGCTCCCGCAAAAAAATCTTCAGTCAAAACAGCTGTAAAATAATCTGATGTTTAAAATCTTTAATTATTGTTAAAGAAATAAATGATTTGCCAAGGATTCTGCAAAAACCGCCCTTGGCAAATCTTAATATTTATCCGGCGGAATTTAAATTTAAGCTTTGCTTATTTCAAATTTCCCCGAGCGAGAATACGGCTTCAAATTTAAAAATATTGCGGACATCGGATAATACTGCTTTTGCCGAATTTCGCTATCAGCTTTAAAGAGAGATACAGTATGACTATTTTTAATTCACGAGATAAGGAATACAAGTCAATAATATCGGCAATCGCGACAGATGAAAAATGCAAATTCAGACTGACTGTTCCGAGGGATTGCCGCTGCAGCTGTGCAACGCTTGCCATAAAAAAAGACGGCGAAAATGAGAACACCGCATATTACGGTATGTACTGGGCGGGTATGTGCAATGATGATTACGAATATTGGGAGCTTCATTTCAGCGCCACCACTTCTGGACTGTATTTATACCATTTTGAGCTTGATACTCCGTGGGGCAAAAGTCTTGTGAAAAATGTCGGCTTCGGCAGGGGAGAGCTTTCGGCTGCCGGGGACGAGTTCAAACAAACGGTTTATGACAAAAATTTTAAAACGCCGGATTTTCTGAAAGGCGGTATAATATATCAAATTTTCCCCGACAGATTTTTTAATTCGGGTACTGCCAAAAAAAATGTGCCGAAAGAAAGGGTGATTCGCAAATGGGGCGATGAACCTTTTTGGTCAGAGGAACAGATGAACGGTGTTTGGAATAACGATTATTTTGCAGGGGACCTAAAGGGTATAGAAAAAAAGCTTAATTATATTGCCGATTTGGGTGTCAGCTGCATATATCTTAATCCGATATTTGAAGCACATTCAAATCATAGATATGATACTGCCGACTATGAAAAAATAGATTCCCTGCTCGGAACAGAGGATGATTTGAAAAGCCTTTGCAAAGCAGCAGAGAAAAAAGGCATCTCAATTATTCTTGACGGCGTTTTCAGTCACACGGGCTGCGACAGCAAATATTTTAACAAGTACTCTCACTATAATACCATCGGTGCATATAACAGCAAAGAAAGCCCGTATTTCAGCTGGTATAAATTTATTGATTACCCTGATGATTATCATGCCTGGTGGGGTATAAAGCTTTTGCCTGAAGTGATTGAGGAGAACGAAAGCTATCGCAGCTACATATGCGGCGAAAACGGAATTGTGCGCAAATGGCTTCGGTGCGGAATATCCGGCTGGAGACTTGATGTCGCCGATGAATTGCCCGATATTTTCCTTGACGATTTGCGAAAAGCAGTCAAGGCTGAAAATGAAGAAGCGATTATTATAGGCGAGGTTTGGGAGAATGCCGCAGACAAGATTTCCTATGGTCAGCGAAGGAAGTATCTGCTCGGCGAAGAGCTTGATTCAGTTATGAACTATCCGTTTGCCAATGCTGTTCTTGATTTCGTCCGTTACGGCAACGGCAGTTATTTTATCGACAGTATTATGTCTGTTGTGGAAAATTATCCCCCGCAGGTGCTTAATGTGCTTATGAACCATATCGGTACACACGATACCGAACGGGCAATTACAAGACTTGCAGGCCCTGATATTGACGGCAAAAGCAGGCAGTGGCAGCATGAAAACAATAAGCTTTCCTCTTATGATTATCTTAAAGGTATGTCAATGCTTAAAATGGCGTCGCTTATTCAGTTTACCCTGCCGGGTGTTCCGTCAATTTATTATGGTGATGAAATAGGTATGCAGGGGATGAAAGACCCATTTAACCGTGCATGTATGTGCTGGAATAATCAGAACCTTGAACTGCTTAAGTGGTATAAGCGCCTCGGTCAGATAAGAAGGGGCACAAAGGTATTGAAAGAGGGCTTATTTAACCCTGTATATTCAAGCGATACCTCAATAGCATATGAGCGTATAGGCGATAACGATAAGCTGATAGTTGCGGTCAATAACGGCGACGATGTTGAAAAAATCCCCGTCGGCAGAGAGTGGGATAATTCATACAGCTATTTTGATTTTAAATGTCAAAGCGGTTATATAACGCTTCCTCCCAAAAGATGCGCGATGCTTTACAGCGTATGCGATGATGTTCCCCGTCTCTAAGGCGGCGGGGGCGCTGCTTGGATTTAAAGCAGAATTAATTAAATTATATCAATAAATAACGACGCCTCGGTTAAAATATAACCGAGGTGTATTTTATGCAAATTAAAAACAGAACAGTGTTTTTTGACAGCCCTCCTGTCATAACAGGCAGTGCGGGTGTCGTGGGAAAAAAAGAAGGCGAGGGACCTCTGGCGGAGGACTTTGACGCCATATTTGAGGATACGACCATGGGTCAGCAATCCTATGAGCTTGCCGAATCGGCAATGCTTCACGATGCCATTATACGCTCGCTTACCGCTGCAAATAAAAGCCCTTCAGATGTAAATTTTATTTTGAGCGGCGATTTGCTTGACCAGTGTATGGGCTCTGCGTTTGCGATAAAAGATTTGAATGTGGCATCAATCGGGCTTTTCGGCGCCTGTTCAACAATGGCGCTTTCACTGTCCGTAGGCTCAATGCTTGTTGATGCCGGAGCAGGATGTGTAATAGCCGCAACTTCAAGCCATTTCTGCTCAAGCGAAAGGCAGTTTAGATTTCCGCTTGAATACGGCGGTCAGCGTCCGCCGACATCACAGTGGACAGTTACGGGCGCGGGCAGCTGCGTAGTGGAAAGCAAAGGCGAAGGCATAAAAATCAAAGCAGTTCAAATCGGTACAATAACAGACCTCGGCATTACAGACGCTAACAATATGGGTGCCGCAATGGCACCTGTAGATGGTAGAATAAGACCATAATATTATTATTGAAAAATAATATTATGGGCTGTATGCATTTTCTTCGCACAAAATAATTTAACAAATTCTCTTGATAACGGGTGTAAATGTGATATAATTTAAATCGTAGAGCGCACCATCAAGAAGGGCGGGCAAATCAGCAGGGCACGGCTATTATCAGGAATGGGGGAAGCCTGTACAAAAATTAAATCCGGGTGATGTTGTCAACATTCCGCCGGAGGTCAAGCACCGGCACGCAGCGGCACCCGACAGCCGGTTCTCACATCCGGCAGTTGAGGTTCCCGCAGAAAACTCATCAAACGAATGGCTTGAGCCTGTTTCAGATGAAGAATACAATAAACCGGTTTGAATAAATGCTGATTGTCTTAACTTAAACAAATAAGTTAGGCTTTCCCATCTGGTGGTATGTTGCGCCTGCGATTATTAATACTTTTCTTGAAAGCTATGATTTTTCAAATAAAACGATAGTTATATTTGCTACAAGCGGCGGCAGCGGTTTCGGAAAAACTGTTGATGAACTTAAGCTAAGTGTTTCTGCTTCAGCAAAAATTATTGAAGGTAAGCTCTTGAACGGCGATATATCCGAAACGGCATTGTCAGAATGGATAAAAGACTTAAATATTTAATTTTACGGAGGTACCATTATGTTAGGAAATTTCAGTTACTGCAACCCGACGAAATTATATTTTGGCGATGATTCATTAAAGTATCTGAATACCGAACTGCCAAAATACGGAAAGAATGTTGTTTTGGTATATGGAAAAAATTCAATAAAGAAAAACGGCATTTACGATGAGGTTGTTTCTATTTTAAGGGAAAACAAAAAAAGCATTGCCGAAATTTCAGGCGTAATGCCAAACCCGACAGTTGAAAAGCTGTATGAAGGTATTGAAATTGCAAGAAATCGCAATGCTGATTTGTTGCTCGCCGTAGGCGGAGGCTCTGTATGTGATTACTGCAAAGCGGTATCTGTATCCGTAAACTGCAATGAAGATCCGTGGGAAAAGTATTATATAAAATTTGATGAACCGAGCTGCAAAATTATACCTGTCGGTTGTGTGCTTACAATGGTGGGTACAGGCTCGGAAATGAATGCAGGCTCTGTTATTACAAATCACGATACAAAAATGAAAATCGGTCATGTGTTTGCCGATGAAAACATTATGCCAAGGTTTTCTATCCTCAATCCCAAATATACTTTAACGCTTCCTCATTATCAGATGGTATCGGGAATATATGATATTTTCAATCATATTTGTGAGCAGTATTTTTCAGGTGATGATGACAATACAAGCGATTATATCAGTGAGGGCTTGATGAAATCACTTATCAATTCAAGCCGTATTGCAAATAAAGACAGTCAGAATTATGAGGCAAGAAGCAATATTATGTGGACTGCTTCTTGGGCACTTAATACGCTTGTTTCAAGGGGCAAGTCAACCGACTGGATGGTGCATATGATTGGTCAGGCAGTAGGCGCTTATACAGACGCAACGCACGGTATGACGCTTTCGGCAGTTTCACTTGCATATTACAGATATATTATGCCTTATGCCGTTCATAAATTTAAGCGTTTCGCAGTTAATGTCTGGGGCGTTGATGCTGCGGGCAAGACCGATGAAAAGGTCGCACTGGAAGGACTTTTCGCAATGGAAAGCTGGATGGAGGAGCTTGGACTTGTTATGAAGCTAACAGATCTTGGCGTAACCGAAGATATGCTTGAAGGGATTGCCGACTCTACAATCATCCTTGAAGGCGGATATAAAGTGTTGGAGCATAATGAGATTACGGAAATACTTAAAAAGAGTATATAACTTTAAACGAATATTACAGAATATAACCTATTCGCCGATGTCCCCGCCTCTTAGGCGGCGGGGTCCGTTTCAGAATTTCAGTGGGAGTGATAATCTCCCGCTGAAACTTTGAGGAGCTATCGCCGCGGTCGCTTATTAAACGACAGGGCGATGCTCTTTTTTTAATTCCTTGATAATTTCATAATTCCTATATCAATAACCCTGTTTTCTTGATTACGGATAAAATTAATATTACACTTGGATTACAAAATATTTTGTAAATGGCTGTAACACATTGACGCCTTATCAGGCTGCAATGAGGCGAATAGGGGATTTTTAATAAACTGTTTGCAGCCGGAAAGGCTATGGAAATCAATATGAAACATTCAGGCATTGTCAGTAAGATGACACTTAAACAAAAGGCAGAGTTTGTATCGGGTGAAAATTATTGGTACCTGCGTGAATCAAGTGAACTTGGGTTACCGAAAATTATGATGACTGACGGACCAAACGGATTGCGAAAGCAGGACACAAAAAAGCAATCCGGCACAATCGGTTTGGGAAATTCCGTTCCTGCAACCTGTTTCCCTCCTGCTGTTACATCTTCCTGCTCTTGGGATGAAGATTTGTTAAAGCTTGAGGGTGAGACGATTGCAGAAGAATGTTTGGCTGAAAATGTATCTGTTATTCTCGGACCCGGTACAAATATTAAGCGTTCTCCCGTTTGCGGAAGAAATTTTGAATATTTCAGCGAAGACCCTTTCCTTGCAGGTAAGTGCTGCGCTGCGATAGTTAAAGGCGTTCAGTCTAAAGGTGTCGGCACATCTTTAAAACATTTTGCCTGTAATTCACAGGAAGCTTTCAGGATGATTATTGATGAAATCATTGATGAAAGAGCAATGCGTGAATTATACCTGCCTGCCTTTGAAATATGCGTAAAAGATGCTCATCCGTGGACGGTTATGAACTCATATAATCGTATCAATGGTGTTTATTCATCGCAAAATGAATGGCTACAGCTGCAAGTCTTGCGTAAAGAATGGGGATTTGACGGTTTAATTGTTACCGATTGGGGCGCATCTGTTGACAGAGTGCCGGGACTTGTATGCGGTACGGATTTGGAAATGCCATCATCCGGCAGTTTAAACACAAAGAGAATAATTAAAGCAATAGAAAACGGCGAGCTTAATGAGGATGTACTTGATACTGCCGTTGATAATGTTATTGAGCTGATATTAAAATCAAAGCCTGCTTTAAAGCAAAAGCATACATACAGCATTGATAAACATCACAGCATAGCAAGAAAAATAGCGGAAGGCTCAATGGTGTTATTAAAGAACGAGGACAATATTTTACCTATTAAAAAAGGTCAAAGTGTTGCTGTTATAGGCGAAATGGCAAAAGCACCTCGTTTTCAGGGCGCAGGGACATCTGTAGTTAATCCCACAAAGCTTGATAATGCGCTTGATGAGCTTATCAAGCTCGGTGTTGACTGCATATATTCGCAAGGCTACGATAAAGATAAAGACGAAATTATACCTCACCTTATTAATGAGGCTGTTAAAAATGCAAAAAAATCCGATATCGCAATACTTTTTGTCGGTCTGACGGAAGAATTTGAAGCAGAAGGTTATGACAGAAAGAATATTGAAATACCGAATTGCCACAACTATCTTGTTTCAGAGATTGCCAAGGTTAATCCGAATACAGTAGTTGTTCTTGCTGGTGGTTCTGTAATCAATATGATTTGGCTCAATGAAGTTAAAGGCGTTTTAAATTCCTGCTTGGGCGGGCAGGCAGGCGGCAGCGCAGTTGCAAATATTTTAACAGGTAAGGTTAATCCATCGGGAAAAATTACGGAAACCTATCCTTTGTCATTAAACGATAATCCTACTTATAATAACTATCCGGGAGGACCTATTACAAGCGAGCACAGAGAGTCTGTTTATGTCGGTTATCGCTATTATGACAGTGCCGATAAGGATGTCTTATTTCCATTTGGATTTGGATTATCATACACAAAGTTTGAATACAGCGGTATTAAGCTTTCAGAAAAAGAAATTAAAGAAGCAGATACATTATCTGTCTCTTTCAAAATAAAAAATATCGGCGATGCTGACGGTGCTGAAATCGCACAGATTTATGTTTCGGATAAGCAGTCAACAATCTTCAGACCAAAGAAAGAGCTTCGTGCATTCAAAAAGGTATTTCTTAAATCAGGCGAGGAGGAAGAAATAACTGTTATCTTAGATAAAAGAGCCTTTGCATTTTGGAATATTAATATAAACGATTGGTGCATTGAAAGCGGTGAGTTTGATATTCTTGTCGGAGCTTCATCAAGAGATATAAGATTGACGCAAACCGTAAATGTCTTGTCTGCCGAAAAATGCGATATTCCCGATTACAGAACTGTTGCGCCCGATTATTACAATAATGTCGGTAATATTACTCGTGATGATTTTTCGGCATTATATGGCGAGCTGCCGAACCCGAATATCAGCGCTGATAAAAAAATTGATATTTATTGCTGTATTAACGATGCGCAATATACTAAATGGGGCGGCAAAATCGCAAAACTTATAAAACGGGTTATGACCAAAATGGGTTCAAATGAAAACGGTGACGGTGCAATGCTCGCGGCAATGGCTACACAGATTCCCATTCGTAATTTCGTTCAGATGAGTATGGGAGCATTTTCACCTAAAATGGCAGAGGGTTTACTGAATATTCTTAATGATGATGAGTCAACGTTTATAGGCTTTAACAAAATCTTTTGGCGAATCGGCGGGTTAATATTAAAAGTACCGAAGCTTCTGAAATCAATATAGCATTTGAAAAGCGGTCTGTTGCCTATAAGGCGGAGGGCTTCATTTTTCCTTTCGGCGAAAGATGCAATCCTCAGATTAAAGGGCTGCGCCATGCAATTATTAATCTTCGGGCACTGGTCTGATTAAATATTGTGTTTTAATTCAAATTGTATTAAACTGAAATTGAGGTGAGCATATGAATATCGGTGAGTTAATCAGCATTAAAACACTTGAGGATGAGCAAGGCGTATTCGGCGATAAAGATAAGCATACCCCTTACAGAGATGAAATAAGAATATTTTCCTGTGTCCAGCAGGGAGATTTGGGCAAGTTGATTAAGGCTTTTAAGAATATCAATACAACCGTCACAGCCGGCAGAATGTCAAATGACGATATTACGCAGTATAAATATATGGCTGTCAGCACTGTCACACTCGCAACAAGATATGCAATTCAGGGCGGACTAAATGAGAAAACCGCTTATGACTTTTCAGACAATATGATAATGCTTGTTGACAGCTTTAAATCAAAGGAGGCGATTTTAAACTGCCTTGCATCGCAGATAATCAAGCTGACAAAAATGGTTAAGAAAAGCAAAACCACGCCTAAGCAATCGCCTTATGTTAAAAAGTGTATCTGTTATATAAACGAAAACATTGGCGGTAAAATTACCGTATCAAAGCTTGCTGATGAATGTAACATCTCCGCCGATTATCTGTCACTGATTTTTAAAAATGAAATCGGCGAAAATTTAAGCTCCTATATAACAAAAGCAAAACTTGAGAAATCAAAGGAGCTTTTGATTGAAGGCAAAACAAACAATGAGATTTGTAATATGATAGGTTTTTCATCAAATTCACACTTTACTACAGCATTTAAGAAGCATTACAATATGACTCCTAAAGAGTTTGTTAATATGGCAAAATAAGCTTAACACCGACAAGGCATATAACCTCGTCGGTGTTTTTAGTCAGCTGTATGCGCACCTATCATTTTGATATGTAAAAGACAGGTGCGTTTTTTCAAATCATTTCAATAAGGGCTTGCCCGTAATTTTGCCTAAGTTATATGCAGACAGCTGATTTCCTGCTTTTCGGTAAATTAACACGGGTTTTAAAAGCTGCTGCCGTTTCGGTCAGCTTTTAAATAAGTATCGGTGCTTTTGACCTTTCAACTGTTTATTCTGCTTTCAATATATTTTTCAATAACGGCGGCGGTATTTTCAATGCCTATTCTGCTTGAATTTATGCTTAACTCATAATTCCTTGAATCGCCCCATTTTTCCTTGCAGTAGAAATTGTGGTAGGCTTTTCTTTTTCGGTTATTTTTCATTATGAGCATTTCTGCTTTGCTGCCGTCTGCGTCAAGTATTTTTGACATCCTTTTGATTTTATCGGGCATATCGGCATTTATGAAAATGCTTATCGTATTCGGATTATCCCTAAGCAGTGAACTTGCGCATCTGCCGATAACAATAAACGATTCGCCTGATTCGGATTTTTTCTTTAAAAATTCAAATTCCATTTGAGCAACAATATCTTCAGGCGAGCTGCTGTGGCCGTCGAGAGTCCTTGAGAAAAGTCTGTTTTTAGGCTTTTCATCATATTTTTTTAAATCATCAGGATTAACGCTCTTTTCTTCTGCGATTTTTTCAAGCATATTGCTGTCATATATCGGCAGCTTATATTTTTTGACGAGCTCATTTGCAACGCTGTGACCGCCTGCACCATATTCTCTGCCGATAGCGATTATAATCTGTTTATTATCCATAGCTGCCTCCATTTAAAAATATTTAACTTTAATGCAAATCATAGAAATGACAAGAACAATTATTGTTGCAGGGACTGCGGTTTTGCAATATTTGCCCCATCCTACAGGATGGCCTGCCTTTGCAACAACAGATGTGCCAACAACATTTGCCGATGCACCGATTGGCGTCGCACTGCCGCCTATATCCGTGCCGATTGAAAGCGCCCATACAAGTGTTGAAAGATTAACACCCGCTGTTCCTGCCGCAAGGCTTCTTACAACAGGAACCATTGTTGCTGCAAACGGTATGTTGTCAACAACGGCACTTGCTGCTGCCGAAATCCACATAATGATAAATACCATTGCAAGCACATTCCCGCCGCATATTTTTTTAATAAATGACGCTATTATTTCAAGAACGCCTGTCTGTTCAAGACCGCCTACAACAATAAATAAGCCTACAAAGAACAGCAAAGTTTTATAGTCAATTCTTTTTAATATATATCCGATATTTTTATATGATGTAAGCAGCGTGACTGCCGCGATTAAAACACCGATAAAAGCAACTGTCAGTCCTGTTTGGGAATGTGTAACAAGCAGCACAACCGCAAGCAGGAAGATAATACAGCTTATTATAAAATCCTTTTTATTTTCAACTGCATTTTTAGGGTCGGGGTATTCGCAGGGGCCTACAGCTTCATTACAGGAGGAGGTAAGCTCCTTTTTAAAGCTGAAGTAAAAGAAAATTATAATAAAAATAAGCGCTATGCCCGCAATCATACCCGTGTTTGTAAAGAAATCGGCAAAAGAATAGCCAAGGGCAGTGCCTATGATTATGTTCGGCGGATCACCGCACATTGTTGCACAGCCGCCGAGATTTGCACAAAAAATTTCAGCCAAAACCATTGAAACGGGGTTGAATTTCAAAAGCTGTGAAAGCTCAACCGTTACTGCTGCGAGAAAGAGTATAACCGTTATGCTGTCAATAAACATTGAAAGAACAGCGCTCATAATCATAAAGGTAACAAGAATGGGCATTACCTTGTATTTTACAGCCTTCGCAATCGTAAGGCATAGCCAGCGGAAGAAGCCTGCCTTAGCCATACCCTCAACCATAACCATCATTCCGGCGATAAAAATTATTGTCGCCCAGTTTATGCCCGACGAGCTGTCTGATGCCTCTCCTGCCGTGTGCCAAAAATTAATTGTAAATATATTTTTTACATTAAGTGTTTCAAGGATTGCAGCAGGGCTTTTCATACAAATCCCAAATACAATCAAAAGTGTTGCCGCGCCGCAGCTGAGTGTAACCAGGTGGCGTGGAATTTTATCCATAATAATAAGCGTAAACATAAGCACAAAAATTGCGATGGCAATGATTTTTGCAGCCATTTTATATCGCTCCCCCCATTAAAAACATTTTTATTCAATAAGGGCTTGCCCGTCATTTGGGCGCGCAAGCGTCGGCTTCAGTCGACCGATATTCAGCGTGAGATTGTACCCGCTGAATACTGAATGTCCCCTGCCTCCATATGCGGCGGGGGACATTTTGCCTAAGTTATAACCTGTTCGCCGAGGGCCCCGCTTTTTAGGCGGCGGGGTCCGCTGAGGAGCTAACGCTCCCTGCGCACATTGCAATCGTTTTCAAGCTCCGTTTCAAGCGAGCTTGCCGGAGCGCTCTGCGATTTAAATCATAAGTCCTTTAAAACAGGATTTTTATTTTACATATTTTTTTCTTGGTGTGTAGCTTGTATGTAAATCGTGATGAGCCTTAGGTCCGCCGAAGCCGTCATACCATTCCTCATAAAGCTTTTTGATGACAGGGGATTCGTGTGACATACGAAGCGTCATTGACTTATCCTGATCATAAAGTGCTTTTGCTCTTACAGCCTTTAAGTCAACAGTATCACGAATATACTGCGGCTGAATCGGCTGACCGCCGCCGTTTACGCAGCCGCCGGGACAGCCCATAATTTCAATAAAGCCCCAGCCGTCCGGATTGCCTGCTTTAAGCTTATCCATAACAACCTTTGCCGCGGCGGCACCCGACGCAACCGCAAGCTTCAAATCTGTGCCTGCAAGGTTTACGGTAGTTTGCTTAAGACCGTCTGTGCCCCTTACCGCTTCAAGCTCGACAGGCTCATCTGCTGAGTTAAGCCATGCGTTGGCTGTTCTTACGGCAGCCTCCATAACACCGCCTGTTGCGCCGAATATTACGGCAGCACCTGTATCATCGCCGAGAGGACTGTCAAACTCCTCGTCCGGAAGGGAAGCAAAGTTAATGCCGAGTCTTTGGAACATTCTTGCAATTTCTCGTGTAGTGAGAGCGATGTCAACATCAGGCACTCCGGCAGCCGATTGATTATCTCTGCCGATTTCAAATTTCTTTGCCGTACACGGCATTACCGAAACACATACAATATTTTCCGGGTCAATACCCATTTGCTTTGCATAATATGTTTTGATAACAGTGCCTGCCATCTGCTGCGGAGATTTGCAGCTTGAAAGATGCTTAAGCAAATCAGGGTAATAAAATTCACAGAATTTAACCCAGCCGGGAGAGCAGGAGGTAATCATAGGAAGAGTGCCTGCGTTTTTGATTCTTTCAATAAGCTCGTTTGCCTCCTCAACGATTGTAAGGTCCGCGCCGAAATCAGTGTCAAATACCTTGTCAAAGCCGAGTCTGCGAAGAGCGGCAACCATTTTGCCCTCAACATTTGTTCCGATAGGCATACCGAAACATTCGCCGATTGTTGCACGAATTGACGGAGCGGTCTGAACAACAACATATTTGTCGGGGTCGGTAAGAGCCGCCCAAACCTTATATGTGTCGTCACGCTCTGTAAGTGCGCCTGTCGGACAAACAACAGTACACTGACCGCATGATATACACGGCGTGCTGTTAAGCGGAAGATTAAACGGCTGACCGATAGAAGTGTCCATACCTCTGTCATTTGCGCCTATAACGCTTACATACTGATGCTCACAAGCGGCAACGCATCTTCGGCAAAGAATACATTTGTTGTTATCTCTTACAAGATGAGGGGTGCTTGTATCTTTTTCATATACCGGCTTTGCGCCCTCAAAACGAGAATGGTCAACGCCGTAATTACGGCAAAGATTTTGAAGCTCACAGTTTGTTGAGCGGTTACATGAAAGACAATTCTTATCATGAACGGAAAGAATGAGCTCAAGAGTTGTTTTTCTGTATTTTTGAATTTTTTCGGTGTTGGTGAGAACCTCCATACCCTCTGATACGGGATATACACAGGAAGTAACGATTCTAAAGCCTCTGCCCTCGTTTGCCTCAACAATACACATACGGCATGCACCGATTTCATTCAAATCCTTCATAAAGCATAATGTAGGAATTTCGATACCTGTTTTTCTTGCAGCATCTAAAATAGTAGAGCCTTTTTCAACGCTAACAGGGATTGAGTTAATTTTAAGATTTACCATATCCATTTATATCAGGCTCCTTTCTTATTGTTTTGAAATTGCTTTAAACTTGCAATTAGCGATACAAGCGCCACACTTAACACACTTGTCGGGAACAATTTCGTATGATGAAAGCTTATGACCCGGTGCAGTGTAATCAGTCGGAATAATAGTGCCGGCAGGGCAGTTTCTTGCACACATACCGCAGCCGATACACTTGTCCCTGTCGATTTTGTATGTAAGAAGGTCTTTACATACGCCTGCCGGGCATTTCTTGTTCTGAATATGAGCGATATATTCATCTCTGAAAAATTTAAGTGTAGCAAGCACGGGATTGGGAGCTGTCTGACCGAGACCGCACTGCGCGTTTGCCTTGATGTAGTTGCAAAGCTCCTCAAGCCTGTCGAGGTCTTCCATTGTGCCCTTGCCTTCGGTAATCTTTGTGAGAATTTCAAGAAGTCTTTTTGTGCCTACACGGCAGGGTGTACATTTACCGCAGGATTCATCAACCGTAAATTCAAGGAAGAACTTGGCAATATCCACCATGCAGGTGTCCTCATCCATTACGATAAGTCCGCCGGAGCCCATCATACAGCCG
>CAZYDW010000018.1:0-32183 GCA_964646445.1 uncultured Bacteroides sp.
GGGATACGGCGAAGCCATAACGGAAACAGGGCGGCTGACGGACTGCAAGCGTGAATTAAGCGACGGCGAACTGGAAAAATTAAACGCAAGGCTGAATTTTATAAACGACAGGCTCGCAGAGCGATTTCCTGTTACTGTAACCTATTTTCAGCCGGACAGCAGAAAAGCAGGCGGAGCATATCTTGACTTTACCGGTATCGTCAAGCGTATAGACAATTATGAGGGAACCATTCTCTTTGAAGATGGCAAAGAGATTTTCATTGACGATGTATCCGGCGTAGACAGTCCCGCTTTTTCTGAATACGAAAGACAGTTTTAAGACCGCCGACTCTCATTAGAGTTCCGGCGGTCTTAATATTTTGGCAAAACTTATCGTTTCTTTCGTATTGTAAACGCTAATATATAAGTGAGCGTTTTGCAGCTTATTATTTTTATTGATAGTTTACAATTTCCTCTAAATCGTAAAGGGTTACATTTTTCCCATCCGCTTCATCTGCAATTTTTTCGTCAAAGCCGCTCTCGGAAAACAGAGCATAATAAAATTTTGCTTTTTCTTTCAGCGGCGTCAATTTTGCCGTTGTGTTAAGGTAATCGGAATACTTAAACGGTGATTTCTGAAATTTACATTCTCCCACAAGGTATTCCTTGGAACCTCTGCCGATGGCAAGCAAATCAATTTCAGTTTCAGCAACACGTAATCCATTTTCCGATTGCTCATCCCGAACTGTCGTCTTTCCAAACCACCGTCCCATTTTGCTGTATCGGAAAGGAAGCTCATTCTTTTTCTGTTTCTCCCTGATAAATTCTTTGCATACATCTTCAAAGCTGTAGGATGCAAATTCGTGAAGAACCGGTTCGATAACATAGTCATATACGCCATCCACATCACCGTCCTCAAGCTGAGAGATGTTTACAAATCCGAAAGCATACCAAAACCGAAAGAAGTTATCCGTTAGACGGTAAGTCCCTCTGTTTGTGTTTGCCTGCTCCTTGCTTCCTGCGTCCACTGAAAATTCACGCTCAACAATGCCAAGCTCGATCAGATTTCTCAGATAGACGCTGGTTTTAGAAGTATCCTCAATTAAGGATTTCTGACTAATATCATTGAGCTTCGTATTTCCAAGTGCAACGGCTTCAATAATGGAGTTATAGATCGGCGTTTCCCGAAGCTCCTGATGAAGTAAAAAGTCAACTTCACTGTACAGGACAGAACCTTTGGTCAGAATATTGCGCTTGATATTCTCGGATACCGACAATTTCGGATTCCATTGGATCAGATAATGGGGAATGCCGCCAAGAACGGAATACGCAAGCACCTTATCTCTTGGAGAATAATCCGGGAAAAACTTTACTGCGTCATAGAAGCCCATCTCCTTCATCTTGTATATTCCGGTTGCCCTTCCATACAGAGGATTTTTTTCTGCGAGCAACTCTTTCTCTATGAAGCTCATAGCGCTGCCACAAAGAATAATCATTACATTGCTGCTCTTAAAATTGATATCCCAAAGGTTTTGCAGAATGGAAGGAATACTCTTATTGCCACGGCACATATAGGGAAACTCGTCAATGATAATAAGTTTCTTCTCATCTCCATACGGTAAATCAAGAATTGCCTTAAAAGCCCTTTCCCAATCCGCAAATTCCGTTACATATTGCTTTGCCGGAATATCCTCCTGCAAGAGCCGCTTTGAAAACTTTGCAAGCTGCACACGGTCTGTTGTCTGTGTGCAGGAAAAGAAGATGTGCTTTTTCCCTTTGCAAAACTCCCGAAGCGTTTCCGTTTTACCGACACGGCGTCTGCCGTAAAGGACAATCAGTTGCCCCTTTTCTTCTTCGTATTTATCCTGTAAGAATTTCAGCTCTGCCTCTCTGCCTATAAACATAAAAGCACCTCCTGAGAAACTCTAATCCTGATTTACTAAATCGTGATTTGATATTATTATACTCACACCCAACGAAAAAATCAAGGGGATTTTCAAAGTTATCCTCGGAGGACTTGATTACCTTGACATCCCCACGTTTCAGCACATTGCTGAATGTCACGGTGGAAGTGCCGCCACTGACAATGGTCACTCGCGGCGTGTTCTGCGGTGCATATTTCCAGATTATGAAATAAGCCTCCGCATCGGAATGTGTAATATCTTTTAGAGCGGATAACATACTCTTTTCCGTATTGTTTCTGCTGGAATAAATTGTATCTTTCTTTTTAGGCATCAATAAAACGCTCCTTTCATTGTAATTTTTTTGTATATAAAAAGCCGTATAGCTTAATTGCTACACGGCTTGAATCTAATAAGATTAAATTTTTTGAATGTTTTAATGGAAACTATAAATTGTCACTGACAATAGCTGTTTCAGGTGTATCTGCATTTTTCACATTCCCGGCGTCTATACTGTTTCCCGCATTTAAAAATTCACTGCTTTTCTCTGGCTTTTCAATCCTTTCTTTTGAGAACGAATATGCCAACAGTCCAATAGCAAAAATCAGTGAACCCATAGAGATAAATATGGCTTTCTGTGTTTTTGCACCGGCAATTTCTCCGCCTACAAGAGATGCGCATATAATGTAGTTGTATGCATCACCGCCAACATATTCCTCAATAACACTGTAATCATCCGACCGGAACGAATATGTAGTCAATTCCTTGCTTGGAATTTTTATAGTTAATCCCACAATGAATAAAATGACGCCAATCGCTACAGTAACTATTGAAACTGCTTTTTTCATAAGAATAATCCCCTCTCAAATATTTTACCATTTATGTTTGCAACTTTTACACTCATACTGCTTGCCGATTTTGGACGAAGCAAGTCAACAGTAGCAACAGAAGCAGCTCTATTAAGCGTTGATATTTGACTTATGTTCGTAGAGCCGCAAACTGGACATTTTGGCATATTCTTTTGCCGCTTCATTTTTTCATTTTTTGAGTTCTCCAATAATTCAATTACTTTTTGATTTTATTCTTGCCGGATTTTATCAGGAAGCGCCGCTACATAAATGCAGCCTATTATTCCAAGAAAGAAAAAGGGATATTTTCGGACGCAAGCATTAGTCAGAGTCTATAACATCCACTTCGGATAAGCGATATGTAGCTTTCCAGTGCATACCCATATCTTGAACGCAATTATATTTCTTTTTTGGTTCTATTCTGCCGCTAAAAGGGTTAGCCCACTTTCCTAAATCAACAGTAACATTCATAGGTTCTTGAATTTCAAAAATAGCCGTCTGTCCGTGTTGCCCTTCCCAAAGAACTTTACCATTACTTGTTTCAACAGTTGCCCTACGAGAAGAAAATAATCCAACACTTCCTAATTCGATATTCGGCATCTTTATCTTTACAGTTCCACCTGTTCTCATTTCCTCAACAGGGCAACCGCAATTAGGACAGGCTTTTGCTAAACTTGATATTTCTTTCCCACATTCAGGGCATTTAATCAATGCCATAAAAATACCTCCAGTTTTCATCTCTCGCTATTAGAATATCGAAAGTATAACTTTAGTACAGTATAGCATATCATCTACAACTTGTCAACTATATTGATACTTATTTTGACCCAACACTTACAATTATATTGTAAACTAAAACAGAACGGAGGTGTGGATATGGTCAACTTTGGCGATAAACTAAAAATGCTGCGGACTAATGCCGGAATGACACAAACAGATTTAGCAAAACGTCTAAACATTACAAAGTCTGTTGTCAGTTACTATGAACTTCAAGAGAGAACACCTTCGCCGGATGTTCTTATAAAGTTAGCTGATATTTTCCACGTCTCAACCGATTATCTTTTAGGCATAAATCATAAGAAGATGATTGATGTTTCAGATTTAAGCGATGAAGATATGCGTTTCTTACTAATCACAATAGAAACGCTCAGAAAAAAGAATAGCAAGTAGTAAGGACTCTCATCAACAGAAAGATAGAGTCCTTATTCTTTTGTAACCACAAATAGAGCAAGCACACAAACAAAAATAAACATATCATTCTCTAATGCAATGGTAAACTTATTTTTATCTGTGTTGGTAAAATAAAAACACTACCGCCCGTTACAGCAGTAGTGTTTATGTGCTTAATGTCGCTCTTTCAAATGTGGTAAATTTGTGGTAGAAAATTTTCGGTTCTTCCAAAAGTGCACAATATATTGTGTAAATGTAATCCTTGCAACACTATATCTTGTGTTTTACTTTTCTAAAGGCTTCATTGTCGGGAAGAGGAGGACATCTCTTATTGAATAGCTGTCCGTAAGCAGCATTACAAGCCTGTCAATGCCTATGCCGAGCCCGCCTGTAGGCGGCATACCGTATTCAAGCGCCGTAACAAAATCATGGTCAATCATATTAGCCTCATCGTCGCCCGCCTCGCGCAGCCTCATCTGGGCCTCAAATCTGCTCATCTGGTCGATTGGGTCATTAAGCTCTGAATAGGCATTGCCGTATTCTCCGCCCAAAATAAACAGTTCAAAGCGCTCCGTGAGTGCAGGGCAGTCAGACTTGCGCTTTGTAAGCGGCGAAATTTCAACTGGGTAATCCATAATAAATGTGGGCTGAATAAGATTTTCCTCAACAAACTCCTCAAAAAACGAGTTGAGAATATCACCCCAGGTTGATTTTCCCGGCTCAATCTCAATGCCTTTTTCCTTTGCAATTTTAATTGCTTTGTCATTATCAGACATAAAACCGGCAAAGTTGACGCCGCTGAATTTTTCAACAGCCTCAATCATTGTCATCTTTTCAAACGGTGCTTCAAGGTCAATTTCAGTGCCGTTAAAAACAATGTGCAAGCTGTCGCACACCTCGTTTGCCGCGTTTCTGATAATGTTTTCGGCAATGTCCATCATACCGTGATAATCGGTAAACGCCTGGTAAAGCTCAATACAGGTAAACTCGGGATTATGCCTTACATCCATACCCTCATTTCTGAAATTCCTGCCGATCTCATATACTCTCTCCATACCGCCTACAATAAGCCTTTTAAGATAAAGCTCCGTAGCGATACGAAGGTACATATCCATATCGAGTGTGTTATGATGCGTGATAAAGGGCCTTGCAGTCGCACCGCCTGCAATAACATTAAGCATCGGTGTTTCAACCTCGATAAAGCCGCGGCTGTCAAGATATGACCTGATTGATGATATAATCCTTGAACGCTTAATAAAAGTATCCTTAACATCAGGGTTCATAATCATATCAAGATAACGCTTCCGATAGCGTGTGTCGGTATCTGTAAGGCCGTGAAATTTTTCAGGCAAAGGCAAAAGCGATTTTGACAAAAGCCTTATTTGGCTTGTGTGAACGGATATTTCGCCCGTGCGTGTTTTGAATACAAAGCCCGTAATCTCAACAATATCGCCGATATCCCAGCTTTTAAACTCTCTGAACACATCTTCCCCGACATCATTCATTCTGACATATGCCTGAATTCTGCCGTTTCGGTCCTGGACATCAATAAAATTAGCCTTGCCCATATCACGCCATGTCATTATTCTGCCGGCGATTGTTACATCCTTATTTTCAAGATTTTCAAAATCGGCTTTTATTTCATCGCTGTGGTGCGTCTGATTTGCAAGCGTAATTTCAAACGGGTCACATCCTTTTTCACGAAGTGCATTGAGCTTGTCTATACGGATTTGCTTTTGCTCATTTTCGCTCAAAACGATTTCAGCCGTCTGCATCTGTGCGGCATTTGCATTATTCGCAATAAGCTCTATGTTTTCAAGTGCCTCGCTCTCACTGCCTGCAAAGCCCTCAAGCGCAATTTCACCCGTTTGAAGAAAAAGGGTATATTTGACCTTTTTGCCCAGTATTTCAACAAGGTATTTCGGATTTGTCTTTTCCTCGTCATTGTGAAGAGTATTCTGAATTTTCATTCTGCTGTTTTTCTTAACGGCCTTAACTCCTCTTTTGCACATATCCTCTTTTTCAAAAACAGGGCTTGTGCCTACCGGCTTTTCATCAATTATCAATTCAAATGTGAAAGTACCGTCAGATAACTTGGTAATTTCAAATTTTCCTGCCATAAATGCTTACCTCGTATAATCAGTCTATAGACTTTATTTTAAGCTCAAGATTGCCTATAGGCGCCTCAACAACGACAGTTGCACCTTTTTTTGCTCCCATCAAAGCCTTTCCGACGGGGCTTTCGTCGCTTATTTTGCCCTGTGACGGATTTGCCTGTGCAAAGCCCACAATCTCATAGGTTGCCTCAACCTTGTCCTTTTTTCTGATAACCGTAACCTTTGAGCCCATACTTACAGTATCGCTGTCAACTGTGTCAACAATAACAGCATTATCAAGCTGATACTCAAGCTCGCTGATACGAGCCTCTGTTTTTGCCTGCTCTGATTTGGCTTCATCATACTCGCTGTTTTCGGAAAGGTCGCCGTATGAACGGGCAACCTTAAGCTTTTCAGCTATATCAATTCTGCCTTCGGTTTTAAGATAGTCCAACTCTTTTTCAAGCTCTGCCTTACCCGCAGCAGTCATTTTAAATTGCTTTGTTGCCATAATAAAAAACTCCTTATTACATTTTTTAATCATTTTATTATATATTATTGAGGTTAAAGTGTCAAGCTTGTAAATAGTCATAAATATACACTCTGAAATCCTTATTAATCCGTTTTCGGATGTAAAGCCTCACAGCCTCTCCAAGTATTTGCCGTTCGGTTTCAAGATGAGTTTTTTCAAATTGTCCGTTGTAAGTGCTTTACATCTGCGAAGCAGTCTTTTATACCTGTCCATATTATACTGCGAATGTTCGGTTTCCTTGCTCCACAAATGAATTGTCCAGCTATCCTCACCGAAATATGTAACGATAAGAACGCCGAGAACCGCCATTTTTATTTTTGATAAAACATCATAATCATAAACGGCAGTGAGAAAATATCTGAAAATAAAATAACATAATATATTTTCGTTATATATCCCGTCCGACACAAGCGTAATTTTACCGTTATTAACCCTTTCAAGCCACTCGGTGTTAATAAGCTCGGGGTTTTTGAATACATCAAAAAAATCAGTATCATCGTCAAAATCGGCATAATCGTCAAGCTCTTTTTGTAATTTTGTACCGAAATCAAGTAAGTCAACAAGTCTTGCCGAAACAGACCTGTTCCTGTTTTGTGCTATTGAAAAAGCCTTATCCCTTGACTTTTTCAGGTAATAGTATAGCTGTGCATCAATTTCATTAATCTGCGGCGGCATATCGTTAACCTCGCTGACAAAGCTCATCGGTTCTTTGAGATTCCACATCATATCACTTGCCGCCGGGCATGAAAAGGAAATTCCCATTTCTCTCGTGCCGCCGAAATCATTAATGAAGCTTGGGAACATTCGGCAAGTGTACGGTGTATGCTCACCGCCGATTTCAATATGCATATCGCAAAGATTTTTACTGTTAAGAAAAGGGCATCTTTTTTTATCGGTAAGGCGGAATATTGTATTCCCGAATTCATCCTTGTCAAGCACACTGTCAATACGCTTTCTTATATCACTATCGCCTTTAAGACTTTTATAATATCTCAGTGACTCATCATCCGCATCAACCTCCCACCCCCGGCAGCACGAATCCGGGCAGGCGCCGGCAATACATTTGAAATCACTGAAAAAAGAAGGAGTCACAGTAATCATAAATCAAATCCTCATCTCTCTTGTATTCAATATATTTTACACGCTTGAAAGCAAAAAGGCAATACCGCAAAGCAAATATTAATAATATGATTCAATAATGGCTTACCAGTAATTTAACGCGGCAAGTGACGGCTTTAGCCGACCGGTATTCAGTGGGAGATTGTACTCACACTGAATACTAAATGGAACCCGTCGGCTTGGCGATAATTCGGCGAAGCATTACAGTTTGGTTTTATGTCAAGCTTTGGATTAATCAAAAAATCGCCCTGTTATGATATGCATTTCAAAAATCAGACAATCTTTCGCAGACCCCGATAAAGACAGATTCAAGCGAGACTGTCGTTTGCATAAAAATAAGCGAACACCCTAATGGGTATTCGCTTATTTTGGTGCGAGAGACGGGACTTTCGTCAAAACAAACTACGCAATTAAAAATGCTTGTACACAAGCATTAATCAATTGCTTCGTTTCTTTCTCCTCTCCCCAAAAAGTCTTACGACTTTTCGGGGACCCCGATAAAGACAGGGTCAAGCGAGACTGTCGTTTGCATAAAAATAAGCGAACACCCTAATGGGTATTCGCTTATTTTGGTGCGAGAGACGGGACTTGAACCCGTACGAGTCACCCCACACGCCCCTCAAACGTGCGCGTCTGCCGATTCCGCCACTCTCGCGTCAACGATATGAATTATAGCAGAGTGGCTATTATTTGTCAACACTTTTTTTAAAATTAAAATAATTCAGCGATTTCAAATGGACTGTTTATAATAACATCAGGCTTTGCGGATTTAAGACATTCAAGGCTGCGAAATCCCCATGTGCAGGCAACCGATTTCACGACAGCGTTTTTTGCCGTGTAAACATCAATGTCACTGTCGCCGAAATAAACCGCGTTATCAGCTTTACAGCAAAGCTTATTAAGCGCAAGCTTCACCGAATAAGGGTTAGGCTTTTTCGGCTTATCGTCAAGAGCACCTATGATAAAATCAAAATAATCCTTTGCAAACAGTGCCTCAACCATGGAAATCGCCGAGTCATTCGGCTTGTTTGTAACCACGGCAAGCCTTATCCCCTTGTGCTTTAAAGCATCAAGCGAATACTTAACACCGTCATAAACGACGGCATTGTCAAGTAATATTTCGTTATACTTAGCCTTAAAATCATTATATGCAAGCTCAAGCTCTTTTTTATTCAGCGAATGTTCAAAAGCACGGTCGATTAGTTTTTTTGCTCCGTTTCCGACAAAGCTCCTGTAATTAGCATCACTCCATTTATTCACCCTGCCTCTGCTTTCAAGCACAAAGGCGGTTGCCCTTCCCAAATCAAGGGATGTATCAACGAGCGTGCCGTCCAAATCAAACAGCGCGCATTTAACTGTAGAGGTCACTTAAATCCTGTTCCTTTTCTTTTTTTGCGTTAGATATAAGTTTTATAATTATGACAATAATAACAGCTGCTGCGAGGACAGCACATTGCGTATATATTTTTTTATCCTGAATATTGCTGTCAGCCGAGAGCTTGCCGGATTTCACCTGTGTCCACAGGCTGTTTTGAAGCTCTGTTATATTTTGAGGCAGATTTTCAAAATACTGCGTCTTAACGCTTTTGTCGGGATAAATAACATCGTTTCCGTAGAGTGAGCTGTTTTCATTGTTTTCAACTGTTATATTAGCAGAGCGATAATAAATATATTCGCAGTTTTCAAAAGCCACCTGCGGCTCGTGCATAAAATTTATAAATGCCTCCCCGCCTGCTTTATTCTGTGAACATACAGGTATGCAAAAGGCGTCATAAAATGCATTCACACCTTCTTTTGGAAAGCAATAACCGAGATTGTCGTTGTTTTCAAGCATCAGCAGATAATCGCCTGCATAATATACAGCAAATGCATATTCCCCGCTTTCCATAAGGTTAAATACCTCGTCCATAACATAAACAGGACTTGTCTTGTCCTTTTGCTGTGCCAAAAGCTCGGCACATCTCACCCAGTCCTGCTCGTCTGTTGAATTAAAATCAATGCCGAGCATTGCCTGGGCTATGGCAAACGAATCACGGGAATTGTTAAACATCAGCACCTTTCCCTTGTACTGCTCGTCCCACAAAACGCTCCAGCTGTCAGGCTCAAAATCAACAAGCTGCTTGTTATATATGAGAACAGTAGTTCCCGCATTGTAGCAAACCGTATATTTCTGCTGCGGGTCAAAGTAAAGGTTTTTAAACTCATCGCTGATATATTTCATATTGGGTATATTGCCATAGTCAAGCTCAAGCAGCATATTTTCATCAATCAGCTTGTCAATCATATAATCGCTTGGCACTATAACATCATACGAAACTCCCCCGCCCGAAAGCTTTGAATACATATTTTCATTCGACTCGAAATTTGTATAATTAACCGTTGCACCCGTCAGGCGTTCAAATTCTCTTACAACATCCATTGAAGCTTCGCTGCCGTCAGATATATACTCACCCCAGTTATATACATTAACCGTTGTTCCCTGCAAGCCGAGGTTTTTATAATAATCAATCTGCTCCTGTGTGAAAACATCATCCCCAAAAGCGTTAAACGGCATTGAAAACAAAATAATCAAAACAACAAAAAACGCAGCTGTAAGCTTTTTCATACGGCATCACCCTTACCCTTTTTTTCTGCCTTGCGTTGTGCAATATTCATCAGTATAAGAAGCACAAGAATAACAACAAACATAAGAGTTGACAAGGCATACATATCAGGTTTAACACGCTTTTTTGTCATTGAAAAAATGTATATAGGCAAGGTCTGATAACTTGGGCCGTTTGTAAAATAGCTTATAATAAAATCGTCAAGCGAAAGTGTAAAGCTCATTACACAGCCCGTGATAATGCCCGTCATAATTTCAGGCATTACAACCTTAAAAAAAGCATTAAACGGCTTGCAGCCGAGGTCAACGGCCGCCTCATAAATGTGCATATCAAGCTGCCTTAGCTTTGGCATAACATTTAAAATCACATACGGCAAAGCGAAGGTTACATGAGCTATAAAAAGGGTCCAAAAGCCAAGGGCATTGCTTTTGTTGACAAGTCTGCCCGCAAAAACGAACAAAAGCATCATTGCAACACCTGTCACTATTTCAGGGTTCATCATAGGTATATTTGTCACTGTCATCATTGACTTTTTATAAAGCCTTCGCCTCGACCTAAAAAGTCCCACTGCCGCCATTATGCCGAGAATTGTTGCCGCAGCTGAAGCGGTCACGGCAAGCAGTAACGAATTTTTCAGTGAATCCATTGCAGCTGCGTTAGAAAACATTTTGCTGTACCATTGTGTTGAAAAGGTGCCGAAAGTATATGTGCTTGTTGTTGAGTTGAATGAAAACAGCATCATCACTGCAATCGGCGCATAAAGAAATATAAATATCAGCGCCACATATATCCGCTGCAAGGCGGAGGCTTTGCTTTTCATATCACAACACCCCCGTCATTACTGTCATCTGCGCCGAAATAATTCATAACTCCAAGGCATATAAGTATCAGTACCATCAAGACAAGTGAAAGCGCCGCTCCGAGATTGTAGTTGTTTGCACTTTGAAACTGTGTTTCAATAACATCGCCAATAAGAACTATCTGTCCGCCGCCGAGCTTTTGCGTAATATAAAAGGTTGAAACGCAGGGAACAAATACCATTGTTATTCCGCTCAAAACACCGGGAAGTGACAAAGGCATTATAACTTTTCTTAAAACGCAAAGCCTGTCAGAGCCTAAATCCTGTGCTGCCTCAACAAGCGAATTGTCAAGCTTTGAAAGAACGGAATAAACAGGCAAAATCATATACGGCAGAAAATTATACACCATACCGAGTATAACCGCTGCGCCTGTGTTTATAAGCTTAATGGGCTGAAAGCCGAGAGCAGTAATGATACTGTTAATTATTCCCGTATCTCCGAGTATAGTCATCCAGCTGTATGTTCTGATTAAAAAATTCATCCACATAGGAAGCATAACGAGCAGCAGCACCGCCTGCTGCTTTCTCATATTGAATTTGGAAAATATATAAGCAAAGGGATAACCTATTAAAAGGCATATAACCGTTGCGGCAAGTCCGTAAAGCACCGACAAAAGAACAGTCGGAAAATATGACGGTATCTGCGATATGCTTGAAACGGAAAACGCGCCGTTTCTGTCAGTAAATGCATAGTATGCCACCATTGCAAGCGGAGCAATAATAAACATAACAGCCCAAATAAGATAAGGCTTGTCAAGCAACACGGCGGAAAGTCTATTTTTCATCTTCTTCCTCCCAGTTATATGACGCATCCGATATATGATCCATCTCATCGGAAAATGATGAATAGTCGCCGAACTCTCCGCTGTATTCGCTTCTTTTCATAATATGAATTGCATTCGGCTCAATATACATACCTATTTTTTCGCCGACCTTGTGGTTTTCCTCGGTCGTTTGAATCATCCATATAAAGCCGCCGACATCAACAAGTATCTCAAAATGGACCCCCTTAAAGGTAACATCGGTTATACTGCCCGTAAGCGACGCCTTTGAACCGGCGTCAACGATTTTTATGTCCTCCGGTCTGACAACCGCCTCCACAAATTCATTTTCTCCAAATCCGCTGTCAAGGCAATCAAAGGTAACACCGCCGAAGGATACAACATAGTCCTTAAGCATAATTGCATCCACTATGTTGGATTCACCTATGAAATCGGCAACAAATGCATTTACCGGCTCATTATATATATCTTCAGGCGTTCCGATTTGCTGAATTTTGCCCTTGTCCATAACAACAACGGTGTCGCTCATTGAGAGCGCCTCCTCCTGATCGTGTGTCACATATATAAAGGTTATTCCGAGCCTTTTTTGTATTGCTTTAAGCTCAGTCTGCATATCCTTGCGAAGCTTTAAATCAAGGGCGCCAAGCGGCTCGTCAAGCAGCAGGACATGCGGATTATTTGCAAGCGCTCTTGCTATTGCAACCCTTTGCTGCTGCCCTCCGGAAAGCGAATCAATGCTGCGTTTTTCAAAGCCCTTGAGATTAACAAGCTCAAGCATCTGCGCAACGGTTTTTCTTACCTCTTCCTTTGATTTTTTCTGAAGCTTGGGACCAAATGCGATATTTTCATACACATTCATATGCGAAAAAAGAGCATAACGCTGAAAAATGGTGTTGACCTTTCTCTTATGAGGAGGAACATCATTAATCCTTTTTCCTTCAAAAACTACATCGCCGCTGTCAGGCTCAATAAATCCCGCTATACACCTTAATGTAGTTGTTTTGCCGCAGCCCGAAGGACCAAGAAGCGTTATAAACTCTTTTTTGTTAATATAAAGATTAAGTTTGTCAAGCACAACATTGTCGCCGTATTTTACGGTAATATTCCTTAAGTCGATTATCCTTTCCAATTTCCACATCCTCATTTTATCCCGATTTAACACTATGTGCCATAAACTAAATATATAAAATATAAATTAGAATGTCAATATATTTTTTTTGATATTTCAATGCCGTTGTATGCAAGCTCTATTGTGTTTTCAACCTGTGAAAAATCACACACCATTGATTTCGGCTTTTGTGCATGGTTATCCATTCCGAATGGCACAAAATAATAATTTTTATAATTCAAAAGCGTGCCTATGTTTTTTGCCGCGCCGCCGAGTGCATCATTTGTAGAAATGCCGATTACAACAGGTCTGTTATTTCTCAAATGGCTTTTTGCCGCCATTGTAACGGAGGTGTCAACCATTCCGTTTGCAAGCTTTGCAAGCGTGTTCCCCGTGCAGGGCACTATCGCAAGAACATCAAACATTTTATTCGGTCCTATTGGCTCTGCCTGCTCTATTGTATGAATTATGCTGTTTCCGGTTATTTGAATAAGCTTGTTTTGAATATCTACCGCATTTGCAAAGCGTGTATCAATATTGTATGCATTTTCACTCATAACAGGCGTTATATTATGCCCGGATTTAACAAGCGATTTCAGCACCTCTATTGATTTTGAAAAGGTGCAAAACGAACCGGTCAGACAATAACCGATATTCAAGCTAAATCCCCCTTTATTATTTGATCAACAGTTTTTCCTATCAAAAAGCCTGCGGATTTGGGCGAATATCTCGACGGCAGCCTTTTGCCGTCAATAAGTTCAATTCCTTTTGATTTTGCATAAAGCGTATCAACTCCGCCGGGGAATGAAGCAAGATCAATAATCTTTGTTTTTTCATCAAGCGCATCAAGCTCTTTTTTTGTAAAAACTATATGGGGAACAGTATTGAAAATCACATCATATGAGCTGTCGCATTTCAGCTTTTCAAAATCAATACATTCGGCGCCGCAGAATTTTGCCCTGCTTTTGCTTAAATTACTTCTTGAACAAACGGTAACATTTGCTCCCATTGATTCAAGCATTCTGTGAAGGGACTGTGCAATTCTGCCGTAACCCACAAGCAAAATGTCGGCATTATATACAGAAATGTCAATGCTTTCTTTCATAAGTGCTACAGCGCCCTCCGCAGTCATATATGCATTTTCGGTCAAAAAGCTTTCTACCTTATTATAATCAAAGCCGTAGTAATCGCCTGCACCGTAAAAAACAGCCTTATTCTCTGTGCCGTCAAACATATGCTTTTTTACCGGAATCGGCAATAAAACAAAATCAGCGTTATCAATTTCATCTGTTCTTTCATAACCGATTGAGCAAAGGTATTCGCCCGCATAAAGCATTCTTTCATCAGTTATGTAAGGAACAGCAAAGGTTTTTAATTTCATATAAAGCACCTCAATAACCTAATTGTAAATTCTTTACATACTATGAATAAAAAAAATATTAGTTAATGCATAGTTGGGTATTTATTTTTTTTTATTATGGTAGTATAATATATAGGTTGAATTATCAATCGGAGGTTGCTCTTATGGATATAGATACACTGCTTAAAAAGGTTAAAAATGTGCATTTTATCGGCATAGGCGGCGCAGGTATGTGCCCGCTTGCAGAAATAATGTTGTCACTCGGATATAATATTTCCGGCTCTGACAACAACGATACCGAAACCTTCAGAAAGATTGAAAAAGAAGGAGCTAAGGTTTATCTCGGTCAGGTTAAAGAGAACATATCTGACGATACCGAGCTTGTGATTTACACAAATGCCATTCTCGCGGGCAATGAGGAGCTTGAATATGCAAAAGCAAATTTTCCCTGCTTTGAGCGTGCCGAGCTGCTTGGAGCTATGAGCAGGATTTTTTCAAACTGCATAGGCGTTTGCGGTACTCACGGAAAAACCACGACATCATCTATGCTTACTCAAATTCTGCTTGAGGCGGGTCTTGACCCGAGCGCTGTTATCGGCGGCAAGCTGCCTGTTATTGACGCATACGGCAGATACGGCAAAAGTCAGAATTTTGTTTGTGAGAGCTGTGAATTTAACAACACCTTTTTAAAGATGAATCCGGATATCGCGGTCATACTGAATATTGATGAGGATCATCTTGACTTTTTCAAAAGCCTTGATAATATCAAAAAGTCCTTCAGGGAGTTTGCGGAAAAAACAACAAAAACAATAATTTACAACGGCGATGACGAAAACACCGTTGATACATTAAAGGGAATAAAAAATAAAAAACTCATATCGGTAGGCAGGAATAAAAGCAACGAATGGGCAGCGGATAACATTTGCGTGCCGGGAGGGTTTACATCCTCATATGATGCTTACCATAACGGTGAGCTTGTAACAAGGGTTGAGCTTTCAGTACCGGGCGAGCATAATATTTTAAACTCACTTTGCGCTTTTGCCGCTGCATATGAAAGCGGCGCGGAAGTTGAAAAAATATGTAACGCTCTAAAGGCATTCGGCGGTGCAGCAAGAAGATTTGAACTGCTCGGCGAATATAACGGCATAACCTTTGCCGATGACTATGCGCACCACCCCGCCGAGCTTAAGGTAACGCTTGAGGCCGCAATGAAAATGGGGTATAAAAGAGTCTGGGCAGTCCACCAGCCCTTTACTTATACAAGAACATCCCTTTTACTTGATGACTTTGCAAAGGTTTTGCAGATACCGGACAAATGCGTGATTTCAAAGATTATGGGCAGCCGTGAAATAAACACAATAGGTATTAAAGCAAAGGACCTCGCCGATAAGATACCCGGCAGTATTCAGCTTGACAGCTTTGAGGAAATCTGCGACTATGTTCTTAAAAACGCACAAAGCGGAGATTTGGTCATAACCCTCGGCTGCGGAGATATTTATAAAGCGGCGCGTATGATGGTCAACAGGCTTAAAGGATAAAAAAGCAGCTGCCTCAATTTCTTAGCTTGAGACAGCTGCTGATTTATTTGAAATATTTTTTTACTCTTTTTTCAAGCTTTATTTTATAAAGGTGTTCAAGCTTTTTTATCATTATCTGATAAAGGGAAAACAGCAGATTAAGCAAAACCGCATATAAAATCAGAATATATATTCCGCCGTACTCTTTAAGCAACGGTATTCCAAACACATAAATAAGCACAAGCTGTTGCAAAATCATTACGGCATTGAAAAACAGATATTTAACAAGAACCCTTAAAACACCGGGCTTTATGCTGTCAAGCTTTTCGTGGATAATAGGATAAAATCCGAAAAACATAACATACATAAGCATACAATCCTTATCGGCAACAACAATAAACGACAAAAGGGATGTGGCCGTGTATGTTATCCACGCGCTTTTTTCGCCGAAGGTTTTTTTCAGCATTATCATAAACACACCGGCAAATACCGCAACGAGATAAGCAAATATATATGATATACCGCCGAAAAACATTAACGCAACCGACATCGCGGTTGTTATTGCGCACATTGAAAGCTGTGTTGATTTTCTCATAAATCCACCATTTCCCTTTAAATCGGAGCAGTGCTCCGGCAAGCTCGCTTGAAATGGGACCTGCGAACGATTGCAACCTGCGCAGGGAGCGTTAGCTCCTCAGGGTTTCAGTGGGAGATTATCACTCCCACTGAAATTCTGAAATGGACCCCGCCGCCTAAGAGGCGGGGGACATCGGCGAATAGGTTATAAACAGAATAACAATAAAAGAAAATTATGTAAATAGTATGAACAGTGAGTTAATAATTTGTTCATTTTTTTGTAAATCTCTTTACTTTTAGCTAAAATAAATATATAATTTTTATGTACAGTTATTGAAAGAGGTGCTACCTTTGAAGAAAATACTTATACTTACACTTGCAGTTATAGTTCTTATTACAAGCATTTTCACAGCCTGCTCCAAAAAAGATGACGGTTCCTCAACCGAGGGTCTTGAAAACAGTGATAATGACTATGGCTTTGAAACCGAAGCTGTTACAGATGAAGACGGCAATGAGGTCACTGATGAAAACGGCGATGTCGTTACAACGGAAATTGCAGTAAAATATGAAGGCGGCAAAGCATATAAGCTTGATGATAACGGTGAAAAAGTTACGGACAGTAAAGGCAAGTATGTTACCGTTAAATATGACAAAAGCAGCACCGGCACCGGCAGTACGACAAGGACTGTTGACGAAAGCGCGACGCTTGCAACAAACCCAAAAAAAGATGAAACCGCAACAACTAAAAAGAATATTCCTATGACATCATCTTCACAGACAACCGCTTTCAATGCAACAGAGGTTGTTCCGTCAACCTCCGCAACCGGCACGGAGGTAAGCTTTTCCGAAGACGACCAGCTTATAATCAAATCCATGCTTGAGGTGCCTTATCTTTACCTTTCAAGCTATGAAAATTCCGACGGCGTGCCTATTGACATTGCATGCCATGTTGCAGTATGGATGGCAGAGCACGAGGGCAGCACCAGAACAGTCTATCCGTCAAGCCCCGTGGTTCTCAATCTTTTCAAATATTTCGGTCAAACGGTTGTCAATTTCAAATCAAAATGTAATGACTATTCAACAAGCGCAAAAGCGCCTATTCATTACAATTCAACAGACGATACCTTTGAAATTTCAGAATTTACACCGAAGGTCCAGAGCGTAACAATAACAAAAATTGAGGATTTAGGCAATAACAATTTTTATAAAATCACTGCGTCTGTCACGGGCTGCAGCAAGAAAAAGGTTATTGCGGTAGTTCAAAAAAACCGACTTGATGTAACGCTGGGCTTTTCAATCAAAGCACTTAAATGGTCGTAACCTGATTTGATTTAAAAACAGGTCGTAAAAACAGAGTCCATAAAGATAAAAAGAAAAGGCTGCATTCTTGCCCGTATAGGTGAGAACGCAGCCTTTTTTTCTCAATGTTCAAATGCGGGAAGTGAAAAAAATTCGAGATTTACAAAAATGTAAACCTCGGATTTTAACATGTGTTATTTTTATT
Source organism: uncultured Bacteroides sp. (assembly GCA_964646445.1). Classification (GTDB taxonomy): domain Bacteria; phylum Bacillota; class Clostridia; order Oscillospirales; family Acutalibacteraceae; genus Eubacterium_R. The sequence continues at coordinate 17,955 of CAZYDW010000018.1, forward strand.
AAGAAAGCTGAATTATTTAAGCTCAATCTTTGCGCCGGCTTCTTCAAGCTTCGCCTTAAGAGCCTCAGCGTCTGCTGTAGGAACAGCCTCTTTAACAGTTGAAGGAGCGCCGTCAACGATTTCCTTAGCTTCTTTAAGACCAAGACCTGTAGCCTCACGAACAGCCTTGATAACCTGAATTTTATTAGCTCCTATCTCTGCAAGAACTACATCGAATTCTGTCTTTTCTTCTGCCGCTGCTGCGCCGCCCTCTGCGGGTGCTGCAACTGCTACGGCTGCTGCCGCGCTAACGCCGAATTCCTCCTCTACTGCCGATACGAGCTCTGAAAGCTCAAGAACTGTAAGAGCTTTAAGCTCTTCAACAATTGCTGTAACTTTTTCTGATGCCATTTTACTTTCCTCCGTAAAATTAAATTTTATGTTTTTGTGTTTAACTATTCTGCTGTTTCTTCAGACGGTGCTTCAGCGTCAGGTGCTTCCTGCGCTGCATCAGCTTCTTGTGCAGGCGCTTCATCTTCAGCCTTATCTGCAATCGCTGCGTCAGCTCCGCCCTTATCAACGATGGCCTGGACTGCGCGGGCAAAAGCGGCGATAGGCGCATTAAACACGCTGCAAACCGTAGCAAGGAGAACCTCTCTCGATGGCAGCTTTGCAAGAGCAATAAGCTTTTCCATAGAGATAACCTCGCCGTCAAGATAACCGCTCTTGAGTGAGAAGCTATCATGTGAATCAGCATATTTCTGAAGAATACGAGCTGATGCTACATAATCATCTGCTGATGTTGCAATGGCAGTTGTGCCTTCAAGAACAGTGTCAATACCTTCAAGACCTGCTGCTTCGGCCGCTCTGCCGAGAATGGAGTTTTTAACAACCGTGTATTCAACTCCTGCCTCACGAAGCTCTTTGCGAAGCTTTGTATCGTCTTCTACATTAATACCCTTGTAGTCAACAATAACGCCTGCGCATGAATTCTTGATTCTTTCAGAAAGATCAACAACCATTTGCTTTTTTCTTTCAAGAACTGCTGTACTTGGCATTTACTATACCTCCATAAATATTTGCCATATAAAATATGGTCTTTTATGGCTGTCAGCTATAAAAAAGTGCATTCCGAAGACATGGAATGCACATAACAATCAAATTGATATTTGAAAGCTCATTCCTCGGCAGGCGATAAACTTACGCACAATGTGCACCTGCTGTCTTTGGCTGAACAGCTATTGTATTTTAACACAGTACAAGCACTGTGTCAATACCAAATTATTTTTCGTCGCTCGCGGAGGAACCGACCTTATTGGGATTGATTTTAATTCCGGGTCCCATCGTTGAAGCAACTGCAACTGATTTAATATACTGACCTTTTGCTGCTGACGGCTTTGCCTTTATGACAGCATCAAGCAGGGCATTAAAGTTTTCAAGAAGCTTTTCTGCTCCGAAAGACGCCTTACCGATTGGGCAGTGAATGATGTTTGTTTTATCAAGACGATATTCGATTTTACCGGCTTTTGCATCCTGAACAGCCTTTGCAACATCCATAGTTACGGTGCCTGCCTTTGGAGAAGGCATAAGTCCGCGGGGACCGAGAATCTTACCGAGACGGCCTACAAAGCCCATCATATCAGGTGATGCGATTGCAACATCAAAATCCATCCAGCCGCCTGAAATTTTCTGAACAAGGTCAGCATCGCCGACTACATCGGCACCTGCCTCCTCGGCTGCCTTTGCGAGATCACCCTTTGCAAATACTGCAACTCTTACATCCTTACCTGTTCCGTTTGGAAGGACAACAGCGCCTCTTACCTGCTGGTCAGCGTGACGGGAGTCAACGCCGAGGCGGATATGGACCTCTATTGTTTCATCAAACTTTGCTGTTGCGGTTTTAACCGAAAGCTCAAGAGCTTCAGCACTTTCATATAAATTTGAACGGTCAATCAGTTTTGCACCGTCTGTATATTTTTTTCCGTGTTTCATAATAATTTACCTCCAGTGGTTAATCGGATACTTCCTCCCACAAGGGAATTAGTCTTCTACTACTACGCCCATACTGCGTGCTGTACCTGCTATCATTGACATAGCTGCCTCAAGAGAAGCTGCATTAAGATCAGGCATCTTTGTTTCAGCAATCTTCTGAACATCAGCCTTTGAAATTGTTGCAACCTTGTTTTTGTTCGGAACACCCGAAGCCTTGTCGATACCGCAAGCCTTTTTGATAAGAACGGCTGCAGGCGGTGTCTTTGTCACAAATGTAAATGAACGGTCCTCATAAACCGTAATAACTACAGGGATTATAAGACCGGCGTCATTCTTTGTTCTTTCGTTGAACTCTTTTGTAAATGACATAATGTTTACACCGTGCTGACCGAGTGCAGGGCCAACCGGTGGTGCCGGAGTTGCTTTGCCGGCAGGAATTTGAAGTTTAATTAAACCTACTACCTTTTGTGCCATAATTATTTCCTCCTAATATTGTGGTAAATGGCGAGATTATAAATCTCTCCCACCGCTGAAAATGAAACGGCAATTTCATCACAGCGATAATAAGCAGATATACTGCGAATTACTGAATTTTATTCACTGACCTTTTCAAGCTGGTCAAGCTCAAACTCAACCGTATTTTCTCTCCCGAACATAGATACGGTTACGCTGACGCTGTTATTGCTCAAATCAATCTCATCAACAGTGCCTGAAAATCCTTCAAGCGGACCGTCAATAACATTAACAAGATCGCCGACTTCATATGAAACCTCAACGCTTACACGCTCAAGGCTGTTATTTCTGACCTCCTCATCGGTAAGCGGCTGCGGCTCGCCTTCAGGACCTACAAATCCGGTGCATCCCCTTATATTGCGAACAACATACCAGCTGTCATCAGTCATAACCATTTTAATAAACACATATCCGGGCATAAGCTTACGCTGATATTCCTTTTTTGTGCCGTCATCCTTAACCTCAACAACGGTTTCGGTTGGTATTTTCACCTCTTGAATAAGGTCATGAAGATTGCGGTTTTCAACAACAGTTAAAATATTACTTGCTACTTTGTTCTCATATCCAGAAAAGGTATGAGCGACATACCATTTTGCCTCTTCCATATTTAGCCTCCCGAATTAATAATATCAAACCAAAGATTAACAATTATCTATTCGGCTGATTCATCAGTTTCTTCGGTGGTTTCTTCGGCAGTGGTATCATCAAGCTCTGTTTCGGTATCCTCCGTATCATCAACTGCCGCAGTAGTTGTAACGGTAGTTTCTGTTTCCGCAAGATTTTTAATACCCTTCATACCGAGTGAAAGTCCGGTATCGACAAGATAAATAGCTGCACCGACAATAATAACGACTATAAGAACAATGATTGTGTTTTTAACAACATCGCCGCCTTTGGCCCATACAACCTTCTTGCCCTCTGCTTTAACACTCTTAAAAAATGATGCAATGGATTTAAAAGGATTTTTCTTTGATTTCTTTTTAGGAGATTTTGCTGTTTTATCTTCTTTTTTTGAAGTCTTCTTTTCTTCAGCCATTTTTTGTCCCCCCGTTATTTTGTTTCTCTGTGAAGTGTGTGCTTCCTGCAGAACGGACAATACTTGTTTCTTTCAAGTCTGTCAGGTGTGTTCTTCTTGTTTTTCATTGTGTTGTAATTGCGTCGTTTGCATTCAGTGCAAGCTAATGTAACCTTAACTCTCATAAATAGCACCTCCGTTAAATTTCGATAAAATAATCTCCCTCGCTGCCGCGCAAAAGCAATGCAGGGCAAAAAAATAAAGCCTGCCGGCACAAATTATTACTCTGCTGCGAGGTATCACTAATATATCACAGTGTCAAACGATAGTCAAGCATTTTTATCAAAAAAATTTGCATTTGACAGTATTTTATATTATTATAGTAACGCAACAACTATAAATTGTGCGGGAGAACAGCTATGACCACAATTATAATAGGCGCCGGCGCATCGGGTCTTGCCTGTGCCATAAGGCTGAAAAAAGCAGTGCCAAAACATAATGTAATGCTTTTGGAGCGGTTAAATCAAATCGGCAGAAAGCTGCTTGCTACGGGAAACGGCAGGTGCAATCTTTCAAATATCAATGCAGAAAATCACAATGATGTTATAAGCTTTTTCAAAGATATCGGGCTTATTGTTAAAGCCGACAGCGATGGGAGGATTTATCCTTATTCAAATATGGCTGCCACTGTCACGGATATTCTTTTATCGGAATGTGAAAGACTCGGCGTAAAAATAATAACCGATTGCGAGGTCTGTGAAATTGATAAAACGCTGAATATAAAAACAACGAACGGTACATTCAGGGCGGATAATATTGTTGTCGCCGCAGGCGGAAAGGCGCAGAAAAATCTCGGTTCAAACGGCAGCGGATATAAACTGCTTGCCTCACTCGGCCACACAATTACTCCGCTGTCACCTGCCCTTGTTCAGCTTACATCTCCAAGCAAATATCCGCGAAAGCTTAAAGGGCATCGCGTCAGATGCGCTTTGTCAATATTTATAAATGATGAGGAAATCTCACGGGAATCAGGCGAGGTGCTTTTTACCGACTACGGAATTTCCGGCATTGTTACAATGAATTTATCACAAGCTGTCGGCAAATGCTTTTTAAATAACAACGCGCCGAAATGCAGCGCTGTGCTTGACCTCGTGCCCGATTACACGGAACTTCGGCTTAAAGAGCATATAGATAAATTCGGCTCGCTTGAAGGAATACTCGGCACTGAATTATCGCAAATAATTTGCGCTCAATCCGGCAGCAGCAGCGAAAGGTCGGCACACATTGCCAAAAACTGGAGGCTTATAATAAACGGCACTAAAGGCTTTGATTTTGCGCAAATAACATCGGGCGGCGCAAGCCTTGATGAATTTGACGGATATAAGTCAAAGCTCATTGAAGGATTATATGCCTGCGGTGAGGTGCTTGATGTTCAATACTGCTGCGGAGGCTACAATCTTAATCACGCCTTTTACAGCGGAATAAAAACGGCGGATTCAATCGCAGGCAAATACAGGTAGGCATTATGATAAGAATTAATGAAATAAAGCTGTCGCTTGATGAGGACGAGGAGCTTCTCGAAAACAAGGCGGCAAAAGCAATGAAAATAAATAAAAAATATATAAAGTCATATACAATTTATAAAAAGAGTATTGACGCAAGAAAAAAAGATGATGTTCATTTTACATATTCTGTTGACGCCGTAACCACTCTTGATGAAGAACAAATAGTAAATAAATGCAAATCAAACAAAGTTCAGCTTGTCAAGCCGTATTGCTATACCCTCCCCGAAAATCGCAGGGTAAGCAGCTTCAGGCCCCTTATAATCGGCTTCGGACCTGCCGGTATGTTTGCGGGGCTTGTTCTTGCACAGTCCGGGCTTAAGCCTATAATACTTGAACGGGGCAAGGATGTTGACTCGAGAGCAAAAGATGTTGAGCACTTCTGGAAGACGGGAGAGCTTAATGAGGAGTCAAATGTTCAGTTCGGCGAGGGCGGTGCAGGAACCTTTTCAGACGGAAAGCTTACAACGGGTATTAAAAGCCCGTTCATTAAAAAAATTCTGGAGGAGCTTTACAAGGCCGGCGCGCCCGAAGAAATACTTTATTCATCAAAACCGCATATCGGTACGGATAAGCTTGCGCTTGTGGTAAAAAACATACGCCGTGAAATTGAAAGGCTCGGAGGCGAGGTAAGACTTGGATGTCGCCTTGAAAGGCTTATTTGTGCAAACGGATTTATCCACGGCATAACCTACAGCCGCGGCGGAGTTCAATATGATATTGAAACCGACAGCGTTATTCTTGCCATAGGTCACAGTGCAAGGGATACCGTTGAAATGCTTTATAATACAGGCGTTGAAATAATTCAAAAGCCGTTTTCGGTAGGGGCACGGATAGAGCATCCGCAATCGCTTATAAACAAAGCACAGTACGGTAAGTTTGCAGGCCATAAAAAACTCGGCGCCGCCGATTATAAGCTTGCGTGCCACGGGTTGCACGAAAGGGGTGCATACACATTTTGTATGTGTCCGGGCGGAACCGTTGTTGCCGCCGCAAGTGAAAAGGAAGGCGTTATCGTTAACGGTATGAGCTCACTTGCCCGTGACGGTGAAAATGCCAACTCGGCTCTGCTTGTAGGTATTGAACCAAAGGATTTTCCAAGCAGGCACGCTTTGTCAGGTATTTATTATCAGCGTCAGATAGAGCACACGGCATTCAAGCTGGCGGGCAGCAGCTATAAAGCTCCGGCACAGCTTGTCGGGGATTTCCTTAAAGGGATTGAAAGTAAGTCACTCGGCAGTGTTAATCCCACCTGCCCTACGGGTGTAACGCTTTCAAATCTTGATGAATGTCTGCCGGCAAAGGTTTGCACCACAATGAAATCCGCCATTGTTGAAATGGATAAAAAGCTCAGCGGATTTAATATGTACGACGCCGTTCTCACTGCGCCCGAAACACGCTCATCAAGCGCTGTCAGGATTTTAAGAGATGACCTGCTGCAATGCAATATCAGGGGCGTTTATCCCTGCGGTGAGGGCGCGGGATATGCAGGCGGAATTATATCCGCCGCCGTTGACGGAGTAAAATGCGCACACGCCGTACTCGGTGATGAACATTAAGAGGTTATTTATATGAGGATGAAGAGAAAAAAGAATCTCGATGAGCGCATATGTGCAGCGTCTGATTATCTTACCATAATGAAAAACGAGTCACTTAATTTTAATGATGCAGCTGAGGAAAACCACTTAATTGATTTTAAAAGGCTGTTTTGCAACGATAACCCGGTTTATCTTGAGGTTGGCAGCGGCAAAGGTCAGTTCGGCTGTACATTTGCCGAGGAAAACCCCGATAAAAATATTCTTTGCGTTGAAAGAAACAGGAATGTTCTTATACTTGCCATTGACAGTGCGAGGGCTAAGGGCCTTAAAAATATAAGCTTTCTGTGCGGCAATGCAGAATATCTGCCGTCCTACATTAAAAAGCACTGTATTGAGGAGATTTACCTTAACTTCTCATGTCCGTTTCCAAAAAGCAGGCATAAAGCGCATCGGCTGACCAATCCGAGATTTCTTGAAATTTATAAAAATATTTTAAAGCCGGACGGCGTCATATGCCAGAAAACCGATAATATGCATTTTTTTGAATATTCAATCGAGAGCTTTTCTCAATGCGGCTTTAAGCTTTCAAATATATCGCTCGACCTTCACGGCAGTGATTTCGAGGGCAATATAGTTACCGAATACGAAAATAAATTTGCATCGCAGGGTCTTCCCATATACAGGCTTGAAGCAAGATACAACTGATACGCTGTGATATATTACCTGTTGAATCAGGGGCGGTAATAATGTTATAATATATAAAATTTGATTTTAAAATATTTTTCGGAGATATACTATGCCAAAGGAAGAAATAACAAATGACAGCCTTATTATCGGCAGAAACGCTGTTATTGAACTGCTCAAAAGCGGAAACGAGGTTGAAAATGTGCTCGTTGCCAAGGGCGGGCATGAGGGCAGCATAAATAAAATAATATCGATGTGCCGTGAAAAAGGCATTGTTATTAAAAATGTTGACAGAAAAAAGCTTGATTTTATATGCGGTATGGACAATCATCAGGGTGTTGCCGCGAATGTGCCCTCGCACAGTTATTCAACGGTTGACGAAATACTCGCTTATGCGCAAAGCAAGAATGAACCTCCGTTCATAATTATATGCGACGAAATTGAGGACAGCCATAATTTAGGTGCCGTAATAAGAAGCGCCGAAGCCTGCGGGGCTCACGGAATAATCATACCGAAAAGGCGCAGCGTGGGGCTTAACCGTACAGTGGCAAAAGCCTCGTGCGGTGCTATTGAATATATGAAAGTGGCAAAGGTCGGCAACCTTGCGTGCGTTATTGATGAGCTTAAAAAGAAAAACATATGGATTTACTGTGCCGATATGGACGGTCAGCCTTGGTGCAAAACCGATTTTACGGGAGGCTGCGCACTTGTTATCGGGAACGAAGGCAGGGGCGTCGGCAGACTGATTAAAGAAAAATGCGATATTACGGTATCCTTACCTATGCTCGGCGAAATCAATTCTTTAAACGCATCGGTAGCAGCAGGTATAATTATGTATGAAATTACACGACAAAGATTAGGTATTTAAGTGAGATTTAAAAATGAGTGAGAATTTATCAATAGACGAAATAATAAAGCAGGCTGAAGAAATCAGGGAAAAAACCATCAACCGTGCAAAGACAGCCGACAGTGATATCGGCACAGCTGCAGGCAGTAATACGGCAAAAACCATTACTGTGCCTAAAATAACCGAAAGTCAGGCGGATGATAAAGGTATTGATAAAACCACTGTAATACCTTCGCGTGATAAAAAGAAATCCGATACGGGAAAAAACAATGCCGTATCGGATAAAACAGGCATTGTTTCGGATGTTTCAAAGGTTAAAAAAAGCTTTTTCAAAACACAGTCGGCAGAGCCAATATACTCAAAAAAACCGCCCGAAATTATTGAACGCCCTGCGACAATTAAAAGCAAATCCCGTTTTGACAAGACCTCTGACCTTGAGGAGATACCGACTATCGTAGCGGTTGATGAGCTTGAAAAAACAATGATAAGAAGCACAAAGAGTCCTATTATCCAAAAGCAGGAAACAGGCGGCTATGACGAAAGCGACCAAATTGTTCTTGACGGTTTTGAAGACCTTGAGGAAAAGGTATCTAAAATAGACGAAAACCTTGCCGAAAAGCAGCTCCTTGAAAGGAGAAAAGAAAAAATCAACAAATTCAGACTTTTCAGCCCGGAGGACAATGATGACGGCAACGCCTCGGTTGTTGAGCATGAATTTAAAAGCAGTGACGAAAAAACCGCGTTGCTTGAAAAGCTTTTCAGTTTTAAATCCTCAGCATCGCTTATGGCTGTGTTAACTGTTTTATTCTCAATTTTGCTTGCATTTTTAACAGTATTTAAAGACAGCGCATATATGCCGTCATTTCTCCTTGATTATACAGCTTACTTCATAGCGGTGACGATAACTTATGCCGTTATAATATTTATAAACATAAAAACAATTTTTCACGGCTTTAATTTCAGACACGGTATAAACAGCGATTTTCCTGTTGCGGTAATGAATATTATTGTAATTGCCCACTGCGTTCTTATGGCACTTGACAGCAATATTTATATAGACGGCGGCAACGCCTTTGCGCTCGCCGGGGCATTTACGCTGTTTTTAAGTGCATTGGGCAAGGGAATCCTCATTAAGAGAATTATTGCAAATTTTGAATTTCTTATCGGTCAAAGCGATACATACACTGTTGAAACAATCGCCAACACTGTTGATGCAACAATAATCAGCAGAGGTCTTTTGTCAGGAGAGGCAAATCTTAAAACAAGCATTAAAACCGATTTCCCCACAAGCTTTCTTGACATCAGCAGCAGTGATGAACCTGCGAATAAAACAGCAAAAATAACGGGCACTGCAATGCTTGCTCTTGACCTTGTGCTTTTTGCGGTTTTTTCAATATTAAACCATAACTGGCACATAGGTCTTAACATTGCGGTTTGCGCGATGTGCGTATCCACCCCTGCAGCATCATTGCTTAACACAAACAGCGCGCTTTTAGGCCTTTCAAAATCACTTGAAAAAAGCGGTGCAATGATAAACGGATTTGAGGGTGCCAAGGTTGTTGACAATGCAAACGCCATTGTTATTGAGGCACAGGATTTATTCAGCGCCGGGAGCTGTGAAATTCACGGGATAAAAACCTTCAACGGTGCGAAAACCGATGATGTTATACTTAAAACCGCAGCAGTTATAATGAAAACAAAAAGTCCCCTTGCATATGTTTTTGACGATGTGGTTATCGGGAAACAGACTATTCTGCCCGATGTTGACGGCATTGTTTATGAGGACAAGCTCGGAACATCTGCATGGATATACCGCAAAAAAATACTTGTCGGCACAAGGGAGCTTTTAATACATCACGGTGTTCAGGTGCCTCGTGAGGAGTATGAGGCTAAATACAGGCGTAAAGGGAGAAAGGTGCTTTATCTTGCGGTAACAGGCAAGCTTATGGCAATGTTTGTTGTTTCATACAGTGCTGACCCACAGCTTAAAAGGGCTTTGCGAAAGCTCGAAAAAAGCGGCATGACCGTACTTGTCAAAAGCTCCGATCCGTTCATTAACGATGAAAGTATTGCTGATTTGTTCTCACTTCCGAACGGATTTGTCAGAGTTATGACAGCGTCCAACGGGCGCGCATTTGAAAAATATTCAAATATGTGCGTTGAAAAATCCCCCGCATATGTTGTTCATAACGGCAGCGCTCTTGCATTTGTCAGCGCAATGTGTGCAGCTGAAAACCTTGAGGAAACACGAAAAATTTTAGGTGTGCTTATTTCCTTCGGCTGTGCAATCGGCTTCGCCGTTGTTACATTGCTTTCGATAATCGGCGGCGCCGGCGAGCTTGACGCTTTAAACGCAGTTGTATTTCAGTCGCTGTGGTGCATTTTTATAGAAATCGTTTTAAAAATAAAAAGGCTCGGCATATAGAGAACAAGATAAGATAAAATCTTATTTGCACGGCAAACAATTTCTTTCAGTGTTAAACACTTCTGTCTTGTATATATTTCCGTTTACGGCAAATAATACAATTGACAGGAGTGATTTTTTTGAAAAATTTAGAAGGTTCAAAAACGCAGGCTAATCTTATGGCAGCCTTTTCAGGTGAAAGCCAGGCACGAAACAAATACACCTATTATGCCGACAAGGCGGAAAAGGACGGCTATGTTCAGATTGCGGAAATTTTCAGGGAAACCGCAAAAAACGAGCGTGAACACGCCGAAATATGGTTTAAGCTTCTGAATAATAACGAGCTTGCCGATACAGCATCAAACCTTGAAGATGCCGCAAACGGAGAAAACTATGAGTGGACTGAAATGTATGCGTCATTCGCACAGGAAGCGCGTGAAGAAGGCTTTGACCATATTGCATATCTTTTTGACGCTGTTGGCAAAATTGAAAAAGAGCACGAGGCTCGATTCAGAAAGCTTCTTGAAAATGTCAAAGGCGGCATTGTATTCAGCCGCGACGAGGACAAAATCTGGATTTGTTCAAACTGCGGCAATATAATAATCGGCAAAGAGGTTCCCAATCAATGTCCCGTATGTAAAAAACCGAAATCTTATTTCAAGATTAAGGCAGAAAACTACTAAAATAATTTCTCGCTTTAAATAAGGTACGCTCTTGCAATTATAGTTTCTGTAATATATAATATCTTTATCATAATCATATAAAGTGGAGGATGAATATGGAAAAGATACTTGTGCTTGATTTCGGCGGTCAGTACAATCAACTGATTGCAAGGCGTGTGCGCGACCATAAGGTTTATGCGGAAATTTTGCCATATACCACCCCGATAGATGTTATTAAAGAAAATGACTACAAAGGTATTATTTTCACAGGCGGACCTAACTCTGTTTACGATATGAATTCCCCGCATTATGACAGAGCAATTCTTGATTTGGGTATCCCTGTTCTCGGCATATGCTATGGCTGCCAGCTTATCGCTTGGATGTGCGGCGGAGAGGTTAAAACCGCACCTGTCAGCGAATACGGTAAAATTGAATTTAATGCCGATAAAAAATCTCTTCTTTTTAAAAATGTTGATGAAAAATCAATTGTATGGATGAGCCATACGGATTATATATCCTCTGTTGCTAATGGGTTTGAAATTACGGGCCGCACCTCTGACTGCCCGTGCGCGGCAATGCAAAATCCCGAAAAAAATATTTACGCCGTTCAGTTCCATCCCGAGGTTACACATTCTCAGTTCGGGTCACAGATGCTGTATAATTTTTTATATGAAATCTGTAAATGCTCCGGCGACTGGGTTATGGATAACTTTATCGATAACACGGTTGAAAAATTAAGGCGGCAAATCGGAGATGAAAAGGTAATTCTCGGCCTTTCGGGCGGAGTTGACAGCTGCGTCGCTGCCGGCCTTTTATCCCGTGCTGTCGGCAAACAGCTTACCTGTGTTTTTGTTGACCAGGGCTTAATGCGAAAGAATGAAGGCGATTTCGTTGAGAAAACCTTCACCTCTCTTTTTGATATGAATTTTGTCAGAGTTGATTGCGGTGAGCATTTTCTGAAAAAGCTTAAGGGTGTAACAGAACCCGAACAGAAAAGAAAAATCATCGGTACGGAATTTTTTAATGTTTTCTGGGATGAAATCAGAAAGCAGAATAAACTCGGCTATTTTGCTCAGGGAACAATTTATCCCGACTGCATTGAATCGGGAAAGGGCGATGCCGCTGTTATAAAAACTCATCACAATCGTGTTAATACGCCTGATGATGTCGAATTTCTCGGTATCATCGAACCTCTTTGCGATTTGTTCAAGGACGAGGTAAGGCGCGTAGGCGAAAAGCTCGGCATCCCGAAAGAGCTTGTTTGGCGGCAGCCCTTCCCCGGTCCCGGACTTGGTGTAAGAATCATCGGTGAAATCACGGCTGATAAAGTCAAAATTCTTCAGGAGGCTGACTGGGTTTTGCGTGACGAAATGGCAAAATGCGGATATGAAAGCAGCCTTTCACAATTTTTCTGCGTACTGCCCTGTGTCAGAACCGTCGGCGTAATGGGCGACCACAGAACCTATGACCACCTTGTTGCAATAAGAGCAGTAACTACAGATGACTTTATGACAGCGGACTGGGCAAAAATTCCATATGATATTCTTGCACGAGTATCAAACCGAATTACAAATGAGGTTGAGCATGTAAATCGAGTGGTGTATGACATAACATCAAAACCCCCCGCCACCGTCGAGTGGGAATGATTTCACACCCACGAAAAAGCCCGTAAATAAAGGCTTTTTGCCGTTTTGACACTCTGCGTGGCAACAAAATGGCAACATTATTTGAATTGTCCTAAGAATAAGCAAAGAGCTATCAGATTTTTGAAGTCTGATAGCTCTTTTTGCGTTTACTCGTCTTTCAGTTTGTCTTTGAATGCTTCGACCATTGCGTCGCTTAGTTCTTTTGTCGGAACTTTTGCCCACTGCTCCGTTTCATCATATTTTGGGTAGTGATATCTCCATTGGTCGTACTGCTCTTGCGTAATCTCTCCTGCTTTCAGCTTTGCAGATTGTTCCTGCCAAGCAGTCAGCATACGGTGCAAGTCTACAGAGGTAGTGCCTTTATCGTTATTTACACGCAAACAAACTTCACCATTGATTTCACCTATTGATAGACCATAGATATCTTCGAGTGTAAACAGCGTGTGCATTAAGCCAATATCGGTATCAATATCAGGAACAGCAAGCGCTTCGGGTGCGACATCCAACTCTTTCGCTAACGCTGCGGTTAAGTCTGCTTTCGGCGTGCGTGTGCCTGTTTCATACTGAGCCAAACGCACATCGGCGCTCTTTTCGGGAAAGCCAACAGCCTGCCCCAAATATTTCATAGTCATTCCACGTTTGTTGCGGAAAAAACGGATTCTTTCGCCAATTGCCATAATACAAAATCTCCTTTACGGTATGTATGCACAGATTATAGCATATAAGTTTAGGATTGTCAACAGAAAATAAAGCAAAAAAGTTTAATATTTTCTTGAAAACCACTTGACAAAAGCAAATATGCTTAGTATAATAAGAATGGCTAAACAAATACGCTTAATGATTATCCGTCGTGTGTCACGGTAATGGCACATCCGCCCGGGCAAATCGGAAGGCGGTCAGTAAGTATTCCGACACTAAATAAGAGTTTCAATATATCAAAAACGAAAGGAGGATTTTTGTGGCAAGTACAACCTTTATGCGTGTAGAAGAAGTTGCGGAAGAATTAGGCGTATCAAAATCTTACGCCTATAAAATCGTACAAAAGTTAAATGCCGAACTGAAATCGCAAGGTTTCTTAACGATTTCGGGACGTATCAATAAGCAATATTTTTTGGAAAGAGCCTGTTACGGCACAAACAAGAAAGAGAGGAATTAACAATGGCAGTTTACAAGGAAGAAAAAACAAGCACTTGGCGGGTGTTATACCGCTATACCGATTGGAACGGCGAGCGTAAGCAAACGCAAAAGCGAGGATTTAATACCAAGCGGGAAGCACAGGCGTGGGAACGGGAGCAGCTTAACAAAATGGGAAGCGACCTTGATATGACTTTCAAAAGTTTTGTTGAGCATTATACCGAGGATATGAAAACTCGCTTGAAAGAAAACA
>CAZYDW010000019.1:0-31613 GCA_964646445.1 uncultured Bacteroides sp.
ATGATATTGAGCTTAAATATTATTTCTTTTTCGCAATAAATGATAAAGGGGTGTATTGAAATGTCAAGCAACAAGAATGTAGTTCCTGAAGCTAAAGAGGCTCTTAACAGATTTAAGATGGAAGCTGCAGCAGAGGTTGGTGTAAACCTTAAGAATGGTTACAACGGTGACCTTACTTCAAAGCAGGCAGGCTCTGTAGGCGGACAGATGGTTAAGAAAATGATTAAGGCTTATGAAGAGAGTATGAAATAAAGGTATATTTTACTGTCTTTAAGTCTTTTTTGCTGCGTGAACGGCGGCTGAAAAAGGTCACTCCATAAGGGTGACCTTTTATCATTAATATTCAAATGAGCTGATATTGCCGTCAAAATCTATTACATATATAACATCATCAATAAATGTTGCCCTTGTATCAGATACAGGGTTATCTGCTTCGGGTGTAATTGTAAATTTGTTGGCTTAAATCGTAGAGCGCACCATAAAGCTCGCTTGAAATGGGGCTTGTAAACGATTGCAACCTGCGGGGATATTGACGCCGAAAAATTCCGCCGGAAAAAGCAAGCAATACCTCCGCCGGTTGAGGCGGTGACAGCTTTTCAAATGTTAAATAATTATGATTTTGCTTTTCTCAAATTTTTAAAAAAATCAGACAGGAGTAATGAACATTCATCACACATTATACCCGAAACAATCTGCGGCTTGTGATTATAAGGCAAATTATTGAAATCAACAACCGAGCCAAAAGAGCCTGCCTTGTAATCAGGCGCACCGTAGTAAACAGTTTTAATCCGTGAATTTATTATGGCGCCTGCGCACATAGGACAAGGCTCAAGCGTAACATAAATATCGCATTGCCAAAGGCGCCAGCCGCCAAGTGTTTTGCAGGCGTTATCAATGGCTTCAAGCTCTGCGTGATAAAGAGCATTTTTGCCAAGCTCACGCCTGTTCCTGCCCTCACCTGCTATTTTATTATCCTTAACAACCACCGCGCCTACGGGGACCTCGCCTTCAGCAGCACTTAGCCTCGCAAGCTCAATGGCTCTTTTCATAAAATCAGTATTCATACACTATGTTTAAATCGTAGAGCGCTCCGGCAAGCCCTTCCTTATTGGAAAATACTTAAAACGGTTAATCCTATAAGAATTAAAAACGGAATAATCATCCAAGGGAACAAAAATGCCGCAAAGCGCTGACCGAAGGTAAGAACCGTCTGCGGTTTTTCAGAAACGGTTGTTTTAAATTCTTTTTTTGAAAAAAGATAAACCGTACCTATAATTGCAGCGATAAACCAGAAAATATACATAATAACAGTAAGATCTTCCGACGCGCTTTCACCCATAGCGTATTTGGAAATATACTGTACGGCAGACATACCGTTATTAAGCATATGAACGAATATTGATGGTATAATACTGTCTGTTTTAACAGTAATAAATCCAAGCACCAAGCCGATAAGAAACGCAAAAATAAACTGTACTATATTGGCATGAAGGAGCCCGAAAACAATGCTTACCGCAAGCACGCCGAAGCCCTTGCCGTATTTCCTTAAAAGCTGGAGCGAAAAGCATCTCATCGCAAGCTCCTCACATATACCCGGCATAACGGCAAGACAAACCACAAGCACTACGCAGGCAAACGCCGAATCAGGTTCAAGCATTTCACCCTGTGAAAGCTCAAGCCCTGTAAGCTCCTCAATAAAATAAACAATATATGAAACAGCAAAATTTGCAATTATGCAGCTCCCCATACCAAAGCAAATCCATGCAAATGCTCTTGAGGGCTTAACCCTGTTTTTCGGGATAAGCGGATAACTGTACCGTTTTTTATTAACAAATGCCATAACCGCAAACGGCACAAGAACGGAAAGAAATGTTCCGCCGACAACGCTGAATGAATATGAAAACAACGCACTGCTTAGATATAAATCATAAAGCCCAAACATAATAATTACATTTGAAACAATGCTTTGCAAAACAACATATGCAATAATCGCAAGACCTATTGAAAAGCTTATTGTTCTGATTTCGTGCTTTTCATCCCGTGCAGCCTTACGCCTCATAAGCTCCGACTGCATAGCCTCGTTCACATCACTGCTGCCAAATGGGTTATAATAATATTGTGACATTATATCAATCCTTCAAATCTTCCTGAATAAATAAATCTTCAAAATAAGGCAGTGACCTTGCCCAGTCGCAATAGGTATGCCACTCGTCAAGCTTATGACTTCGCCTTGCGTAATAAATATTACAAAGATTTTCATAGTTAAGAGTACAGGTGCGCATCTGATTATATGATGTTGGCAGAAGCTGAATTATGGTGTACCACAGCTCCTTATCCTTTGTTTCGACATATCTTAAGCGAAGCGATTCAAGGGTTTCAATAAGGGCCTGCATTGTCCTGATACCCTCGTCATTCATATGGTCAACCGAAAAATCGGAAAGCTCAAAGGGTTTTGATGTTATTTTGTGCATTGTCGAAGTTGAGTTCGCAACAGTGCCGACCTTGTATGTATCATACTCCTTCCACCAATACATAGGCGCCGTAACATCAACGCTGACAAAAATCATTCTTACAAATTTCCTGTGATCGGTGCCTGCCCTGCAAAGCCTTTTTGCAAGGCTCAAATCATTTTCACCGAAAACAAAGCTGCCGTTTTCATCAAAATATGAATCGTATCTCCCCCATGAATTCATAGGGTTTCTGGCACCTCTTATTGCATTATCGAAATTTAACACAACGGTTTTTTCTAATTTTATCATCAGTCTAAATCCTTTGCAATTTCCTTGATATATGCTTTAAGCTCATCCCTGGTTTCCGGATGCTTTAAGCCCACCTCAATGTTAGCCTGAAGAATACCGAATTTGTTGCCCATATCATAGCGTTTGCCCTCGTAATCAACAGCAACAACGCCCTTTGTCTGTGCAAGGGTTTTCATGGCATCGGTAAGCTGAAGCTCATTGCCTGCGCCGAGAGGCGTATGCTCAAGAATATCAAAAATTTCAGGCGGCATTACAACTCTGCCCAAGATTGAATAATGTGACATAATTCGGTCGGGCGACGGCTTTTCAATCATATCTGTGCAGCTGAAGCAGTTGCCTTCAAGCTTATCAACAGCAAGTGAGCAATATTTGGTAATTGCCATACCTGCAACCTCTTTAACACCTACCGTGCCCTTGCCGTACTTTTCGTATGCATCGCAAAGCTGCTTCGTAACAGGTGTTTCTGACACTATAACATCATCGCCGTAAAGCACTGCGAACGGTTCGTTTCCGACAAAGCTTTTGGCGCAAAGCACAGCATGACCTAAGCCCTTGGTTTCCTTTTGACGGATAAAATATATGTTACCGAAATTTGAGCATGCCATTACATCGTCGTAAATTTTCTTCTTGCTTTCGTTGCCCTCAAGCTTTGCTTCAAGCTCAAAGGAATGGTCAAAGTGGTCCTCTATAGCGCCCTTTCCCCTATTGGTAATAATAAGAACATCCTCAATTCCCGATGCAAATGCCTCCTCAACAATATACTGAATTGCAGGCTTGTCAACTATATTGAGCATTTCCTTCGGTACTGCCTTTGACGCAGGCAGCACCCTTGTACCCATACCTGCTGCCGGTATTATTGCCTTTTTAATTTTCATAATTCTGTCCTCCTGAACATATAATTGATAATAAATTTATAGCTTATAGGAATGTTGATATAATATATAATACCGCCAAATATGCTGCCGCCGCGGCAAAAAAGCTCCTGCCGCCGAGCCTTGAAAGATAAAGCTTTTTCATCTCTTTCTGCGATAATGTGTTTTGTTCAATGCCAAACGGCATTGTCTGATTAAATAAACCGCCATTCTCAAGAGTTTCATCAACCCTTTTAAGAATACCGATGACCTTTGCCTTGTAAAAATAATCCGCGAAAAGCGCAATAACAATATTAATTATAATATCTATTGCAAAAAGTATTGCAAACAAATGCGGCGCCGATGTAAGAATACCCTTAACAGCCGTTATTTCGGATACTGTTTTTCCGCCGGCAATCTGCTGAATAAGCGAAGAATAGTAATTTGCAAAGCTTTGAAGCTCATCAGCAAGAAAATATTGTACGGCTACTGTGGCAGCCATTCTCGCGGCAATAGCCATAATACCCTCTTTATACATTTTTCTGAATATAAGGTAATAGGGTCCGAAAATAAGCGCGCTCCAGTTCCACGAAATCTTTTTGTTTTTTGAAAATACTTTAATAAATCTCTGCGCGTTTTGACCTATAACATTTGCTGCCTCATAAGCATCTATGCCGTCTGTTTTTTCGCTGCTTGTTTTTTGTGCTTCACCTTCGGGCTTAAAACCGTTTGCTCCGCCTTTTTCATAATCGGCACTGCCCTGCTTTTCGCCGCAATACGGACAACGCAGAGCTTCATTATCAATTTCCCTGCCGCATGACGAGCAGATATTCGCGCCGTTTTGTCCGGCATTTGCAGCAACATTCATATCCGGCTGATTGTGCTGCTTTGCATTTTCATCGCTTTGAACGCCGTATTCAAAGCCGCTGCCGTGTTTATCGTCATTTGCACACTTTCCCGTTTGCTTGTAGCAAGCCCTGTGATGAGGCGTGCCACACACAGGGCAGAAGACTATATCATCATCCTCTGAAAAAGCCCTTTCGCATACGGGACATTTTTCATTCTCACTTAACTTCATTATTTATTTATTTCCTTTCAATCATCATTAATTTATTATACATTATGTTAGCATAATAAATCAATATTTTAATTAAAATATTGTTAACTGTTTTTTAACTTGAAATATTGCAGTGAATTGTGTATAATAATCTGTATATATTTTGAGATACTATTATGGAGATATGCTATGCTTGAATATGAGGAATTAAAGCAGCGACTTTTTGAGTCGGAAAAAACCGTGAAAAATCTTAAAGAGGCTTTGGCTATTGATACTCTTAAAGCAGATATAATTGAGCTTGAGGAGCAAAGCAGCGCCCCGGATTTTTGGGATGATATGCAGAAAAGCCAAAAAATTATGCAGAAAATCGGTTCATTAAAAGCAAAGGTTGCGTCATACGAAAATGTCAAAAATGATTATGATGACGCTCTTGTTATGATTGAGCTTGCAGATGAGGAAGGAGACGCAGACCTTTTGGATGACTGCACCGCATCTGTTGAGGACATTGAAAATCGGCTTGAAAGCCTTACACTTTCCACTCTTTTAAGCGGAGAGTTTGACAATAAAAACGCACTGCTTACATTCCACGCAGGCGCCGGCGGAACCGAGGCGCAGGACTGGGCCGAAATGCTTTTCAGAATGTATAACCGCTGGGGTGAAAGGCACGGCTATAAGGTATCAACGCTTGATTATCTTGACGGCGATGTGGCAGGCATTAAAAGCGCAACAATTCTTGTTGAGGGTGAAAACGCCTACGGCTATCTTAAAGGCGAAATGGGCATTCACAGGCTTGTAAGGATTTCGCCTTTTGATTCGTCGGGAAGGCGTCACACATCATTTGCGTCGCTTGAGGTTATGCCTGAAATAGATGATGATGTGAATGTTGAAATCCGTGAGGAAGATATAAAAATGGATGTTTACAGGGCATCGGGCGCAGGCGGTCAAAAGGTAAACAAGACCTCGTCCGCCGTAAGGCTTACGCATATCCCCACAGGCATTGTCGTATCCTGCCAGATTGAGCGCAGCCAGCACCAAAACCGTGAGGTTGCAATGCGTATGCTTAAATCAAAGCTCGTTGAAATCAAGGAAAGAGAAAATCTTGAAAGAATTGAAGATATAAAAGGCGATCAAAAAGAAATCGCCTGGGGAAGTCAGATAAGGTCATATGTATTTATGCCCTATACAATGGCAAAGGACCACAGAACAGGCTTTGAAATGGGCAATATCAACGCTGTTATGGACGGCGATTTGGACGGATTTATAAACGCATATCTTAAAATGAAATCTGTTGAAGGAGTTGAATCTGATGGCACAAATGCTTGATATTTCAACCGCCGCAGGCTTTTCAATACGACTTGTTGTTTCGATTTTTCTCGGGCTTATTGTAGGCTTTGAACGGCAGTGGACTAAGCATCAGGCAGGAATACTCACCAATGTTATTGTTTGCGTAGGCGCCTATGCTTATTCTGCTTTTTCCTATATTGCCGCAAATGAAAATGCCGCTGTCGATGTTACCCGTATCGCTGCACAGATAGTATGCGGAATCGGCTTCATAGGCGCAGGTCTGATTCTTCGTGACGGCGCCAATGTCCGCGGGCTTTCAACAGCCGCTACAATATGGACAACTGCGGCAATAGGTATTTTATGCACGCTTGACAATTTACTTTACGGTATAATAGTTGCAATTGCGGTTGTAATAGTACATCTTGTGCTGCATCCGCTTTCAAATCATCTTAACAAAATAAGGCAGTACAATAAAGAAAAGGTCAGCAGGGATGAATGTATTTACAAAATATCAATTACCTGTCAGGAGGAAGCGGAAATTGACATTCGCGCGCATCTTGTCAAAACCATTCGTGACAAAGAAAAAATACTTCTTCATAATTTAGACAGCCACTCAACAGATGACGGGAAAACAAAAATTCACGCTTACATATCCACAGTTACTAAGGACGATGAAGCGGTTGAAAACCTTTTAATACATATCGGCAAGGATGAAGGCATTGTTTCTGCCGGCTGGAAAACAGACAATTAATTACCACAAATATTAAAAACCTCTCTGCAAAAGATAATTCAGGGAGGTTTTATTAATGAAAAAAATATTTTTGTCAATACTTGCCGTGGCGCTTTTACTTTCCGGATGCAGTGCTGACAACACCGAAAATAACAGCACATCGGAAGAAAGCAGCACAAATGTTGCTCAAACGAGCATTGAGGTAACACAGGTTGATGTAAGCAGCTACAGCAATGATAAAATTGTCTGGGGACCGGGCAGAGCCGACGACCATCAAAGACCGAATGATCCCGTTGATTTGCAGAAAAAATATGAAAATCTCGGCGCAAAATTTATAATGGAGGATGACAAATACATCGCTCTGACCTTTGACGAGGGCTATGAAAACGGATACACACCGGCAATTCTTGACACATTAAAAGAAAAAGGAGTCAAAGCAATTTTCTTTGTAACCTATGATTTTGCAAAGGACAATCCCGATATTATCGAAAGAATGATTGACGAGGGTCACATAATAGGCAACCACACCTATCGCCACTATATTCTTGACGAGGTAAGCCAGGAAGAAGCAACTGAAGAAATCGTATATCTTGACACATATATGAAAGAAAATTTTAAATACAGAATGACGCTTTTCAGATTTCCCGAAGGCTCGTTCAGCGAGAAAACGCTTGCTCTTGCCGATGAGCTTGGCTACAAAAGTGTTTTCTGGTCGTTTGCATACGCTGACTGGGATACGGAAAATCCCGCGGACGCATCCGAGGCTTTACAAACAATAACCGATAATCTGCACAACGGCGAAATAATGCTTCTTCATGCCGTCAGCAGCACAAATGCCGAAATACTCGGCGATGTGATAGATGAAGCAGCAGCTCAGGGCTACAGCTTCACAACAAAGCTCTGATTCAAAAGTCAAAAGCTTTCTTATCTAAAAAAACAAAAGCCTGCCCCGAAACAAAGGGGCAGGTAAAATTTTATTTGTAAATTTTTGAAATTAAGTATTGTTATAAACGCAAGACTATTATATAATAATCTATAATTTGGAATAATCAAATATTTTAATATATCGTTCATAACAATATGTAATTTTGAAAGTGAGAAAATAAAATGCTGTTTTCAAGAGATCTTGGTATTGACCTTGGCACATCAAACACACTTATATGCGATAAAAAGGGCAGAATCATTATTCGCGAGCCAAGCGTCGTTGCTGTTAATGTAAAATCAAAAAGGGTCGTTGCCACGGGCGACGAGGCTAAGGCTATGATAGGCAGAACACCCGGTTCGATTGTTGCCGTTCATCCTTTGCAGGATGGCGTTATTGCGGATTTCGATATGACCTCCGATATGCTGAGAAGCTTTATGTACCGTTCGAGCAAGAGAAGCCTTTTTACAAAAACAAGAGTGGTTATCAGTATTCCGAGTGATGTTACAGAGGTTGAAAGAAGGGCGGTTGAGGACGCCGTTCGTTCGGCAGGCGCGCAGGATGTTGAGCTTATTGAGGAGCCTATGGCTGCGGCACTCGGTGTCGGACTGCCTGTTTTTGACGCCACCGGCTCAATGGTTGTTGACATAGGCGGCGGAACCTGTAACATTGCAGTAATCAGCCTTGGCGGAATTGCAGCTGAAAAAAGCATAAAAATAGGCGGTGACGCTTTTGATAACGCAATCATTTCTTTTATAAAAAATGAATTTGATTTGCTTGTCGGCAAAAATACCGCAGAGGATATTAAGCTCAAGCTCGGCTCAGCCAAAGAATATGACGGCGAGGGCGCTATGGAGGTACGGGGCAGGAACCTGACAAACGGTCTTCCGAGAACGCAGGAGGTAACTTCAGCTCAAATCAGGAAGGTATTAAGCGAACCTGTGTCACAGATAATCAATGCGATTCGTGAAACACTGGAGCTTACTCTGCCGGAGCTGTCCGCCGATATTATTGACAAGGGTATATATCTCACCGGCGGCTCAAGTCGGCTTCGCGGTTTGAAGGAGCTTATTTCAGATAAAACCGGAATTGCCGTACACATCCCCGAAAACCCTATGGACTGTGTGGCAATCGGAACATCAATAAAACTCAGAAGGGCTATATAGTGTGAAAATCACACTTATTGTAGACGGGAAGGTTATGAAAATCAAATGAAAAACCTTTTTAAAAGCGCCGGCTTCAAAATAACGGCAACCATACTTGTTTTATTGCTTTTAGGTATGTTTTTATGCGCTGCAAACGGCAGCGGTGAAACAGCGCAGTCGAGCATTATAGGAACCGTTTTTACTCCGGCACATTTGGCTGCAAGTAAAATTTCGCAAGGTATAGACGCTGTTTTAGGCAGTGCCGACGGAAACAGTACATATGAAGCGGAGATTGACCGGCTTCAGCAAGAACTCGGCGAGCTTCAAAATCAGCTTGCAGATTACGATAATTTAAAATCTCAAAACGAATTATACAAGCAGGCTCTTGAGCTTAAAGAGGACAACCCTGATTTTGAATATACCGAGGTATCCGTTATTGGCAGGGACAGCGCAAATCCATATAACACATTCACTGTCAGCAAGGGAAGCTTAAACGGCATTAATGACGGCGATGCCGTGCTCTACGGCAAATACCTTGTCGGCGTCATTAAAAAAGCCTATCCGACATACAGCGTTGTCAGCTCTGTCATTGACCCTGATTTCAGTGTTTCGGCATATGACATAAATACAAAGGAATTAAGCTATGTAACCGGCGACGCTGAAATTGCAAAGGATAAAATGTGTAAATTTGAAAATCTTGACTCCGCAACAAAAATTACATACGGCTCAATAATTGCCACGGCGGGCATAAGCTCCACTATGCCGAAGGGTATAATTATCGGAACGGTGAGAGAAATTAACGACGAGGAAACAAACATATCAACATATGCGCTTGTTGAACCGGGAACGGATATTTCAAAGCTTGACAGCTGCCTTGTGCTCACAGGATATAACACTGAAAGCGAGGCGGATTAATGGAGCTTTCGGGAAAACAAAAATTCAAAAAGGCTGTCATATATTTTTTGATTATAACCGCTGCCGACCTGCTGCAAAATGTCGCAGGACTTTTCCCTGAAATCAACGGCGCAAGGTGCTTTTTGATTTTACCCGTTACAATAATTTTAGCTATGGGTGAAAGCGTTTTCAGCGCATCGATGCTCGGACTGCTTGCAGGGCTTTTATGGGATTTGAGCTCAAGCGTTCATCTCGGCTTCAACTGCATATTCATAACGGTTGTATGCTGTGCTGCGGCTATGCTGACAAGCTTTATAATTCGTGATACATTCATAACCTGTATTATAACGGCAGCCGCGGTTACGGTTTTATACTGCGTTTTTTACTGGTTATGCTTTATAATAATCAAAGGTGTTGAAGGGGCTCAAAGCACTATATTCACATTTTATGCTCCCTGTGCCGTATATACAATAATCTTAAGCCTTGTGCTGTGGCTTATTCTCACACCGCTTAAACAGCATCTCAACAACACAAAAAGCAACTGAATTGAAGGAGGATTACTGTGAAAAGCAGATATAAAAGCAGCCGCAGCGTAATAGCAATTATGGTCATATTTGCAGTAATTCTCGGCTTTGCCGCTGACCTTTTTAACATTCAGATAAAGAACAATGATTATTACACCTCAAAAAACAACAGCCTTAAAACCTACACCATGCCCATTGAGGCGGCAAGGGGTGAAATTGTTGACAGAAACGGCAATTCACTTGTTACAAACAGGCAGGGTAATTCAATCATATTAAACGCGGTATATTTTCCATCGGCCTCCGATAACGCGGGACGAAATGAAATAATCTTTGAGCTTATAACACTGTTTGAAGCAAACGGCGAGGAATATGTAAATAATCTGCCGCTTGAATTTGATAAAAGCGGGAACATATGCTTCACTGATGACGAACAGGCGATAACAACAATGAAAAGTGCTGATATGCTTAATCTTCAGCATTATGCCACTGCTCAAAACTGTTATGACGCGGTCCTTGAAAAATATGAAATTGAGGGCTATGACGCAGAAATGTCCTTGAAAATCGGGAATATCAGATATGAGCTTACAAGGCTTTTATTTTCATACGAAAATCCGGTAACGATAGCCGATGATGTAAGCGACGAAACCGTGGCAAGAATCAAAGAGGATAATGACACTTACCTCGGCGCCGATGTTCAGGTTGTTGCTTATCGGGAATATGCTGACTCTACTGTTGCTCCGCACATTCTCGGAACTGTCAGGAAAATCAATGCAGAGGAATACGAAAGCCTTAAGGATGAAGGGTACGGAATAACCGACCAAATCGGAGAATCGGGTATCGAACAGGCTATGGAAAGCGAGCTTCGCGGCACTGACGGCGAGCTTACAATAACCATAGACAAGGACGGCAACGCAACAGAGGAGGTTACAAAACAGCCTGTTCAGGGGAACACGGTTGTTCTTACAATAGACAGGGACCTGCAGGTGCTTGCACAAAACAAGCTTAAGGAGGTATGCGACTCGGTCGATGCATATTCTTCCGCAGGCGCTGTTGTGGTTGAGGACTGCAACAGCGGCGAAATACTCGCTGCCGCGTCTTATCCTACCTTTGACCTTAATGACTACTATGATAAATATGACGAGCTTATATCAAATTCAAGAAATCCTCTTTGGAGCAGATTTGCAATGGGCACATATGCGCCCGGCTCGACCTTTAAACCGGTTACAGCCTGCGCCGCACTTGAGGCAGGAACCATAACGGCAAACACAACCTATACCTGCGTTGGTACCAAGGAGTTTTTCGGTCAGGAATTTCAATGCCTTCACGGCACCGCTCACGGCACAGAGAATGTAAGAACAGCGCTTCGTGACAGCTGCAATATGTTTTTCTACAACACAGCGCTTGATACGGGCATTGACAAAATTGACGAGTACGCTGCTGCTTTTGGCTTAGGTCAGAAAACGGGTATTGAAATAGCGGAAGCGTCCGGCAATCTTTCATCCCCCGATAACAGACAGGCTGCGGGCGGAACATGGCTTATAGGCGACACAATGCTCACGGCAATCGGTATGAGTGACAACCTGTTCACACCGCTTCAGCTTGCAAATTACTGCTCAACGATTGCAAACGGCGGCACAAGATATGAGGTGCACCTTGTAAAATCAATAATTTCCACATCTGACGCAGCGGTTACACAAAAGGAAAAATCCGTTGAGGAATCGCTTGATTTAAGCGAAAACACACTTGACAATGTTCACAGAGGTATGCGCCTTGTTGCAACCGAGGGAGGACCGTATCTGATTTTTAATCAGCTTGACACAAAGGTTGCATGCAAAACCGGTACATCTGAGGTTGTTGTAAACGGTGTTAAAAGAAACAACGGATTTCTTATAACCTATGCTCCGTATGAAAACCCGGAAATTGCCGTTTCATCTGTAGTTGAGCTTGCAGGCTCCGGTACGGAAACAGCGGAAATAACATCTGAAATAATAAAATACTGGTATCAGAATAACACCGACGCAAAATCAAGTCAGAAGGTAGGGACTCTTTTGTAGCCGCAGCGTGATTAACAGTCCTTCACGCTTTCTCTGCTTGTAATCGAGGGCGGCGCCCAAGCATCAGTATTTTTCAAGAGCACAGCTCCTTTGGCGCCGGGTTACGACCTTTGCCGAAGGGAAAAACGGGACCCGCCCGCATATAGAGATGAAGGACATATTTTTTAATGTAATATTTTTATTAATTAACATATTGCAATGAACTGCCGTTTTATGGTAATATATAAACGCAGCTTAAAAAGCATTCAGTTTTAATTTGTTCGGAGGTATTTTATGAACATAGCTCTTATTGCACATGATGCAAAAAAGGAACTTCTTGTTCAGTTTTGTATCGCTTATTGCGGTATTATAAGCAGGCACGATGTTTGCGCCACAGGCACTACGGGAAAGCTCGTAAGTGAAACAACAGGTCTAAAAATAAACTGCTTTCTGGCAGGCAGCCAAGGCGGCGGTCAGCAGATTGCCAGCAGAATTGCCTGTAACGAAATTGACTTGCTTTTATTTTTCCGCGATCCCCTTTCGCCAAAGCCGAACGAGCCTAATGATCATGATTTGTTGAGGCTTTGCGATGTTCACAATGTACCATATGCAACAAACATTGCCACTGCTGAAGCTTTGATAAGAGGTGTTGAGCGCGGTGATTTTGAGTGGAGGGAAATTGTTAATCCACGGTATAACCCGTCAAAATAATTAAATTGAGGGTGAGTTTTTATGCTCACCCTGTTTACTGTTTATGGAGGTCATTATGGCACTTATAACAAAAGCCGTTAAAGGCACCCGTGATGTTCTGCCAGGCGAGGTGCACAAAAATCAATATATTGAGGCTTGCGCACTCGATATTGCCGAAAAATTCGGATATAAGGAAATGCGTACGCCGGTATTTGAGCATACCGAGCTTTTTCAGCGCGGCGTGGGCGACACTACCGATGTTGTGCAAAAGGAAATGTATTCCTTTAACGACAAGGGCGGAAGATCGATAACCCTTCGTCCCGAAGGTACGGCAGGCGCCGTTCGTTCATATCTTGAAAACGGTCTTTGCAATGAAACGATGCCGCAAAAGGTTTGTTATATTACATCCTGCTATCGATATGAAAAGCCGCAGGCAGGCAGGCTTCGTGAATTCCATCAGTTCGGCGTTGAATGCTTCGGAACACAGTCCCCGCTTGCCGACGCCGAAATAATTGCACTTGCAAAATCAATTTTCGACACACTTGAGGTCAGAGATTTGAGCCTTGAAATAAATTCAATCGGCTGTCCGACCTGCCGTGCAGAATATCACAAAGCGCTTAAAAAATATTTTTCATCAAGAAAAGATGACCTCTGCCCGACCTGCCGTGACAGGCTTGAGCGAAACCCTATGAGAATACTTGACTGCAAAAGTCCCGTATGCTCCGAGACAGCACAGGGCGCTCCGGTTGTTATTGATTATCTTTGCGAAGAATGCCGTGAGCATTTTAATATGGTAAAAAAATACCTTGACACTCAGAATATAGAATATACGGTAAACCCGAAAATCGTAAGGGGACTTGATTATTACACCAAAACCGTTTTTGAGTTTGTATCAAATTCCATAGGCGCGCAGGGAACAGTTTGCGGCGGCGGAAGATATGACGGACTTGTTGATGCGCTCGGCGGTCAAAAAACGCCGTCGCTCGGCTTTGGTATGGGAATTGAAAGGCTTATGCTTCTTATGGAAACACAGGGCTGCCGCTTCCCCGAAGCAAGCAAGCCGGATTTATTTATTGCCGCCCTCGGAGAAAGAGCGACGCTTAAAGCCGTAGAGCTTTGCAGTGATATGCGCAAGGAAGGCTTTACGGCGCTTATGGATTTAAACAGCCGTTCGCTAAGGGCCCAAATGAAATATGCTGACAAGCTTGGCGCAAAATACATTATTGTTATCGGCGACAATGAGGTTGACGGGGACGCCGCAAAGCTCAAGGATATGTCAACGGGCGAGGAAACCGAAATTGCACTTGATACCTTTGTAAGCGGATTTTACAATATATCGCTTTCAAGTCAGCTTGCCGACCTTAAAATTAACGGCGAGGAATTTGATTTCGGTTCATTATTCAATGTTGGAGGCGAAAAATAATGGATACCATAAACGGTCTTAAAAGAACTGATTATTGCGGTGAATTGCGTATTAACGATACAGGCAAGGCCGTTACGCTATTTGGCTGGTGCCAAAGACAGCGTGACCTCGGCAACCTCATATTTATAGATTTGAGGGACAGAACGGGAATTGTTCAGCTTTCATTCAACGATACCACCGACAGAGATATTTTTTCAAAGGCACAAAGCGTAAGAAGCGAATATGTTGTTGCGGCAGTAGGTACCGTATGCGAGCGTGAAAGCAAGAACAGGGATATCCCCACAGGCGATATAGAAATTAATGTAACTGATTTCCGCATTATTTCAAAGGCGCAGACACCGCCGTTTGAAATTGCAAATTCACAAAATGTCGGCGACGAAACAACACTTAAATATCGCTATCTTGATTTGCGCAATCCAAGACTGACGCAAAATATTCTTATGCGTCATAAAATTGCGAAAATCGCAAGGGAATATTTTTATGCAAATGATTTTATTGAAATCGAAACACCTATGATGATAAAATCAACACCGGAAGGCGCGAGGGACTATGTTATACCCTCCCGCGTTCATAACGGTAAATTTTATGCTCTGCCGCAGTCACCTCAAATTTACAAGCAGCTTTGTATGGTTGCGGGATTTGACAGATATATTCAGCTTGCGCGCTGTTTCAGAGATGAGGATTTGAGAGCTGACAGGCAGCCTGAGTTTACGCAGATTGACCTTGAGATGTCATTTGTAGATACCGATGATATTATGGATATGGCAGAGGGCTTTATATCAAAGCTTATGCGTGAAACGGTCGGTGTTGAAATACCAATGCCGCTTCCCCGTATGACCTTTGCCGAGGCAATGGAAAAATACGGCTCCGATAGACCTGATACCCGTTTTGATATGCTCATTAACGATATTACCGAATGGGCAGGCAAAACCGAATTTGCCGTTTTCAAAAATGTTGTTGAAAGCGGCGGAAGCGTAAAAGCGATTGTTGCAAAAAATGCAGCCGGCACATACACAAGAAAAAAGATAGACAAGCTTACCGAGCACGCAAAGGGTATAGGCGCAAAGGGGCTTGCATACATACGCTGGGCTGACGAGGTACCAAGCTGCTCCTTCGGAAAATTCCTTAAAGACGGAGAGCTTGACGATTTAATAAGCGCGCTTAATGCCGAAAAGGGCGACTGTGTATTTATCGTTTCGGATAAAACAAGCGTTGCTCTTTCCGTACTCGGCTCACTGCGCCTGCTTGCGGCAAAGGAGCTTGATATTATACCGGAAGGAAAATGGAATTATCTTTGGATAACGCAAATGCCGTTTTTTGAGCAGGATGAGGAAACGGGCGAATGGACCGCAATGCATCATCCGTTCACAATGCCTATGGAAGAATGTCTTGAATATCTTGACACCGATAAGGGCAAGGTCAGGGCTAAGGCATTTGACCTCGTGTTAAACGGCACGGAGCTTTCATCAGGTTCAATGAGAATAACCGACTGTGAGCTTCAAAATAAAATGTTTGAGCTTCTCGGTATGGAGCAGGAGGAAATTGATGCAAAATTCGGCTTCCTTGTAGAAGCATATCATTATGCCTCACCTCCTCACGGCGGTATGGGCATAGGACTTGACCGGCTTGCGATGATAATCTGCGGCGCTGATAATTTAAGAGATGTAACCGCATTCCCCAAGGTGCAAAACGCAAGTGAGCTTATGAGCGGAGCACCGAGCAATATTGATGATATTCAGCTTGACGAGCTGGGAATAAATATTTCAAAGGCGGTAAAGGATAATGCCAAGTAACTTTTTCGCAATGGTTAATCGTATGAAGCTTATTGACAGATGGGCTTTGATGCAAAATTCAAAAAAAGAGAACATTGCAGAGCACAGTCACAGCGTGGCGGTAATCGCACACGCTCTTGCCGTTATCGGCAACAAAAATTTCGGCAGGTCATATAATGCCGAAAGGGTCTGTCTGCTTGCGCTTTATCATGACACTACCGAGGTTATAACCGGCGATATGCCTACCCCTGTCAAATATTACAACGATGAAATTAAAAGTGTTTATAAAGATATCGAGCATACCGCAGGCAAAAGATTGCTTGCAATGCTTCCCGATGAATTTAAGAACGACTATTTGCCTTTGTTTGAAAAGCAGGAGCAGGATAAGGAGCTTTGGAGCCTTGTAAAGGCAGCGGATAAAATCAGTGCGCTTATCAAATGCATTGAGGAATGCCGTATGGGCAATCTTGAATTTACAAAAGCGCGCGAAGCACAGGAAAAAATAATTGACGAAATAGACCTTCCCGAAGTTGAGTTTTTCAAAGATAATTTCCTTGACGGCTATTATCTTACACTTGACGAGCACACAAAGTGACAATAAGGGATAACAATATGGAAGCTTCAGTCAATAAATTAAGGGTAAATATTAAAACAAAAAGCTGCGGTATATATAAGATTGCCTTTTTCGCTGCTGTATCGGTACACATAATATTTTTCATTTTCAACCTGGTAAGCGGAAGCGAGCATATTGATGAGGTCATGGCAATTTTAAATGCAAGAAGCATTGCTGAAAACGGTACCGACATTCTGGGGGAAAGGTTGCCTGTATATTTTGACACTTGGCTTTACGGCGGGCAGTCTCCGTTTGCAACATATGTGCTTGCACTGTTCTTTAAAGCTTTCGGTTACAGCCTTTTCACGGCAAGGCTGCCGATGCTGCTTTTCAGCATTGCGGGTCTTGCTGCTTATCACGGTTTTCTTAAAGAGGTTTTTCCGAATAACATAAAACTCGCTGAAGTTTCATTTATTATTCTTGCCTTTTCTCCGTGGCATATTGCGCATGCGACATATGTCCTTGACTGTAATTTTATGCCGCATATATTTATTATGGGCTTATGCTTTCTTGCGAAAGGAGTAAACAGCGGCAAAGCGGGGCACTATATTCTTTCAATGATATTTTTCGGCCTTTGTTTTTACTGCTATATAGCATCTGTTTTAATAGTTCCGCCGTTTCTTTTAATTATTTATATTATCCTCCTGGCAAAAAAGAAAATCAGCTTTAAAAATACAGCTGTAAGTGTGATTTCAATATTTTTAACGGCACTCGCATTTATTTTATTCGGTCTTGTTTATTTTGGCGTTATTAAAGAATTTACGCTTTTCGGTTTCAGCTTTTCTCAAATGCCTTACTATCAAAGGTCAGCCTCGATTAGTCTGTCAAATATTCCTAAAAAGCTTTCGACGCTGCTTGCTGCCCTGATATTACCTGACGCATATATATTTATAAATCACGGTATGAACGGTTTTATATATACAAACTGCTTCGGAGGCATTTTCTTTGTTTTCGGCTCGCTTTATTTAATCAAGCGCCTGCTGAAAAAAAGCAATGAAAAAATTGAGCTTGATAATTTCCCGTTATATGCGGTTGCGCTTTTAATTACGGCTTTTATATTTGCGATAATGAGCATTGAATTATATGCATTATACAGATTTTTTTCATATAATTATATTCTGTCAATAATAGAAGCTGTCGGAATAATAATAATTGCAAAACGATTGAAAAAATCAAATCTCAAAAGGGTTTTATGTATATTCTTATCCTTTTCCGTGGCAATGTTTACCGCTGAGTTTATAGTGCATAATACGAATAAGCTTATTTATGAAAATCAAGTTTACATAAAGGCTTTGGATAATTCACTTGATTATGCGGATGAACTTGGTTTTGATAAAATCGGAATTGTCCTTGCCGATAAAAATGTATCCAAATCTCCTGAGGTCCGAAATCAGGACACCGCAATAGTATTAAGGTATCATTATTATAATTATGATAAATTTCTTGACCTTAAAAATGAGCTTTTAAGTATTAGTGCTGTTTATGGAACTACTGACGGTGAACCCGCTAAGCTTACAAGTGATGACAGCCTGTATTATAAAAGGGTTGATAATGAGCCTATCGACGATGACTGCCTTGTTTTATACTATATGCAGCTTGAATATATTAACTATGACGAATCCGAATACGAAATTAAAAATTTCGGAAAGATTGATGTCCTTTATAAAAAAGCATAATAATAAAATAACCGCTGATGATATACTCATCAACGGTTTTAATAATAGCTTTTAACAACTGCTGTTTCGTAAATGAACACAACAAAGTATTTCAATACACTGATTAATGCATAGAATAGGCTTTGACATTAAGTTCATTTCTCAAAATACGCATATCATTTTTCCTTTCAGTCATTTAGCACATATTAACATTAAAGATTTGACTCATTTTTTGTAAATACAGGTTGAGCGGAATATACTGTTTGTATTATCGCTTATTACTCCAATGCACAACCGGGGACAGTCCCTGATTGTACAAGAACGCTTATTGATTTAATTAATTGCTTCTCCGTTTACATAAAGCGTATAACCGTTGAAATCAATATTTGAATAGCTTGTATCCTCATCGTTAAGAGATGTAACATAAGAATCACCGGTCAGCTTGATTGTCGATGATTTATCAATGGTCAGCGATAAGGATTTTGCGCTGCCATCGGCATTAATCGTACCCTCATAATATGATGAGGTGCTCAAAGTCATATCAAGTGTTGAAATTTCATCTGCAACGATATTGCCGACTGCACTTTGATTTTCCATTGTCAGTGTTACATCGCCGCCGTTTGAACCGCTCTGACCCCAAGAATCCTTTTGTATTCTCAGGAAATTGCCTGTTTTGTCATTGTTTGTTATCGTATTGCCTTTCAGATTAATAACAGCCTGTGTGTTTGTAACATAAAATGAATCGCCTTTATTTGTTGTAATAACACTATTATTGGCGGTAAATTCTGATGTTCCTTCGGCAGCGTCTCCGCTTACGGACTGATAAAGGAAAATATTTTTGTAAGTTGTTGACTGTCCGTTTAATTTGGTGTTGCTGTCAATAAGCTCGCAATTATTAATTTCAACGCTGTTTTTACCTTCAATAACAATTCCTTCCGCTGCATTGGAGATTAATTTCGCGTCGCTTACCGTAATGTCGGCAGTTGAATATATTGCAGGCGAGCCTTCTGCGTTTGTTGTATAGGTTCCTTTGCTGACATTAACCGTTCCGCCCCCGCGGTCTGTTCTGATTGCAGCGCTTGACACACCGTTTGTTTCTACCGTAAGATTTTCGGCATTGAGAATTCCGCCGCCTGTTGCCATAATGCCTCCTGAGGCATCTTTATAAGTGGTAATTGTTGAATCGCTTATATTAATAACTGTTCCGTCGCTTGAAGAATTGTCGGTTGTCGCAGAGCCGCCGTAACAGAAAACACCGTTTGCACCTGTTGCGTTTGTTGTTACCGAAATATTTTTAAGCGTTAAGCTTGCCCCTGACTTTGCTGTAATTGCCGAATTTGTCCCGTAAAACGATGTGTTGTCTCCGCCGTTTGAATCACCTGTTTTATCAACGGTAATGTTTGACAAAACGGCATTAATATTTCCGCTTGCCGAAATTGCGTTTTCATCAGCGGAGGAAGATTCATAGCTTCCGCTTGTTATTTCTGTATCCGTCGTTATTTCCGTTACGGAGGAATATTCGACAGAAGCTGATTGCTGCTGCGCGGATTCCTGCATTTGCGAACTGTCAGGCAAAAGCTTTTCCGCCGTCAGCTTGTATGCAAAAGTTAACCCTCCTGTAAGAATAACGGCCGCCAAAATAAATATAATGACTTTGTCTGTTGTTTTAAATGTTTGCTTTAATGATTTTTTATTGAAGCCGGACATTATCAAATAAATAATCAGTAATGACGCGGCAAGTGCCTCAACAGCAAACAATATAACTGTTGATAAACCTTCCCCCGAGGAATTGCCTGTTTCTTGCATTTGAGGCGCATCGCCCATCGTATTCTGCTCTCCTGAATTTTGATTATCGGGGATTTCGGGAGGTGTGCCGTTATCACTGCTTTCCTGCGCTTGGGCAGATTCGCCGGAGCCTGAAGCGTCGCTTTCTTCTTCAGGCTTTGCGGGCGGCTCTTCTCCGTTTTCCTGCATTTCGTTTTCAGGAAGGTCCGGCGGCGTTTCACCGTCATTTTGCATGGATGATTGGTTTTGATTGTCCGGCAGATTTGATGTTTGGTTTTTTGCATAAACCATTGTAAATGCCGTCGCACAGATAAGTGCAGCCAAAGCCGCAATCATAATTATGTTTTTAACATATCTTTTCAAATAAAACACCCTTTCGTTTATTTCAGTATATAAAATTATGTCGGGTAATTATGATTTTTTTATTACATAATCGTTAACATTGATTAAATATTTTGTTTTGAAAGGTGTTTTTTCAAACACGGGCATGTATTCCCCCTTAAGCAGAGTATCAAGGACTGAATATATTACGGCAAAGCTTTAAGTGTTTAATCAACTGCTGCGCACTTGACAAATGCTTAATATGGCTTTGCCTAAGTTTTTATTTGTACAATAAGAGACAGCCCCTGATTGTACAAATCCCCGAAAAAAAGTGAGCTTTCATCTGTTAATACCGCGCTAACCGCGCTGCCCGTCTGATTGCCCGATTTCTCTGCATTACCGCTGCTTACGGAATATGCCGCAGCTGACACTATAATTATTAGTATAATTGCCGCAATGACCGCAACGGTAAATGATCTTTGTACATTCATATTGCTTACACCCCAAATTAATTTGTGCACTTTCCGTACAATTAGATATTACCCTGCGGCTGTTAATTTAATATTTCGGTTAGGTATGAATGATGTAAAATATTGTTAAAATCAAGTAAAGCATATCGTAAATAAAATTTTTTACTCACATTAGTCCCCGATTTTATATCCCACATTTACAATGGTTTTTATATAATCGCCGTATTCCCCGAGCTTTTTACGAAGCGACAGAATATGAACATCCACGGTTCTGTTGCCCTGCTGAAAATCATACCCCCATATGCTTTCCATAAGTCTGTCGCGTGTGAGAACAATACCGCTGTTGGCAATAAGCAGCTTGAGTATTTCATATTCCTTATAGGTAAGACCTATTACATTGCCGTTTGCGCAGACCTTATGCTTTTCCTCGTCAACTGTAATTTCCCTGTATGACAGCTTTTTTGCGTTATCGTTATAATGCGTTCTTCTTATCACCGCCTTAACCCTGCTGACAAGCTCCATTACACCGAACGGTTTTTTAATATAATCATCAGCTCCCCTGTCAAGGGCTTTAACGGCGTCTATTTCAGCCGATTTTGCAGTTACAATGATTACTGGAATTTGGCTGTATTCGTTTATTTCTTTTATCCTTTTGAGTATTTTAAGGCCGTCTGTTTCGGGAAGCATAATATCAAGAATTATAAGAGATGGGATATTATTTTTAAGCTCATTGTAAAATCCCCTGCAATCCTCAAATGACATAACCTCAAAGCCTGAATTTATCATTGCAAAGCTTTCAAGCTCCCTTATGCTTTCATCATCCTCAACAATATAAATCAAATTGTTTTTCATATATAAATCTCCCGATCTGCTTTTTGTTCTTATACAAACGGCTGAATTTTCACTAAGCTTAAATTAATTGTTTAACCTATTTTGTACTTTTTCAGATAATATTCAAAGCTCGTCATAAAATCCTTATTGTTTTTGCTTTTAACCTCGCTTAAATATCTGTGAGTCTGAAAGCTGCCCTGTGATAATTCTATAATACACGCAGCTAAATTCGAGCAGTGGTCGGCAATTCTTTCAAATGAATTGATTATATCAAAAAACAGCATACCGTTTTCGACACTGCAAATCCCCTGCTGTATTCTTTTTGCGTGTCTTTCACGAAGCTCCCTTTTCAAATTGTCAATTACCTGTTCAAGAGGTTCTACACTCATAGCAAGCTCAATATTATCATCTGTAAAAGCTGTTGCTGCAATTTCTACAATTTCACTGACAGCCCTGCTCATAGTTTCAATTTCGCTGTTTGCGTCATCTGTAAAGTGAATTTTGCCCTGATGCATCCGCTTTTTTATTTTCATAAGATTGCAGCCGTAGTCGCCTATTCTTTCAAAATTGCCTATTGCGTGCGCAAGCTTTGAAATCTTTATCGAATCATTAAAACTAAGATTATGCGAGCTTAGCTTTACAAGGTATGTTTCAAGCTCGTCTTCATAAGAGTCAAGCTGCTTTTCGTTTTCTGTAATATTTTTTTCCTTAATATGCGAATATGCTCGAACAAAGTCAAGACAAAGCTCAGTATTTTCTCTTGCAAGAACACCCATTTTATTGCAGCGTTGCTTTACCTTGTCAATCGCAAATGAAGGCGACATTAAAAACCTTTCTTCGGGTAATGTTTCCTCTGCCACGCTGTCATTGCTCGGAATAATAATGCAGGCGATTTTTTCAAGCTGCCTGCCAAACGGAAACAAAAGAACAGTTGAAAACACATTGAACACAGTGTGAATAACAGCTATATCCGCTGCGTTTACCGTATTTTTAATAAACGGCAAACCTATTAAAGCATTTACGCCGTAAAACAAAAGCATCGCGGCAATAACGCCTATTGTATTGAATGTAAGATGAACAACGGCTGTTCGCTTTGCGTTTTTATTTGCGCCGATTGATGATATCATCGCGGTAACACAAGTGCCTATATTCTGACCGAGAATAACAGGAAATGCAGATGAAACGGATATTGAGCCCGTAACTGCAAGCGCCTGAAGAATACCGACTGATGCAGATGATGACTGAATAACAGCAGTAAGAACAGCTCCGGCAAGCACACCAAGAACAGGATTGGAAAATTTAACAAGAAGATTTGTAAATTCAGGAACATCCTTTAACGGCTCAAGCGCACTGCTCATTGCTTCCATACCGAACATTAAAACCGCAAAGCCGAGCAGTATTGAGCCGACATCCTTTTTCCTTTCGCTTTTGCAAAATACATATAGCACCATACCGATAAGTGCAAGCAACGGCGTAAACGACGACGGCTTAAGCAGACTTACAAACATATTTGAGCTTTGAATACCTGTTAATGACAAGAGCCAGCTTGTAATCGTCGTGCCTATATTTGCACCCATAATTATACCTGTTACCTGATGCAGTGTCATTATGCTTGAATTAACAAAGCCTACTGCCATAACCGTTACTGCGCTTGATGACTGAACAACAGCAGTAACGCCCGCGCCGAGCAAAACACCCTTTATTCTGCTGTTTGTCATTTTTTCAAGCGTGCTTTCAAATTTACCGCCGCCGAGCTTTTCAAGGCTTGATCCCATATAGCTCATTGCGAAAAGGAATAATGAAAGCCCTCCGATTAAAGAGAGTATGTTGAATACAGTCATAATATCACCTGATATTAGCCTATACCATATAAGTTAAATTAAAATTGTACTTTTGTAAAATCGAGGTAAAATTATTTATCGGGCTTTGTGCAGCGCGTTAAAAATTTCAAAACACCTTTTGGCGTATTTAAAAATATTGATTAATTACCTTTTTGTTTTTTGCAAAAAAATTATCAGGGAGTCGTCAATTCGGCGAATCCCTGATTTCTTTTTGCTGTTTTTTACAGCACTCTTTATTTATTTTTTCTTGAATTTATCGAAAAAGCCTTCCTTGCCCTTCGGCGGTGCATAATCCTTGTCAAATTCCATCAAAAGCTCTTTTTGCTTTTCGTTTACCGATTTTGGTATATCAACAATAACTCTTATATATTCCTCGCCCCTGCCCATACCGTTAAGGCGCTGAATACCCTTATTCCCTTTTAATGTAAATACCTCGCCCGGCTGTGTTCCCGGCGGTATGTGAAGCGTTGTATTGCCTTCAAGTGTAGGCACGATAACATCCGCGCCGAGAGTAGCCTCAGCTATTGAAATATGCCTGCTTACCCAAACATCATATCCCTCACGGCTGAAATACTGATGCCTCTTTATGTTCACAACCACTTTTAAATCGCCTGCCGGAGCGCCGTTTGTGCCTGCATTTCCGTAGCCTCTGACATTGACAACCTGATTATTGTCAATACCCGCAGGAATATTGATTTCGATTTTCTTTTTGGTCCTGACCTTGCCCTTGCCGTTGCACTTAGGACAAGGTGTAGTTATAATTTTTCCTCTGCCGCCGCAGCGTGTGCAGGTTTTTTGTGTTGTAACCACACCGAAAGGACTGCGCTGCTGAATATTAATAACACCTCTGCCCTGACATTCGGGACAGGTTGACGGGCTTGTTCCCTTTGCCGCGCCTGTGCCGCCGCAGTCGCTGCAGTCCACAACTCTCATAACATCGATGGTTTTTTTACAGCCCTTTGCAGCCTCCTCAAAAGTAAGAGTAACCGATGACTGCAAATCCCTGCCTCTTTGAGGGGCATTGGGATTTCTGCCGCTGCCGAAGCCTCCGCCGAAAAACGAAGAAAATATATCGCCTAAATCAATATCTCCGTCAAAGCCGAAGCCGCCTGCTCCCTGAGCTGTGCTGTAATTAGGGTCAACACCTGCGAAGCCGAACCTGTCATAGCGCTCCTTTTTCTGCGGATCGGATAAAACCTCGTATGCCTCGTTGCACTCTTTGAACTTCGCCTCTGCTTCAGCATTACCGGGGTTTAAATCCGGATGATATTTTTTTGCTGTTTTTCTGTAGGCTTTTTTTATTTCATCATCACTTGCGCCTTTGCTTACGCCAAGCACTTCATAATAATCTCTTTTTTCTTCAGGCATTTATTTGCCCCCTTACCATACTGACTGACAGCCTACCCCCAAAACGGGGATAGGCCTTGAGCTTTGATATTCTGTATCTGTTTTATCAGTTGTCATCAACCTCTGTGTAATCAGCATCGGTATATCCCGCGTCATTGCCGCCTGCTGCTGCATTGGGGTCGAAGCCTGCACCTGCCGCGTTGGGGTCTGCACCTGCTGCCTGGGTTGCCTCATAAAGCTTTTGCGATACCTCATAAAACTTGTTTTGAAGGTCATCCTGCGCAGTTTTGATTGCATCAAGATTTTCGCCCTTAAGAGCCTCTTTAAGTGTGTCGACCTTTGTCTGTAAAGCACTCTTGTCATCAGCGGAAAATTTATCGCCGTCCTCGCTCAAAAGCTTTTCGGTCTGATAAACCATCTGGTCCGCATTGTTGCGAAGGTCAACAGCCTCCCTCTTTTTCTTATCCTCCTCGGCAAATTGTTCAGCCTCTTTAACTGCCTTGTCGATATCTTCCTTGCTCATATTTGACGATGCGGTTATGGAAATCTGCTGTTCCTTGCCCGTACCGAGGTCTTTAGCCGAAACATGAACTATACCGTTTGCGTCGATATCAAATGTAACCTCAATTTGAGGGACACCTCTCCTTGCGGGAAGAATACCGTCAAGATGGAACATACCGAGAGTCTTATTATCCTTTGCAAATTCCCTTTCACCCTGAAGAACATGCACCTCAACAGAGGTTTGATTGTCAGCGGCAGTCGAGAAAATCTGGCTCTTTTTTGTGGGGATTGTTGTATTTCTTTCAATAATAACGGTGTTAATGCCGCCCATTGTTTCAATGCCGAGTGAAAGCGGTGTTACATCAAGGAGAAGAAGTCCCTTGACATCGCCGCCGAGCACACCGCCCTGAAGCGCAGCGCCCATTGCCACACATTCATCAGGGTTGATGCCCTTAAACGGTTCCTTGCCGCTGAATTTCTGAATAGCATCCTGAACGGCAGGAATTCTTGTTGAACCGCCGACAAGCAAAATTTTGTCGATTTCGTTCATTGAGAGACCGGAATCGCTCATAGCCTGGCGAACAGGACCCATTGTAGCCTCAACAAGGTCAGCAGTCATTTCATTAAACTTTGCTCTTGTAAGAGTAAGCTCAAGGTGTTTGGGGCCTGTTGCATCGGCAGTAATAAACGGAAGTGAAATCTGCGCGGTTGTCATACCGGAAAGGTCAATTTTTGCTTTTTCGGCAGCTTCCTTAACACGCTGCATTGCCATTTTATCGTTTGACAGGTCAATGCCGTTTGCCTTTTTAAATTCAGCAATAATCCAGTCCATAACCTTTTTATCAAAATCATCTCCGCCCAAACGGTTGTTGCCTGCTGTTGCAAGAACCTCCTGCACACCGTCGCCCATTTCGATGATTGATACATCAAAGGTACCGCCGCCGAGGTCATAAACCATAACCTTCTGGTCCTCCTCCTTATCAATGCCGAAGGCGAGAGCTGCGGCTGTAGGCTCGTTGATAATTCTTTTAACATCAAGGCCGGCAATTTTGCCCGCGTCCTTTGTTGCCTGGCGCTGCGCGTCTGTAAAATATGCGGGAACCGTAATTACAGCCTCTGTCACCGTTTCACCGAGATATGACTCGGCGTCTGCTTTAAGCTTTTGAAGAATAATTGCGGAAATCTCCTGCGGAGTATAAGCCTTGCCGTCAATATTTACTTTGTAGTCGCTGCCCATATGTCTTTTAATTGAGGCGATTGTTTTTTCGGGATTTGTAATTGCCTGACGCTTTGCAACATTACCGACCATCCTTTCGCCGTCCTTTGAAAATGCAACAACCGACGGTGTGGTTCTCGCGCCCTCTGCGTTGGCAATAACTACAGGCTCACCGCCCTCAATAACGCTTACACAGCTGTTTGTTGTACCTAAATCAATACCTATAATCTTTGACATAATTAATTTCCTCCTAAATTATTAATTGGCTGTTTTGACCATTGCAGGTCTTACAACCTTATCGTTTATTTTATAGCCCTTTTGAAAAACATCGACTATTACATTTGACTCAAGCTCTTCATCCTCAATATGCATAACCGCATTATGAAAATTCGGGTCAAAGCTGTCTCCGCTTTCGCCATAGGCTTTAACGCCTAACTTTTCAAGAGCGTTAATAAGACCGTCATATGTCATCTCAACGCCTTTTTTAAGCCCCTCATAATCCCCTTGCTCATTTGAA
Source organism: uncultured Bacteroides sp. (assembly GCA_964646445.1). GTDB lineage: Bacteria > Bacillota > Clostridia > Oscillospirales > Acutalibacteraceae > Eubacterium_R. Next base: position 27,182 of record CAZYDW010000019.1, read on the forward strand.
ATAGCTCTTTCAAGATTGTCAATGGCAGGTAAAATTTCACTGACTGCTTTTGAAATCGCAAAGCTGAAGCTTTCGTTTTTTTCCTTTTCACTGCGTTTTCTGAAATTTGCATATTCCGCAGTCACGCGAAGAAGCTGCTGCTTTGTGTCATCAAGCTCTTTTTCAAGCGGATTTTCATTCTCTTCTGTGCCGGCTTCCTCGGTTTTGCTTTCTTCCTTAACCTCGTCCTCTGCCTGCTCTGTTTTCTTTTTGCTCATTTGGCGCCTCCTTCGGAAAGTAGGTTATCTACTGTTTTAAATATATACTCTGCACAGGGTAGTATGCTCTCATAATCAATTCTTACCGAAGCTATCATTCCCAGGGTTGCAGATTGATTATTACCATATGTTAATTTTGAAATTATTGTTGTGGTGTTTTTCATTTCATAAAGCGGATTTTCGTCGCCTATGAACATTGTCTGCTTTGCATTGCTGTTTGCAAAATATTTTGAAAGCTTAATCATCTGCTGCCTGTCGGCAAGAAAAGACAGCAGCCTGTAAACATCATTGCCAAGCTCGGTATGCGAAAGCAAATTTGTTTCGCCCTCGGTTATAAGCTTGCTTTCAGATGCCTCGCTGCAAAGTGAACAAAGCGAGGTCAGCACAGGCAAAAGGTCAAATACCCGGTTTTTCGCAATAACAACCGACGCCTGAACAAGAGCGTGATTAACATCGGTAAGCTGTGTACCTATAAACAGTTTATTTATGACCTCACAAAATAGCATACGAAATTCGTTATCAATAGCGCACGGTATATTAATAAGCGATGATTTGATTTTGCTGCCTGCCGTCAGCATAACAAGCATTGCCTTTGAATTGCCGGCAGGGATAATGTCAACGCCCTGTATGCAGTCAAGCGGATCCTCAACCGTACAGCAAAAGCCAAGGCAGTGAGTATATTGCGAAAGCAGCCTTGCCGCGTCAGCTAAAAGCCTTTCGGGATCGCCGGCATTTATTGAAAGCACCTCATATATTTTATTTTTTTCATAGGCACTCAATTCTTTTTTATCCATAAGGGTGTCAACATAATATCTGTATGACGCCTTGCTCGGAACCCTGCCGCCGCTTGTGTGACGCTGTTCAAGAAAGCCAAGCTCTGAAAGGTATGCCATTTCATTTCTGACGGTAGCGCTTGAAACAGAATAAGGGAGCAGCTTGCACAGGTTTTTTGAACCCATAGGCTCGCCTGTTTTAAGGTAATGCTCAATAATAAGATTGAGTATTGCCAAGCGCCTTTCGCTGATCATCCCTTTCGCACCTCTTTAAATTTATTTGATTAGCACTCTTGGCAATCGAGTGCTAACTCATTAATAATAGTATATCCAAATTGTAAATTTGTCAATAGTTTTTTTCTCATATTTCAAAAAAATTCATAAAAAGCAATAATTGCCGTGTAATTTGATATGCCTGCTTAACTGCGCCGTTTAAAATAACCGAATACATTTAAAGTTGACTTTATCGTTTTAATATGGTATAATTTATTAAAGGTTCGGGGGAGTAGTTCCACGCAGCGGGCACTTGCTCATACATAGCGTGCGCTAAATCAACAGCTTGTCTATTTATGACTGGTTTAGTTTTAAAGAATGAGACTCGTGCATAGTGAAATACTATGTACGGGTTATTTTTATATTAATCGCTGAAAGGGGATTGTTATGAAAGAATATTTGGAAAATTACGAAAAGGTGCTTGACAATGTTAAATCAAGTGAAAGCGGACTTTCGTCAGCCGAGGCTGAAAGCAGGCTTGCGCAAAACGGTAAAAACAAGCTTGCCGAAGGTAAAAAAGAGAGCCTGATACACAGGTTTTTAAGACAGCTTGCCGACCCTATGATTATAATACTCATCATAGCGGCTGCGGTATCTGCGATTACCGCTGCCGTTGGCGGTGACGGCGAAGGCTATGCCGATGTTATCATCATTATGATTGTTGTTATCATTAATGCTGTTCTCGGCGTTGCACAGGAAAGCAAGGCCGAAAAAGCAATCGAGGCATTGCAGGAAATATCAGCGGCAACCTCAAAGGTCGTTCGTGACGGCAGGCTCATTGATATAAAATCCGAGGACTTGGTAATCGGTGATATTGTTGTTCTTGAAGCGGGAGACAGCGTGCCTGCCGACTGCCGAATTATATCAAGCGCTTCAATGAAAATAGAGGAAGCGGCGCTTACAGGCGAAAGTGTTCCCGTAAACAAGCAAAGCGATGCTATTGATACGCTTGGCAGTGATGATGTTGCACTTGGCGACAGAAAAAATATGTGCTATATGGGCTCAAATGTAGTTTACGGCCACGGAAAAGCAGTTGTGGTTGCCACCGGTATGGACACTGAAATGGGCAAAATCGCCGATGCGCTTGAAAAAGCCGAAAACGAACAGACGCCGCTTCAGCTCAAGCTTAATCAGTTATCAAAAATACTGTCGGTTTTAGTGCTTGGAATATGTGTATTCATATTTGCATTTGATATTATAAGAAGCATTATTACTGCCGGAGCAGGCAGTGTAACCTTTGCGTCAACGCTTGACACATTTATGGTTGCCGTTTCCCTTGCGGTTGCGGCTATACCGGAAGGTCTTGCCGCTGTTGTTACAATAGTGCTTTCAATCGGCGTTACTAAAATGAGCAAACGAAACGCGGTAATCAGGCAGCTCACAGCTGTCGAAACACTCGGCTGCACGCAAATCATATGTTCTGACAAAACCGGCACACTCACGCAAAACAAAATGACGGTTGTTGAATACAGGGGCGATAACGAAAAGCTGCTTGCCTGTGCAATGGCTCTTTGCTGCGATGCAGAGCTTCAGGATGACGGCACTGTTAAGGGCGAGCCGACCGAGGCTGCGCTCGTTGTTTATGCAAACAAGCTTGAAATGCCGAAATATGAGCTTGAAAAAACATTTCCGAGAATTATGGAAGCGCCCTTTGACTCCATGAGAAAAATGATGTCAACAATTCACAAAACCGAAAACGGCTTTGTTCAGTACACAAAGGGTGCGCCGGATGTTGTGCTTTCACACTGCACAAGCTATTATGAAAGCGGAAAGCATCTTCCGATGACAGATGAAAAGAGAGCGGAAATTACAGCGCAAAACAAAGAAATGGCAGACAAAGCGCTGCGTGTTCTTTGCTGTGCAATGAGGTTTTACAATCAGCAGCCCGCAAGCGAGGAGGCGCAAGAGCTTGAGCAGGAGCTTTGCTATATCGGGCTGACCGGTATGATTGACCCTGTAAGGGCGGAGGTCGTTGATGCAATTAAGGAGTGCCGCAACGCCGGAATAAGACCTATTATGATAACCGGTGACCACAAGGACACTGCCGTTGCCATAGCAAAGGAGCTTGGCATAATTAATGATGAAAGCGCTGCAATAACCGGCTCTGAGCTTAACAGAATAAGCGATGAGGAACTTAAGCGTGACATTGAGAAATATTCGGTATATGCCCGTGTTCAGCCCGAGCACAAGGTAAGAATTGTTAAGGCTTGGAAGGCAAAGGGCAATATAACGGCAATGACAGGCGACGGAGTAAATGACGCGCCGTCAATAAAAAATGCCGACATTGGTATCGGTATGGGCATAACGGGCACGGATGTAACAAAAAATGTTGCGGATATGGTGCTTGCCGACGATAACTTTGCAACAATAGTTTCGGCTGTTGAAGAAGGCAGAAAAATTTATGATAATATAAGAAATTCAATTCAATTTTTACTTTCGTCAAATTTAAGCGAGGTCGTTACAATTTTTATTGCAACGCTTATTGGATTTACAATTTTTGAGCCTGTTCATCTTTTATGGATAAATCTTATTACCGACTGCTTCCCTGCCCTTGCGCTCGGTCTTGAAAAGGGCGAAAAGGATATTATGAAGCGCAATCCGAGAAATTCAAAGGACGGTATTTTTGCCGGGGGTATGGGATTTGATGTTGTTTATCAAGGTATAATGGTAACAGTGCTCACTCTGCTTGCATATTTCTTCGGAACAAATCAGCTCGGAGTTACTCTTGCACACGGCAGTATTGACGAAATACACCTTAACGGTATGACAATGGCTTTTCTTACACTGTCAATGAGTGAAATTTTCCACAGCTTCAATATGCGCTCACGCAGACATTCAATAATCGGTCTTGGCAGTATAAATTGGTATCTTGTTGGCGCAATGCTGTTAAGCCTGCTGCTTTCAACAGCTGTTATTTATATTCCGCTTTTAGCAGGATGGTTCGGCTTTGCACACATCAGCGCGCTTGAATACGGTATATCACTTTTGCTTGCAGTATGCGTTATACCGATTGTGGAAATTGTCAAAGTAATTCAGAGAAAGCTCGGCAAATAATCGACAAATAAAAAATGCGGATAAGACAGGCTCTTGTCCGTATTCTTTATTATTGTAATTAATTTTAATTTATGA
>CAZYDW010000020.1:0-31272 GCA_964646445.1 uncultured Bacteroides sp.
TGACCGATTGTACCAATATTTACATGTGGCTTGGTACGATTAAAATGTTCTTTTGCCATTGGAATTTCCTCCTTAAAATTTACAATAGTAAAATTGTCATAGATATTCTACCAAATAAGCATAAAAATATCAAGACTTTTTTTATAATTAGTATTAATCAATATAAATCAATCAGTCTCTTTTTGCTCTTTCGCTGATGATTGATTCACTGATTGATTTAGGAACAGGCTCATAGCCGTCAGGTTCCATTGTGTATTGACCGCGGCCCTGTGTTTTTGAACGAAGGTCGTTTACATAGCCAAACATTTCCGAAAGCGGAACTCTTGCATTAATCTGCTTTGCGCCTGCACGGTCCTCCATACCCTGAATCTGACCGCGGCGGGAGTTGAGGTCACCGATAACATCGCCCATATAATCCTCCGGAACGATAACAACAACCTTCATCATAGGCTCAAGGATAATAGGGTTAGCGCCCTTAGCGGCATCCTTGAATGCCATTGAACCTGCAATCTTGAATGCCATTTCAGATGAGTCAACCTCATGGTAAGAACCGTCATAAAGCTCGACTCTTACATCAACTACATTATAGCCTGCAAGAATACCGCTCTTCATTGCACCCTGAATACCTGCATCGACAGCCGGTATATATTCCTTCGGAATAGCACCGCCGACAATCTGATTAACAAATTCATATCCCTTGCCGATACCGTTTTCATCAAGGTTAGGCATAATGCGGATTTTAACATGACCGTACTGACCGGAACCGCCTGACTGCCTTTTATATTTAAGGTCAGACTGACTGTTGCCCTGTATGGTTTCCTTATAAGCAACCTGCGGAGCGCCTACATTCGCTTCAACCTTAAATTCTCGAAGAAGTCTGTCAACAATAATTTCAAGATGAAGCTCGCCCATACCCGCGATAATGGTTTGTCCCGTTTCTTCGTCAGTATATGCTTTGAATGTCGGGTCCTCCTCCGCAAGCTTTGAAAGAGCTATACCCATCTTTTCCTGACCTGCCTTTGTTTTAGGCTCAATAGCAACACGAATAACAGGGTCAGGGAAATTCATTGATTCAAGAATTATCGGATGCTTTTCGTCACAAAGAGTATCGCCGGTTGTGGTATTTTTAAGACCTACGGCAGCAGCGATATCACCTGCGTAGCAGACAGGAATATCCTCTCTGTGATTTGCGTGCATCTGAAGAATACGACCCATTCTTTCTTTCTGGTCTTTAACTGAATTGTAGCAAGGCGTGCCTGCTTCAATAATGCCTGAATACACGCGGAAGAAACAAATCTTGCCGACAAACGGGTCGGTTGCAATCTTAAATGCAAGAGCAGAAAACGGCTCATCATCAGAAGAATGACGAAATTCCTCCTCATCAGTATCAGGGTTCGTACCCTTGATTGATTCAACATCAGTGGGAGCAGGCATATAATCAACTATTGCATCAAGAAGCGGCTGAACACCCATATTGCGGTAAGCGGTGCCGCAGCAAACGGGAACCATATCATTGGCTATGGTTGAACGGCGTATAACCCTCTTGATTTCATCAACAGTGATTGAAGCCTCGCCTTCGTCAAAATACTTATCCATAAGCTCTTCGTCCTGCTCTGCAATATGCTCGATAAGCTCGGTTCTGTATTTAGCGGCAAGCTCCTTCATATCATCGGGAATGTCAGTGATTTCAAATTTCATTCCCTTTTCCTTATCAGGGTCAATATAGATGATTGCCTTGTTTATAACAAGGTCAACAACACCTTTAAATGTATCCTCACTTCCGATTGGAAGCTGGATAGGAAGAGCATTACATTTGAAACGGTCCTTGACCATATCCAATGCTCTGTAAAAATCGGCACCCATAATATCCATTTTATTAACGAATATCATTCTCGGCACCTTATATTCATCAGCCTGACGCCATACGGTTTCAGACTGCGGCTCAACACCGCCCTTTGCACAAAGCACGGTAACAGAGCCGTCAAGTACACGAAGTGAACGCTGAACCTCAACGGTGAAGTCAACGTGACCCGGTGTATCAATAATATTGATTCTATGGTCCTTCCAAAAGCAAGTTGTAGCAGCGGATGTGATTGTGATACCGCGCTCCTGCTCCTGCTCCATCCAGTCCATTGTTGCAGCACCATCGTGAGTTTCGCCTATTTTATGGTTAATACCGGTGTAATAAAGGATTCTCTCGGTAGTGGTTGTTTTACCTGCATCAATATGAGCCATAATACCAATATTTCTTGTCATTTCAAGAGATACTTTTCTTGGCATAATATCCTCCCGTTAATATCTGAAATGAGCAAATGCCTTGTTTGCTTCTGCCATCTTGTGTGTATCGTCGCACTTTTTAACTGCGCCGCCTGTCTTATTGACTGCATCCATTATCTCCGCAGCAAGGCGTTCCTTCATGGTTCTCTCTGAACGCTGACGGGCATAAATTGTTATCCAGCGCAGACCAAGCGTCTGCCTTCTTTCAGGACGAACCTCAAGAGGAACCTGATAGGTAGCACCACCGATACGGCGAGCCTTTACCTCAAGCACAGGCATAACATTTTCCATTGCGGCTTCAAAGGCTTCCAACGGGTCGTTGCCTGTCTTTTCCTTAACGATGTCGAATGCTCCGTAAACAATTTTTTGAGCGACACCCTTTTTTCCATCAAGCATAATGTTGTTAATCAGTCTTGTTACAAGCTTTGAATTGTAAAGCGGATCAGGTAAAACATCACGCTTAGCGATTTGACCTCTTCTTGGCATCTCGCTTCCCTCCTTCATAATAATTTAATGAGTTCATAGGTACTCGGTTTTCCGTGGAGTCAACAAAAGGTCATATACGCTGTAACAAAAATATGGTATAGGTATATAAACTATTGTTTTTCCATTAAAAATTAAGGCTTATTTTTTAGCAGCCTTAGGCCTTTTTGCGCCGTACTTTGAACGGCTCTGCATTCTGCCCGTAACGCCCTGAGTATCAAGCGTGCCGCGGATAATGTGGTAACGAACACCCGGAAGGTCTTTAACACGGCCGCCGCGAATCATAACAACGGAGTGCTCCTGAAGGTTATGACCAACGCCCGGAATGTAAGCGGAAACTTCAATTCCGTTGGTAAGACGGACTCTGGCAATTTTACGAAGAGCAGAGTTAGGCTTTTTCGGTGTTGCTGTCTTAACTGCGGTGCATACGCCGCGCTTTTGCGGAGAATTGTTATCGTTCATAACATTCTGCTTTGTGTTAAGGCTCTTGAGAAGTGCAGGGGTCTTTGATTTCTTTTCCAAAGACTTACGGCCTGTTCTTACAAGTTGATTAAAGGTTGGCAATAGTTTATCTCCTTTCAATATTATTTACGCAGGAATGCGCATAAATCATACAGTAAAAAATACTGTATCATTTAAACGCACACCTTGGGGCAAGGTATAAGCCTTACCCCAATATAGTGTTTTTAACCAAATTGCCGTGCGCGTTTTTGGTTAAACTAACCAAATGCAAACTCGCACGGTTAGGTATTATAACATCAAGACATAGTATTTGTCAAGAGTTCCTGTAATTGTTCAAGGTTTAAAATTTCGTCGCTGCCCTCTGATGAAAAATAGCTCGGTACAATATCAACATCCTTAAAGACTTCCATACCCGTACCGGCGGGAACAAGCTTACCGATAATAACATTTTCTTTAAGGCCGAGAAGCGGATCGCTCTTGCCTCTGATAGCAGCATCGGTAAGAACTCTCGTTGTTTCCTGGAAGGACGCAGCCGAGAGGAATGAATCCGTAGCAAGCGAAGCCTTTGTAATTCCCATAAGGACAGGAACATAGGTTGCTTTTTTAAGATTTTTCTCCCCTGCACTTATTCTTTCGTCAATCTTATCATTTGCTTCATCAACAGCGGCAACATCAACCATTGTGCCGGATACAAGATCGGTATCGCCGGCATCGTCAACCGTACATTTTTTAAGCATCTGACGAACTATAACCTCAATATGCTTATCATTAATATCAACGCCCTGTGTACGATATGCAAACTGTACCTCTTTGATAAGGTAGTTATAAACAGCCTCCTCGCCGAGTATCGCAAGAACATCATGAGGATTAACTGCGCCGAGGGTAAGCTCAGTTCCCTTTGCAATATGTGCTCCCTCAACAATGTTTTCACAAAGGCGGGCACCGTAAGGAATAAGATATTTCTTTTCTTCGGCTGTTTCTTTGTTGAATACAATTACATGGCGGCTCTTCTTGATTTCCTCAAAACGAACATCTCCCTCAATTTCGGAAAGAATGGCAAGCTGCTTAGGCTTTCTTGCCTCAAAGAGCTCTTCAACACGGGGAAGACCCTGTGTAATATCCGCACCGCCTGCAACACCGCCTGTATGGAAGGTCCTCATTGTAAGCTGTGTACCGGGCTCACCGATTGACTGTGCCGCGATAATGCCGACTGCCTCGCCGACCTGAACAGGTTCGTTAAAGGCAAGGTTTGCACCGTAGCATTTACGGCACACGCCGTGGCGTGATTTACAGGTGATGAGCGAACGGATTTTAACAGCCTCAATCCCTGCGTCAACAATGCGCTTTGCATCATCGGCGGTCATCATCTTGTCGGTTTCCATAATTACTTCGCCGGTGTTCGGGTCAATAACAGGTTCAACAACATATCTGCCGATAAGTCTTTCCTCAAGAGGTTCAAGAACACGGTTGCCGTCCATAATCCTTGAAACGACAATACCATCGTGACAGCCGCAGTCGTCATCACGGATAATAACATCCTGTGATACATCAACAAGACGACGGGTAAGATAACCCGAATCGGCTGTACGAAGCGCAGTATCGGCAAGACCTTTTCGGGCTCCGCGGGAAGAAATGAAATATTCAAGAATATTAAGACCTTCACGGTAGTTTGCACGAATAGGTACCTCAATGGTTTTACCTGCCGTATTTGCAATAAGACCTCTCATACCTGCAAGCTGACGAAGCTGCGATGTGCTGCCTCGGGCGCCTGAATCGACCATCATATGAATTGGATTGTGCGCTCCGTCAAAATTGCTTGTAAGCTCGTTTGATACTTTATTTGTACAATCCTCCCATGCCTTGATTACCGCCGAAGAACGCTCCTCGTTTGTAATAAGACCATAGCTGTAGTTATATGTGATTTCATCAACCTTTGCTTCCGCTTCGGCAAGATATTCCTTTTTCTTTTCGGGGATAAGAGCGTCTATAACGGCAACCGTTGTGCCTGAAACAGTTGAATACTTGTAGCCCTGTGCCTTAAGCTCATCAAGGACCTTTGAAGCAACCGAAACACCGTGAACATTAATACATTTTTCGGCAATCTGACCAAGCTGTTTCTTTTTAACGACAAATGAAACCTCAAGCTCAAATTCATTGTCGGGATTTGTTCTGTCAACAAAGCCGAGATTCTGAGGAACAGGGCGATTGAAGATAACCCTGCCGATGGTTGTTTTGACAAGCTTTGACTTAACCTTGCCGTCAACCTCCTTGCTGAAACGGATAAGACATTCGGAGTGAAGACCGAGCGAGCCTTCCTGATACGCCATCATAGCCTCGTCCTTGTCACGGTAGATGTTATATCTTGTGATTTCCTCACCGTTTATAATTTCCTTGCGGGGACAGCCCGGCTCACCGTCTTTAATCATTGTAAGATAGTATGAGCCGATAACCATATCCTGTGTCGGAACGGCAACAGGCTTGCCGTCTGACGGCTTGAGAAGATTGTTTGCTGCGAGCATAAGCATCCTTGCTTCCGCCTGTGCCTCTGCAGAAAGAGGTACATGAACAGCCATCTGGTCACCGTCGAAGTCTGCGTTAAACGCAGTGCAGGCAAGCGGATGGAGCTTTATGGCTCTGCCCTCAACAAGCACCGGCTCAAACGCCTGAATACCGAGCCTGTGAAGTGTGGGAGCACGGTTTAGCATAACAGGATGATCCCTTATAACAACCTCAAGAGAATCCCATACAGCAGGATTATTTGCTCTTTCAACCATTTTTCTTGCTGATTTGATGTTAGACGCAACGCCTGTTTCAACAAGCCTTTTCATAACAAACGGTTTGAAAAGCTCAATAGCCATTTCCTTAGGAAGACCGCACTGATGCATTTTAAGCTCCGGCCCTACAACGATAACCGAACGGCCGGAATAGTCAACACGCTTGCCGAGAAGGTTTTGACGGAAACGGCCCTGCTTGCCCTTTAGCATATCCGAAAGCGATTTAAGCGGTCTGTTGTTAGGACCTGTTACAGGTCTGCCGCGGCGTCCGTTATCAATCAGGGCATCCACAGATTCCTGAAGCATTCTCTTTTCATTTCTGACAATGATTTCAGGCGCACCAAGCTCAAGAAGCCTTTTTAGGCGGTTGTTACGGTTGATAACACGCCTGTAAAGATCATTGAGATCACTTGTTGCAAAGCGTCCGCCGTCAAGCTGAACCATAGGGCGAATATCGGGCGGTATTACCGGAAGAACATCCAAAATCATCCATTCAAGCTTATTTCCGCTGTGATAAAACGCATCTACAACATCAATCCTTTTGAGCAGACGAACTCTCCTTTGCCCCGTTGCACTCTCAAGCTCGGCTGCAAGCTCGTCACGCAGCTTCACGACATCTATTCCCTGCAGCAGCTCCTTGATTGCCTCGGCGCCCATACCCGCCTTAAAGTCATCTTCATATCTTTCTTTCATCTCTGCATATTCTTTCTCGTTAAGAATCTGCATTTTTTCAAGAGGGGTATCGCCGGGGTCGGTAACAATGTAAAGCGCAAAATAAAGCACCTTTTCAAGATACCTCGGACTGATGTCAAGCACAAGTCCGAGACGGCTGGGAATACCCTTGAAATACCAGATATGTGACACGGGGGCAGCAAGCTCAATATGACCCATACGCTCACGGCGAACCTTCGCTCTTGTGATTTCAACGCCGCAGCGCTCGCATACCTTGCCCTTGTAGCGAACCCTCTTGTACTTACCGCAGTGACATTCCCAATCCTTCATAGGACCGAAAATTCTTTCACAGAAAAGTCCGTCACGCTCCGGCTTCAGAGTTCTGTAATTTATTGTTTCGGGCTTTGTTACCTCGCCGTAAGACCACTCACGAATCTTTTCGGGCGATGCAAGACCAATTTTTATAGAACTGAATTCATTTTCGTAATTATCCATTTGGAAGCGCTCCTTTTTAATATATTAGTGGAAGTCTTTTCAGATTATTCAGCATTTTCATTGTCGCTGCTCTCTAAGCTGTCAGCAAACAAAGCATCAAAAGAATCCGACTGACCTGCTTCCCCATTATTTTCATCAGGATTTTCGATACTGTAGCCTTCCTGATTTTCAAAATCATTTACCTCTGTAAATGCATTTGCGTCAATAGGTCTTATACCGGCGTCATCAAGATCCTGCTTAAGCTCCACTTCGTTGCCGTCCTTATCAATTACCTTGGTATCAAGACCGAGAGCCTGAAGCTCCTTAAAGAGTACCTTAAAGGATTCGGGTGTTCCGGCAGTGGGAATATTCTCACCCTTGACAATCGCCTCATATGTGCGTACACGGCCGACAACATCATCTGATTTAACCGTCATAATTTCCTGGAGGGTATATGCAGCACCGTATGCTTCAAGCGCCCAAACCTCCATTTCGCCGAAACGCTGACCGCCGAATTGAGCTTTACCGCCGAGAGGCTGCTGCGTTACAAGGCTGTAAGGACCCGTTGAACGGGCATGAATTTTATCATCAACAAGATGATGGAGCTTGAGGAAATACATATAACCGACAGTAATCCGGTTATCAAACTTCTCGCCGGTTCTGCCGTCGATAAGCTCTGTCTTGCCGTCGTATACCTTATTACCGTTTTCATCAACATAATAGCCGATATCTGCAAGCTCAAGACAGTCACGGATATCCTGTTCGTGTGCACCGTCGAATACCGGCGTCATCATCTTCCAGCCGAGAGCCATTGCAGCATATCCGAGATGAACCTCAAGCACCTGACCGATATTCATACGCGAAGGTACGCCCAGAGGATTGAGGACAATATCAAGCGGCCTGCCATCGGGAAGAAACGGCATATCCTCCTGCGGCAAAATCCTTGAAACAACGCCCTTGTTGCCGTGACGGCCTGCCATTTTATCTCCGACCTGAATTTTACGCTTTTGCGCGATATAAACTCTTACAACCTTATTTACACCCGGCGAAAGCTCATCGCAATTTGCTCTTGTGAACACCTTGACATCAACGATTGTGCCGTATTCACCGTGAGGAACACGCATTGAGGTATCCCTTACCTCTCTTGCCTTTTCACCGAAGATTGCACGAAGAAGTCTTTCTTCCGCTGTCAGCTCTGTTTCTCCCTTAGGGGTAACCTTACCGACAAGTATATCGCCCGAATGGACCTCGGCGCCGATACGGATAATACCGTCGGCATCAAGGTCCTTTAATGCATCCTCGCCGACATTGGGAATGTCCCTTGTGATTTCCTCGGGACCGAGCTTTGTGTCACGGGATTCAACCTCGTGCTCCTCAATATGAATTGATGTGTAAACATCGTCACGAACTATTTTTTCATTAATAAGAACGGCGTCCTCATAATTATAACCCTCCCAGGTCATAAAGCCTATAAGCGCGTTTTTGCCGAGCGAGATTTCTCCGTTACAGGTTGCGGGACCGTCTGCAATAACCTGACCGTCTTTAATATCCTGATGGAGCGAAACTATGGGACGCTGGTTGATACAGGTGCCCTGGTTGGAGCCTGAGAACTTGACAAGCTCGTACTTGTCAACCTCGTTATTTTTTGTGGTTATTTCAATAGTATCCGCATCAACGGCAGTAACTGTTCCGCCGCGCTTGGCAATAACAACGACGCCTGAATCATATGCTGCCTTATATTCCATACCCGTACCTACAACAGGAGCTTCTGTTTTAAGAAGCGGTACAGCCTGGCGCTGCATATTAGCACCCATAAGAGCGCGGTTGGCATCGTCGTTTTCAAGAAACGGTATCATTGCCGTAGCGACAGATACAACCATTTTAGGCGAAACATCCATATAGTCAACCCTGCTCGGAGGAAGGGTGAGAAACTCATCTCGGCAACGGCAGGTAACTCTTGTATTTGCAAATCTGCCGTTTTCATCAAGAGGCTCATTTGCCTGTGCAACAACATAGCTGTCCTCCATATCGGCTGTCATATAAACCACCTCGTCGGTAACGACGCCGGTTTCCTTATCAACCTTTCTGTACGGTGCCTCAATAAAGCCGTATTCGTTAAGGCGGCTGTAGCACGCAAGATATGAGATAAGACCTATGTTAGGACCTTCAGGTGTTTCGATAGGGCACATTCTGCCGTAATGGGTATAGTGAACATCTCGAACCTCAAAGCCTGCACGGTCACGGGAAAGACCGCCGGGGCCAAGGGCTGAAAGCCTTCTTTTGTGTGTAAGCTCTGCAAGAGGATTGTTTTGGTCCATAAACTGCGAAAGAGGTGATGAACCGAAAAATTCCTTTATTGCAGCAACAACCGGGCGAATATTTATAAGAGCCTGCGGTGTTATCGCTTCATCGTCATCCTGTGCCTGAAGGGTCATTCTTTCACGGATAACTCTTTCCATTCTTGTAAATCCGATTCTGAACTGATTTTGAAGAAGCTCGCCGACTGCACGGATCCTTCGGTTGCCGAGGTGGTCTATATCGTCAAGCGAGCCGACTCCGTTAGCAAGATTAAGCAAATATGATACAGTTGCAAAAATATCATCTATTATAATATGTTTGGGAACAAGCTCATCGCAGCGAAGCTCAATCTCTTCCCTGAGAGCAGCCTCGTCATCGCCGCACTTGTCAAGAATTTCGGAAAGAACCCTATATGACACCTTTTCTCTGATACCGTAAGGCTTGCAGTCAAAGCTTACATATGCGCCGATGTCAACCATACCGTTTGAAACAATTTTTGTTTCCGTGCCGTCGGCGTCAACAAAAGCAAACATAACGCCTGCATTTTCGATTTCAAGAGCCTTTGCTTCCGAAATCTTTTCGCCGGCATCTGCAAGAAGCTCCCCCTGCGGAGAAATAACAGGCTGTGTGAGAACCTGATTTTTAAGCCTGTCGCTGATAGCAAGCTTCTTGTTGTATTTATATCTGCCTACTCTTGAAAGGTCATATCTGTGCGCATCAAAAAACAATCCGTCAAGATGAGCCTGTGCGGTTTCAAGCGTGGGCGGTTCACCGGGACGAAGCTTTTTGTAAACCTCAAGCAATGCCTCCTCCGTATTCTTCGTGGTATCCTTTTCAATGGTTGCGGCAATCCTTGCGTCCTCACCGAAGAAATCAACGATTTCGCTGTCGGTGCCGAGACCCAATGCGCGAAGGAAGGTTGTTATATAGATTTTTCTGTTTTTATCAATACGAACATAGAAAAGATTATTGGCGTCGGTTTCATATTCAAGCCATGCGCCTCGGTTTGGAATTACCGTATTTGTGAACAATTCCTTGCCTGTTTTATCATGGTCCATATGATAATATACGCCGGGTGAACGAACAAGCTGTGAAACGATACATCTTTCAGCACCGTTTATAACAAAGGTGCCCGCATCTGTCATCCAAGGGAAATCGCCCATAAATATCGTATTTTCCTTGACCTCGCCCGTTTCCTTGTTCATAAGGCGTGCACGAACCTTCATGGGCTTTGCATAGGTCACATCGCGCGCCTTGCACTGAGCAATACTGTATTTAGGTTCATCATCAATAGAAAAGTCAATAAAGTCAAGAACAAGGTTCCCGCTATAGTCGGTAATCGAGCCGATATCACGAAAAACCTCCTTCAAACCTTCATCAAGGAACCATTGATAAGAGCTTTTCTGAATTTCAATAAGATTAGGCATTTGCATAACCTCATTAATTTTTGCAAAGTTCTTTCGTGTGGTTGTGCCAAGCCGGACATCTTTAACATCTACCATAGAAGTCACTCCAATCATAATTTTTAAAACAGCAAATTAAGCGCAAAACCGACATACAAAGCATGCTTTGCCGTTTCGGTAAAACATTGCAAAAAACGCAATAACGCGCAAATTTCCATTTTATGATGCCATTTAATATAAATCATAATAACTCTTATGTCAAGAAAAATTTTAAAATATTTACACTGAATACAAAAAGTTTTTTATACACGCTTCCGTGTGTTTTGTGATTTAATACATAACAATAAGGCTGCTTAATCGCTCACTGTATTTTAAGACGCCGCGGCAGGGGTCTGTGTCCTGTTCCCTTTCGGTAATATGCAGACATCGGCAGCGGATGCAATTTGTCATAAAATTCGCGGATAATGCATTGATTTAAGCTGCGCTGTTTGTTATAATATTGAATGGTGATTATGTTGAAAAAGGCAATTTCTTTAGTTATGTGCGTATTGCTGATAGCCGCTTGCTTTTACGGCTGTTCAGGCAGTGATGAAAGTATTGATTTCATATACCCTTTTAATGCTGAAATCAACAGCTTCGACCCGCAGGTAGCATCAACAGAGGATGAATTTCTTATAATTGAAAACTGCTTTGAGGGGCTTGTACGGATACTTGATGACGGCACTGTTATGCCCGCGGTTGCGCAAAGCTGGAGCATAAGTGATGACGGACTTACATATACATTTAATCTTCGCAAGGGCGCAAAGTGGAATGTTTACAGTGAGGATGAGGATAATCTTACGAAAGCGCAGCAGCTGATGGGCGCCGACTTTAACCCGGATATAACGGCAAACGATTTTGTTTTTGCGTTAAGGCGTGCCGTCAGCAGCGAAACAAAGGCTCCCCTTTACTCGTCCGTTTCAGGCATTGTTAATGCGTCGAAGGTAAATTCAGGCTTGATTGACAGCAGCAAGCTCGGAGTTAATGCGATTGATGATTACACGCTCGAAATAAAGCTTGAAGGCGCTGATGAAGGCTTTTTGAATACGCTTTCGACCGCGGTTGCAATGCCCTGCAATGAGGAATATTTCTATGCTACAAAGGGCAGATACGGTCTTGGTCTTGATTATACTATTTTCAACGGTCAGTTTTATGTAAGCTCAATTCTTGAGGCTTCATACATTTTAAAAAACAACAGCCTTTATACAGGTATTAATCCGTCGGAAATTTCAGATATAACATTAAATATTATTGACACTGACAGCAATATACCCAAAAATCTCAAAAGCGGATATTACGACAGTGCTTATATTTCGGGCAGCGAATATGAACAGCTTGATGACGATGACATAACAGTATTGCCGTATTCAAATAAAATGTGGGCTGTGGTGCTTAACAAAAACAAGCTTATATTCAGCAACATCAATCTGCGTAAGGCCGTATGCAGCAGCATTTCGCCGCCTGATATAAGCGAGCATACATATTTAACCGCCGCCCAATGCTTTACACCGCCGAGCTGTCTTATTAACGGAAAAAGCGCAAGCGACGAAATCGGCTCGACAATAATCGCACACAATGCCGACACGGCAAAGGAGCTTTGGCGCAAGGGGCTTGAGGAAACAGGTTATTCCTCTGCCGATTTGACTATGATTGTCAGCGAGGATATGGAGGATACCGCTAAGTCTCTTGTTCAGGGTATTCAAAGCAGCGTCGGCACAATATCAAGCTACGGCGAAAGCGGCAAAATATCGTTTTCACTTAAAATTGAGGTTTTGAGTGAGGAGGATTACAGCAGCGCTCTTTCAGACGGCAATTACGATATTGCACTTTATAAATTTACCGCAAGCAGTCACAGCAGCGCGGCATTTCTTGAGGACTTGATTAACAGCAATATCGCAGGGGAAATAAGCGAAGCGGAGGCTGCGCTTGAAAAGGCGAAGAATGCAGACGCCTCAAGCCTTGCCCGGGCATGCAGAGAATGTGAAAAGGCAATAATGGCGGATTGCTCAATACTGCCTGTTATGTTTGAAGCTTCGTATTATGCACAGGCAAAAGGAGTCAGCGGCGTAAATTTCCACGCAGGCAGCGGAAGGGTATGTTTTGTATATGCAACGAGAAAAAATTAGCCGCATCGTATGCCGTTGCCTTGTGCTGTTGTGTATGGGTGTGATATTTTGGCTTTCGTCAAGAACGGCTGATGAAAGCTCAGCCCAAAGCAGCGCCGTGCTCAAATGGCTTACAGACATTTTCGGTGACGGCATTTTAACTGATTTCATTGTGAGAAAGCTTGCACACTGTCTTGAGTTTACGGGGCTGTGCATATTGATAAATTTTGACTTTCTTTTTGAAAAGAAAAAAATAAAACCGTTTTGGTCAGTCATATTCACATCTGCATATGCGCTGACCGATGAGCTTCACCAGATATTTGTTGACGGCCGTTCCTGCCAGATAAGCGACTGGGCTGTTGATACAACAGGTGCAATTATCGGCGCAGCAGGCTTTTGGCTGATTTGTTTTGTTATAAGCACGGCTGCACACAAAAGGAAAAAATACATTGACACAAAAAATAATTAGTTTATAATATTATGGTAATTATTGGGGAGGTGCGTTGAATGAATGTGCTTGTTTATGATAATGAAGAACAAATAGGTATAGCTGCCGGAAATTATATGTGCGGTCAGGTACTTGCAAAACCAAATTCGGTATTGGGTCTGGCCACCGGCTCTACCCCGCTTAAACCATATAGGCAGATGATTGATTTGTTCAATAAGGGTGTTGTTGACTTTTCACGGGTTACTACCTTTAATCTTGACGAGTATGTCAATCTTGATGTTAATGATAAAAATTCTTATCATACATTTATGTACGAAAATCTCTTTAACCACATTAACATTCCCGATGAAAAAATTAATTTTCTTAACGGAAACGCTGATGATTTGGAGCTTGAATGCAAAGAATATGAAAAAAAGATAAAAAGCTGCGGCGGCATTGATATTCAGCTTCTCGGTATCGGTTCAAACGGTCATATCGCGTTTAACGAACCGTCGGACAATTTTCAGCGCTGGAGCCATATTGTTGACCTTAAGAAGAGCACGATTAAAGATAACAGCCGTTTCTTTGATAACATTGATGATGTGCCTACAAAAGCGGCGACAATGGGAATAGGCTCTATTATGCAGGCAAAAAAAATACTTATCATTGCCATCGGCGAAAACAAAGCAAAAGCAATAAAGCAGCTTATTGACGGTAACGTTACACCACACTGCCCTGCGTCAGTTTTGCAGTTTCATACAGATGTTACGCTTATGCTGGACAAGGGCGCTGCGTCACTTCTTTAATTTGCTTTTAACTCATACATACAAACAGGAGGTCATATTATGGCTGAAAACGAAAAGAAAAAATTTTATATAACCACACCGATTTACTATCCATCGGGGAATCCGCATATCGGGCACTGCTATACAACTGTTGCCTGCGATTCAATAGCACGCTTCAGGCGTATGCAGGGAAAAGAAGTAATCTTCCTGACAGGCACCGATGAGCACGGTCTTAAAATTGAACAAAAGGCAAAGGAAAAAGGTATTACCCCGAAGCAGTATGTTGACGGGATTGTGGCGATTTTTAAGGACCTCTGGAGCTATATGAACATAAGCTATGACAGATATATCCGCACAACCGACGACTATCATATTGAAACGGTGCAGAAAATATTTAATGAGCTTCATAAAAGGGGCTATATTTACAAGGGAACATACAAGGGCAAATACTGCACGCCCTGCGAGTCTTTCTGGACAGAGAGTCAGCTTGTCGACGGCAAATGCCCCGAATGCGGCAGAGATGTAACCGAAGCCGAGGAGGAGGCATATTTCTTCAAGCTTTCTCCGTTTGCCGACAGGATTGAAAAGCTGCTTCTTGAAACGGATTATCTTCAGCCGAAGTCGCGTGCAATAGAGCTTGTAAACAATTTTATAAGACCGGGGCTTGAGGATTTATGTGTATCAAGAACATCTTTTACATGGGGTATTCCCGTTACATTTGATGAAAAGCATATAGTATATGTTTGGATTGATGCGCTTTCAAACTATATTTCGGCTCTCGGATATGAGAATGAAAAATATAACGACTTCAGCAATTTCTGGCCTGCTGACATTCATATGGTAGCAAAGGATATTATGCGCTTTCACGCCATTATTTGGCCTGCAATGCTCATGGCTCTTGATTTGCCGCTGCCCAAGCACCTTGCCGTACACGGCTGGATTACCTTTAACGGTCAGAAAATGAGCAAGTCGATAGGCAATGTTGTTGACCCTAAGATTCTCGGTGAGCGTTACGGCGCAGACGCTATCAGATATCATATTTTAAGAGAGATGGCGCTGGGAGCTGACAGCTCCTTCTCAAACGAAATTATGATTAACAGGATTAACTCCGATCTTGCAAATGATTTGGGTAATCTTGTTTCAAGAACCGTTGCCATGGTTGAAAAATATTTCGACGGCGTTATTCCCGAAAAAAAGGAAAGTGAAAATATTGACACGCAGCTTATCGAAACAGCAGTGACTCTGCGTGACAAGGTTGCCGCTTATATTGATGAAACACAGCTTAACAACGCCCTTGCGGAAATCTTCGCGGTTATTTCAAGGGCTAACAAATATATTGACGAAACTGCGCCTTGGATACTCGGCAGGGACGAAAGCAAAAAAGACAGACTTGCCTGTGTGCTTTATAATCTTTTGGAAACAATACGCATTTCAACTACCCTGCTCTCCTGCTTTATGCCTTCTACAATGCCGAAGGTATGGGAGCAGATAGGTGCGGACAAAAGTCTTATCACTTATGATAATGCAGGTAAATTCGGCATTTTGCCGCAAAATGTTAAAGTGAAAAGGGGTCCTGCTCTTTTCCCGAGAATTGATGTTGACAGGGAAATTGAGGAGCTTAACGCACTCATAAAAAAGCAGGCTGAAGATGCACAGAAAGCAAACAGCAAGCCTGAAATTGAGGGACTTGCCGAAATCAGCTTTGACGATTTTTCAAAGACAGAGCTTAGGGTTGCCGAAATCACAAGCTGCGAGCCTGTAAAAAAATCAAAAAAGCTCCTTAAAATAACAGTAAACGACGGCACGGATAAGCCAAGGCAGATTGTATCGGGTATTTCACCGTGGTACAGGCCCGAGGAACTAATCGGCAAAAGCGTTGTTATTGTTGCAAATCTCAAGCCTGCAAAGCTTTGCGGCGAAATGAGCAACGGTATGCTCCTTGCCGGTGATGTAAGCGAAAATGATGTTAAGGTTCTTTTTGTTGACGATATGCCGGCGGGCACAAAAATAAGATAGTGAGAGGTTAATTTAATGCAGTATCACAATATATTTGATACTCACTCACACTACGACGATGAAAAATTCAACCCTGACCGAGAATTGATTTTAGGTTCACTTCAAAGTCAGGGTATTTCATCGGTTGTAAGCTGTGGGTGTGATATTGACTCAACGCAGTTTAATTTTGATTTGGCACAGCAGTACGATTATATATATTTTGCCGCAGGCTTTCAGCCGGAAAACCTTGAGGGCGCTTCGCTTGATGATTTAAAGCTGATTAAAAAATTTGCAGAAAATAAAAAGTGCGTTGCAATCGGTGAAATCGGTCTTGATTATCACTGGATGAATTCATCAAAAAAAATACAGAAGGATTTTTTTGAAGCCCAGATTAACCTTGCAAACGATATGGACCTGCCGGTAATTGTTCACGACAGAGAAGCACACGGCGATACTCTTGACATTTTAAAAAAGCTGAAGCCAAAGGGTGTTCTGCACTGCTTTTCAGGCTCAAAGGAAATGGCTGAAGAAATTGTAAAGTTAGGTATGTATATAGGCTTGAACGGCGTTGTCACCTTCAAAAATGCAAGAAAGAGCCTTGAGGTTGTAAAAAGCATCCCGATTGAAAGGCTTGTTCTTGAAACAGACTGTCCGTATCTTGCACCCGTACCCGTAAGGGGCAGGATAAATAATTCGTCATATATCCCCTACATTGCCGAAAAAATTGCAGATGTTCTCGGTATGGATACACAAAAGCTGCTTGACATTACATATGAAAATGCAAAAAAGCTTTATTTGTTTAAATCGGAGCAGCGCTCCATCAAGCTCACTTGAAATGGGGCCTGCGAACGATTGCAAAGTGCGCAGAGAGCGTTAGCTCCTCAGGGTTTCAGTGGGAGATTATCACTCCCACTGAAATTCTGAAATGGACCCCGCCGCCTAAGAGGCGGGGGACATCAGCGAATAGGTTATAACTAAGCATAGTACGGCTCTTATTTTCAATAAACTATGTTTATGTACTATTTTAAATACTCAAAATAGTACAAATACACATCTTCAAGTGATATGTTATCTTTAACAGGGATATAGTTGCACTGTGGTTTATCCGTTACAATTCTAAGGGAAATGCCGTTCTGGTCGTGAATGATATTGCCAAGTCCTACATTGTGTTGAAGAGCTAACAGTTCTTCTTTTGTTCCTCTGATTTCAAATACCTTTTCAGATACACCTGACATCAAATTTTCAGGTGTATCTTTTTTTATTAAATTGCCCTTTTTGAGCAGGATTACCTCGTCAGCAATACATTCAATATCAGATACGATATGCGTTGCAAGAAGAATAATTTTATCCTTTGATAATTCTGCAAGCATATTGCGAAAGTTAATTCTTTCCTTTGGGTCAAGCCCTGCTGTCGGCTCATCAAGAATAAGTATCTTAGGGTCATTGAGTAATGCCTGAGCAAACAATAATCTTTGCTTCATTCCGCCTGAAAATGTGCCCGCCTTTAAGTTTCTTACATCATAGAGATTAACCTTTTTAAGCATATTGTTAATTAAATCATTATTGTGTTTAATGCCTTTAACTGAGCACATATATTTCAGATACATATAGGCGCTGAAATCATTATACAGTGCTTGTTGCTGCGGCATATATCCGATTAAATCCCTGTACTTAGCACCTAATGATAATATATCCTTATTGTTAATCAGAATTTTACCCGATGTTCTGTTTACATTATCCGTAAGCAGATTAATCAGTGTAGTTTTGCCTGAACCGTTCGGACCGAGTATTCCGTATATACCCTCATTAAGAGTAAGAGTCAGGTCATTTACTGCCTTATTGCTTCCATATGTTTTTGTAAGATTATTTATTTCAATTTTCATATTCTACCTATCCTTAGTTAAGCACCATTTTCTTTGACACAAGCAAAGCAATATAACACAAATCATTATTAATGCAAAATGTGGAATAAAGCTGTTTATGCCAAATCCCTTATCTAAAAGCAGTGCATTAAAATTAAGCTGATATATTGCTGACATTTCCCTTGCTGCATAAATATCTATCATATAAAGAGCACTTGGCAATATGAATAAACAAGCAGAAATTATTATTGTTATCAGTTGTGTTGCAAATGCAGATAACGCTGTAATCATCAGAGCAATAACGGTTATAAATATAAATTCAAATACAAAATTCATTATTATATATTCTAATATGGATACATTCAGATTCACATCCTGCAAGCATTGCAGATTATGTATGTTCGCATTCATATTATCAAAACTGTATAAATAATTGTTCTGAATAAATAAAGATAAATACGATATTGTAGTTAACACAAGGGCTTTTGGTATAACAGAAAGTATCTTTTTTATATATAACTGTTTTCTGCCTTTTTTTGAACAATGGTTAAGCATAAGCATATTTGAGCTTTTTTCAACAGAAAATACCGATGAAAACAAGATAGCCACAACGCATATCAACAGCAGAATTTCCGTTTGATTGCTTTGACTGAAAAACAAGTTATTATAGCCTATCTCATTAATCATAACAGGCTTTATGCCTTTATCAGCAAGCGGTTCTATTCTTTCAATCTGCTGTGTGAGCTCATCAACGGCTTTTCTTTGGATATCATAGGCTTCATTTTTTGCCATTGCCGACTCGTATTCTTCAAGAGTTATTTCACCGTTGCTATACTGACTGACCGATTGATTAAATTCTGCCTCAACGGTTTTTAATTCAGCCTGCATTTTGTCTATGCTTTCATATCAAGCGAAATCTCATAAATATAGTTATCGAATGTGCTTCCGACTCAACAGAGCCTTATGCTTTTAAGCAGGTTGTTTATGACAAGTTGGTAAAACTTTGCATTGATATTTGCAAAAGAAACGGATTAAAGAAAGTTCTTTGGATTGCAGATAAAGATAAGAGCCTTGCCTATACTCCTGCATCTAGAGAATGTGTATTGACTGTTCATCGTTGGTTTGCAAATAAATCTTGCCCAGGAAATTGGATGTATTCTCGTATGGGTCAACTTGCCGATGAAATTAATGCTGGTCTTGGAACTACAACTTCAACAAGTACATCTAGAGAGGGCTATTTTATACTACTTCGTAAAGAAGTTGATGATATAGAAGATATTGATACTGATAACATTCGTGGTGCAATACAAGCAGCTTGGCAGGAATTATCACAAGCGTTTATGGATGATAGTTTTCTCAAAGGGCTTGTTGATGCTGGTACAGATATTTTATCATTTTTAACTGCAATTATTGATAAAATTGGTACATTGCCAACTCTTATTACCGCAGTTGCTGCGGTAATGTCTTTCAAAAATGTCGGTAGGGATAAAATGTTTTCCCTTCCAATCGTTTATATGCCGACTGTTATGGATTTCTGTTAGATATAACAGTTTTTAAGTAACCGATAGTGAAATACACTATTGTAAACGAAGCCTCAATATGCGAGGAAATTGGTACACTGTAACTACTCTCCTACTCCAACAATGGATTTAGGTTCGTAACAATGTTGCACTCCAATGGTTCGCAGGGATAGGTCTTTATAAGACAAGCCCTCACTGTAGCGACAACAGGTGGTCAAAGTTATATGAAACGATGCTTTGATAATATGCGCTCGGAACTGACCGAAGTATGACGGTTTATAAATAGTTAGAATCTTATCTCTAACTATCATACTGCTTGACCGTAACATAGCGGTGATAAGAAATGTAAAAGCCACCCAATATGAGTGGCTTAATTAATAAAATAAATCTTTTATTACCATTTATATCCACAATTATTGCACTTAAACTGTGACCTTGCGGTTTTGCTGAACAATCCAAATGTAGCTGCTCCCGCAACTTTTGATACAGCAGATATTTTGCTTATATTTGTAGAGCCGCAAGTTGGGCATTTAGGGATGTTGTCTTGTTTCGATTGTGATACATTTTTGAAATAATTATTATTATCTCTTTGAGATTGCTGTTTCCATTTTTGAAATGATTTTTCAGCAATTTTTTCATCAAATAATGGATTGGTTTTTGCTTCTTCAAGTAATATATTATGTTCTTCTTCTTCGGTTACATTAAAAATATATTTTTTAGAATATATTTTTTGTGCTGTTTCAGAATAATATGTATGAGGATGAATGGATTCGACCATTTGAATTTCACTTCCACACCAATCGCATATTTTATTGTTGAAAAGTTGTTTGCTCATCCCACATACAGGACAATACCAAATTTTATTATTCATATTTATTAACCTTTCATATAGTTTATAGTAAATCATTTACTACAATAAGTATATTACTCATTTGTCATTAAGTCAAGGCATACTTGCATCACTCAGCTGACAGTTCACAATGTCAATCCCACAATCATCAAAGAGATTGTGGGTCACAAGGCAGCGCAAACATTCACAGAGAGAGTCTATACTCACATTTATATGAAAACCAAAATCGAGGCGGTCAACACAATCCACACATAGAGCAGAGTGTTACCAACCTGTTACCAACCGCCTGATTTTATGTAGTATTGCATAGTATCAGAAAATAAGAAAAGACCTGCATAATCAAGTATTATGTAGGTCTTTAATATTTGGCGGAGAGTGTGGGATTCGAACCCACGAGCCCGTGAGGGCTACCTGATTTCGAGTGCATTGTGCTTCGACCACTTTCCAGATTTTTTATGTCAGATACTGTCAGCTTTGTTGTGCCGCAAAGCCGCACAGTTACTGGATTTTTTGACTATCACACCCCTGAAAACGGCTCTGTATCGGCGCTTCTGGAAAATGGGTTCAAATTATGCAAAAATGTGATTTTGGGTAGAACTGAGGGCAGACAGGGCAGAACAAAGGCAGAACGGCAATACACGGACAGCACACCGATAATACTGTATTTTTAGGTGTATTGCTAATGAAAGAGAACGCAATCAATTGGGATTCGATCCCGGAGGTTATAACGAAAGATCAGCTCTATCGGATTTGCCATATCAGCAAATCAACTGCGCTTTATCTTTTGCAAAGCGGAAAGATTCCGTGCGAGTACACAGGCAAGCGTACCCGCTGCTATAAAATCAAAAAAGAGGATGTTATCGCTTATCTCGAAGATCGCAAAGTATTCCCTGAAAGCTACTCTGCTCCTGCCGGGTGGTACAGTGGAAGTTACCCTGTGAAAATGAAAAGAGAGATACCGCCCATTGTGCGTGAGGATATGCACGACTTCTATAAAGGGCTTCTCTTTAAATATCCCGATGTGCTGACGGCTGACGATGCCGTAAAGCTGACCGGCTATGTGAAAACATCGGTTAATAACTGGTGCCGCAAAGGACACCTGAAGTCTTTTAAGAAAAACGGTATCAACCATATTCCAAAGGTGTATTTGATCGAGTTTTTCTGTTCACCGTATTTCCGCACCATCGTTAGGAAGTCGAATTGGCATATTTACATACTAAAAGAGTTTGCCCGTCGGGAACAAATCCGCAAATACGGCAAAACCGGAGGTGCGGAATAATGGCAAACTTTATTGAAGAACTGTTCTATGGGAATATTGATCCGCAGGCAAAAGGATACCGCAAAGATCACCGTATCATCAAGGTGTCGGATAACATAAACGACATCGAAGAAAAAATGACGGAGCGCTTGCAGGGAGAAGATAAAGATTTGTTTCTCGATTTCTGCAACGCTTACGCCGAACTGATGGGAGAAGCAGAGCTTGATTCCTTCATCGTCGGCTTCCGCCTCGGTGCAAAAATGCTGTTCGATGTCTTTTGCAGCGACGACGCCCCTTTCGAGAGCTTCTTGAAAGACTAATTGCATATCTGAATTTGAAATGTCATAAAAATATCGACTTAATTCTATTGAAATGTCATTGCTTTTGTGATATAATCTTATTGAAAAGTCAGGAGGGAGGCGTTCTATGCTATATCGTAAAATTGAAACATTAATAGAAGCGCACCTGAAATCGGGTTCTAAAAAAATACTTTTGATCGACGGCGCAAGGCAGGTCGGAAAAACGTACATTATTCGCTATGTCGGCGGCAAGCTGTTTGAAAACTTTATTGAGATCAATATGGTTGAGGATTCGCTGGGCAACCGTTTGTTCGCAAATACCAAAACTGTGGAGGATTTCTATCTTCAGGTCAGTATGCTTGCGGGTAATAAAATGAAGCAAAAAGAAAATACGCTGATTTTCATTGATGAAATACAAGCGTATCCGCACTTGCTTACGCTTCTGAAATTCTTATCGCAGGATGACAAGTTCACCTTTATTGCCAGCGGCTCGCTTTTGGGCGTCACGCTTTCGCAAACCACCTCGATCCCGATGGGCAGCATACGCAAGGTAAGAATGTTTCCGCTGGACTTTGAAGAGTTCCTTTACGCAAACGGAATGAATGAGATTGCGATTTCAGCTATGCGAAAAAAATTCGAAGAGCTGGAAGCGCTTGATGATCCGATGCACGGGAAAATGATGGATCTGTTCCGTAAATATCTGCTCGTTGGCGGGTTGCCGGACGCTGTGAACTCCTATCTTTCCGAAAAGAATATCCAAGCCGTGAGGGAAATCCAAAGTGAAATTCACGACTATTATGCTGCGGATGCCTCCAAGTACGATGAGGAGAATAAGCTGAAGATTCGGCGAGTATATGACTTGATCCCGTCCAATATGGAAAACAAAAAGAAACGAGTTGTAGCGCAGAACATTGAAAACAAGCGAGGTAAAACCTTCGGAGACTATCAGGACGAGTTTGAGTATCTGATCAGCGCCGGAATTGCTCTGAATGTACAGGCAATATCCAACCCTGTGTTTCCCTTGATTGAATCCACCGGAAAGAATTTGCTCAAGCTTTATCTGAACGATGTCGGTATTTTGACCGGCATTTTGTACGGCAATAACATTCGTGCTGTTTTGGATGATGAAGCGAGCATCAATCTTGGTTCGGTCTACGAGAGTGTCGTTGCCAGTGAACTGATAGCACACGGTTATAAGCTGTTCTACTATGATAATCGGAGCAAGGGTGAAGTGGATTATCTGATCGATGACTACGACAGTCTGTCTGCTGTTCCCATTGAAGTGAAGTCCGGTAAGGATTATACGGTACACAGTGCGCTTAACACCTTTGTGCAAAATGAGGATTATCGCATCAAAAAAGCCTTTGTACTATCAAACGCCCGGGAAATCACAACAAACGGCAAGATCACTTATATCCCGATTTATTATATTATGTTCTTTCAAAACTCTGCAGAAGATTCAAAAAATCTGCAATTCTGAAAATTGCACATTCGACTTAAGCGAGCCTCCTTTGTACAATGGTAGTGCAAAGGAGGTTTTGCATTATGGAAAAAACGGTATATGAACAAATGGGCGGTACTTATACAGAAATAGGCGATTATGTTCTGCCAAACTTAGTATTACCTGCCGAAGATGAACAAAAGATTGGGGTTTGGGGGCAGAGGCGCTTGCGCTACCTGAAGCAGCATCGCCGGATTCTGCACTACAATCTGCTCACTTCGGGAAAGCTGCACTCTCACCTTGCCGATGCCGAGAAACAGGCGCAAGAGCTTTTCTCTCGGCTGGTAAAAGAACTTGCCGAAAAAGAAGGTGTGACCGAACAGCTTAAAACCTTCGACCAAATGGCGTGGGCACAGCGGATGAACAGCATCCGAGAACAAGTAACAGAGATTATTAGTTTGGAGATTATTTATCTGTGAAAGAGAAAATTATTTATATATTGCAAATATACCAACGCAGTTGATGAAATAATAATTAAATGCTCAAGACTGTAACAGGCATGGGAGTTAACCTCCTGTGCCTGCTATATAAAATTGAGTGCGGTAATTGGACTCCTATCATGTTCCTATAATTTTATGAATCTAAACTGCCATATAACTCTATTGATCGTCTATTCTTATATTGTTTAAATAGTGTTCTTTGGTATGTTCGGAATGTCAATTGCTTACTGGTATTGAAATGGTAATAACCCCAATAGAAAAAAAGATTAGATTGATTTTTGTTGAGAAATTCATATATTAAATTATTAGCTATATCACAAGGGGTATTGCCAGAGCGTTGGATTTCCCCAACTTTATCTTGCAATTTTGATTTCAATGGTGCCGATAAATATGGGCAATTACAATAAACAAGAACATACCAGAATTCTTTTTGCAATAATGGTTCATGGGGAATCATCTGCATCACATTACTTTCAATAACTTCTTCCAATTTGCTTAATACTAAAGCTTTATATCTGTTATTGTACTGGCTATATATCAAATAGTTTGCCCATAGTATCGGATTGTTTTCGTCGATTATTTTGCTAAAAATGATGTCCTCACTATGCTTTAATAGTGAAATTTTGTATTCGTAGAAGAATATAAACCAATTACAAATATCATTGAGGTTCGCTCTTTCGTAAATGAATGAATATCTTCTAATAAGGTTGATTAATTTAAGAAGGTTCTTCTCTTCGTCCTTGAAATTTAATTCGTCATCAAAATAAACAATCATAGAAATGATTTTTTGGGAATGTTCAAAGCAAGGGCAAAAAGAATAGACATAAAAAGCCAACTCGAGAAAAATATATGCTTTTCCAGTTTTATCCTTATCAAACAGCTTGTATCCATCTTTTTTGTTACTAATATTGTTAAGCAATGTGCTTAATATAAAAGATACAATAAAGCGCCTATCCTTTGGGAATTCAGTCATCAATAAAGAAAATTCATTTTTCAATCTATCTAGTGATATGTATCCATTTTTAACTAAGTAATCAATATTATTTGATTCATGCAATTCTCTCTTTTTAAAGAATAGATCAGCGATTTTGTCGGCAAAAGCTCTCGTTTTTTCGATCCAACTGTTTAATACCACAGGGGTCTCAGTTGTATAGTATTTGAGTTCATTTAGGTGCAACAAATATTTTTGCGCAGTTGCTTCGATAGTTTTTATAATTGCATCTATAATAATCGGAGTGTTTGCAAAAATAAAAATATCATCTACATATCTAAAAACACGAAAATCTTTTGAAACGGACAATCCTTTTGATTGAAGATTCTGCAAAATCTCCTTATCAATATGCTGGAGTAATATCTCGGCAATCATTCTTGAAAATTCGGGACCTACAATAACGCCATTAGAAGATTTGCCATTAATATTTTGTAATATTCTATCAATAACAATAAATAGATTGCTGTTTTTAGCTTCCTTAGAATCGATAGTATTTCTTTCGATAATCCATTTATATGTGTGAGTATAAATACTATCAAAACAGGATTTGTAATCTACTTTTGCAAAATATCTATATTTGAAATCGCATTGCTGCCATAATCTGGAGTTTGTAAAAGATGAAACAGAGTTGAATTTATGAATTTTAAAATAAGCGCCAGTTTGCTGTAAAATACTTTTATCTATTTTATGTGAAGTTTTAGCGAAATACTCAGTCAGTCTATTGGTTTTTCTTTTATAATAAAGATCGTTATTTTTTCTATGATAACGTAAAGAGAAATAGTTGTGATTTTCTAAGAAACTAAGAATTTCCTTTTGATAACACTCGATAAAGAAATAAATATTTAAGGCAGAGATTGGCTGAACCAAATTGATTTCTCTTGAGCCATCGACACCCTTTAAAATGTTATATTTTAATGGTGTTGAAGCCCACCATCCGCCATTAAATGGTAGATCTTTTCCTGTCGCTTTTGCTTTCATCAGTTCATTAACAATGGAGTTCAATTCTTTTTGATGATCTAAAAGAAATTCATAAAACTTTCCATAGGAAAATAGTTCAGAAATCTCAACAGGCATAATATCGGTTAAAAGATAATCTATTTTATTTCGTTCAATATTATTACTACGTCCCATTGCTTTTTCCTCACTTTTATAGTATAATATTTTTGTTAGAGTAGTACTGCTCTAACAGCGGTTGCAAAACCGCACACATCAGCGGCATAATCATTTCAAGGGGTAACCCAATGGTTGTGTTTAGAGTCTATATACATTTTTAGATTCGGTTGAAGGGTATCGAGGCAACTCGGTGCCCTTTAATTTTTAGTGACCTACTTTGACTTTAATTAAATAGTCTCTTACCAATCCGTCATAATCTTTGTGTGGATCCCAAATGCCGATTTGTTTGCAAAGTTTATCTAACCCCTTTTTGTTGATACCTATAGGCTCAACAAAAAGAAGCGTTCGATAGTTACACATATTGTTGTATAGATTATAGATTGATTCATCCCTATTACCGGTCAAAAAATAGGGCAACGGTAAACTA
Source organism: uncultured Bacteroides sp. (assembly GCA_964646445.1). Taxonomy (GTDB): domain Bacteria; phylum Bacillota; class Clostridia; order Oscillospirales; family Acutalibacteraceae; genus Eubacterium_R. The sequence goes on from CAZYDW010000020.1 coordinate 26,456, forward strand.
TTACTTGTAAAAGCATTTATTATGGAATTCTTTAAAAAGTCTTTGGTATCATCCGTGAGTGAATCCATCTTATACCTAAGCTCTTGATAATTAGCTATAAATCCCTTTGTCTTCCAAATTTGGGATTTATATTTTGGAATTTGGTAGACTGTTCTAAAAGTAAAAGCTTTTAATTGATGCCTCAATAATTCCATGTCTTTGCTGTGTTGATATTCTTTTATAATATCGTCTATTCGTTTGGTATATTTATCTATCTTTTTTTGAGTTATCCCGTATTTAAAACTGGTTTTAATTCGCTGGTTGCCTGGGATCACAACAGGCGAAACAACAAATTTATATCCTAAAAAATCAAAATCATCTGTTGCTTGAGCAGATGCTAAATCATAGGCAGAAATATATTTTGTTTTGGATGCGTTCAGTCTAGCTTTGCATTGCTTGGAAACTTTAATAGCATCATCGAAAAAAATCTCATTAATAACCTCACTAATAATGGAAAGACATAAATCTGCCCCTACTCGTTTATTAAAAATTAGAATTCCATCATCAATGTATCGACGATAAAAAATGAGACCGTAATTCTTAAATTTTAAGGATAAGACCTCATCAAAGTGTTTCGCAATTATCTCACAAATAATATTGGAAGTATTCAAGCCGGCGTATGCATATTTTGTTTTTGCAACAAAATTCTCAAACAATTCAATTTGATATCTTTCTAATGATGAGGACTTGGAAATATATTTTTGGAATACATATTCGCTAGAAATCGAATTAAAGAAATCCTCAAAATCAAATCTATATATCGAAAAATCGTTCATGTTATGTAATGCGTTAATTACATCGAACAGCGAATGAATATATTCGTTTCTATTTGGATATTTAACATGGAATTTTCTGTCTAACGTTCTCTTCAAATAGATACATAAAGTCTCTTCACATGAAAACAATTCAAATGCTTTTGTGTGTCGCAATTTACCCATTTGCTTTATAGAAATATCGGTGAATTTAGAAAAATCGAAATCACCATTTTCGAAATTATTTGTAACTTGCTCAATTATGGCCTTAAGTGCTGCTTCGGTTTTCCTGTCTTGTAGAAGCAAGGATGAGTTTTGATATTCGATTATTTTTTCTATTTCTTTATTAATATCCATGCTATAACATCCTATCTAAGTTCTTTTGAGCTACTTGGTTATTTTGCACTGCTATGAAATTCCTCAGGTTAACCGTTGCGCCACTAACTTATAATCTGAACTATACTGATCTAATCTCATTTTATATACCGGAATAAGTAATGATTTTCCAATTTGCATTAAGCAATTCGTATGTTCATCTGAGCAGTGCATCCCGATGTATATTTCCATGGGCTTAGCATCTATAAATGGCATTCCTTTAAAAGTTGCTGCGGTAGTACATCTAAATTCTTTTTCATAACTCCAAACATCAAGCTTCAAGTTATATAGCAAACAGGGCATAAAAACCATAGTCAAATCACTAATAACTGTTGCTTTTTCTCCAATTTCAATATTTCGATCAACTTTATTGCAAATCTGTTGCGCTTGCTGGAGCATTATGCTTGTAATATCCAACCGCTCGTTTATGTATTGTACAGGAAAAGTGCAGCTTTTTAATGCGATATTATCTTCCATATCATAAGCAATACAAAAGCCCCTATGATTGTTACTGTAATGAGCCCACATGGGCATAGATTGCACATCGTTTTCTGTAAGGGCAGTTGCCCTTATAAATGTGGAAAAATCATCAATTATTTTTCCTTTATGAGCTTCTAAACGTTTTATACTAGCCAACTGTATAGGATCATAGAAGAATCCTTTACTGTCATACGGATCATTAAAGTCATTTATATCGGACATATAAATTTTCCCATTTGATAAAGCTTGAAACTTTTTTTCGTTCGATTCTTTATCGGCTGATAAAGAATAAAACTTATGCAGCACATTAGGGATATACAATCGAGTAACTCGATAAATTGCCTTGAAAACCTCAGTTTGCGCTATGTTATTGCTTGCCATATTAAGAATATATAACGCCTTTAAATAATCCATAGGATTCTCTTTGCGCCATTTTCCTATATCCCAATTCTTATCATAAATTGGCTGGGAGGATAAATTGTAGTGTAAATCTTCGATCTTCAAATCATTCACCGCTTAAACTAAATTACTTTTGCTACATTGTAAGTTCGATGGAACTATTGGTGTAGGATTCTTCAACAATACTTTTTATTTTTACAATTTGTTTATAAGCGCTTGCCTTATCCGAAAAAGCTTTTTTTAGTGGCTCAATATATACTTTTTTTATTTCGGGAGTAATTACGGGAATTTTAAAATCATCAAAAAAATCTGCTCTTAAATGAAGCATTGTTGATGCGATGACAAACCATTTTTTAAAGTAGGCGTTTCCATATTGGCTTGAAAGCAATAAAAACACCCAATACCCTTCATTTTCAGAACGAGGACGATATTTTACTATACCACTAGATATAACAGCTCGCTTATTTTCTAGTACCATCCCAACTTCGCCTGGTTTACCATCTTTAGCAAATAAGATGTCACCCAATTTTATGTTTTGATCTAGTTGCGATAAAAATGATTCGGCGCAATAGCAGTCCGGTTCATGATCAATATCATAATTCATAATATCACTTGTTTTTATGAAAGGGACACCATCTTCCTGATAATAAGCACTACCAATCTCATTACCTTTTAAGAGATTATTTTTAGCCATACAAATACTTTCATTATTTTTATCAACAAGGTCTATTGTGCAAGCAACATCATCACGATAGAAGTTCGGGGTGAGCATAGTTTTATCAAACTTTGCTGATTTAACTACAAAACCAAACTGTGGTGAGTCCGAATAAGGCAACTGATAATTTGAATTAAACAAATTTATTATTCTTTGTATTGACAATACGCTTTCATAATAGATATTGATTGCATTTTAAATACTGCCTCATCAGAGAATCATACTTTGTGTGGTACGGCATTACTTTTAATGAAGATATCTTCCCTTGATTTAAAAATTTCTGTTTTGTAATTGAATAGCTTCCCCTTACCTGAATACGATTCACTTGAGAATTCAAGAAAATCGTTAAAAATGCTGCCTCTTCAGGAGTTTTAGTATGTAACACGACACTATTTTGTCTCATATTCATTTCAGATATAGTTGGTGGACACAATGCTGCTTTCCCCATAAACTTACCTGTCATGGTGTAGATTATATCATAGGGCTTTGTAATGGATCTTTTTAATTTCTTTTCATGAAAGTTTTTACTTATTAGATACAGATCATTTGTATTAATGAAATGACGAGATACTGCAGAGGTTTTAATGAACGGAACCCCTTCCTCCTTATAGAAGAGATATGCTGGGGGTGTAGACCCACCTTTCACCTCCCCGACTATATATTCTGCGAGAGTGGGATTGTTTTTCATCCCGTCTCGCACAAATAGGAAGTTAGGATTATAATTACGAGGATAAAATGATGCTGTTGAGATCGAAAAAGGATTAGTTATAAATATTTCGAGATTTGACATGTTCTATTAATCTCCTTGTGATTTCTTCAAAATCATTATCTATGACAGGAATACCATCTTTTATAATACATTCACCGTCAGAGTCACGCTTATATATTTCTTTTCCCCTTCTATCATGGCCACAAGTTTTAGCAATTGCCATAAAGGTATCAAATGTCTGCGGGAGACCAGCTGCCTTTTTCTTTTTTAATACAAGTAGCGAGGTTTTTGTATCAGTTGATGGTAGGAATGATTCCACAGGGCAGTCGATTATTGCAACAATATCGGCATTGTCTAATATGTATTGACGGACATACTCCAACCCATTATTACCGAGTATTCCATCAGGTAATACAATTGCCATCCTTCCTCCGGGTCTAAGCAATTCCAAACACATCTCTATAAATAGGATGTCTGGTGTGCGACTTTCATCAACTTTTTTTGTTTCAAACCATTTTCCATATGCTCCTAGTTCCCATTTGTACCCAAATGATAATGCTCAAGTATTTTTTTCATCAATAACGCACTTTTTTCCGAAAGGAGGGTTAGTCATAATAATATCTATTTTGTTTTTCTTAATCTTTGCCGTAATTTTTCCGGGCCACAATGACAATGGGGTTAATGAATCAAAATGGAAAATACCGGTATGCCCATCATCGTTTAATACCATATTCATTTTAGCTACTCGAGACAAGTCCGGGTTAAAATCGATTCCTCTAATATATTTGTCAGCGTATTCTCTGAAAAGACCAACAACATTTAAACCTGGACGTCTTTTTTCCAATTCCTCGTATTGCTGTCTAATGTGCTTTAATGCCATTACGAGAAAACCGCCAGACCCACAAGCGGGATCTATCGTAGTAGTGTCTTTGATACAATGTCTATCTGTGACTTTTGCGGAAGGAGGGCGTAAAAAGGCTTGAAATAGCGGTATTTCCGCACTTTTTGCTTCGTTTGCCGCCACTGTGCGGCGACGGTTCAAAGCCGGTCTTATTTTGAAAGCTGTCTGCGCCATTGCCATTTTGCACCCTCCTTCCTGTGAAAATTCTGCTATCGCTAAAATGTATGGCTATCGCTGAAAAGTGTGTAAACGCTGAAAGGTATACTCTTTAATCCTCTCGTTTTGCTAAATCATCAAAAATATGATCCAACTCTGGATTAGAGTGTATGGCTTTTACTCTTGCGCGCACCTGGTTATTCGTCATATCAAGTCGGTAGAAATGGTCAACTCCATCCGCACCTTTCCGTTTTCGGATAAGCTGAATCTTTCCATACACGTCCATGTGTT